>JAPSLB010000086.1 GCA_031181145.1 Microvirga sp.
AGCCCAGGGAAACCGAGCCTTCGAACCCGGTCGAGAACAGAAGATTGGCCATTCTTGATCCACCTTTGGTTGGGGTCTGCACGTGGAGAGACCTTCAGGAGCAAGGGAATGTGCTCCTGGTGCTACAGCGGTCCCGCGGGCAGCCGAGGTCGTCCGCTTGGCTCCTGCAAAGGATCCAAGCGGTGTTCACGACAGCCTCACCACGCAGCAAAACCTGCGTATGTTGGTGTATTGATATGAACTGAGGGGTTACGCTACAGATGATGCTCGAAGCGCAGGCAGTAATAATCGGGTATGTGGCCTAAATATGAACGTAGTTGACAAATATGTGTTTTGTTATGCCTAATATGTGGCAATTATAGTATCAACATCGCTCTGTATGATGTGTCTAAATTAGAATAATCTATAGTATACTTTCGGATATACCTCGGAAGAGAGTGCCGATAAGAGGTTGTTGTCCGAGAGGCGGCTGAGACCCATCCGGTGTGGCGCAGGCATATTGTCCCCGCCCGGATCGTCCGTTGCCATGAATCGTAATCTGGAATGACAGGCTGCGGGGCTCGTGCCTGTTCAGCCGGAAAGAGGGCGAGCGGCGGATCGGCCGGCCGGTTCTGGCTCACCTTCCGCTTGCCCTTCGCTGCGCGGCGAGGGATTCGGGCGGCGCGTCGCCGACCGCCCAGGGTTCCGGCCTCGTCCAGGATGAAGGGAATGGGGTTGGCGACGGGGCCCGCCTTCCCGACGGTCACGAGAAGCCCGAGCGGATGCGCCTCGATCGGGCGCGTGCTGGACGTTCAGGTGATTCTCGCGCAAGTGCGGCGGCTGATGCATGGCATTCCCATGCCGATGAAGCCGGAACGCGCATCGCAGGTCCCTGGCCTGAGCCGATGGACGCCCGCGACGACGACCATCGAGGCGATGGACGAACGATCAGGAGCCGACCCGCAGCGCGCGCAGCTTGTCGGCCAATTCTGTCCATCGATAGGGCTTGCTGATGAAGGATATCCCCTCCTCGAACCCTTCGGACGGCAGGGCCGACATGGGATAGCCGGAGGCGAGCAGAACCTTGATGCCCGGCCGCAGCTGGCGCGCCCTGCGGGAGAGCTCCACCCCGTTCATGCCGTTGGGCATGATCACGTCGCTGAACAGGACGTGGATGGGCGCGTCCTGTTCCAGCACCGCGATCGCCTCCGTGGCGTCGCACGCAGTCAACACATCGTAGCCGAGGCTGTCGAAGATCTCCGTCGCCACTTCCAGAACGGCGGGCTCGTCTTCGACGATCAGCACGGTTCCGGCCGTATCGCGGATGGGCCTGACGGCGTCGGCGGAATCCTCCTCGCCGGACGCGTCCGGCCCATCTCCCTGGGCCGGGAGCAGCATGATGATCGTCGTGCCCTTGCCCGGCTCGCTGCTCACTTCGATATGCCCGCCCGATTGCGTGATGAAACCATAGACCTGGCTCAAGCCGAGGCCCGTGCCCTTGCCGACCTCCTTCGTGGTGAAGAAGGGCTCGAAGGCGCGCATGGCAATTTCTTTGCTCATGCCGACGCCCGTGTCCCGTACCGCCAGGGACACATAGGGGCCCGCCGGGATGTTCATGGTTGCGGCGCGCTTCTCATCCACGGCGACTTCGCCGAGGGTGATCGTCAGTTCGCCTCCCTCCGGCATGGCATCGCGGGCATTGACGACGAGGTTGAGGAGAGCGGCCTCGAACTGCGCGGCGTCCACGTTGATCGTGCTGATGCGGGCGGGAAGGGGGAGTGTAAGTCCCACCGTTTCGCCGCAGGCGCGGCGCAGGACGGTCTCGAAGCCTTCGATGAGCGTGATCGGATTGTGCAGCGCCGGCTGGAGGGGCTGGCGGCGCGAGAAGGCCAGAAGCTGCTGGGTCAGCTTCGCTCCTCTCTCGGCGGCGCGCTGCGCACTCTCGATGAGGCGGGTCTCTCGGGCTCCGGTCGCGTGGCGGGTCAGGAGGTCCAGGTTGTTGACGATGATCGTCAGCAGATTGTTGAAGTCGTGCGCGATGCCGCCGGTCAGTTGCCCGATAGTCTCCATCTTCTGCGACTGGAACAGGGCGGCCTGAGCCTGTGCCAGGGCCTCCTGCGCGTTGCGGCGCTCGGTGATGTCGCGCGTGATCTTGGCGAAGCCGATCAGCTTCTTCTGGTCGTCGTAGATCGGGTCGATGACGACGCTGGCCCAGAAGCGCGTGCCGTCCTTGCGCACGCGCCAGCCCTCGGCCTCGAATTTGCCTTCGCGCTTGGCGATCTCGAGAGCGCGTCGCGGCAGGTTCGTGGCGCGGTCCTCGTCCGTGTAGAACCGGGAGAAGTGCTGGCCGCGGATCTCGTCCTCGTCATAGCCCTTGATGCGCTGGGCCCCCGGGTTCCAGTTCGACACGTAGCCTTCGGGATCGAGCATGTAGATGGCGTAATCCGTGACGCCCTGCACCAGCAGGCGGAAGCGCCGCTCGCTCTCCCGCAGCGCTTCCTCGGCCTTGCGGCGCTCGGTGAGGTCGCGGGTGATCTTGGCATAGCCCAGAAGGTTGCCATGGCCGTCCCGGATCGGGTCGATCACCACATGGGCCCAGAAATGGGTGCCGTCCTTGCGCACACGCCATCCTTCGATCTCGAACTTGCCTTCTCTGGCGGCCGTCTCGAGCGCGCGCTGGGGCAGCCCCGTGGCACGATCCTCGTCGGTGTAGAACCGCGAGAAATGCTCTCCAAGAATTTCGCTTTCGAGATAACCCTTGAAGCGCTGCGCTCCGGAGTTCCAGCTTGCGATGATGCCGTTGGGATCAAGCATGAAGATGGCATAATCCGTGACGGCATCGACAAGAAGCTGGAAGCGATCCTTGTCCTGCGCCGTCGGTCGCGCTTGTACAGCAATCATCGAGAAACCCTTGGAAAGGAACTCTTCGCGCATGGCTTCCGGCACGTAAGAGGTCCGTTCGCGGCTAACGCAGTTTCGGTCGATCCGGTTCCGTTGAATCAAGTCCTAGGCCGGTTCTGCTCCCGATTGAGTATCACCTTCCCCTGGGTAAGGAAAGTTCACCCAGCCCGGTTTTTCCAGTCGGACGGGAATTCCGCCGGCGAGGATGGGGTGTCCGGCCGCCAGCGCATCGGCGGCGCGGTCGAGGCGGATCATCAGGAGGCCCCGCCCTTCCAGTCCGGAGCCTGTCTTGCCGAGCGCCTTGTCGCCCGCCGTCACCTCCACGCCGACATCGGCGGCAAAACCCCCCTCGTAGACGGCGGGCACGATGCGTGTGCGCGCCGTTCCCCGGTGCTGCATGCGGGAAACGACCTCCTGGCCCACATAGCAGCCCTTGTCGAAATCGACCCCGTGCAACTGGTCCATCAGCGCCTCGTGGGGGAAGGCGTCTCCGAACAGGAAATCGCGGCCCCCTTCCGGCACGCCGAGCGAGATGCGGTGAGCGTGGTAGGCCTCAGCGGGAGCTTTCGCGAATTCCGCCGCATCCTGCGCCGCCACGATCGCGCGCCAGCCGAGTTCGGGAAGGCGAGGGTCCTGCGCGACGAGGCCCACCTCGTCGTCGGGTCTCGGCTCGTCCCAGCCCGCCACGACGGCCATGGCCTCCGACAGGTCCTCGATCGCCACCTTCGCCCGCAGCCTGTAGAAGCCGAGACGCTTGACGAAATCGGGGGCGAAGACCTTGAAGGTGTCCAGATAATAGCCGCCGCCGATCTCCTCGGGCGCCTGGAACACCATGAAATCGAACAGGATCTTGCCCTGAGGCGTCAAGAGGGCGCCGAGCCGGGCGGCCTGCGGAGAGACCCGGTCCAGGTCACAGGTGATGAGGCCGTCGAGAAAACTCTTGGCGTCCTCGCCCGAAACCCTTACCACGCCCCGGTCGGCTAAATGGACTGACGGCATGTCCCGCTCCAGTTGCACTTCACGATTAGCGTGACATATGCCCCCTTCGCACGAGCCTCAAGGGAAGAGATCGCCATGCCCCAAACCTTCGACCTGATCCTGAAAGGCGGCGTCGTGGTGAACCACGACGGACGCGTCGAGCGCGATATCGGCGTGAGGGCCGGCACCATCGCGGCCATCGGCGATCTCTCGCAGGCCTCCGCGGGCCGGGAGATCGATTGCCGCGGCCTGCACATCCTTCCCGGCGTCATCGACACGCAGGTGCATTTCCGTGAGCCCGGCCTCGATCACAAGGAGGATCTGGAAACAGGCTCCCGTGCGGCGGTCATGGGCGGCGTCACGGCGGTCTTCGAGATGCCCAACACCGACCCGCAGACCACGAGCCCCGAGGCGCTCGCCGACAAGGTGCAACGCGGCCATCGCCGCATGCATTGCGATTTCGCTTTCTGGGTCGGCGGCACGCACGAGAATGCGGAGGACGTCGCGGAGCTGGAGCGCCTTCCGGGAGCCGCCGGCATCAAGGTGTTCATGGGGTCGTCCACCGGCTCGCTCCTGGTCGAGGACGACGAGGGCATCGCCAATATCCTGCGCCGCACCCGCCGCCGCGCCGCCTTCCATTCCGAGGACGAGGCGATGCTGCGTGCGCGCAAGGAGCTTCGCGTCGAGAACGATCCGCGTTCGCATCCCGTCTGGCGCTCGGCGGAAGTGGCGCTCGCCTGCACGCAGCGCCTCGTGCGCATCTCGCGGGAGACCGGCGCGCTCATCCACGTGCTCCACGTCACCACCGCGGAGGAGATCGCGCTTCTGAAGGATCACAAGGATCTCGTCTCCGTCGAGGTCACGCCTCACCATCTCACCCTGGTTGCGCCCGACGATTACGAGCGCCTCGGCACCTATGTGCAGATGAACCCGCCCGTGCGGGACGAATATCATCGCGCCGCGATCTGGCAGGGGCTCGATGAGGGCATCGCGGATATTCTCGGCTCCGATCACGCGCCGCATACCCGCGAGGAGAAGGACAAGGCCTATCCCAACACGCCCTCCGGCATGACCGGCGTGCAGACGCTCGTGCCGATCATGCTCGACCACGTGAACGCGAGCAGGCTCACGCTGGAGCG
>JAPSLB010000048.1 GCA_031181145.1 Microvirga sp.
GGTCCGCGGGGCCGTAGGAGCCCTTCACCGCGATCCCCTCCGGCGTCAGCCAGGGCTCCGCGGCGCCCGGACCCGGCGCCGAAAAGGCCTGGCAAGCCTCGGCAAAAGCGACCCTCGTAAAATCCGGAAGACCCGTCATGACCTTGAAACGAATGCCCTTATGGAACGAGAGAGGAAATGGCTCAAGCCCATTCTAGGACATCCGAATCCACGAAGCTATCCGCGCATGGTCTAGTGCTCAGCCGCGCTTTTCGGCATTCCAGGAGCCGGAGCAGGCGCGGCCGCCGGAGGTGTTCCAGGTGCCGCGGCCCCAATTGCCC
Organism: Microvirga sp.; assembly: GCA_031181145.1. Classification (GTDB taxonomy): domain Bacteria; phylum Pseudomonadota; class Alphaproteobacteria; order Rhizobiales; family Beijerinckiaceae; genus Microvirga. The sequence goes on from JAPSLB010000048.1 coordinate 321, forward strand.
TCGAGCCTGCCGGTCACGTTGGCACGGTCCTGGCCGCGCGAGATGCTGGCGGTGACGGAGCCGTTCGGCCGCACCTGGCCGTTCACGTTGAACTGCTCCGGCCCGCCATAACGCGCGCGCCCGTTCTCCACGATCACGGAATAGCGATAGGCCCGGTCACAGGCGCCCTGTTCGGTCACGACCTCCACGCTCCATCTGCCGTCGAACCTCTTCGTTTGTGCTTGGGCGTCGGGCGCAAGAAGGGAAGCCGCACAGGCCACCGCGCCGAGCCAGGTCATCGTCCGCATCGAAAACTCCATGCCCTCCAGGGATAGGCTGGAATAACGTGAGGTTCCGTATGGGGTTCCTGACGCGGCACGGCTCTGTCGTGGCCGGGCTTGCCCCAGCCATCCCGTCTCGGGGAGCGCCGCGCCTCACAGGCGGGGATCCCCGGGACAAGCCCGGGGATGACGAGGTGGAAGGAGGGATGACGAGGTGGAAGGGGGGATGGCGAGGCGGGAGGGATGACTCCAGAACGAAGGATTAAGCCGCGCGCTTCTGGGCCGTCCAGCGGCCCGAGCAGCCGAGCATGGCCAATTGCCAGGTGCCCGAGCCCGATCTGCCCTTCAGACGGCCGCTGGCATCGGCTTTGGCGATGCTGCGGCGGATGTCCAGATCGACCGATCCGTCAGGACCGACCCGGCCCGATACGGTCGCCGGAGGGGATCCGGGACCGGGGATGTAACGAACCCTGCCGTTCTCGACGGCAATGGAATAGCTGTCGCTGCTGTCACACGTTCCGGAATCCGTCGCCAGCTGGACGCTCCAGATCCCGTCATGCTTGGCGCCAGGGGCGGCAAAGGCGCCGCCGATCATCGTCAAGCCGAGGCCCAGGGCCACAGCCGTTCGCTTTGTAAATATCATGAACCCGTGATCCTCCCGGTTCTCGAAGGCCGGGAGGACGGCTCACAGGTTCAGGTGCAAGCCTCATCCAGGGCTTCGCTCAGAACCTTGAGGGTGTCGCACCCAGCATAGATGAAAGTGGTGATGCCGGCGCGGGTCAGCTCTTCTTCGCGTTCTCCCGGGCGCCATGCCAGATAAATGGGTGCCGATCCGGCCTCTCGCAAGGTTTTTGCCGTCTCCTCTGCATGGATAACGTAAATGTCATCGGACGAGCAGATGCACGAAAGCTTTGCTTTACTCTCGATGAAAGCCGCGCGTAGCTTGTCCTGATCGGAAAACCCGTCGTTCGTCACGGCCTCTATTCCGCCGGCCTCGAAGAAGTTCTTGGCGAAGGTCGCCCGGGCCGTAAACGCCGCGGCCGGGCCGAGATTGGCCAGAAACACCCTCGGGCGCGCGCCCGTCCGGGCCAAATGGGCGTCCGAGCGATCCCGCAGCCGCTCGAAGGCTTCAGCGGTGCGGAGCGACGGCAAGGGAGCGACGGTCACGGCGGCCGGCTCCGCGGCCTCGCGCGCCGCACGGGCCGCCGGCAGCAGCACCGCCACGTCCGCCTCGTGCAGGTGCGGGAACTCGCTCGTGCCGGTGATCGGCTCCCGGCGCGTGGCCACGGCCCTCTCCCGCGCGGCCCGCACCGCCGCGATCCGGCCTTGCAGCGCTCCCTGCCGCAGGCTCTCGACGATGCCGCCCTCGCGCTCGATCTCCTGGAACAGGCTCCAGGCCTTCTCGCACAGCGCCTCGGTCAGCGCCTCGAACCCGCCCGCGCCGGCGGCCGGATCGGCCACCCGCCACAGATGGGCCTCCTCAAGCAGGATGAGCTGGGTGTTGCGCGCGAGCCGGCGCGCGAAGGCGTCCGGCAAGCCCAGCGCGGCCGTGAACGGCAGCACCGTGAGCGCATCCGCCCCGCCGATCCCGGCCGCGAAGGTGGCCACCGTGGTGCGCAGCAGGTTCACCCAGGGGTCGCGCCGGGTGGTCATGCGCCAGGCGGTCTCCGCGTGCAGGCGCAGGGGTTGGGGCGCGAGACCGCTCGCCTGCTCGACCCGGGCCCAGAGGCGGCGCAGCGCCCGGAACTTGGCCACGGTGAGGAACTCGTCCGCATCGGCCACCAGCAGGAAGGCCAGCGCCTGCCGCGCCGCATCGAGCGCATGGCCGTGCGCCGTGAGCGCGCGCAGATAGGCCACGCCCGTGGCCAGCACCGCGGCGAGCTCCTGCGCCTCGCCGGCGCCGGCCTCGTGATAGACCCGCCCGTCGGCCAGAAGGGCGCGGCCGGCAAAGCCCTTCGCGGCAAGCTCGGCCAGCCGCGTGCCCAGGCGGGCCGAGACGGCGTCCCACGCGAGCGGGAGACGGCCTGAGGCCGCGAGAGCGCCGATCGGGTCGAGGCCGAGATCGAGCGACAGCTCGGAGAGCGCGTGCCCGCGCCGCTCCGCGAGCGCGACGAGGCGCTCGGCAAGGTCGGGGCCGCCGTGGCCCGCATCGAGACGCAGATGGATGAGCTCGAGCCGCACGCCGGACAAGGCCCGCTCGAGATCCTCGAGGCTGTCGATCCTGACCCCGAAGCCGCGCGCGGCAGGGGCCTGGTGGGTCACCAGGGTGAGGGCGTCGGCGCCGCCTTCGAGGTCGAGCAGGGCGAGCTCCTGGGCCGCGGCCGGATCGGGATGATCCAGGCGCTGCGCGATGCGCCAGCGCCCCGCTTCCGCGCGGGCGATCCGGCCGGCGCCTTCGGCTTTCGGGTAAAGCGGCTGGATCTCGAGGCCGTCCCGGCTGCGGGCGACCAGCTTCGCCTCGAATTCCGCCCCCTTGAGCACCCCCGCAACCCGCTCGAGCCATTGCTCCCGGGTCGCTTCAGGGAAATCGGCGGCAAATGACAATGCGTCCATGAGGATCCTCGTCCGGAGGAGGGCAGCGTGATCGCGCCGGAAGATACCGGGTCGGACCGGATGTGGGAATGCCCCCAAAGGACGAGGAGGCGGGAAGTCAGTCGCGGTCTATCCGCGCCGCCTGGATCGCCACCACTTCGTCACCCAGATCGGTCCGGGGGCCCGTCTTTTCCGGTCCGTCGCTTCAGAGACCGGGATGGCCGGGACGCGCCCGGCCATGACGAGGAAGGAAGGCCACGATGCCGAGGGCCTCGACCGGCCTTACACGAACTGCGACAGGCCGGGGATGGAGCCCATGATGACGCCCATCGCGTCCTCGCCGGCCTTCTCGCGGCCATAGGCGAAGAGCTCCTTGCCGAGCGGCTGCATCTGGCCCATGGATACGCCGATGCCCATGAGCTGGCCGCCGAGCGCCATCACGCCGCCGCCCATGGAGCCGACCATGCCCATCATGCCGCCGCCGGCGCCGGTCTTGGCCTCCTCGATGGCATCCTGGGCGCCAGGGAGCGCGGCGATCAGCTGGTTCACCTCGTTCTGGGGGCCTTCCTTCTGGAGATAGCCGAGGATGAGGCCGACGGCCTTGCGGGCGGTCGCCTGATCGAGGCCGGTCTTCTGGGTCACGCGGGCGATGAGCTCGTCCATATGATTCTCCTGATGCTGGTGGGAAAGATGGTTTAGCTATAAACTATTTATTCTGGGAATCCCATTCGAAAAGTCCTGGAGTGGAAACTAGCCACAGGGCTTCTAAGATCCTTGTAGGGAATCGGGAGAGGATATGATGCTCGAGGACGGCAAGATCTTCATCGGCAGAAGCACCAAGCCGGAATATCTCGACTTGAAGCTCGCGAACCGCCACGGCCTCATCACGGGGGCGACGGGAACGGGCAAGACCGTTTCGCTGCAGGTGCTGGCGGAAGGCTTCTCCAATGCGGGCGTCCCGGTCTTCGCCGCAGACATCAAAGGCGATCTCTCCGGCATCGCGGCTCCGGGAAACGGTAAGGAACCCTTGGTCAAGCGGGCGCAGGACATCGGCATCGAGTACAGGCCGGACCAATTCCCGGTCGTGTTCTGGGATATTTTCGGCGAGCAGGGACATCGCATCCGGGCGACCGTCTCAGAGATGGGGCCGCTGCTCCTTTCGCGTCTGCTCGACCTCAACGACACGCAGGAGGGCGTTCTCAACATCGCCTTCCGCATTGCGGACGAGCAGGGCCTGCTTCTTCTCGACCTGAAGGATCTGCGTTCGCTCCTGCAGCTCATCTCCGACAATGCGAGCGGTCTCACCACCACTTACGGCAATGTGTCGAAGGCCACCATCGGCGCGATCCAGCGCCAGTTGCTGGTGCTGGAGAACCAGAACGGCGACGAGTTCCTCGGGGAGCCGGCGCTCGACATCAGGGACCTGATGCGCACCGACCGCGACGGGCGCGGCGTCGTGAACGTTCTGGCCGCGGACAAGCTCATGAACAATCCGCGCCTCTACGCCACGTTCCTTTTGTGGCTCATGTCGGAATTGTTCGAGGAGTTGCCTGAAGTGGGCGACCTCGATCAGCCCAAGCTCGTGTTCTTCTTCGACGAGGCGCATCTCCTGTTCAACGATGCCCCGAAGGCGCTCGTCGAGACCGTGGAGCGGGTCGTGCGCCTCATCCGCTCCAAGGGCGTTGGCGTCTATTTCGTCACGCAGAACCCGATGGACGTGCCCGAGACGGTCCTCGCGCAGCTCGGCAACCGCGTGCAGCACGCGCTTCGCGCCTATACGCCCCGCGAACAGAAGGCGGTACGGGTGGCAGCGCAAACCTTCCGCCAGAATCCCGCCTTCAATACGGAGAAGGCGATCACGGAGCTCGGCGTCGGCGAGGCCCTGGTCTCGACGCTCGAAGGCAAGGGGGCGCCCTCCATGGTGGAGCGCACGCTCATCGCGCCACCGATGGCGCAGGTCGGCCCCATCGAACCGGCCGAGCGTCAGCGGATCCTGGCCTCGAGCCCGATGAAGGGGAAATACGATCAGGCCATCGATCCGGAATCCGCCTACGAGATGCTGGCCAAGCGTGCCGAGCAGGCCGCCGCCGACGCCAAGGCGGCGGAAGGCGGCGGCGGCATCCTCGACATGATCGGAGGGCTCTTCGGCGCCAAGACGCAGCGCAAGGGCACCCTGACCGTGGGCCAGCGCGTCACCCGCGAGGTGACGCGCACCATCGTCAATCAGACGGTCGGCAACATCGCCGCCGAGATCGGCAAGTCCATCGGCGGCCGCCATGGCGGCTCCCTCGGCCGCGCCATCGTGCGGGGGACGCTGGGCGGATTGCTGCGGCGGTAGGACACCCGCTCCTTCCGCCATCGGCGGCCTTGTGCCGGTGATCTCGTTCCGTCGAGCGCGCCGCTCTCCCGATCGGGATGGCCGGGACAAGCCCGGCCATGAGGAGCTGAGCCCCCTTGCAGCTTGCTCGTCTTAGGCGCACCTTGCCGCGCAACCGCACAGATTCTTCAACCTAAAGGACCGTCATGTCCCAGCTCGACCAAGTTCTCAGCCGTATCGATGCCGATCTCGATGCCTCCCTGGAGCGCCTGTTCCAGTGGCTGAAGGTACCTTCGATCTCCACCGATCCCGCCTACAAGGACCATTGCCGCATCGCAGGCCAGTGGCTCGTGGACGAGCTGAAGGGCATCGGCATCGAGGCCAGCCTGCGCGAGACGGGCGGGCATCCGGCTGTGGTCGCGCACGCCAGGGGCGAGGCGAAGCCGCACGTGCTGTTCTACGGCCATTACGACGTGCAGCCGGTCGACCCGCTGGAGCTGTGGGAGACGCCGCCCTTCGAGCCGCGCATCATCACGCTGCCCGACGGCCGCAAGGCCATCAGCGCCCGCGGCTCCGCGGACGACAAGGGCCAGGTCATGACCTTCGTGGAGGCCTGCCGCGCCTGGAAGGCGGAAACCGGATCGCTTCCGATCAACATCACCTTCCTCGTCGAGGGCGCGGAGGAGGACGGCTCCAAGTTCCTGCCTGAGTTCATCGAGGCCAACAAGGACGAGCTGAAGGCCGACGTGGCGCTCGTCTGCGATACGGGCATGTGGGACAAGGACACGCCCGCCATCACCTCCTCCTTGCGCGGCATGGTCTATGAGGAGGTGATCGTGCGCTGCGCGGACCGCGATCTGCATTCCGGCCAGTTCGGCGGCGCGGCCCGCAACCCGATCCATGTGCTCGCGAAGATCATCGCCGACATCCACGACGAGAACGGCCGCATCACGATTCCAGGATTCTACGACGGTGTGCCCGAAACGCCGACGCAGGTTCTAGAGCAGTGGCGGGGCCTGAACCTCACGGAGGAGGATTTCCTCGGCCAGGTCGGCCTGAAGCACTCCGCCGGCGAGAAGGGGCGCATGCTCATCGAGCAGATCCAGTCGCGTCCCACCTGCGACGTGAACGGGATCATCGGCGGCTACACGGGCGAGGGGACCAAAACGGTCATCGCCGCGCAGGCGAGCTGCAAGATCTCCTTCCGCCTCGTGGGCGATCAGGACCCCGCGAAGATCTCGGAGAACTTCCAGGCCTTCGTGCGCGAGCGCATTCCCGCCGATTGCTCGGTGGAATTCATCAAGCACAAGGGCTCGCGGGCGCTTGCCCTGCCGCACGACTTCCCGGCCCTCACCGTGGCGAAGGCCGCGCTCCACGACGAATGGAAGAAGGAGCCTATCGTCATCGGAATGGGCGGATCGATCCCGGTCGGCGGCGACTTCAAGCGCACGCTCGGACTCGACACCCTCTTCGTGGGCTTCGGCCTCGACGACGACCGCATCCATTCGCCGAACGAGAAATACGACCTCCAGAGCTTCCACAAGGGCACGCGCTCCTGGGCGCGCATCCTGGCCGCGCTGGCGGGGTAGCGGCCTTCCGCGCGTTCCCTCGTCATCACCGGCCTTGTGCCGGTGATCCCGATATTCTCGAAGCGCGGCGTTCCTCTCATCGGGATGGCCGGGACAGGCCCGGCCATGACGGCCCTTAGAGGAGCCTCTCCAGGGTGTCGACGACGGCGCGAGGCGCAAGGTCCTCGTACTCGTCCGGTAGACCGAGCCGGTTCACCCAGATGGCCGTGAAGCCGAATGCCGCCGCACCCGCGACATCCCACCGGTTCGAGGAAACGAAGACGATCTCGTCCTCGTTGAGGGACAGCTCTTCGATCGCCAGCTGATAGGCGTCCGGGCTCGTCTTGAAGACCTTGGCGGCATCGACCGAGAGAACCGCATCGAAGCTGCCCGCGAGATCGGCCGAGTTCACGGCGGCACTGAGCATGCCGGGATCGCCGTTCGACAGAATGGCCGTGCGCAGGCCCCTGGCCCGGATGCCCTGGAGCGCCGTCCGCACATCCGGATAGGCGTCGAGGCTGCGATAGGCATCGAGCAGGAGCGGACGGACGGAGTAATCCGCACCCGGACAGCGGGCGAAGGCGTAATCGAGCGCCTGCTCGGTGAGTGCCCAGAAGGGCCGGTAGCGCCCGGCCAGCGAAAGAACCCAGGAATATTCGAGCTGCTTGGCGCGCCAGATCTCTGACAAGCGCGCCGCCTCCGGGCCCATCCGTGCCGCATGGCGTGCGACGGCGGAATGCACGTCGAACAAAGTACCGTAAGCGTCGAAGACGACCGCTTTCGTATCGGCCGGAAAGAGAGGAGGCGACATGCTCCCGGTCCTTGGTTTGGAGGAAGGGTGGCTGTTCAGGAATGATCATCCCCTCTCATGCGTCTCATCACAAGACTTTATCTTGTCCAAGTTCCCCAGGCGATTGACGGGGATGGCGCAAAAGGATTCGATAGGGCAGGCATTCTGACCCAAAGGACGACACAAGTGGCTTGGTATTCGCAGACCTGGAACTGGTTCAACGGCGCATGGCATGAGGGGAACCCGCCCCTGATCGGACCCCGCTCCCATGTCTCTTGGCTCGGCTCCTCGGTGTTCGACGGGGCGCGCGTGTTCGAGGGCGTCATGCCCGACATCGACCTGCACTGCGCCCGTGTGAACCGCTCGGCCGTCACCATCGGTCTGAAGCCGACCATGGATCCGCAAGCCATCGTGGAGCTGGTGCGCGAGGGCGTGAAGAAGTTCGCCCCTGGCACGGCGCTTTATGTGAAGCCCATGTATTGGGGCGAGGCCGAGGGCCTGGCCACCATCGCGCCGGATCCGGAATCGACCCAGTTCTGCCTCTCCCTCTTCGAGGCGCCCATGCCGGTGCCGGGCGGCATGTCGGTGATGAAGTCGAGCTTCCGCCGCCCGACCCTGGAATCCATGCCCACCGATTCCAAGGCGGGCGCCCTCTATCCGAACAACGCCCGCGTGATCCGCGAGGCGAAGGAGAAGGGATTCGACAACGCCCTGGTCCTCGATGCGCTCGGCAATGTGGCCGAGACCGGCACGACCAACATCTTCATGGCGAAGGACGGCGTGGTCTATACTCCTTTCCCTAATGGTACTTTCCTCAACGGCATCACTCGCCAGCGCGTGATCCAGCTCCTGCGCGACGACGGCGTGACGGTCGTCGAAGCCACGCTCCGTTACGAGGATTTCACGACAGCCGACGAAATCTTCACCTCGGGCAACTATTCCAAGGTGATGCCGGTGCTGCGCATCGACAGCCGGGACCTCCAGCCCGGCCCGTTCTATCGCCGCGCCCGCGAGCTCTACTGGGCCTTTGCCCATTCGCAGCCGGTGACCAGGGCGGCTTGAGGCATCCTGGTCGGACGAGCGCCGCGAGCCTCGTCATCGGGATCACCGGCACAAGGCCGGTGACGACATGCGAGGGGCTTCGCAAGGGGGAGGGCTGTCCCGCCCTTTCAAGGATTTGTGAACCGGGGCCGAGCGGCCCCGGTTTTTCATTGCCCTAAATGGCTCCGGAATCGTGCCCTTGCCGGAGCCCCCGATGCGCCCCATCCTGACCAGCCTTATCTCTCTTGGCCTGCTGACGCTTGGCCTGCTGACGGCACCGGCCTTCGCCGAGCCTGTCGATCTCGAACTCGTCTTCGCCGCCGACGGCTCGGGCTCCATCGACGATGACGAACTGCGCCTGCAACGGAAGGGCTGGGCCGATGCCCTCATGAGCCCGGACGTGCTGGCGGGCATCGAGGATGGTCCCACGGGGGCGATTGCGGTGGCCTTCATGGAATGGGGCGGCCCGAGCTCCCAGGTGCTGATCGTGGACTGGCATGTGATCCGCGACGAGGCGAGCGCGAAAGTCTTTGCCGACAAACTCATGAGCGCGCCGCGCGGAGCCACCGGCTACAATTCCATCTCCAACGCCATCGATTTCTCCGTACGCCTCGTGGAGGAGAACGCTTACGAGGGCACGCGGAAGGTGATCGACGTCTCGGGCGACGGGCCGAACATGAACGGCAGGCCCCTGGAGCAGGCGCGCGCCGATGCGCTCGCCAAGGGGTTCACCATCAATGCCCTCGCCATCCGCCGCCCGGGCAGCGGACGTCCCGGCGGGCCCGGCGGCATGCCGCTGGAGGATTACTACGCCCAGAGCGTCATCGGCGGGCCGGGGGCCTTCGTGGAAATCGCGGACGAGACGCGGCCCTTCGCCGTGGCGGCACGGCGCAAGCTCCTGACGGAGATCGCAGGGAGCGGCGGCGCGACACGCCATGCGAGCCGCTGAATTCCTCGCAACGGCAGGAGAGACATCTCGTCGGAGATGTTAGGCTGCGCTCATGTCGAATCTCGAAAGCTGGATCATCGAGCAGGGCTTCAAAGGCTCCACCGTGGGTGCCCTCCTGACGGGTTGCGCCGAAAGACTGCTCGGGGAGGGCATACCCTTGCTCCGGGCCTATATGGCCCTGCCGACGGTCAACCCGACTTTTCGCGTCTATAATCATGTCTGGACCCGCAGAGGAGGCATCCTGGTCCAAGGGGTGTCGCATGAGCGCAACGAAGGTGCGTTCGAGATCAGCCCTTTCGGGGCCATGCTGCGGATCGGAGTGACCGAGCAGCACTGGCGGCTCGACGATGCCGATCCGCAGCCCTTCGAAGTCTTCGGCGATGTGAGGCGCGAGGGCGGCACGGATTACCTTGCGCGCCTGATCAGTTTCGAGAACGAGACGGCTCCCGATCTTCGGGGCGTCGCCATCTCGTTCTCCAGCGATCGCGCAGGCGGCTTCCTGCCGGCTGAAATCGCCCGCATCGATGCCGTTCTGCCGCTGTTGGCGTTGGCCGCTTACCGCATCTGCCTGCTCAACCTGGCCGTCGACATGCTCGACACGTATGTCGGCCTATCGGCGGGGCGCCGGGTCCTCAGCGGCGAAATCCGGCGCGGCTCCGGAACGACACTCACGGCAGCCTTGTTCTTTGCCGATCTGAGGGGTTTCACGGCCCTTGCCGATACAGCCGGAATGGATCTGATCGCCCGGCTCGACCGACATCTGGAAGCGATGGTGGAGCCCGTTGCGGAGCAGGGTGGCGAGGTTCTCAAATTCCTGGGCGACGGCGTTCTCGCCGTCTTTCCCATCACGGCGGAGCGCACCCGGCAGGAGGCCTGCGCGGCTGCCATCCGCGCGGCGCAAACGGCCCTTCGACGGAATGCCGCCGTCAATCGCCTTCCTGGCCATGAGACACCGCTCGATCTCGACATCGCCCTCCATTGCGGGGATGTCTTCTACGGCAACATCGGGGCTGCGGGCCGGCTCGATTTCACCGTGATCGGCCCCGCGGTGAACGAGGCAAGCCGCATGGAGGCTCTCTGCCAGCCTCTGGGCTGTTCCGTGATCATGTCGGAGAGCGTCGCATCGGTCAGCCCTGTTCCCGTCCGGTCCGTCGGCCCTCACCGGCTGCGGGGTCTTTCGGGGGAGCGTGAGCTGTTCACCCTGTCCTTCAGCGGCGCGCCAGCCTCACACCCATGATCTTCATTCCGGCCAGCAGCACGCCCCCGTAGACCAGCGCGCCGGCGATGCCGAGCACACCCAGCAGGGCCTCGCTGCGCCAGACCGGGAGGAGGGCCGTCCAGCGCTCCAGATGGGGCGGAGCGAACCACGCGAAGGTCGCCAGGAGCATGCCCGCCACCGCAATGGCCAGGCATGCCTTGCCGAGGGAGCGGTTCGGGGCCGTCCATCCGCGCCGGTAGGCGAGCACGAAGAGGAGGATGAGGTTGACCCACACGCCGATGGCCGTGCCGAGGGCGAGACCCACCACTCCGTAGGTCTCCATCAGCAGGATCTTCACGAGAATGTTGACGCCTACCGCCGTGAGCGACGCGATGAGCGGCGTGGCGGTGTCGGAGCGGGCATAGAAGCTCGAGACGGCGGAGCGGATGAGCACGGCGGCCGGAAGGCCCAACCCGTAGGCCGCCAAGACCGCGCCCGAGCGCCGGGCCGCCTCGGCATCGAACGCGCCGCGCTGGAAGAGCGCCGACATGATGAGATCCGGCATCACCAGAAAGGCCACCAGGAAGGGCGCGGCCAGGGCGAGCGTCAGGCCGATCGTCCGGTTCTGCGCGGCATAGGCGCTCGTCTCGTCTCCAGCGGCGATGCGGCGGCTCATCTCCGGCAGCAGGACGGTGCCGGCCGCGATGCCGATCACGCCGAGGGGCAGCTGATAGAGGCGGTCTGCATAGTAGAGGGAGGACACGGCGCCCGTGGGCAGGAACGAGGCGATGATCGTATCCGCGAAGATGGCGAGCTGCACGCCTGCGGAGCCGATCACGGCGGGGCCGAGCGCCTTGAAGAAGGTCTTCATCGGCAGGTCCATGCGCGGGCGCTCGATGCCGGGCGATGCGACGGCACGCTTCGTCTCCCACCACACGAGCACGAGCTGCAAGACGCCGGAAATCGTCACGCCCCAGGCCGCGGCATAGCCCACGTTCGGGAACAGGTACACGACCGCAAGCGCCACGATTATTGCCACGTTCAGCAGGACGGGCGCCGCCGCAGGAGCCCAGAAACGATCATGGGCGTTCAGGATCGCCGAATAGATGGTGACGATCGTGATCAGCAGGAGATACGGGAAGGTGATCCGCGTCAGCGAGACGGCGAGATCGAACTTGACCGGATCGTCCGAGAAGCCCGGAGCGAGAAACCGCACGACGCTCGGCATGGCCAGGAAGGCCGCGACCAGAAGGGCGATCTGCACGATCAGCATCAACGTCACGACGCGGCTGGCAAACGACTTTGCGGCGTTCTCTCCCCCGGTCTCCAGCACCCGCGCATAGGTGGGCAGGAAGGCGTTGTTGAAGGCGCCTTCGCCGAAGATGGCGCGGAAGTGGTTGGGGATGCGGAAGGCCACGAAGAACGCATCGGCCACCGGGCCGACGCCCATGACGGCGGCGATCACCACGTCGCGGATGAATCCCGTGAGGCGCGAGACCAGCGTCCAGCCGCCGACGGAAAGGATCTTCTTGAACATCGGTCAGGCCCGGCGTTGCTGATAGCTTTCGGGAACGAGGCTGTTCGAGACTTCGGCTGCGCCGCCGATCCGCTCGGCGACCACATAGAGCGGCCGCCGTTTCACCTCCGCGAAGATACGGCCCACATATTCGCCGATGATGCCGAGAGACATCAACTGGATGCCGGAGAAAAACATGATCGACACGATCAGGCTCGGGAAGCCCGGGAGATCGGAGCCGAACAGAAGCGTCCTGATCAGGAAGTAGAGCGCGGTCGCAATCGAGAAGAACGAGATCAGGAAGCCGAGATAGGTCCAGATCCGGAGGGGCACCGTGGAGAAGGCCGCGATGCCGTCGAAGGCGAAACGGAAGAGCTTACGGAAGCTCCATTTGGACGCGCCGAAGCGGCGCTCCTCCACCACGAAGGGCACGCCGGTGCTCTTGAACCCGATCCAGGCATAGAGCCCCTTCGAGAAGCGTGCCTTCTCGCCCATCGTGCGCAGCACCTCGACCCCCTTGCGGTCGATGAGGCGGAAATCGCCAGCGCCCTCGGGAAGGCCGATCTCGCCGAAACGCGCGAAGAGGCGGTAGAACAGATGAGCGAAGCCGCGCTTCACCCTCGTCTCGTCGGAGCGGTCGGTGCGCTGTCCGTAGACCATGTCGTAGCCCTGCCGCCATCGCTCCACGAAGGCTTCGATCATCTCCGGCGGGTGCTGCAGGTCCGCGTCCATGATCACCACCGCGCTGCCCCGCGCGTGGTCGAGGCCGGCCGCGATGGCGATCTCCTTGCCGAAGTTGCGGCTGAACGAGATGGCTCCGACCCGGGGCTCCATCCGGCTTAAGGAGCGGATGACGTCCAGAGTATCGTCCCGGCTGCCGTCGTCGACGAACACCGCTTCCCAGGAAAGGCCGGTGCGCTCGAGCACCGGAAACAGGCGCTCGCAGAGCGGCCCGATATTGGCGCTTTCGTTATGGACGGGAATGATGACGCTGAGCTTGGGCGACGCCACGGTTTTGAACCCTCATGACCGCGCGCATCAAGAGCCGAGTTTGCAGCTTTGCTCAAGAGGGGTAGGGTGCGGCAAAGCCGATTTCAGGACTTCCATGACCTCATTCCGCACCGCCATTCTTTGCGCCGACGATTATGGCCTCAGCGACGGTGTGAGCCGGGGGATCGCGGAACTGGCGGAAATGGGGCGATTGTCGGCCACGGGGGCCATGACCAACATGCCCGCCTGGCGGCGCACCGCGCCCGATCTGAAGCCGCTGCGGAGGCGGATCGGGATCGGCCTTCATCTCAACCTCACGACCGGGGCGCCCTTGGCGAACATGCCACGGCTTGCTCCCACGGGGCGCCTACCGCCCCTCAGGGAGCTAGTGGCCGAAGCCTTCCGGAGACGGTTGGACTGGGACGAGATCATGGGCGAGATCGCCCGTCAGCTCGACGCCTTCCAGGATGCTCATGGCGAAGCGCCGTCCTTCATCGACGGGCATCAGCACGTGCACGTGCTGCCCGGGGTGAGGGGGGCTCTGCTCCAGGTGCTCCGGCAGAGGGGCTATGCCGGGCGCGTCTGGCTGCGCGATCCCGCCGACGGCACAGTCTCGATCCTGCGCCGTCCCATCGGGCGCGGGAAAGCGCTCGCTGTCGGAGCCTTTGCGCGGGGCTTCGCCCGGCAGGCTCATGCGGCGGGCTTCGTCACGAACCGGGGCTTCTCCGGTTTTGCGCCATTCGATCTGTCCGTGCCTGCCCACCGGATTTTCGAAGCCGCGTTCTCGAATCTGGGCCGGGTCCCGCTCGTCATGTGCCACCCCGGCTACGGGGACGATGAGCTGCGCGGGCTCGATCCGGCCGTGGAAAGCCGGGTGGCGGAGCTTGAGTACTTGAAGTCCGATTCATTCGGCGAACTCCTGGAGGCACGGAGGATCAGGTTGGTTCCTGGTGTTCCCTGAACCATGGAGCCAAGGCCGAATTGCCCTGAAATCCCCCGAAAAGCGCGTATAGTGGGGAGACGACGCGGCGCAGGCTGATCCGAGGGGCTGGGGCCTAAGGAGCGGGCCGATGCAAGAGATGTCCTCCGTCAACGAAACCGAGCGGCTGGCGGCGCTTGCCCTCTATCAGGTGCTCGATACCCCGCCCGAGTTCGCCTTCGATGCCATCACCGAACTTGCGGCCGAGATCTGCGGTTGTCCTGTCGCTCTGGTCAGCCTGGTGGACGAACACCGGCAATGGATGAAGTCGAAATACGGATTGCCCGCAGACTTCACCGAGTGCCCGCGCGAGATCACGGTCTGCAGCCACACGGTCTGCTCCAACGACCTCGTCTACATTCCCGATCTGGCTGCGCACGAGCGTTACAAGGATCTGCCTCTCGTCGCACAGGAGCCGTATCTGAGGTTTTATTGCGGGATGCCCCTGATCAACCGGGACGGCTATGCCCTGGGGACCTTGTGCGTCGTGGCCTTCGAGCCGCGAGAGCTGCGCCCGTCCCAGCGCGAGGCGGTACGCCGTCTGGCGCAGCAGGCCATGGCTCTCCTGGAGCTGCGGCGTCAGCTTCTGGAGCGCAACGCCCTGCTGAATGAGCTCGCTCGGGCCAAGGCCTCGGCGGAGGAGGCGCGAGACCAATCCGACCGGCTTCTGCGCAACATCTTACCGGAGGCGGTGGCCGAGGAGCTGCAGCAATACGGGAAGGTCGAGCCTCGATTCCACGAGGCGATCACAATCCTCTTCGCGGACTTCAAGAAGTTCACTCTCCTCACCGAAACACTCGATCCTGCTCGCCTCCTCAGCCAGCTCGACCAGAATTTCGGGCGCTTCGATGAGATCGCGACAGAGAACCGGCTGGAGACGATCAAGACCGTCGGCGATGCCTATCTCTGCGCCGGCGGGCTGCCGGCATCCAATCGCACTCACCCCATCGACACCTGCTTGGCCGGCCTTCAGATGCAGTCCTATATCCGGAGCGCCAACCGGCAGCGCGAAAGGCTGCGCCTCGATCCCTGGGAACTGCGCATCGGGATCAACACAGGCCCCGCGATCGCGGGTATTGTCGGTCACCGACGCTTCACCTACGACATCTGGGGCAATGCGGTGAATGTCGCGCAGCGGCTCGAGGAGGCTTGCGAACCGGGGCGCATCAATATTTCGGCCAGCACCTTCCACTACGTGTCGCGTTTTTTCGAAGCCGAGGCGCGTGGCTCCGTGGGCGTCAAACATATCGGCGCGATCGATATGTACTTCCTCAATCGTATCCGGCCCGAATTCAGCTTCGATGCGGGCGGCTGCATACCCAATGCGGAGTTCTGGCGGGCCAGCGGCAGCGGCTTGGACCAAAGCAGAACGGGCCTCTGAGGAGGCCCGTCTGACGCGGCGCAAGAGATCCGCTTACTTCATCGCGGTTTCGAACATTTCCTCGACATGCTCCCAGTTCACCAGGTTGTCGAGGAAGGCCTTGATGTAGTCGGGACGGCGGTTGCGGTAATCGATGTAGTAGGAGTGCTCCCACACGTCGCAGCCCAGGATCGGCTGAGCGCCGTGCACCAGCGGGTTCTCACCGTTCGGAGTCTTCATGACCGTGATCTTGCCGTCCTTCACGGCAAGCCAGGCCCAGCCGGAGCCGAATTGGCTGACGCCCGCCTGGATGAAGTCTTCCTTCATCTTGTCGACGGAGCCGAGATCCTCGACGATCTTCTTCTCGAGCTTGCCGGGCAGAGCGCCGCCGCCATTGGGCTTCATCCACATCCAGAAGTGAATGTGGTTGTAGTGCTGACCGGCATTGTTGAAGAGAGCCTGGTTCTTGCCGTAGGAGCCTTTCACGACCTCCTCGACGCTCTTGCCTTCGAATTCCGTGCCTTTCAGCAGGTTGTTGCCGGTGTTGACGTAAGCCGCATGGTGCTTGTCGTGGTGAAACTCGAGGGTTTCGCGCGACATATAGGGCTGCAGGGCATCGTAAGCATAGGGCAGTTCGGGCAGAGTGAACGACATCGGCGTCTCCTTTGGATTGAGCGACCTGTGATGCGTTAGTTAAAGCTCCCAAGCCTCAAGAGCAACGGTCCGGAGGCGGACTTTTTTCTGGCCAATCTTTCCATGCGGTTGCCTTTCGCCTATAGAGGCATAGCTTTGCCTTCGAAAGACTTGGTTTGCGTATGATGGAGACGGCATGATCATCGCTCTTCTGGCCCTCGCTTCTGCGATGATCGTCGGCGGATTGTTGGCTGCCTTCTTCGGATGGGATATCGTTCTGATAGAACGTGGCTGGACGATGGTGATCGCCGGCAGTTTCAGCGCCGCCTGTGGCGCGCTTCTGCTGGGCATCACCGCTGCGGTCTCGAAACTCGCCCGGATCCAGTCAGAGCTTGCTCGCCTGCGCAGCGGCGTCGATGAGGCGGTTCGGGGCGAGGATTCCTCCTCGCCAACCGGGCTTTCGGCGGCGGCTCTCGCGGGAGGGTTGCTGGGCGGCGGAATGCTCAGCCGCGGAGAGACCGAGAACCAGGACGAGACGCAGCCTGACCTGCCGCTTTTCGCGGAAGGCGATAGGCCCGAGCCCGCAGCCGAGAGCCGCGGAGAGGAGGCCGACGCCGCGAAGGCTGGCGAGCGTTTTTCTCCCTTTCCGCCCAAGGCGCCCTCCGACGAGGGTGAGCGCCGAGACGAGGGCGAAGTCGGCGAAGTCAAGGTCCCGGATTTCCTTCTGGCCGGGCGGGGCGGCGAGACTTACGCGGAATCCCGCAATATGCCCGCCGATACGGCATTCTTCGGGGACGAGCCCAGGCTGGACGAGGCCGAGGAGGAGCGCGGGGACGAACCCGCCCGCGACGATCTCCGTGAGCCGCTGACCGAGCCCGCATCTGCCCCTGCGCCGGAGCCCGATGCGGAGCTTGCCTCTTCCCAAGAAGAACCCGCCGCTTCCGAGGAGACGAACCGAGAGGAGGCTGCGGAGGAGGCTCCCCCCAGCGCCGCGACGATCATCGGCACCTACAATTCCGGAGACAACACCTATGTGATGTTCTCCGACGGCTCGATCGAAGCGCAGACCCCCGGAGGCGTGTTCCGCTTCCAGTCCCTCGATGAGCTGAAAGCCTTTATCGCCTCCGGCGGCGAGGGCGGTGGCACTGCTACTTGAACAGCGGAGAAAGGGCGCGAAAATCCTCCGTCGCAGCTCTCTCCATCCATTCGAATGCCGCCATCTCCGTCGTCACCCAGTGGCAGCCCGCATGGAGCAGGCGGGCGCAGGCGGCGCTGACGCTGTGCGGCGAGCGGCTCGACACCGCATCGGCAACCACGAAGATCTCGAGTCCGGTCGTCTTGAAGCCGAGCGCGCTCTGCAGCACGCAGATATGTGCCTCGGCTCCGCAGATGACGAGCTGGTCGCGCCCCTCACCGCGAAGCCGGGCCACATGCTCGGCCGTCGCCGGGTCGGCGGCTGCGGAGAAGCTCGTCTTCGAAAGCACGGGCGTCCCTGCCGGAAGGGCCTCGGTGACGGAGGCGACCGTGGGGCCGAGCCCCTTCGGGTATTGCTCCGTCACTGTGACGGGAACACCAAGCCGGGACGCCGCCTGCAGCAGCGTGTTGATGTTCTTGAGTGCCAAATCGCCGTCGTGGATGGCCGGCATGAGCCTCGCCTGCACATCCACCACGAGAAGATGCGATCGACTTGCGTTCAACAGCATGGCGTCTCCTTCGATTCTGGTTGGGGCGCGGAGGGTTGGTCCTTCCGCTCTTCTGCGGCACTCATCGGCCAGGATGGCAACGTGCGCCCTATTTGTCGGGGTTGAAAAGGGGCGGCTCGCGCGGAATGGGCATGCTCATCGAGAAGTGAAGGCCCTTCTCCCGGAAGTCCCAGTTCACCTGAGCCTGCAGCTGCGCGGAAAGAACCCGTTGCAGCAGGCGTGAGCCGAAGCCTTGGCGAGACGGGGCCGTGACACGTGGGCCGCCATTCTCCGTCCAGGTGAAGTGCAACATAGGGCTCTCTCCTTCCGGCTCGATATGCCAACGAACCTCCACCTGCCCGCCGAAGGTGGACAGGGCGCCATGCTTGGCAGCATTGGTGGTGAGCTCGTGAATGGCCATGCCGACGGGGACCGCCGCTTCCGAGGGGAGCTCCACATGCGGGCCTTCGATGAGGATGCGATTGCGGGCCTCGTCCTCATAGGGGCCGAGTTCCGTTTCCACGAGTTCCTGGAGGTCGGCCCTCTGCCAGAGATCCTCGGTAAGAAGATTGTGGGTGCGTGCGAGCGATACGATGCGCCCCACGAAACCCTGATAGAACTCGTCGATGCTGGATGCGGTGCGTGCGGTGGAGCCTACGATGGCTTGAACCGTCGCCAAGGTGTTCTTGACGCGGTGATGAAGCTCGCGGATCAGAAGATGCTGGCGCTGTTCCGCCTGCCTGTAGCGGGTGACGTCGATATTGATGCCGACGAGGCGCGCCGGCGTGCCATTGTCGTCATAGAAATACACCGACGTGGTATCGATGAAGCGGACGCTCTCGTCCGGCCGAATGATCCGGTAGGACAGGTTGAGCTCCGTGTCGCGGCGCGATTCGGTTTCTCTCATTATCTTGATGACGGGAGCCAGATCATCGGGGTGAAGCCGCTCCGTCCAGCCGGAGATGTCTCCCTTGAACGTGCCCGGCTCGATGCCGAACAGGCGCTCCTGTTCCGCAGTCCAGACGATCTTGCCGGTGATCATGTCATAATCGTAGACACCGATGCCGGCGGCTCGCTGCGCCAGTGAGAGCCGTTCCTCGCTGAGGCGCAGGGCCGCTTCCGTTTCCTTGATGTCCTGAATATCGACGCTGGTGCCGACCCAGCCGCTGAATACCCCCTCCTTGTAGAACGGTTCCGCCTGGATGAGGTGCCAGCGATAGGCCCCCGTATGAAACCGGTAGCGGACTTCGGTCACGTAGGGCGTGTGGTTTTGCATGACGCTCTTCAGCTCTTCATGCATGCGCGCCATGTCGTCGGGATGGATCGCCTGCATCCAGCTATGGCCGAGGGCCTCTTCCGGAGGGAGGCCGGAATACTTGACCCAGCGCTCGTTGGCATAGGTCAGCCTGACATCCGGATCGACGATCCAGACCAGGGCGGGAAGCGATTCCGCGATGAGCTTGAATCGTGCTTCGATCTCGCGCAGGTTCGCCTCGGCCCTGACCTTCTCGATCGCCAGCCAAGTGCGCTCCGCCACATCTTCGACGAGCGCCACCTCTTCGCTCGTCCAGTCGCGCGGAGCCGATGAATAGACATAAAGTTCGGCAGTGAAGCGCCCATTCTTATGAATAGGAACTGCGCAGCACGAGCGCACATTGATGGTGCTGTAGAACGCCTGCACGGCCGGATCGCCGAGACGGGGATCCGTTCTCACATCATTGATGACGGCAGCCTGCCCACGCTCCAGGATCTTGAGGATTCCGGAGCCGTTATCGAGCTTTTCAACCTTTCCCTCGTTACTGATGAGCCCCCTCGACCATTCACGCTCGACGATGACGACGCCGCGATCCTTGTAGACTTCGCCATAACCTGCGGTATCGGCCTTCAGAAGCTCGCTCAAATCGCGCGCGGCAACCTCCATGATCTGAAACTGATCATCAATGGTGCTGAGCTGATCGTTGAGCCTGAGCAGGAACTCCTGACGCCGCTGAGCCTGGTCCATCTCCTCCCTGATTTTCTGCCGTTCCTTGATGTCCTGCAGCACGCCGACGAAACGTATCGGCTTATCGCCGTCGTAGACCGCACCGCCACGCATGTGAACATGGCCGATGCTCCCGTCGGCCTTGAGAATGCGGTGTTCGATGTTGAAGTCGGTCCTGGTGCGAAGCGCATAGGATACCGCCTGGTTGATGCGTTCGACATCGGCCGGATGGAACATGGCCTGCAGTTCCATATAGGTAAGCCTTGCATCGGGCTTGAGCCCCAGGCAGGCCTTGAAGTCGGCCGAGCCCGTGATCTCGTCCGTATCGAGATCGCGCTCCCACGAGCCCAGCTTTCCGACGTCGAGAGCCATCCGCAGTTTGCTGTTGCTCAGGCGCAGCTGGCGCTCGAGTTCCGCAATCCGCTCCTTGTCGGGCCCACGAGAGCTGGCTCTCCTCCGGAGAGGAGTGCTCTTGTCGAGGGCCGGTACATTCTCGCGCTTGCTCATCCAGGCTCACTCTCAAGGAGTCCTATGCGGCCACGAGGGCATGCGGCATCAGACCTTCCTTCCCTCGATGCATTTGATCGCGAACGCATAGGCGAGGGCAACTTCTTCCAATCGATCGAAACGCCCGGCAGCTCCTCCATGGCCCGCATCCATGTTGAGCTTGAGCAGGATCGGCCCGCCCCCTGTCATCGTGGCCCTGAGCTTGGCGACCCACTTGGCGGGTTCCCAATAGGTGACACGCGGGTCCGTGAGACCGGCGAGCGCCAGGATCGCAGGATAGGCTTGCGGCTTTATGTTATCATAGGGCGAATAGGTCAGAATGGTATGGAAGGCGGCCTCGTCGGCGGCCGGATTTCCCCATTCGGGCCATTCGGGCGGAGTGAGGGGAAGCTCGGCATCCAGCATGGTGTTGAGAACATCCACGAAGGGAACCTCGGCGATGATGCCGGCGAAGAGGTCCGGCGCCATGTTGGCGACGGCTCCCATCAGCATGCCGCCCGCGCTGCCGCCATGGGCCACGATCCGCCCGCGCGACGTATAGCCGGCCTCGATCAGAGCCTCGCCGCTAGCGATGAAATCCTTGAACGTGTTCGTCTTCTTCTCGCGCTTGCCGTCGAGATACCAGCGCCATCCCTTCTCCGTGCCGCCACGGATATGGGCGATGGCGTAGACGAAGCCCCGGTCCACAAGGGAGAGGATTCCCGTGCGGAAGCTCGCGGGCATGGACATGCCATAGGAGCCGTATCCGTAGAGAAGGCAGGGGGCCGAGCCGTCGAGCGCGATCTCCCGCCGGTGCAGGATCGAGATGGGGACCTGCTCTCCGTCCGGTGCGGTGGCGAAGAGACGGCGGGTCACGTAGTCGGCCGGATCATGGCCGCTCGGGACCTCCTGCCTCTTGCGCAGGGTGCGCTCGCCCGTGCGGAGGTTGTAATCCGTCACCTCGCTGGGCGTGGTCAGCGATGAATAGTGGTAGCGGATCACGTCCGTGTCGAATTCGTAGCCGGGCGTGAAGCCGAGGGAATAGGCCTCCTCGGGGAAGGCGATGGTGTCCTCCCGGCCCGTCGCCATCTCGCGAAGCACGATCCTCGGATTCGCATTCTCCCGCTCCAGCCGCACGAGGTAGCGGGCAAGGGCCACGACGGAGAGGATCATCGTCCCGGGCCGGTAGGGGACAAGGTCTTTCCAGTGACCACGCCCGGGAGACGCGGCCGGTGCGGTCACGATCTTGAAGTCTTCCGCTCCATCCACGTTGGTGAGGATGATCAGGCTGTCCCCGTGATGTTCCACATCGTACTGCAACCGGGGGGTGCGTGCCTCGACGAGGCGGGGCGTGGCCGAGGCATCGGACCGGTCGAGGAGCCAGACCTCCGAGGTTTCGTGGTCGCTAGCCTCGATCAGAACGAAGGCGTCCGACTGGGTGACGCCGAGCTTGACGAAGAATCCCGGGTCCTTCTCCTCGTAGATCGTCTGGTCCTTGGCAGGGTCCGTGCCGATCAGGTGGCGCCGGGCCCTGACCGGCCGATGATTCTCGTCGAGCTCGACGTAGTAGAAGCCGGAGCTGTCGTTGAGCCACACCACGCCGCCGGAGGTGTGAGGCACCTCGTCGGAGAGGTCCTTGCCCGTCTCGAGGTCGCGAATGCGGATCGTGAAGTATTCGGAGCCCTTCACGTCCGAGCCCCAGGCAAGAAGGCGGTGATCCGGGGAATGATCCGCCCCGCCGAGGTCGAAGAAGGCGTGCCCTTCGGCCTCCTTGTCCCCGTCGAGCATGATCGTCTCGCCGCCGCCGTCCCGCGGTTGCCGGCAGACCAGGGGGTGCTGCCCTCCCTCCCGGTAGCGGGTGAAATAGGCGAAGGGCCCGTCCGGCTGGGGAACGGTCGAATCGTCCTCCTTGATGCGCCCGCGCATCTCGGCCACGAGCCTTGCCTGGAAATCCTCCGTTCCGGCAAAGGCGGCCGCGGCGTAGGCGTTCTCCTGCTCCAGGCACTCTCGAATGGCCGGATCGAGGGCAGCCGGATTCTTGAGCACCTCCTTCCAGTTCCCGGCCTTGAGCCACGCATAATCGTCCTGAATCGTCACCCCGTGCACTTCGAAGCTGTGCGGCCTTGCCGGCGTGACCGGCGCAGGAGGCAGGGCGTGGGATGAAAGACGCTCTAGTTTCATGGAACGATCCAGATTGGCCAGATGGGAGTGAGGAAGGAGCGATTATGCACACATAACTCAGATTTCCCATGCGGGGTTCGGGCGATGCCGACACGGCATGCTGCTCTTGTTCACGGAGCGTTTGCTTTATAGCTACTTCTTCTGATAGGAGGCGCCTGAATTCAGTATTGCGTTGCTACGGCCCGTTTTTGCGCTTCCCTTTGGTTAAACCTAGGTTTATTGCACACTGAAAGTTGACCCCAAGTTTTCCAAAGTTTTCCTTTTGGTGATCTTGTGTTTCGAGCGGATTTGACATACCTGAACGTGCAGGCACGATCTCTGTGTATGTACAGAGCGGCTCAAGAATGAGGCAAGCATTGCTTGCGCAATGGCTGCTCAAAATAGCAGTCTGAAAGGAAATTGAGCTGTTCTTGTGGGCCGGAAAGGAAGAAAATCAAAATGAGCGACAATATCGCTGCATCGAACTACATTGAGCTGGCCGCGGATATCGTGTCGGCCTATGTGAGCAACAACTCTGTTCCATCGGGTGACCTGCCCACGCTGATCAACGACGTCCATTCCGCTCTCATGCGTGTCGGCGGCGGCACCGTGGAAGCTCCGGTCGAGGCTCCGAAGCCGGCCGTTCCCGTGAAGAAGTCCGTAACTCCCGACTACATCGTCTGTCTGGAGGACGGAAAGAAATTCAAGTCGCTGAAGCGCCACCTGCGTACGCAGTACAACATGACTCCCGAGCAGTACCGCGAGAAGTGGGGCCTGCCGGTCGATTATCCGATGGTCGCCCCGAACTATGCCAAGGCGCGCTCCGAGCTCGCCAAGGAGATGGGTCTCGGTCAGCAGCGCCGGAAGCGCCGGACCTCGCGCGGCTGAGCCGCCCGAGACGCACGCCTCTTCAAGCCGCCCTCATGGGCGGCTTTTTTCTGTCGTGCCGATTGTGAAGACGTTCCCATCATGGCCGTTGTTGGCCCGGGAGAGGTGATCATCGACTTATCCTCACTGTTATCAACAGTTTTGAATCTCGTTGACAACTAGGAATATGAGCCCACTATCAGTGGTGGAGGGGCCGGCCCTTTCTTTCTTTATTTATGGGAACAAATCATGAACAAAAACGAGAACGAGCAGGTTCATCAACCAATTGCCCCCGCAGGTCTCCCGGCGCTTCGATCGCCGAAAAAAACAGGCCGCGCCAAGCAGGCGAGGGGGCGTCAAGGTCCTGTCGCACGGGCGGCAGGGTCGGACGCTCTTCCATGGGAGGCACAGCGACTTCTGGCTGTACTGGACGCTTCGGAAACCCGCGTCATGGTCGATCCGACGGATATGGGCAGCGTGATCGTCCACAGGAAACGCGCAGGCATTTCCGTCGGAGCCGGGCGCTTCAGCACCGCTGCCGCGGAGCTGCTCGTCCGGCAGGATCTGGCCGCCTGGCAGCGCGGGGCCATCGGCCAGAAGACGCTCGGCTTGACGGAAGCGGGACGCTCCCATCTCCGGCGCGCCCGCGTCGGCGAGCCAGAAGCGGCCTTTCTGCACCAGCACCGGGAAACCGCCGAAGCCACGATCCGGACCGAAGCCGGTGCCGTGCGCGTTCGGGTGGATACGGAGGAGAGCCCGCTCGATTGGCTGCGCCGGCGCAAGAACCGCAACGGGGAACCGATGATCGACGAGGCGGCCTACCAGGCCGGCGAGCGGTTGCGCACGGATATCATGCTCGCGGGGCTGCTGCCGGGCGTGACGGCCCGCTGGGACGCGATGCCGACGGGCAGCGGTCCCGTCTCTCCTTCGGAGGCCACGGACCGGATGGTGGCCGCCCGCCAGCGCATCCGGCATGCCTTCGACGCCCTGGGGGCGGATTTCAGCGACCTGCTGATGGATCTCTGCGGGTTCCTGAAGGGGCTGGAGCTGATCGAGCGGGAGAGGGGCTGGCCTCAGCGCTCCGCCAAGATCGTGGTGCGTCTGGCGTTGGCGCGGCTCGCCGAGCATTACGGGATCGAAGCCGCCGCCCAGGGTCCGGCGGCCTCCCGCGGGATCAAGGCCTGGCGGGCGGTGGTGATCGAGGGCGGGCGCGTCTGAACGCGAAGGTCAGAGGCTGGCCCGGGCCGCCTGCGCATCGCGGCGGATGCGCTCGACCATGGATCTGACGCCGTTCGATCGTTGCGGCGTCAGATGCTCCGCCAATCCAAGCTCCTTGAACAGGGCAAGGGCGTCGGTGGCGAGGGCCTCCTCCGGCGTCTTGCCGTTGTAGAGCGCGATCATCAGGGCCACGAGGCCGCGCACGATATGGGCGTCGCTGTCTCCGAGAAGGTGAAGCGCGGGTCTGCCGTCGGCGCCGTCGAGGCGCGTTTCGATCCAGACCTGGCTCGCGCAGCCCTTCACCTTGTTGACCTCGGTATGGGCCTCCGGCGGGAGCGGCTCCATCATCCGCCCCAGCTCGATCACGTAGCGATAGCGCTCTTCCCACTCGTCGAGGAGCTCGAAGTTGGAGACGATCTCGTCAATGGTCGGCAGCATGGCATCCCTGCTTTGTCTGCCGGTCATATAATCCCTGTGGAAGCGTTTGGCGACCTCGCAGGCTGCAATCAGCTGCGGGGTCTGGCCGACGATGCGCGATCTTCCGGCCTGAGGGTGTCGGATGCCTTCGGGGCTGTCGGCGCGAGGCCGGATGTGGTGAGGATCTTGTCGACCACGGCCTGCTTGGCGCTTTCCGGCAGGGCCTGCCACACGGTTTCGAGATGGCCGGACGCTCCGTCCGAGGGGAGGGGCGGCGTCGCGGGCGCTGCCTGCTCAGTGTTCCTGGGGGCGAGAAAATCCAGGACCGGGTCCGGCGCCTCGCCGCGGTCGCGGACGGGCGAATAGTAGAAGATCACGCCGATGATGAGGATGAAACGCAGGATCGAAAACATGAGGCTGCCGGGTGCCGACGACTGGATCAAAGGTGATGCATCATAACGTGCCGTACCGGCTCGACGGAGGAGATCCGAGCGGAACCTGCGAATAGGATGAATGAAAGGTTAAAGGCCCCCGGCTTTAACCGAAGCTGTTAAGACCCTTGAAATGCAGGGAAAACGAAATTCCGTTCCTGCCGTCTCGCCGATGCGCCCTTGAGGGTGGCCGAAGGGTGGCGGAGGCGGGAGCCTGGGTTTAAGCGTTCGTTTAATGGAGTTCTGCCACGCTTTCGCCAAGAAGAAGGAGGAGCGGCTTCGGGGGCTCTCGTTCGTGACCTTCGGCATCGGCCGCGGCTCGTCAGGGACGCGGCGGTGACCGGTCGTCGTGCGCTCCTTCAACGATGGGATGATTGTTGTGCGTGATGCTTTCGCTGCTGAGACAGATGATGACTTCGACCTTCCTGCCGTCGTGCGGCGGAAGGCGTCGGCGCGTCCGCAGCAGAAGCGCGCAGCCAGGAGGGCGCCACGAAAGGCGGGGCTGGGCGAGCGACTGATCGCTCAGGCTCTGAAGCATCCGGGCCGTGTCGCGGCGGCCGTGATCCTGACCGGATGCGCCGGCGCGATCGCCTGGAACGCGCTGCTCCTGCAGGATGTCCGCCATCCCGCACCCCTGTTCTCCCAACGGGATCCGACCCTCGCCGCGGCGCCCGCGCCGGAAGCCGATCCGATGCAGCCCCTGCCGCCGGCTCGGTCTCGGGCAGACGCGCATGAGGCTCAGGCCATGGCTGCGCAGGAGCCGGAGGAGTTGGCGCCCCCGACCGAAGCCGCTCCCGCTGCGCCCGCGCCGCGCAGTGCGATCTCGGACCTGATCCGCAACAACGGCGTCCCGAGCCCGGCGCCGCAACGCCCGCAGCGGGCAGCCGTCCAGACGCCGGCTCCTGCACCCGCTCCCGCACCGGCTCCCGCATCGCCTCCGAGCCGCGCGCAGACCGTGCGTGATCCTATCGCGGAAATGATCCGCCTCGGCGGGCCCGTGCCGACGCCGCCTGGCAATGTGGGGCGGCCCGATGGAGCGGACATCGTGCTCTCCGGCCAGCGCGCCCTGGCCCGGCTGGGCTACGGCGTGAAGGTCGATGGCCTCATGGGCCCCGGAACACGTCAGGCCATCGAGCGCTTCGAACAGGACAGGCGCTTGCCCGTCACCGGCACGTTCAATTCGCGCACGGCGCGTGAACTCTCCTCCCTGTCGGGCATTGCCGTTCAGTAATGGCTCGTCTCCGCTCCGATTTCTGGGTGTCCGCGTACTTGCGCCGCTGCGGTGTCGAAGGGGTCGATGCCGCTTTGCGCAAGCGCGGCTCCGCCGAGGCCGGAGCGATCTTCGTGAAGGTCGATCATCTCGACGGTACGGCAAGCCTCTACGGGCCTGCGCCGCAGCTCTTCGTCGAGGACAGCAGCGAGCGTCTCTTCTCGCCGATCCTGCAAGGCGTGACGCCACTCGACGTCGAAGAGCGAATGACGCGGGAGCTGCGATTCGACTCCGATCTCTGGCTGGTGGAAGTGGACGACCGCCAGGGCCGTCACTTCCTCGATCTCGCGGCCGAATCGTGAAGCGCGGGGCTCTCCCCGCCGAGCGCCTTCACCCCCAGGATCGTCTCGACGAGGCCCAGCGCGACCGGGCCGGGAACCTCCCGCATCTCGCGGATCAGCTCGCGGATGACGGAGAGGGGATAGGAGAGGGCGGGATGCAGGGTCAGGAAAATGCGGATCGCCTGCCTCTCCGGCACTCCCAACGCCTTCAGCGCCAGGGCGGCAAGCAGGTGCCGCCCGATCTGCAGAATGTGCCACTCCGTCGATCCGGGAAAGCCGAAGGCGTCCGTCAGCAACCGCTCGAAGCGTGCCATGTCCCCGCCAGCCGCAGCCTCCACGAGCGCGTCTGCAACATCCCCGCTCGGGCGGGAGGCTGATGCGGTTGTCTGCACGAAAGCATCCGCGATGCTCGCTCGAACATGTCTGCGCCGCTCCCGGTCGGCCGCCAGATAGAGGCAGGCCGCGTGTATCGTCGAGAGATCGGCGCGTTGGAGCAGGATTCGCGCGAGGGCAGGGCGCTCGATGGCGCGCCTGACCAACCGATGGAAGGCCGGTGTCGACGGAGAGAACGCCGGGTTGGCCGCGAGCACGTCTTCGCTGGTCTCCTCCCGCAGCGCCAGTATGCGCTCGACGGTTGCGGGTTCGAGCCGCGGGCGCGACGCAAGATGCGCGCGTCCCGCGGGGGTCGCGAGATACCGCGCCTCGGGAACGGAGGCGGGGCGTCCCCCGTGCTCCGGCAAGTTGCTGCACGGTTTCGGCGCATGCCGCTGCAGGTAATCACGAACGGAGCGCGGCGTATCCCGGCACCCGGCAAGAATGCGCGCGATGTCGCGCAGGGTGGCGCGGTCGGCTTTCGGCAGGAACCCGAGCGCCAGGGCTTCGAAGGTTTCGATGGTCTCGCGGTCGCGGGCGGGAGCGGCCGCGAACATTTCGGCATTGACCTTGAGGAGAGCCGCGCAGGGATCCGCGCCGCCCAAATCGGACAGGTCGGACCAGAAACTCGGGTTCGCAGAGGACGCCATACTCAACTCTTTCTTCAGCGCAGCCCACCCGGCAGCCTAGAGGCGGTTCGTTAAGCGCCTCTTTAGATCCGGCGATGGATCCACCCGATTCTGTGCGCCATGTCACACATGATCGTGAAGCTTGGAACAGAAGCGCGACCGTGCCTGTTGTTTTCTTGCCAGGTCAGGAGTTTTTCCAGGGCTCTCCGGCCACTGGAAAGGGTCTGTTAACCATGAGGCATTTTTTGTGAGCGAGTTACAGAGGCAGATTTTGAGACGGTAGAGGAGAGCACGATGCAGGACGCGTGGGTCAGATCGCCCGGGGTGGTGATCGCATTTCCGGATGCCGCGGACAGGCCGCAACGTCCGCAACTGAATGCCGGCGAGCCGCGAGGTGAAATCCTGCTCTTCACGGGCGTGCGCTATGAGCGGCCCGAGCCGAGCCCAGGTCCCTCCCGTCCTTACGCCAGTAATCGTCCCGGCCGTGGCCGCTCGTAGTTCTTTGAGTTCGTTCTTCGTCGAGACGCCTTTTTGCGTCAGCTGAGATCCTGCGCCAGTTCGCGCGCCATCAGCACCGCACCCGGTCCGTATGTGAGAAGTTTTGCCTCGAGGCCGGGCACGTTCACCGTGTGAAAACCCAACCGCTCCCAGAACGCTTGGGAGTTGTTGACGGCCACCAAAGACAGATTGCCGAAGCCGGAATCCCGTGCGTGGCGGACGAGCCGCTCGCCGGCCTGCGCGGCATGGCCCTTGCCTCGCGCCTCGGGCAGCAGCGCCACGTCGTGCACGTAATAGGTCGTGGCCTCGCCCGGGATCTCCCTCAGCAGGGAATTGAGCGCGGGCGGCGCGCCGAAATGCCAGGGATGGGTGAGGGCGTAGCCGATGAGCCGGCCGTCCTCCTCCAGCGCGAGACAGCCCTGAGGATAAAGGCGCAGACGCTCGGCGAAGACTTGCGCATCCTCCGGATGATCGAGGTGGATCTCATCCGCCAGGATCTGCACTTGCGCGAGATCCTGCGCGGTCATGGGGCGCCAGGACATGGTTCTTCTTGCCCTTACTCTGCATGTTCGGTGATGCAGGAGACCGCCTTCGCGGCTTCTTCCGCCTGCGGCCGCTGGCTGGGGGTGGGGGCCGCCACGCGCACGATCACGAAGCCCTGCTGCTCCGGCGCGACGATGCGGACGTCCCGCGAGGGCTCGTTCTCGTCCTCCGCCGCCCGCGCCTCGTCGAGCTGGCGCGCCGTCATGGTCACGATCTCGAGTTCTCCGCGCACGGCGGCCCGGTCGGTCACCGCGAAGAACACGCCCCCTGACTTCTTGTGAAAGGAGAAGGACAGCAGGTTCGGTCCGGTCCGGGCCGAAACCCGTATCGGTCCGTTGCGGAGATCGAAGGCGCAGGCTGCGACCGCAACCGACGGATCCGGCCGGGGCATCCAGGTGCTCGCGGCCCCGGGAGCGCTGACGATCTGCGCCTTCTCGGCGGTGAGGGTCGGCTGAACCTTCGCGAAGGCGTCGTCCTCGGCGAGGTAGGGCGTCGCGAGAATGGAGACGATATGCACGCCCGCCGCCAGCACGAGGCCGCACAGGGTCGCGATCACAAAGCGGCCAAAACCCCTCATGAGCCGCACTCCACACGCTCGATGACCGGGAAGGTGCTCTCGGTCAGGCCGGTGCCGGCCGCGCCCGGCGTGTCGTAGAGCCTGAGCACGATGCTGAACCTGCCCGTGGGCGGAAGCTGCAGCCAATTCCCGTCCTGGAGGCTGCGCGAGAGCGCAATCGTGAACCGGTCCTGAGCATCCCGCAGAATCTCTGCTGAAGTGAAGCTGTTTCGCCCCAGTTCGGTCCGCACGAGGCGTCCGTCCTGCTCATAGACGGACAAGGTCCAGAGGCGGGCCGCCGGGGTGTCGGCGCCCACGCGATAGGTGCAGGCGGAGTCGAGAGCTCTGCCTTCGCTGTCCGTCGTTGCGGTGAAGCCGAGGCCTTCGCCTATGGCCAGGGGAACATCGCCGCGCCGAGCGAGGATGGCGCGCATGTAAGGGTCGGCCGAAGTCGAACCAAGGGCCGGCCAGGCCTTCCAGGGCCCGAGGCTGAGGCTGCCGAACGGCGGATCGCCCTTGAGGATCCAATAGGTCGAACCCAGCCCGAGCCCCAAGGCGAGAAGGAGCGAGTAGACGATCAGGAACGCGGTCGGGACGATCCGGAAGGACACGGGCTTTGGCGCGGGCGCGCGCGTCGCGCCCGTCCCGGGGGCGTTCGTCAGGATTGCATCGGTGCTCATCGTTACGGCATCGCCACCTGGCGGGGAGGCTCCACGGAACCCGTGACGCGGGGGATGTTGCTCTCCCTCGCGGTGGATATGGAGCGCTCGGCGGACTGGAACAGGTTGCCGATGGTGCCTAGAACCTCATAGGACTTTCGGGACAGCGTGCCTGCGAGGAACGCCTGTGACGGTCCCTGCGCCTGGTCCGCCGCGGGGCGGCCCGAGGTCGCCACCCGGGCGAAGGGGGCGGGATCGACGCCGGGGATCGGCCGGATTTCAAGGTTCTGGTGCGCAAACTTCATGACTTCCTGCCAGGTTTGGGCCGGAAGGGTGCCGCCGGTCATGTTGTTCATGGGCTTGGAATCGTCGTTGCCGTACCAGATGGAGGCAACCAGGTTGCCGGTATAGCCCACGAACCACGCGTCCTTGTAGCCGTTCGTGGTGCCGGTCTTGCCTGCTGCCGGGATGCCGTCCAGCGCGGCACGCCTGCCGGTGCCCTCCGTCACCACCTTGTTCAGCATGAAGTTCATGTCGTTGACCACACGGGGCTCCAGCACCTGCTTGGGAGGCGTGTCCCGATCGCGGCGATAGATCACCTCGCCGGACGAGTTGCGCACTTCCCAGGTCGCATAGGGATCGGCCCGGTAGCCGCCATTGGCGAGCACCGCATAGGCGGCGGCCATGTCGATCACCGTCACCTCCGCGGCGCCGATGGGCAGGGGCGCCTCGTTGGCCAGGGGATGGGTGAGGCCCATGCGCTTGGCGGTATCGATGATGATGGTGCGGCCGGCCTTGGCATTGCCCTTGCCGATCTCGAGCGACATCCGGACCGGGATGGAGTTGATGGAGCGGGCCAGGGCCGAGGTCATGGACATGGCCCCCGAGAACGAGCGGCCGTAGTTCTGCGGGCACCAGTTGCCGAGGCAGACCGGCGTATCGACCACGGTGGACGTGGGTCGCAGCTTTGGATTGGTCGTCAGGGCAGCGGCATAGACGAAGGGCTTGAAGGAGGAGCCCGGCTGCCGGAGGCCGTTCGTCGCACGGTTGAACTGGCTCTGGCCGTAGTCGCGCCCGCCAACGATGGCGCGGACGGCGCCGTCCACGTCCATCACGACGATGGCGCCCTGGCCCGCGCGGTACTGCCGTCCGTTCTGACGCAGCTGATTCTCGAGCACCTCTTCCGCGTGGCGCTGCAGAGCGGTGTCGAGGGGCGTCTTGACGATGAGCACGCGCTCGTTGCCGAACTTCTTCTGGCCGGCCAGAGCCTTCACCTGCTCATAGGCCCAGTCGAGATAGAAGTCGGGGGTGGTCTCGCGCTCGCGGCTGATCGGAGTCGCCGGATTGCGGCGGGCCGTCTGGATCTGGCCTTCGGTGAGGAAGCCGGCTTCCACCATGTTGCGCAGAACCTCGTTCGCGCGGGCGCGGGCCGCCGGCAGGTTCACGTGCGGCGCATATTTCGAGGGGGCCTTGAACAGGCCCGCCAGCATGGCGGCCTCCGCCAGGGTCAGGTCCTTCGCCGGTTTCCCGAAATAGTAATCGGCCGCCGCCACGATGCCGTGCGCACCGCCGCCCATATAGGCGCGATCGAGATACAGCTTGAGGATCTCGTCCTTGGTCAGGTGGAATTCGAGCCAGATCGCCAGGAAGGCTTCCTTGATCTTGCGCTCGAGGGAGCGCTCGTTCGTCAAGAACAGGTTCTTCGCCAATTGCTGGGTGATGGAGGAGCCGCCCTGGACCACGCCGCCGCCCTGGGCGTTGACCACGAGGGCGCGGAGGGTGCCGATGGGGTCGATGCCCCAGTGGGTATAGAAACGCCGGTCTTCCGTGGCGAGCGCCGCCTTGATCATGTAGTCCGGGAAATCCTCGAGCTTGTAGGAATCGTCGAGGTGCAGGCCGCGACGGCCGACCTCCTGTCCGTACCGGTCGAGAAAGGTCACCGCGAGATCCTGGGTTTTGAGCCAGTCGTCCTCCGTTTCCCGGAAGGCCGGAAGCGCGAGGGCCAGCATGACGATGCCGCCGGCCACGCCGAGCGTCGTCGCCTCGCTCGTCAGGTCGAGAACCACGCGCAGGGGCCCGCGGAAGCGCAGGCCCTTCAATTTTTCCGAGTAGGTCTCATAGGCCGAAGCAAGCCCGCGCCCGGCCTGAAACAGGAACGAGTTCAACCAAGCGTCCAACCAGAGCGCGGCACGCTTGATCCGTGTCGAGAGGGGGATGGAGGGTTGCGGGCGCACGTCGGTCCTTCGGGGCGGGTCAGGAAACCTGATATCCTGCTTATGATCGTTTGGTTCCCTAACGGCAACG
>JAPSLB010000087.1 GCA_031181145.1 Microvirga sp.
CTTGCGCGCCAGCACGCCCGCCTCGCGGGCGATGGCGCAGGCAGCGGCAAATCTCATGTCCAGGCTATGGGTCGTCATGGCGTTCGGGCGTTCCTCCGGATCCAAAAGGCGGACGGTTTGTTGTCAGACATCCATAAGGGTACATAAATTGCAGGGGGGACTCGGCCCCTACGAAAGGAGGTGTCCCCGACGCCTGTAGAAACTGATCCTTTATTAGCCGGCTCAGATCAACTACGTTACAAGTTAACCACTTGAAATCATACTCTCGTCGAATGCCCCGGACGCCAAAAGAAGAACTCAGCCAAGTCGCAGCGCTCCCTTTCCGCATCAAGGGCGGCAAGATCGAGGTGCTCCTCGTCACGTCCCGTGAGACAAAGCGCTGGCTGATCCCGAAGGGCTGGCCGATGAAGGGCAAGAAGCCGCACAAGGCGGCGGCCCAGGAGGCGGAGGAGGAGGCTGGCGTGAGGGGCGAGATCAAGTCGGAACCCCTGGGCTCCTATGATTACTGGAAGCGCCGCGCCGCGCATTTCGACCTCTGCCGGGTCAATGTGTACCCGCTTGAAGTCTCCAAGCAGCTCAAGTCCTGGCGGGAGAAGGGGCAGCGCGAGGCGCAGTGGTTCGAGGTCGAGGAAGCGGCGCTCCAGGTGCTGGAACCGGCTCTCGCGGATCTTATCCGCAGCCTTCCGCAGCATGTGTGATGCGCTCGTCCTTGTGAGGTAGCGCCCGGAAAATTGCGTCCTTCAGGGAACGCAAGGCTCTCCAAGAAGTCTTTTCCCATATCGAAGCGACCATGCCGTCCGGCTTGGCCGTTTGCAGGCATGCGGAAGGAGATTTCGATGAAGGCCCTCGTTTGGCACGGCACCACGGACATTCGCTGCGATTCCGTTCCCGATCCGGAAATCGAGCATCCGCGCGACGCGATCATCAAGGTCACGAGCTGTGCCATCTGCGGCTCCGATCTCCATCTCTACGATCACTTCATGCCCGGCATGAAGAACGGCGACATCATGGGCCACGAATCCATGGGCGAGGTGGTGGAAGTCGGTTCGCAAGCCAAGGGCAAGCTGAAGGTCGGCGACCGCGTCGTGATCCCCTTCACCATCATCTGCGGCGAGTGCGACCAGTGCAAGCGCGGCAACTTCTCCGTCTGCGAGCGCACCAACCGCAACGGGCACATCGCGGCGAAAGCCTTCGGCCATTCCACGGCGGGTCTCTTCGGATACACGCATCTGACCGGCGGCTATCCCGGCGGGCAGGCGGAATATCTGCGCGTGCCTTTCGCGGATGCGACGCATATCAAGGTGCCGGACGGCATCCCGGACGAGAAGCTGCTCTTCCTGAGCGACATCTTCCCCACCGGATGGCAGGCCGCCGTTCAGTGCGACATCCAGCCCACGGACACTGTCGCCGTCTGGGGCGCGGGCCCGGTCGGCCAGATGGCGATCCGCAGCGCCGTCCTGCTCGGCGCCAAGCAGGTGATCATGATCGATCGCGTTCCGGAGCGCCTCGCGATGGCCGAGGCGGGCGGAGCGATCACCATCAATTTCGACGAGGAGAGCGTCATCGAGCGCCTGAACGAACTCACCAACGGCAAGGGGCCGGAGAAGTGCATCGATGCCGTTGGCATGGAGGCCCATGCGGCCGGAACGGTTGACGCCATGTACGACCGCGTGAAGCAGGCGACGATGATGGAAACGGATCGCCCGCACGTGCTGCGCGAGATGGCCTATGTCTGCCGTCCGGCCGGAACGCTTTCCGTTCCGGGCGTCTATGGCGGGCTCCTCGACAAAGTCCCCTTCGGAGCGATCATGAACAAGGGCCTCACCATCCGCACCGGCCAGACCCACGTGAACCGCTGGACCGACGATCTCCTGCGGCGCATCGAGGAGGGACAGATCGATCCGTCCTTCGTGATCACGCACACGGTCGGGCTCGAGGAAGGGCCTGAGATGTACAAGATCTTCCGCGACAAGCAGGACGGCTGCGTCAAGGTCGTTCTCAAACCCTAAAGGTGGACGTCATGCGCTACGAAACCGAACGAACCCGTCGGCGCGGTCATGCCGACACCGCAACCGACACGCTTGCCCGCGGCCTCGGAATCTTCTCGATCGCTCTCGGGATCGCCGAGGTGGTCGCGCCCCGCGCCCTGGCCCGCGCGCTCGGCATGAAAGGGCAGGAGGGGCTGATCGTGGGCTACGGCCTGCGCGAGATCGCTACGGGCGTGGGCATTCTCGCCTCCAAGGACCCAACGCCCTGGATTTGGGGACGCGTCGCCGGCGACGGCCTCGACCTCGCGACGCTCGCCACCGCGCTCGAGGGTGACAATCCCAACAAGCGCAATGTCGGCATCGCCATGGCGGCCGTCGCCGGGGTGACGGCGCTCGACGTCTATTGCGCCCAGACGCTGAGTCGCGAGAGCCCGCATCCGCTGCCGCCCCTGCAGGATTATTCCGACCGCACCGGCTTCCCGCGTGGCGTGGAGCAGTCGCGCGGGGCGGCACGGGATTTCGAGGTTCCGCGCGATTTCCGGGCGCCGGACGCCCTGAGGCCCTACACGCAGCCTGACTTGCCACAGCGCCCGATGCCGTCCATGTAACGGCGGATGGCCAAGCCGCGGGTTTTCACCATCGGTTACGAGGGAGCGGACGTGGATCGCTTCCTCGCCACCTTGAAGGACGCGGGCGTTGCAACGCTCGCGGACGTGCGCGCCGTCGCGCTCTCGCGCAAGCGCGGGTTCTCGAAGTCGGCGCTGCGCGATGCGCTGTCCGGCCGAGGTTTCGGCTACGAGCATTTCATCAGGCTCGGGACGCCCAAGGAGGGCCGCCAGGCGGCGCGGGCCGGCGACGGCGATCTGATGCGCCGCATCTATTGCGACGAGGTTCTCTCCACGGAGGAGGCTCAGGAAGCCTTCCGTGATCTGGAGGAACTTGCGGCCTCGAGGCCGGTCTGCCTTCTCTGCTTCGAGCGCGATCCGGCTAGTTGCCATCGACGCGTCCTGGCGCAGCGCCTGGCGATCCGGGGTTTCGAGATCGTCGATCTGACGGTTCTTTAGAGACTGACGGCCAAGGCTGCCGACTCATTGGAGGGGTGAAGCCCCTCATCCCGAGCGGCCGAGCCCTCGAAGCGGCAGGCGGTATCAGTGGACGGGATGGGCTGGACAAGCGGGAACCGGGCTCATAAGTGAAATCGCATGTTCGAAGCCCAATCCCTCCCTTCTTCCGCCAGCAAGCGCGACCTTTATGCCTCGCTTGCGCAGCAGCTCGCCGCGTTGCTGGAGGGCGAACCTGATGCCATCGCCAATGCGGCCAACATGTCCGCCCTGATCCATCAGCTCGTCCCCGACCTGAACTGGGCCGGATTCTACTTCATGCGTGGTCCGGAGCTGGTCCTCGGCCCGTTCCAGGGCAAGACCGCCTGCGTGCGGATCGCGGTCGGCCGCGGCGTCTGCGGCACGGCGGTCGAGCGCAAGGCTTCCATCGTCGTGCAGGACGTCCATGCCTTCCCCGGCCATATCGCCTGCGACAGCGCCTCCCGCTCCGAGCTGGTGGTGCCGCTCATCAAGGACGGACGGGTGCTGGGAGTTCTCGACCTCGACAGCCCGCATCCGAACCGGTTCGATGACGAGGACCGCGAGGGATGCGAGCGGCTCGTCCAAATCTATCTCGCGGCGTCGGAGCTGGACGGCTAGAGCATCGGACGTAAAAAACGGATTCGCACTTTTGGGATAAATCCCATGCTCCCTTCTTGAATGAGCGCATTGTTTGGAGCGGACCCGAAGGGCCGCGTCAGCGAAAACCGGGGCCACTTTTCCGCACGATGCGCTAGAGCATCGCACCGGCATGCGGCCCCTTTTCCGTCAGTCGGATGCGCTCGAACCGTTCGACCAAGAGAACCGAATTCGCCGGGAGCGGCATCAAAGCTGTCGTCGGTCGCACCATCTCCGGTTGCTCCGCTCCCTCTTGGGGTGTCGCTTCCCTGTAAGCCGCCGAAATCGCCCGTGACACCGCGAGCATCTCTCTGTGCGCCGCTCCCACGGGCGCCGATGGATCTCGTCATGGCGCTCCTCCTCGCGATCGATGACGGCGAGACGGGCTCAGAGATGTTCTTGGTGCCATCCAGGGGCGGGAACCAAGGGGCGACAGATTGCTTGGCTTTAGAGCACCGGACGTGAAAAGTGGATTTGCATCGTTGGGATCGGTCCGATGCTCTCTCTCTTACAGACGGCGCATCGTTCGACGCGAACCTCCGGTTCACCACGATGCGCCAGGATGCCGGTCGGGTGGATACATGCCGCGCTATTACTTCAACATTCATATTGGTCAGGATGTCATCAGCGATCCTGAGGGGCAAAACCTCAGGGATCCCGACCAGGCCTGGGAAGTGGCCAGAGCCATGGCGGTGAACCTGATGGAGACCACATTTGAGAAGCCGGTCAATTGGACCGCATCGCACATCGAGGTCCGGGACGATCTCGACGAGATCCTCCTGGAGTTCCCCTTCATCGAGGCCATTCAGGCTGAGAGGCGATCGCACTGAGGGATTCAAGACTGGGCGATCCAGGATTCTTTCGGGCGTGGGCGAGCAGGAAAGAGGTCTGCCGGTTGTCGGCAGCTTGCATCGGATCGCGGGCTCGAGAGGGAATGCACGGTCTCACCGTGCTTTCGGGAGAATCGTCTCATCGCGGATACGAATGTCGAAGGTTCGCCCCTCGACCGCCGATGCGAGATCCGTTGGAACTCCAACGCGCAGCTGGAAAATGACGGCTCGCGGATCTTTCCGGGGAAGCTATCTCGTGACCCACATGTGCCGCCCGTGTGTACAAGTGAGGCGGTCTCAAATGCTTGTTTTACAACAAGTCCTTGGTTTCTCAAGGAAGGTCGATGGTGCTGCCAGAGAGGATCGAACTCTCGACCTCTCCCTTACCAAGGG
>JAPSLB010000002.1 GCA_031181145.1 Microvirga sp.
CCCATGAGGCCGACCGGTGCGACAGCTTCTCCAGCCATTGAGAGCACCGCCATTACTTCGAACCCTTGTTCCAGGCGTCGACGAATTGGTTGGTGTACGCGGCCTTCAGATCCGGCAGGGGGGCTTTAAGGACGCCGGACTCCACGGCGCTCTTATGCCATTGTTCCCAATGCTCCGGCGGCTGGTAGCCCCAGCCCTTCGACGTGTCGAACGGCGTGATCCGGTCCTTGACCTGCTCGAACAAGGCATTCGACAGCTTGGCGTCCTCGCCTTCCTGCGGGTTCCCGGCCTTGGTGTGCTGCAAAACCTTTTCCTTGTTCTCAGGCTTCAAGCCGAACTCCGTGGCCTGGACGAGGACACGGCCAAATTTCTCGATGGCCTGCGGGTTCTCGTCGATGAAAGATTTCATCGCCGCATAGCCATTGCCGAAGTAGCTCAGATACTGCTCCGGGGTGATCTCCCGGAGATCGATTCCGCGCGTTTCCATGATCGCTGCATCGCTGACGGCCGCCGCATAGGCTTTGATGTCTCCG
This sequence comes from Microvirga sp., assembly GCA_031181145.1. Lineage (GTDB taxonomy): Bacteria > Pseudomonadota > Alphaproteobacteria > Rhizobiales > Beijerinckiaceae > Microvirga. The sequence goes on from JAPSLB010000002.1 coordinate 534, forward strand.
CGGAGGAAAGCCGCCGCCGCAAGACCGCCGTCGCCCACGGGGAGGAATGTATAGTCCTTGCCCTCCTCCATCTTCAGATCCGTCAGGATCGCGCGGGTGAAGCCGACCTCTGCGCCATCGGCCGTGCCGACGCCGATGACCGCGCCTTTGAGATCGGCCGGCGACTTGATGTCGGATTTCTCAGGGACGACGACGCCGAAGACCGACTTCGCAAAGTGATTGTAGATGAAGACCACATCAACGCCGCGGGCGCGTGCTGCCAGGACCGGAGCCGGACCGGGCTGGCCGATCTGCGCCTGACCCGCGGACATGGCCTGAAGAACCTGGGAGGATCCGTCCACGGCCTCGACCTGCACGTCGAGTCCTTCCTTCTCGAACATCTTCTCGCCGAGAGCCACGTAGAGGGGGAAGTTGTTGACCGCAGACGGGTTCGGAAGAACCACTGTGATCTTCGTGGGCGAATTCTGCGCATTGGCGACACTCAGGGCCCAGGGGGCGAGCGCGAGCGTTACAGCTAGACCGAGAGCCTTACTGATCTTCATCGACATTTCCTCTCCTGAATTCTGCTGCTCATTTGGCAGTGCCTGCGTTTGATGCGGCAATTGATGATGTACGAGACGCACCCGTCTGTCAAAAAAATGTATGATCTCCAGCAATAAAATTCTTCATGATTACGCTGCGAACCCCCTGAAACGTCTTGCCATACCTCCAAAGGAGTAGAGGTTTATTTTGCACTGCAGGGAAAACTGCGCACAAGCGAAGCAAGCCCGTCGCATTCATAGACTAAAGATCAATCTTCCTTCGGCATCGAAAAATACATTTTGTCTGCACAATGCTGGAATCCTGGATATTGCCAATCGACGCCTCGACAGCAGGTGCAACTTGGGAGGAAGAGATGACAGATACTGATCCGTGTGTGGTCGCGCCGCCGGCCCGCATTCTATTGCCGGTGAATGGTACGTCCGAAAAATTTCCGGTGCGCAGGATCTATTGCGTTGGTCGGAACTACGCCGCCCATGTCCGGGAAATGGGCGGACACGAGACACGCGACCCGCCGATCTTCTTCCAGAAACCGGCCGACAGCATTGTTCTCGACGGGACCGAGATTCCCTATCCGCCCATGACGCGTGATTATCACTACGAACTTGAGTTGGTCGTGGCGATCAGGAAAGGCGGCCGGGACATCCCGGCCTCCGACGCGCTCGATCATATCTACGGTTACGGCATCGGCCTCGACATGACGCGCCGCGACCTCCAATTGGACCTCGGCAAGAGCGGTCTGCCCTGGGAGGCAGGCAAAGCCTTCGACAATTCCTGCCCCTGTGGGCCCCTTCATCCCGTGGAGAAGGTCGGGCACGTCCTGGAAGGCTCCATCCGACTGACCGTAGATGGTGAGACCAGGCAGGATTCCGACCTGAAGCTGATGATCTGGAAGGTGCCGGAGATCATCGCCAACCTTTCCAAGTACTTCATGCTGGAACCGGGCGACATCATACTGACCGGCACTCCGGCCGGCGTTGGGCCGGTCGTACCAGGAAACGAACTCGTGGGCTCGATCGACAAGCTGGGGACGTTGCGGGTGCGGATCGGCCATTAGCCCATTCTCTTCGGTGCTGTCGCCGGGCAAGGGTCGGGAGGCCGACAGCCCCTCCGACCCTCGCCTGCCGAAAATTCCGCAGCAGCATGAGCCTTGCCCGTTTCGCTGATGGGCGAAGCGGCTTTGCCTCACGTTGCGGACGTTGCGCTCCGAAACCATGAGGGCAAGCGACTGATCTCAACGACCAAGATGCGTCAGCGACGATTACGCAGACGGGTTTTCCCGCCTGCGCCGGTTGGCACGCAACGGCATGGCGACCCTCAATGACAGCGCCATTGCGGTGACGCAGGAAGGTCGCCCTTCCCTACGCATCACGGCGGCGGTGTTCGACCGCTCCCGCGCGGGGACGTGACGCGTTTCAATCCTGCCGTGTGACACCGCCTCATTCCGCCGCGAGCTTCGTCGGCCTGCCGCCCGCGAAATCCAGTCCCTGATGTTCGCACAGGCGACGGTAGAGACCGCCTTTGCGATAGAGGCTGTCATGGTTGCCCTCCTCCACGATCCGTCCCTTCTCGAACACGAGGATTCGGTCGAGACGACGCACGGTGGACAGACGGTGCGCGATGACGATGGAGGTGCGCCCCACCATCAGCCGCTCCATCGCCTGTTGGATCTGCACCTCCAGCTCCGAGTCGAGAGCCGAGGTCGCCTCGTCCAGGATGAGGATCGGCGCGTCGGCGAGAAACGCCCGCGCGATGGCCACGCGCTGGCGCTCACCGCCAGAGAGTTTGACGCCGCGCTCGCCGACGAGAGTCGCATAGCCTTTCGGCAGGCTCGTGATGAAGTCGTGCGCATTGGCAAGCCGCGCCGCGTGTTCGATCTCCTCCATGCCCGCACCGGGCTTGGCATAGGCGATGTTCTCCGCAAGAGTGCGATGGAACAGGATAGGCTCCTGCTGCACGATCGCGATCTGCGAACGCAAGGACGCTTGCCGCACATCGGCGATGTTCTGCCCATCGACACGGATTTCGCCATCATTGACGTCATAAAGGCGCTGGATCAGCTTGACGAGCGTGGTCTTGCCTGAGCCTGAAGGCCCCACGAGACCCACGCGCTCGCCTGAGCGAATGGTAAGCGAGAGGTCACTGTAGAGCGGCGTATGGTGGCCCGCATAATGGAAAGTCACGCGGTCGAACTCCACCTCCCCATGCGTGATGCGGATCGCGCCCGCGCCGGGACGGTCAAGCACGCCGATCTTCTCGGCGGTGATCGCAACAAGTTCCTCCATGTCGTTCACGGAGCGGCGCAGATTATTGATGTGCATGCCCACATCGCGCAGGTAGCCGTGGATCACGAAGTAGGTGGTGAGCACATAAGCAAGATCCCCCGGCGTCGCCCGGTTGTTCCACCACAGCCAGATAGCCGTGCCGATGATGGCGACCCGGATGCCGAGCAGCGCGATGAACTGCACCGTACCGCTGTTGGTCCCCCGCTGCCAGACACGGCGGGTGCGGCTCTGCCACTTGCCGACGACACGCGTGAGGCGCGCGTCCTCCCGTGTCTCTGCGCCGAAGGCTTTCACCACCGGATTACAGCTCAGCGCATCCGCCAGCGTGCCGCCCATGCGCGTGTCCCAGTCATTCGCGAGCCGCGCCGCCGGAGCCACATAGCGCGTGGCCAGCAAACCCGTCATCACGATATAGGCCAGCGAACTCAGCCCGATCACGAGGCCCATGATGGGCCAGCGCAGGCCGAGCACGATCATGGAGCCCGCGAGCACGGTGAGCGAAGGCAACAACGCCAGGAGAAGCGTGTCATGCATGAGGTCGAGCGCCCACATGCCGCGCGTGATCTTGCGCACGGTGGAGCCCGCGAAGCTGTTGGCGTGCCAATCCGTGGAGAAGCGCTGCACCCGCGCGAAGGCATCTCGCGCCACGCGCCCCATGATGCGCAGGGTCAGCTCCACGATGCCGTAGAACGACAGATGCCGCATCACGATCGTGACGAGGCCGAGCCCCGTCATGATCGCGAAGGCGGCAAGGGCCGCGTTCAGGGCGTCCTCGCGGTTGCTGCCGCTCGCAGCGAGGGCATCCACCAGACGACCCGCGAATACCGGCATGAATACATCCGCAAGCGTGGAAATCATGATCGTGACGACCACGAGCGCCACATAGCGCGGCTCGTCGCGCCAGTGCTGGAAAGTGAATCTCAATACGTCGCGGGTCGCATCCCCGCGCTTGGTTTGCTTGGTCATGGACATGAACAGGCTGCGCCGAGGCGCACCTCTCCTGAAAACGTGCACAAGCAGCGCGAGAGGCCACAACAGGAGGCCGAGAGCTGCCCGATGTTCGGTGATGACGGGGATGAGCTTATGCGTGCGGGATCAGATGTCCCGCGGAACCGGACCTAGCGTCCGGGCGCGGGAGGAATGTTCAGCAAGCGCTTCACAGCCATGCAGCCCTCCCTCTCTCGAAAACAAGCCGACGCGCAGGATAGTTCAGTTGCGTCAACTTGGCAACCGCATGATTGTTTTGCCGTGCCGTGACGATTTCATCCGGCGTCCGCGGGATAAAGAGCTTCTAGCGGAACGAGATGCGAAGCCCCGGCTCAATTGAGCTTCGGCTTCCAGGATCGATCGAAAAGAAGCTGTCCACCCGCATGACCTTTCCGTTTTCTGCGGCACTCCGGACATGCGGCTTGCCTCCGCCCCCTTCCAGGAACGGACGCGGCTATCTCTTGACCTGCGGAATGCCAGAAGGGGATTATCTGGACGTCACCGTGGCCGCCCGGCCGAGCAGGATCATGAGTGCCGTCTGGATGGACCGGACCGCGGGCATCCCGGTTGGGCCATATTCGTGCTGGGCGGCCTCAGTTGGATCGCCATCGCATAGCTGCTGGCGGCGATCACTGGCCCTTTCGCGGCTGGAATTCGCAGAGTCCGTATGTGTATTTCAATGGGATCGCAACTGAGCGCATTCGGAGGGAATTGTGCGTGGCCTTGTGTCGTCGGTGCAAGGGGAATCTAACCTGCCTTCTCTTGTGGCCGCCTGATTCACCTCAGAATACTTGAAAACCTTTAGGCTTCGCATTGAGGACCAAGATGCGTGTAGCGATCCAGACTCTCGGAACGAGAGGCGACGTCCAACCCTACATCGCACTGGCTCGGGGGCTGAGCGAGCGCGGACACGATGTGCAGATCGCGGCTCCCGTCCAGTTCGAGGCGATGGTCGGCGGGCACGGCATCACTTTTGCACCGCTCCCAGGCGAGATCCTGGAGTTGATCGACAGGCCGGCAGGGAAAGCCGCGCTCGCGAGCAGTCGAGGCTTCGGGGCCGGGCTTAAGCTCCTCAAACATATGCGTCCGCTGATGCGCCCGCTGCTGGACGCGGAATGGGCCGCGGTCAGGACTTTCGCGCCGGATGTCATCGTCGGCCATCCCAAGTCGCTCGCGGCGCCCCACATGGCCGAAGCCCTCGGATGTCCTTACGTCCTGGCGTCGCCGTTGCCGGGCTTTACGCCGACCTCGGCCTTTCCGACCCCGCTGCTGCCGTTCGCGTCCTTGGGGCCATTCAACCGGATCAGCCACGCCCTGGCCACTTTGGGACCGGGGTTGCTGTTCGGGAAGCGGATCCGCGAGTGGCGGAAGAAAGCGATTGGTGTGGATCGCCGCCGCTCTACTGCCAGTCTGCGCTCAGGTACGATCTATGCCTACAGTCCGAAGGTCGTTCCAGTTCCGCCCGACTGGGGCAGTGATGTCCTGGTCAGCGGATACTGGTTCCTCGACAGTGACGACTGGCAGCCCTCCGAGGGTCTTGCAGCCTTCCTTGAGGCCGGCGAGCCGCCAGTCTATGTCGGCTTCGGCAGCATGCCTGGATTGGATCCTCAGGGTCTGACATCAACCGTCGTCGAGGCCCTTGGAAGAACGGGCAAGCGCGGGCTCCTCGCAACAGGTGGCGGTGCGCTAGGGGCGGTAAGCACGCCTGCCAACGTCCATGTCATAGCCGGAGCGCCGCACGACAGGCTGTTTCCTCGGGTGGCGGCGACCATTCATCATGGCGGCGCGGGAACGACAGCGGCGGCGCTCCGCGCCGGCAGGCCCACGGTCGTGTGCCCGTTCTTCGGCGACCAGCCGTTCTGGGGCAGGCGCGTCGCGGAGCTCGGTGTGGGGCCGGATCCTCTCGACCCGAAGGCCCTGACCGTTGAGAGCCTCGCAGCTGCCATCATGGCGATGGACGACCTGAACATGCGCAGTCGAGCGGCTGCCTTGGGTACTGCGATCCGGAAGGAGGACGGCGTCGCGGCCGCAGTCGACTTCATCGAGGGCATAGCATCCGGGAAAACTGCCTTGCCCTGATTCACCTTGGTGTGCACGCGAGCAGGATCAGCGTATGTGTTTCGCAGAGCGGGGCCTGTGGAACCGTGGCAGATGCAAACTAGGCTGCCTCGGGTCACAATATTCTGCCAAAAATTAGTGATCTCGGGCCGTTTAAGTCAGGCATCCAGACTGCACGGCACAGGGAAGCCCCTGTTCCCACCGCGTCTCCGGACGAAACGGTTTGCCGGAATCCTGGCGCGCTGGAGCCGGGGCGGGTGCGTGCACGCTCGCTTTGACTTGCGTCACCAAGCGGCAATGAGCGCACCGGCGACGGCGCTCAGGAGCACGACCAGCCATGGCGGCGTCTTCCACATGAACAGCAGCAGGAACGCGGACGCCGCCAGAGCGAAGTCGGCTGCCCCCAGGATCCCGGCCGTCCAGACAGGGTGATACAGAGCGGCCAGCAGCAAACCCACCACGGCGGCATTGACGCCCTTCAGAGCGGACTGCGCCATCGGCCTGCGGCGCAGGTTCTCCCAGAACGGCAGGGTGCCAAGGACCAGCAGGAACGAAGGCGTGAAGACGGCGACAAGGCACAGGGCCGCCCCCGCCCATCCGTTGGGCTGCGGATCCATGACGGCGCCGAGATAGGCTGCGAAGGTGAACAGCGGTCCTGGCACCGCCTGGGCCGCGCCGTAACCGGCCAGGAAGGAGTCGTTCGTCACCCAGCCCGGCGGCACGACCTCGGCCTGGAGCAGCGGCAGGACCACGTGGCCGCCGCCGAACACCAGCGAGCCGGCCCGGTAGAAGGCGTCGAACAGGGCGACGCCCTGGCTGCCCGTCGCAGCCGCCAGGAACGGCAGGCCGAGGAGCAGGACGAAGAACGCGAGGAGCGCGGTGAACCCAACCCTGCGGCTCACCGACAGGGAAAGCGCCGCGTGATCGGCAGGCGCCCCTCCCCTCAGGAGGGTCACGCCGACGAGGCCGCCGAGCGCGATGGCGCCGACCTGCCCCCAGGCCGAGGGGATGGCCAGGGTGATGGCGGCAGCGACCACCGCCAGGGTGGCACGCTCCCGGTCCGGCGTCAGGGACCGGGCCATGCCGAGCACGGCAAGCGCCACCACCGCCACGGCCGCCACCTTGAGGCCATGGAGCCATCCCGAGCCGAGCGCCTCTCCCAGCACGCCGATGCTGAAGGCAAACAGCACCAGGGCGATGGCCGAGGGCAGCGTGAAGGCCGTCCAGGCGGACAACGCCCCGAGATAGCCCGCCCGGGACAGGCCGATGGCCATGCCGACCTGACTCGAGGCTGGCCCCGGCAAGAACTGGCACAGGGCCACGAGGTCGGCGTAGGCCCGCTCATCGAGCCAGCGGCGCCGGACGACGAACTCGTCACGGAAGTACCCGAGATGGGCGACCGGACCGCCGAAGGAGGTCAGGCCGAGCTTGAGAAAAGCCGCGAAAACCTCACCCGCATGACCATGGGGCGTCGCCGACACCGAACGGGAAGCCTCGTGCTTGCTCATGGTCAGCGCTTTCCGGCAGGTAAAAGGCCCGGCGGGAACGAGCCTCGCCGGTCGATGCGCGCAGCCCCTAGCAGGCACAGGCCAGCGCTTCGACTCTTCGATTGCCGTCCGGACCGCCCGGGATCGCAGGATGCAGGCTGTGGATCCGAATGGACCCGACGATAGGGTCCCGAGGCTTCATTCCACCGAAAATCCATGCTGCCTTGAGCCTTCACTTTCGAAACTCTTCACCGGGGTCCGGCGGTGAGGACCTGGGGCCGATTTTCAACCCGCCCGGAGTGAATTTCACCGTGCCAGACGGGCGGCCGATTGCAACCCCTGCTCCGGGAATCGACAGGGTCGGCGAAGCCAGTCGCGATCCGCAGCGCCCATCATGGTAGGGTCGGTCTGCCGCAAGAGGAGTGAGCGACGATGAGAACAATCCTGGTGGCGACCGACTTCTCGACGCGGTCCGATCGTGCCTTGCGCCGGGCCACTCTGCTCGCCCGCCACGTTTCCGCCCGCCTCGTCCTGATCCATGTCGTCGACGACGACCGGCCGGTGCGACTGGTGGAATCAGCCGAGCGCGAGGCCATGACCCTCCTCGCGGAGCTGGGCCGGACCATTCGGGAGATCGACGGTCTGGACTGCGATGCCAAGGTGATCCTCGGAGAACCGTTCCAGGGCCTCTCGGACGCCGCGGCGGAGTTCGATGCCGACCTTATGGTGATGGGGCCCTATCGGCGTCAGGTCCTGCGGGAGATCTTCATGGGAACGACCGTGGAACGGACGATCCGGCGCAGCCGCCGACCGATCCTCATGGCCAACGGGGTTCCGACCCAGCCCCATCGTCGCCTCCTGGTCGCAACGGATTTCTCCGACGCCTCGCTTCATGCCGTCCGAACGGCCCGGGATCTGGGCCTCCTTGGCGACGCCGAAGTCGTTCTCCTGCACGCATTCGACACCCTCGCCCAGGATGCCACGCTGCGGGCCGCAATGACCCGAGAGCAGTTGAAGGACCAGCTTGCGGAGGAGGAAGCGCAGGCTGCGCAGGGAATGGTCGAGTTCATCGGGAAGGCTCGAATCAAGGCAAGTCGCACTATCGTGATGCCGGTCGAGGGATCGACCGGGCAGACCATTCGGGATTGCGCCCGGGCGAACCGCTCGGACCTCATTGTCCTGGGCACCCGAGGGCAATCGGGCCTCGGCACGCTTCTCCTGGGCAGCGTTGCGGAAAGCGTCTTGCAGGACGCCGAGCTGGATGTCCTGATCGTTCCTTCGGACCTAGCTCCCGGTCAGGCGGAATCCTGCTCGACATTCCGTCCCGCCTGACAGTCAGGCGGAAGGATGGGCTTCCCGTCCGGAGCGGCAGGCGTGCCGTCGGCCGCACGGCTCACCACCATGTCTTCCGGCCAATCGCGGGGCGGGAAGCCCATGAGCTCGCCTGCCCGCACTGCGGCATCGGCATAAGGGGCCAGCACCAGATCGGCACCCGCGTGGAGGAGCCGCCGCGCATCGGCCTGGTCATGACTGCGGATGGCGATCCGTCCCTCGAAGCCCGCCTGTCGAAGGCCCTCCATGAGCACGACGCGGTTGTCGCCATGGACCACGCTTGGGCCCAGCGGCGGGGACGTGGCGATGATCGCCCACCTGGATCCTGCCAGAGGCAGCGTCCCCGGGAATTCGGGATCGAGGGCGTCTCCGTAGGCTCCCGCATGTCCGCGCTTGCGCCACCGCTCCAGCGCCTCCGGATCGAAATCGACCCCGAGGACCCTGGCGCCGGCCGATTGCAGGATCTTGGCGATCTCCCGGCCGAACCGACCGAGACCGAACAGGATGACGTCGTAGGTCTCCTGGGTGGAGGGAAGCTCCTCGCGCTCCCGGTGAGGCTCCCGCAGCTCGGCCCAGCCGATGAAGGGCTCAACCAGGCTGTAGAGGGGCTGGGAGTACAGGATCATGTAGGTCGACAGGGTGATGGTCACGAGGCCGACCAGCGTGACCAGGCCGATCGACTCGGGCGAGGCATGGCCTAGCGAGATCCCCATCGCCATGAAGATTAGCGAGAATTCGCTGATCTGGGCGACGGTGAGGCCAGCGAAGAAGCCGGTCCGCTTGCGATAGCCCATATAGCCCATGATCGCCATGACGATCAGCGGGTTTCCGATCAGGACGAAGGCCGACAGGATGATGGCGGGCAGAACCTGATCGCCGAGCAGGCCGATGCGCAGGCCCGATCCCAGGCTGATGAAGAAGAACAGCAGCAGGAAGTCCCTGAGGCTGGCCAAGCGGGAGGCGATCGCCTCCCGGAATGAGGTCGAGGCGAGCGATACTCCCGCGATCAGGCCGCCGAGTTCCTTGCCGAGGCCGATGAAGTCGCAGACCGCCGCGAACAGGACGGCCCAGGCCAGGGCGAACGTCACCAGGAGCTCGGGCATGCGGGTGATGTGGCGCAGCAACCGCTCCGCGCCGTAGCGCACGAACAGGGCGACCAGCGCGAGGAGAAGGAGACCGCTGAGGAAGGTGCCGCCGATCCCGAAACCTGCCGGACTCTCGCCGGTGCGGATGCCGACGGTGGAGAGGACGATCATCGCCAGGACGACGACGATGTCCTGGACGATGAGAAAACCGATGGCGATGCGGCCATGCAGGGACTCGACCTCGCGCTTGTCGGAGAGGAGCTTGACGATGATGATGGTGCTGGAGAACGTCAGCGCGACCGCGATATAGGCGCTCGCGACGGCATCGAAGCCGAGGGCGAGGCAGATGGCGAAGCCGACCACGGCCGTGAAGGCGACTTGCCCAAGGCCGGTGGCGAGCGCGACCGGACCTAAGGCTCGCACGATCTGGAGATCGAGCTTGAGCCCCACAAGGAAGAGAAGGACGGCGACGCCGATCTCGGCCAGCAGCCCCACATGCTCGCTGCCCTGGACAAGGCCGAGGGCGTCGGGACCTGCCACGATCCCGGTTGCGATGAAGGCCACGATGAGCGGCTGGCGAAGCACCAGGCCCAGGACCCCCATTCCCGCAGCCAACGCAAGAATGGCGGCGGTTTCATTGAAGACCGAAATTCCTTCCATCGCATCTCGGCTCGTCAGTCGGGGCTCTGGGGAAGGAACGCGCAAGCCTCGCCACGGTTTGCCTGCGGTCTGCTTTGCGCGCGCCGGAGCTTCGCTTCAATCTACAGCAGTTTCCCGGTTCGGGCAGACCGCCTCCCGACGGGACCGCGCCAGGCTCGGATCAGGGACCGGTCCACCATGCCAGAAACACGAAGGCTAGGCCGATTCCCGCCCCGACGACCGGCAGCCAGTACCAGAAGAGATGTCCGCGATCCCTGTCGTCATCCCGTCTGTGGCGATCGCTCATGCGCCCTCCTCTTCATGCGCGAAACCGGTGCAGGAACGACCGGGCACATCAGAAACGGTCCCGCTGCGCCGGTTCTTAAAAGTTCAAGGTGCCTGCCCCGCTCCGGTGAGACAACGCCGAAGAGGCGCTCGGCATCCTGACGCCCGCAAAGTCCCGTGCCGGGCGTAGGAAAGCCGCGGCCCCGCAGGGTGGCCCGGAGGGAAACCGGTCGCCGTTCATGGCCATGAGCTCAGAACCAGCACGAGGAGGCCGCCGGCCAGGGTATAGACCATGCAGGCCAGCACCGTCCTCGACAGGATCGCCCCCTCCTGTCCGTTCAGGCCGACGGTAGCGGCCCCTGCGATGACGTTGTGAGGGCAGACGATGTTGCCCACCGCCGCGCCAAATCCCTGTGCCGCGACCATCGTCGTGAGCGGCAGGGCAAGAGCGCCTGCGGCGGCGGCCTGGAATTCAGTGAAGAGGATATTGGAAGCCGTAGCCGACCCGGTCACGAATGTGCCGAGAGCTCCCACCGCCGGCGCCAGGAGCGGCCACGCCGCCCCTGCCTCGCGGGCGGTTTCCGCCAACTCGTGGATCATCCGGGCATGCAGCATCAGACGGGACAGCGCGAGCATCGTCACGAGCGCGAACGTGACCGGAGCCAGCCGGAGAAGGGCCGCCCGGGAGGCTTCCCGTAGGTCCGTCAGACCGTGTCCCTGGGCGGCCCCGCCGGCCAGGAAGCCCAGCAGCAGGATGGATCCGGCGTGATAAAGCGGCTGCATGCTGCCGCGGAACGTCCCGGACAGGGACCAGGCGATCTCGATGGAGCGGAGCTGCTCCGTCAGCCCAGGCAGCAGTCGGGTCGCGAGGATGAGAGCGAGAACGATGCCATACGGCATGCAGGCCTTCGTGACGATCCGCCAATCATGCGTGCCGGCCGGCCCGGCCTTCCGGCGAAGGACGAGGACGAAGCAGGCCGCACCGATCAGGGCGCCCCCGAGCGTCGGGAGCTCCGGCCCCACCGTCAGCGCCAGTACGGTATAAGGAACGAGAAAGCACGCGGCTGCCGCGACGCCCCAGACCCATTGCCGGGCCATCGGCGGGCTCTCCCCGCACAGCCGGATGAGGAACAGCGCCAAGATGACGCCGAGAATGCCGTGAAGGAGACCGGTGGCCCGCGCGATATCCGCGCCGCTCAAGGCCACGAGCGAGGTCTGGGCCAGGACAGGGGTTCCGATCGCCCCGAAGGACACGCCGGCGGCATGACCGATCAAGGCCAGCGCCACGGCCTTCACGGGGGCAAACCCAAGGCTGACCAGCAGGGGCGCCGCCAGTGCGACCGGAGTGCCGAACCCGGCGGCCCCCTCCATGAACAGGCCGAAGAACCAGGCCACGAGAAGCGCCTGGATCCGCGGATCGTCGGATAGACCCGCAAGGCCTGCGCGGATCACGTCGAAGGCGCCGGACCGAACCTGAAGTTCGTAAATCGCAAGCGCGGGAAAGAGGATCCAGAGGATGGTGGCGGCCGTGAACAGCGCCTCGAGACTCGAACCCGCAAGCACGCCGCCCGCCCCGATGCCGGGGTGAGTTTCGGCGCTGATCCTGAAGATCGTCAGGGACAGGACAGTCGCCAGCCCCAGACCTGCCAAGCCAGCGCGCGCCGCAGGCCAGCTCCGCCCGATCATCAGGACCAGCACGAGAGCCAGAGGGAGGGCTGCTCCAACCGCCTTCATGTCACGCGCCACCCTCCGATGCCTTTACCGGGCGATCTTTTCGATGGAGATTTCGTGGACGGTCTGCCCCGTGCGCTCGAACGCGGTGATGTTGCCGATTGTCGTCTCGGCAATGTTGGTCAGCGCCTCTTCGGTGAAGAAGGCCTGGTGGCCCGTGATCAGCACGTTCGGGAAGGTCAGAAGCCGCGCGAAGACGTCGTCGCCGATGAAGCGCTGCGACAAGTCCTCGAAGAAGAGATCCGCCTCCTCCTCATAGACGTCGAGACCAAGGTGTCCGATGGTGCCGTCCTTGAGCCCCTGCAGCACGGCTCTCGTGTCGATGACGGCCCCACGGCTCGTGTTGATCAGCATCACATTGTGCTTCATCCGCTGCAGGGACCGGGCATTGATGAGGTGCCGCGTGGCAGGCGTGAGGGGGCAATGCAGGGTGACGATGTCGGAGAGCGAGAGCAACTCCTCCAGCGGCACGTACCGCACCCCCATCTCCGCACAGGCGGCATTGGGCTGCGGATCGTGCGCCAGTACCGTGCAGCCAAAGCCCGTGAGAATCCGGCACACCACCTCGCCGGTCCTGCCCGTCCCCACTACCCCTGCCGTCCTGCCGGCGATGTCAAAGCCGAGCAGGCCCTCGAGGGCGAAGTTTCCCTCCCTGACCCGGTTGTAGGCCCTGTGGATCTTGCGGTTCAGGGTGAGCATGAGAGCGATCGTGTGCTCGGCCACCGCATGGGGGGAATAAGCCGGAACCCGCGTCACGGTGATTCCCTGGTGCCTGGCAGCCTCCAGGTCGACGTTGTTGAACCCGGCGGCCCGCAAGGCGACGAGCCGGACTCCCTTGGAGGCCAGGCTGGCGAGAACGTCTCCGTTCACCTCGTCATTGACGAAAACGCACACCGCATCGGCGCCTTCCGCCAGGCTGGCGGTGTCGATCGAGAGGTGAGCCTCAAGATACGACAGCCGGTGCCCCGCCGCGGCGTTGGCAGCATCGAGGAAGCGGCGGTCATAGGGCTTTGTGCTGAAGACGGAGACATGCATCGGCGAGTTTCCTTCTGTCCGACCCTCGCGGGGACAAGCTCTAGTGGTGCAGGAAGAGGGGCGTCGGGCAGGCGTTCAGTACCTCCCTCGTGCAGGAGCCGAAGATTTCCTGGATGCCTCGGGTTCCGTAGGCTCCCATGACGACCATCTCCGGCCTGAGCGCCTTAGCCAATCCCAGGATCGTTTCGGCCGGAGTGCCCGCCTCGCGGTCGCTCAAGCCTACGGGATGCGCCTCGGCCGGCCCCGTGCCGCCTGAGCAGCGCACAGGCGCGGGTGGCCGTCTCCTCGGCCCGGCGAGACGAGGATTGGTCGAGGGTCACCACATGGGTCACGCGCCCCGCCGCGAGGCCGAGGAGCGCGAACATGTGTACCGCGCGGGAGGAAGCCGGGCTGCCGTCGAACGCAACCAGGACCGGGGCCTGCGAGGCGTCCTGCCCGGAATCGGGGACAGGATCGGGCACGAGCACGACAGGACGCGGCTCGCCGCGGATGATGCGGTCGACATATAGCGGCAGCTCATAGACCTCGCCACCCACGTCGAACATGCTGTGACGGCCCAGCACGATCAGATCGTGCGACGCGGCCTCGATCTCGATCACCTGGAGGGGGCTGCCGTCGACCTCGCGGGTCTCGAACGACGGAACGTCCGCCTTCTCCGCGCGGCCGCGGAAGTCATCGAGGACCGCGCCCACCCGTTCGGTCGCGCCCTCGAACTCCTTCAGGTCGAGGGCGGTCTTGTAGGCCATGCCGCCGAGCGGCACCGCCTCGGGCCGCTGGATCCAGGCCGAGTTGACGATACCGAGCCCCTCCACATGGGCCTGATGGAGGCGAGCCAGCTCCAGCCCCAGCCCGGCGGCCTCCAGGCTGGACGGGGAGCCGTCCAGGGCAATCAGGATACTGCGCAGCATGGTTCAGTCCTCCTTGGCGTTCATATGGGTCAGCGATGATAGAAAGCAGGCTTCCGGCGTCCCGCATAACCCCGGAGCCACTTCTCGCCCTCCAGGATGAACAGCAGGATCCCGCCCGTTGCCACCACGGCCATCCCGTCCGGGAGCGACACGGCCCGCGTCTGGAACAGCGCCTGCATGGGCGGAAGATAGGTGAAGGCGAGCTGCGCCAGGACGACCGCGCCGACGCCGATCAGGATGGGCCTTGTCCCCAGAACTCCCTTCCAGCTGATGGGCTTCGCATGCAGGAACCGGACGCTGAAGAGATAGAAGATCTCCAGCACCACAAGCGTGTTCACGACGATCGTGCGGGCCTCCTCGATGGACAGACCGCGCCTGATCGCCCACTCGAACATGCCGAAGGTGGCGATGACGAAGAGGACTGACACGAGGACGATCCGCCAGACCAGGAACCCGGACAGGATCGGCTCGTCCGGCCGACGCGGCGGATGGCGCATCACGTCCGGTTCCGGCGGCTCGAAGGCGAGAATCAGCCCCAGGGTGGCGGCCGTGATCATGTTGATCCACAGAATCTGGACGGGCGTCATCGGCAGCGTCAGTCCCAGCAACATGGCGGCAATGACCGCAAGCGCCTCGCCACCATTCGTCGGTAGGGTCCAGCTGATCACCTTCTTGAGATTGTCGTAGACCGTCCGGCCCTCGTGCACGGCCGCGACGATGGAGGCGAAGTTGTCGTCGGCCAGCACCATCTCGGCGGCTTCCTTGGCGGCCTCGGTTCCCTTCCTGCCCATGGCGACGCCGACATCGGCCTGCTTGAGCGAGGGGGCGTCGTTCACGCCATCGCCGGTCATCACCACCACCTCCCGGTCGGCCTGCAACGCCTGGACGATGCGCAGCTTGTGCTCGGGGCTAGTGCGCGCGAACACCGCCACATCGCGGACGGCCGATCGGAACTGTCCGTCGTCCATCGCATCGAGAGCCACGCCCGTCACCACCGCCCCGTCGCTGCCCCTGATGCCCAGAGCGCCGGCGATGGCTCCTGCCGTGGCCGCATGGTCGCCGGTGATCATCTTGATCCTGATGCCCGCCGACTGGCATTCCCTGACCGCGGCCAGCGCCTCCTCGCGCGGCGGATCGATCAACCCGACCAGGCCCAGCATCGTCAGCCCGTTCTCGACATCCTCGAACCTCAGGGGATGGGAGGAAAGGTTCGGCAGTCGCCTTGCCGCGACCCCGAGGATGCGCTGTCCCTGACGGGCCGCCGCGTCCGCCTGGGTCATCCACCAGTCGGGATCGAGAGGCCGCTCCACCGACGAGGCACGCTCCCTGGCGCACATGGCGATCACCCTCTCCGGAGCGCCCTTCACGTAGAGAATGGCGCCGCCCTCGGGCGGGCGGTGCAAGGAAGCCATGAAGCGGTGCTGCGCGTCGAAGGGGATCTCGTCGACGCGGCCGAACCGACGCCTGAGCTCCTGCGGGTCCATGCCGGCCTTCATCGCCAGCGAGACCAGGGCCGCCTCCATCGGATCGCCGTCCACGGCCCACCCCGCCGCCGTCCGACGCAGGCCGGCGTCGTTGCACAGGCACGCGCCGCGCACGATTTCCGTCAGGGCGGATTCACGGTCGATCGTGACGGCCGCCTTTCCGTCCCGGAGGAACTCGCCCTCGGGAGCATATCCGCTGCCCGTCACCTCGAAGAGCCCATCCGGCGTGACGATGGTTTGCGCCATCATCTCGTTGCGGGTGAGCGTCCCGGTCTTGTCCGAACAGATCACGGAGACGGATCCGAGCGTCTCCACGGCAGGCAGGCGCCGGACGATGGCGTTCCGTGCGGCCATTCGCTGGACACCGATGGCGAGCGTGATCGTCATCACGGCGGGCAGCCCCTCGGGAATGGCCGCGACCGCCAGGCCGACCACCGCCATGAAGGCCACGCCCCACGAGGTTTTGTGGACCAGGACGGCGATGCCGAAGACCACTGCCGCTACGACGAGGATCGCGCCTGTGAGCATGCGGGCGAACTGGTTCATCTGCCGGACGAGCGGCGTCGTGAGGGTCTCCACCTCTCCCAGCAGCGCGGTGACCCGGCCGATCTCGGTCCCGGTCCCGGTACCGATGACCACGCCCATCCCTTGCCCGGCCACGGCGAGACTGCCGGAAAAGGCCATGCAGGTCCGGTTGCCCAGCGGCGCATCCCGCGCGACCGGACCCGTCTCTTTCTCCACAGGCACGGACTCGCCCGTGAGAATGGCCTCGTCGATGCGCAGGCTCCGCGCCCGGAGAAGCCGCAAGTCGGCTGGCACCCGGTCCCCGGCCTCGAGCAGCACGATGTCGCCCGGGACGAGTTCCTCGGCTTTGACGGTCTGGCGCTGCCCGTCGCGCAGCACCGAGGCGTGAGCCGAGATCATGGCCCGGATGGCGTCCAGGGCCTGCTCGGCACGCCCTTCCTGGATGAACCCGATGGCCGCATTGATCATGACCACGAGCAGAATCACCACCGTATCGACCCAGTGGCCCAGGAGCACGGTGACGGCCGCCGCTCCGAGAAGGACATAGATCAGGACGTTGTTGAACTGCGCGACGAAGCGGACGAGCGCACTGCGCCGCTCACCCTCAGGCATACGATTGTATCCATGCCGTTCAATCCGCCGCCGCACTTCGGCCGAACGCAGGCCATGGGAATCCGCATCGAAGGCCGCGAGCGTTGCCATGACGGATTCGGCATGCCAAGGCACGAAGCCGAACTGCCTTGTCTCATCGGCCTCGTCGTGCATGTTGACCTGATCCATGACAGCCTCGTCGTCTCTACGTTTGCACCGGATCGACCCGCAACCGGATCGGAGCCGAGGGTCCAGCCAAGGTGCGCGAACCATGGCCGCGATTCACGTCAGGATTGCGAGCTGCAGCTCGGTCGCCGTTTTCGGCGGTGCCCGCGAGACATGGGCGTGGGCGTGTCCCATGGTGTGATGCCCGCTGGGATTCACCCGGCCACCCCCGTCCTGGTGAGGTGCAGGAGGAGCGAGGAAATCCCGAACCTGCACGCTGGCTTCCTGACCTCAGTACGCCATGAACAGCGGCACGGGACTCTGCCTCAGAAGGGACTGGGTGACGCCGCCGAACACCATCTCGCGCAGCCGCGAGTGGACGTAGCCACCCATCACGATTATGTCGGCAAGGGTCAGCGTGGCATGGTTGCGCAGCGTCTCGGCCACGTCGCCCCTCAAGGCCGGAAGAGGCCGGACCTTCACATTGACGCCATGGCGGGTGAGATGCGGGGCGATGTCCGCGCCCGGGACCGTGACGGGCAGGTCCTTTTCGCCCGTCACGGCCACTACTTCCACAGCTTCGGCGGCCTGCAGGAATGGCAGGGCGTCAGCCGCCGCCCGAGCCGCCCGGGCGCTGCCGTCCCATGCGAAGAGAATGCGGCGGGCCTGGAACGTATCCCACCCGGGCGGGACGACAAGGAGTGGGCGGCCGCTGCCCATCAGCAGGGCCCCGATCAGCTCCCGGTCCGGAACGAGGGCTTCCGGTTCGGCATCGACGATGGTGAGGTCATGCAGACGCGCCTGTGTACGGAACGCGACGGCCAGTTCCCGATAGCTGAGATGCTGGCTTACGGTGGAGCAGGCGACCCTCGCGGACGCAGCAGCGGCCTGGGCGAGAGCATGGAAGCGCTGGTTCTCGGCTTGCACGAGCCCGGCTGCGAAAGTGGCGATCCATTGATTCGTCAGCTGGAGTTTCACGGAAAACGTCTGGACGGTGACATGCGCGCCGGCCTGCTGTGCAAGAGATAGACCATATCCCAATGCGGATGAGATCTCGTCGGGACCCGACTCCTTCGTCAGTCCGACCAGCACGTCCTCGATGTTCTGGACCATGAATTCCTCCTGGATCCCGCTCTCGGACGACGGGACATGGGGAATTCACTAGACCGGATGTGGAAATGGCGCCTTGATCCATCGCAAAGCCCTGCCTGAGAAAGGTCCCGCTCCCGGGCTGCCTCCGGATCAGGCTGCTGGAAGCAAAATTGCAACCAGGATCAGGATGATCCCGAGGAGGGATACAAGCCACACAAGGGATCTGATATAGGGAATGCCGAGAGCATAGAGTGGCAGATAGACGACGCGCGCCCAGAAGTAGAGCATCGCTCCCCACCAGGTCAGCGCTCCGGTCCGGCCCGCGATGTGCGCGATAAGGATAGCGGTCGCGGCGACGGGAAGCGTCTCGAAGAGGTTTTTCTGGGCCCTCTGGAGGCGTCCCGTGACCTTTCCGGTCGGCGGCCCCTCATCGTCTCGTGCGCTCGCATTGTAGCTCACGCCGGTCTCGCCTGTGCGCAAGGTCGCGGGGAGGAGGATCTGTACCAGAGCGAGGACAAGCGTCCAGGCGAGAAGAGTAAGCTCGGTTGTCATGGTTGCCGCGAACTGCGTCACGTGGAAGGGGCATTATGGAGCGCGACAGAGGCCGGGCAATCGGCCGTTCCATCCGAGAGTTTTCCTTCGAGGTTTGAAGAGGGCCGCTCCGCCTCACTCCTCGGATTTGCCCGCGGCCTTGCGGAGGGCCGCATTGATGCGATCCTGCCACCCGGGGCCATCCTGCTGGAAGAACTCGAGCACCTCCTGGTCGATGCGCAACGTCACGACCTCCTTCACACCCGGGATGGCGGGCGCCTTGACGGGTCCCTCGACCGGCTTCGTCGTGACCTTCTTGAAGGCGGCCTCCGCAGCCTTCAGCGGATCGGACGGACGGCGTCCCCCTGGCGATCTCGACATGTTCAATCCCTTCTCATCTGTGCCTGAGAAGCATCCTCTTACAGGCGCCGCCGCGCAATCAACTCCTGGGCGTCACGACCAAGAAATTTTCCGGAGGATGGTCTGCTCACGGTCCAGTGATGAACCTGGAACCCGCTCCGGGCGAAAAGTCCTCATCCTCCTGGCGGTCGACGAGGACACAAAATGGCCGCCGATGTCGTGGATGCCTCGTTCCCCGCAATATGTCAGGAATCGCACAGACCCGGCCATGGGCATCATCACCGCCGCAATACTCCTCGTCATCGGCTACGTCGTCCTCACCAAGGTCATCGGCCTTGCCTTTCGGCTCGTCGTACCCGTCGTGCTGATCGCGATCCTCGCGGGTGCAGGTGTCTTCACGGACCTCCTGCCGAGTAGTCGTTCGGGCCCCTATCCTGCAGGTCGCGATCAGCCTTACCGGCCTCATCCCGTGCCCGAAGACGGTAATCGTTTAGGGGACATCCGCCTTGGCGACATTGCCGATGCAGTTGTCGCAGCGGCCCAGTCCCTTCTGCGGGGCACCTTGGCCTTTCTGGACCGTGCTGCCGATCCCCGGGCATCTGAGCAATCGGCTCCCGACCCCGATTCCCGTCACCGGCCGCGGTTCCGGCACGACGAGGGAATGCCCGCTTACGATGACCCTCAATCATGGGGCCCTGACCGATCCGGGCGGACCTATTGAGACGCGCCGACCTCCGGAACGAAGCAGGCCGCCGGGAATGCCCGGCGGCCTGCCATCGAGGATGCGATGATGCTAGCTTCGCGCCGCTTACGACGCCGATGTCATCTCGCCGGTCAGCCAGTACTTCACCCGTGCCGGATGCTCGCTGATGTAGTTCTCGACCGCCTTGTCGACCGACGACTCGTTGGCGTCCGACATGGCGGCCTGGAGCTCGTCCAACGGAAGATGCATGCGCATCAGGAACTGGGCGACTTCGGGATAATCGCTCTGGAAGCCTTGCCGGGCGATGGCGTAGACGCGCTCGACACCACCAAGCGCATTCTTCGGATCGTCGAGGTAGCGCAGCTCGTATTTGCCGAACATCCAGTGAGGGCTCCAGCCCGTCACGACGATCCACTCGTTCCGGCGGATCGCGCGGTCCAAGGCGGACACCATGGCGGCATCGCTGGCCGTGGTGAGATCGTAGCCGCTCAGGTCATACGTCTTGAGGGCTTCCTTCGACAGACGGGTCAGCCCCGCCCCGGGGTCGATTCCCTGCACCTTGCCGCCGAGCTTTTCCTTCACCTCGGGCTTGGCGAGATCGGCGAGGGATGCCACCTGATCCTCCGGGACGTAGTTCGGGACGACCCAACCGAGCTTCGCATCGGTGTAGAGCACTCCGAGAGGCACGACCTTGTTGCCCACGCGGTCCCAGTAATCCTTATGAGTCTCGGGCAACCAGGCCATCATCATGGCGTCGATATCGCCCTTCGCGACGCCCTGGTATTGCGGCGCGATGTCGGTCTGAACGAGCTCGACCTTCTGGGAATAGTTGTCCTCGATGATCTTCTTGGCGAGCTTGGTGACGAACTCGGCGTCGGCCCAGGCGGTCCAGCCGATCTTCACCGGCTTCTTCTCCTCCTGTGCCTGCAGCGTGCCAGCAAGGCCTGTGGTCAGGGCCGCCGCGAGGGCGATCCGGGCGAAGGTCTTGAGCATAGGGTTCTCCTTTCAGCTCTTGGGTTTTGATCGGGCGCCGGGCCGGGCTCCGGTCCGGCATCCGGGTCAGGCGCCTGCCTTGGCAGGCGCGGTCTCCAGGCCGGCGGTATCCGGCGCAGCCTTGGCACGCCGAAGCGCCCAGCGCGGGATCGGGAAGGCTGCCGGCCGTGAGAGGCTTTGCGTCAGACGGTCGAGGATGATGGCCAGGATGACGACTGCGAGTCCGCCCTCGAACCCGAGGCCCACATCGAGGCGCTGGATGCCCGTGAGCACCGTATTGCCCAGACCGCCAGCGCCGATCATCGAGGCGATCACCACCATCGACAGGCCGAGCATGATGGTCTGGTTCACGCCCGCCATGATGGACGGCAGGGCCAGCGGGAACTGGACCTTGAACAGAAGCTGGCGATCCGTGCAGCCGAAGGCGAGACCGGCCTCAACGAACTCGCGATTGACTTGCGTGAGTCCCAGCGCGGTCAGACGCACGACGGGCGGCATCGAGAAGATCACGGTCGCGATGGTGCCGGGCACCGCACCGAGACCAAAGAACATCGCCGCCGGAATCAGATACACGAAAGCCGGCATCGTCTGCATCAGGTCGAGCAGGGGGCGCGTACCGGCGGCCAGCAAGGAGCTGCGCGCCATCGCGATGCCGAGCGGAATGCCGAGCACGATCGCGATCGCCGTCGCCGCCATCACGAGAGCGAGCGTCTCGACCGTCTCCTTCCACAATCCCATTCCGACGATGAGGAGAAGGGCGGCGCCGGACAAGAGAGCGAACCTCCAGCCGACGCGCCAAAGCGCGACAAGCGAAACGACGGCAGTGAGCGCCCACGAGGGCAGCCACAGCAGAGCATCCTTGATGCCGTCGGCGAAGAAGCCGATCCCGTCCGCGATCGCATCGAGTGTCGGGGAGAAGTTGTCGAGCATGTACTCGACAACCGCGCTGGCGCCAGCGCCGATACTGATATCGAAATCCATAAGCGGTATCCTTTACGCGTCGGCGTCTCAGCCGGCGCGGTCGAGGGTCATGAGGAGGGAAGACTTGGAGATTGCGCCGAGATAGCAGCCGCGCTCGTCCACCACCGGGACGGGCCAGCGGCTCTCCGCCACGCGTCCCATGACCTGTGACAGCGGCGTGTCGGCCTCGATGGGATTCATGTCGGGAAGGAAAGCTCGCCGATACGGATCGTGCCCGCCCGCGCGCACCGCCTCCTTGAGCGAATCCGCGCTCACCATGCCCTGGTAGCGCTTGTCGCGTGCGATCACGATGGCGACGTCCCTGTCGTGCGCGCGCATGCGCTCGAGGGCGGCATTGACGCTGTGCCCGGTCCGCTCGATCAAGGTGACCTGAGTGTGACGGGCGATGTCGCCGGCACGGAAGACGTGGCTGACATCCACGTTCCGGAAGAACGAGCGGACGTAATCGTTCGCCGGATTCATGACGATGTCCTCCGGCGTGCCGACCTGCACCACGACGCCGTCCTGCATGATCGCGATCCTGTCGCCGATGCGCATGGCCTCGTCGAGGTCGTGACTGACGAAAACGATGGTGCGGCTATGTTCCGATTGCAGCCGCAGGAGCTCGTCCTGCATCTCCGTGCGGATCAGCGGATCGAGAGCCGAGAAGGCCTCGTCCATGAGAAGAATCGTCGGCTCGTTGGCCAGCGCGCGGGCGAGGCCGACACGCTGCTTCATCCCGCCGGACAGCTCGTCCGGGCGGCTCGACGCGTAACGGTCGAGGCCGACGGCTTCGAGGGCCGTAAGTGCCTTCCTGTTGCGCTCCGCCTCGGGAACGCCCGCGATTTCCAGACCGAATGCGGTGTTGTCGAGAACCGTGCGGTTGGGCAGAAGCGCGAAACTCTGAAAGACCATGCTCATGTCGCGCCGACGCAGGGCGATCAAGTCGCGCTTGCTCATGCGGGTCACGTCCTGCCCATCGATCAGGATGGAGCCCATCGTCGGCTCGATCAGGCGATTGAGAAGGCGCAGCAGGGTCGATTTGCCGGAACCGGAAAGTCCCATCACCACGAAGATCTCGCCCTCGCGGATGCCGAAGCTGGCGTCGTTGACGCCGATGGTGCAGCGGGTCTCCGCCTGAACGGCGTCCTTGCCCTGGCCTGCCTGGATCATTTGGACCGCGCGCGTGACGTCCGAGCCGAAGAGCTTGAAGACATTGCGCAAAACGATCTTTTCAGCGGGAGTGCCAGCGCCAGCCTCGCCGCGCACGTTGCCGTCTTCGATAATCATCAAAACTCCATTGCCCCCTGTCCTAAGATTAAGGGAACCTCCGTTGCGTATTTTCAATCAGGAAAATAGTTGAATGATCGAAAGCGATAACAAGAGCACATCAGAACATGCACAACCTTGCTCGCCTTCAGCGAAGCGCTCAACGGATATCGTTGCCGTTATCGCTCTTTGTCTAAACCCATTGACACGAAAAGCCAACCCCTCGACACGAATTGGCTACATTTCTCGCTTAACCCGCGAGTACATCTGTTGCTGTCGCATCTATATTTTGTTTTTTGGCACAGCAGCTTAAGCGTTCGCCGAAGGCCCGCTCGAGGCCATGTCCACAGGGCTCCAGGAGAGCACCCTGCAGGACCGTCGAAGCGGCGTTCCGCTTCCTTCAGACCTGTCCGGCCGAAACGGTATCACGGTGAAACGGCGCAGGAATCCATGCGTCCGGTCGGAACGCGAATGCGTCGGATTCGCTCGCACGAAGGCAATGGCGCGCTGGGACGAAAGAATGGCCGAAAGGCGAATCCGGCAGGATCGGCCGGCATGCCTCGCCGGCGAAGCGTGAGGACCTGGGGCAGGACGCTGCTGGACCTGCGGACCCGCCCGGGGCGAAGCGGAAAAGCGTGTCGTTCGGCGAACGAACGATGGACGCGGACGAATCTCGCCAGCCCGCGTCCGTGGATCGCGTCAGATCACCGCGATCGAAGAATTCAGAAGATCGGTGACGAGCATGTGACCCGGCGCATGCGTGATGCAGAACGCGGGGCGGACATTGGCGATCACCGATTGCGGCGTGACCCCGCAGGCCCAGAAGACCGGAATCTCCCCCTCGCGGATCTCGACGGCATCGCCATAATCGGGCTTGTTGATGTCGGCGATCCCGATCAGCGAAGGATCGCCCAGATGCACCGGAGCGCCGTGCACCGAGGGGAAGCGGGACGTCACCTGCACGGCCCGGATGGCGTCGGCAGCCTTCAGAGGACGCATGGACACGACCAGTGGTCCGGAGAACGGCCCCGTCGCCACGGTCGGAACGTTCGTCCGGTACATGGGCACGTTGCAGCCCTGCTCGATGTGGCGCACCGGCAGACCGTCCGCCAGCATCGCTTCCTCGAACGAGAACGAGCAGCCGATCAGGAAGGCCACCAGCTTGTCGTTCCACAGGTCCCGGATATCGGTCGGCTCCGCCACCAGTTCGCCGTTGCGCCACACGCGGTAACGGGGAATATCGGTGCGGATGTCGATATCCTGGCCCAGCTCCGGCAGCGACGGGTCGCCCGCCTCGGAGACCGCGACGAGCGGACACGGTTTGGGGTTGCGCTGGCAGAAGCGCAGGAAGTCGTGCGCGAGTTCCTCCGGCAGGATGGCGAGATTAGCCTGAACGTGCCCGGGAGCGAGGTTCGCGGTCGGGCCGGTCAGGAGGCCCGCGCGAGCATCCAGGCGGGCTTTGTAGGCGACGCTGTTATCGATCTTTGCGGACATCATCCAATCCTTCTGCCGGTGCGCACGTTACGCCCGATCTTGCGAGCGCAGGGCTTCGATTGCCATGCCAATGGCAAGTATCCGGCGGTCGGATCCGGCAGCCCCTGCGATCATCAAACCAACGGGAGCTCCGCCGGGCTCGTGGCACGGAACGGACAAGGCGGCTCCGTCGAGGAAGTTGATCAGCGTGGGATTGCGAAGGATCAGGCCGTTCATGGCATAGTAGACATCGTCGTCCGCCCCGAGTTCTGCAATGGCGGGTGCGACAACCGGAACGGTCGGGAGAAGCAAGGCATCGTAGGATTCGATGCGCGCCTCCACCTTCTCTATCCAGGCCCTGCGGGCCGCGAGCAGGTCGAGATAGTCGGCGGCGGATATGTCCTTGCCTCGCCGGATGCGCGAGACGACGCGCGGATCGTAGCGGTCCCCCGCGCGTTCAATCAGGTCCCGGTGCCAGGCCCAGGACTCCGCCGCCGTGAAGCCGCCTTTGGCGTTGATGGCAGCGAGTTCGGCGAATTCCGGCACGGCGATCTCGTCGATCCGAGCCCCCGCGGTCGAAAGCCTTGCGAGCGCAGCCTCGAAGGCGCGGGCCACGTCCTTGTCCATCCCCTCCAGCGCAACGGTCGTGGGCACGGCGAAGCGGAGCCTGCCGAGGTCGGCCGGACGCGGGAGCGGCCTCTCGTCGGCCGCCATGATCGCATCGAGAGCCGCGCAGCACGCCACCGAGGGAGCAATCGCACCGATGGAATCGAGACTGGGCGAGAGCGGCAGGACACCGTTCATCGGCACCCGCGCCGCGGTCGGCTTGAAGCCCACGAGGCCGCAGAGCGCAGCGGGAATGCGGACCGATCCGCCCGTGTCCGACCCGATCCCCGCCACGGCCATCCCGTCGGTCACCGATACGGCGGCGCCGGATGACGAGCCGCCCGGAATGCGTCCGGCCTCGCGGTCCCAGGGATTGCGCGGCACATCGTAGTGCGGATTGAGGCCGAGACCTGAATAAGCGAACTCGGTCATGTTGGTGCGGCCGACGATCACCGCGCCCGCTTCCCGCAGGCGCTTGACGACGACCGCATCCTCCGCAGCCGCCGGCTCTCCCTCGCGAGCGACGGATCCCGCCATCGTGACCTCGCCCGCAACATCGAACAGGTCCTTGATCGACACCGGCACTCCGTCAACGGGCGAGCGGACGAGACCGGCCTTGCGCAGGGTGTCCGAGGCCTGAGCGGCGGCACGGGCCTGATCCGGATAGAGCCTCGTGAAGACACGCGCGCCCTCCCCGCCCGGGTCGACGGCGCGGCTCAGCGCCGCTTCCGTCAGGGTCAATGACGTAGTGCGCCCTTCCGCGAGCGCCTGCTGCTGTTCGTTCACTGTCGAAGTCATGTTGGGTCAACCATTACGGTGGGTTGCATCGGGTTCCGGATCAGGCGACTTCCGGCAAGACCTCGATGTCATAGCTGTGGCTCAGGGTGCGTCCGCGACGCGGGTCGAACAGCTCCATGGTGAAGGATGGCGCAGGCCGAATTCCGCCCTTCGCTCCGACCGTTCCGCAGATCATGGCGATACCTTCGGGAAGAGTGTCCCCGCCGGCAAAGCCCGAGATGAGCTCCAGCGGCGGGCGGAGCGAGGCAAGCGTGCCCTCCTGATAGAGCACGCGCTCCCCGTTCTCCTCGATGTATGACCGGATGACGAGTTCGTCCCAGTATCCGGCCACGTCAGCGTAGAGCCACGCCTCCGCGGCGACCGGCTTCGCGCAGACCTGCTTCGACAGGGCGACGCTGTGCGTCTCGAGCTTGCGGTCGGTGTGGTCGGAAGCGATGCTCACATAAAGCTCGCCGCCCGCCCGGAACACGAAGGTCTCCACTTCGCCCGAGCTCTGATCTCCCACGACCTGGATGCGAGAGGCCTGGGTCAGCTGGTTCTCCGCGACGCGGTAGTAGAGAGGTACGGAGCTCGGCCGCGGCACGCCGATGGCGAACAGCTCCTCGATGTGGTGCTCGATGGCGTGCTGGTCACGCCCGGCCCATCCCGCCACGACGAGAGAGGAGACCTCCACATCGACCATGCGCAAGCCCGAGTGATCTTCTGTTCTGAAGGAAAGTTTCATGATGAATCCACACGTTGAAAATTTCGGGTGAAGGCGAATGCTCAGCTGAAGACGCTCGGGAGCCAGAGCGCAAGTTCCGGGAAGAACGCCAGCAGCGCGAGCAGGATGAACATCGACAGCACGAAGGGCAGAGCCCCTGTGATGACGGCGCCCATCGACCCGCTCTTGCGCAGGCTTTGCACGACGAAGAGGTTGAGCCCAACCGGCGGCGTGATCAAGGCGGCCTCGACCAGAACGATGATGATGATGCCGAGCCAGATCGGATCGTAACCGAGAGCGAGCATGATCGGCGTGACGATCGGGATCGTCGTGATCATCATGGAGAGTGTCTCCATGAAGCAGCCGAGCACCAGATAGAAGATGACGATGATCAGCAGCATCCATCCTGGCGAAAGCCCCAGACCCGTGATCGAGCTGGTGATCGCGTCGGTGAGGCCCGTGGCCGACATGATGAAGTTCAGGAAGGCGGCGCCGATCACGATCAGCATGATCATCGCCGTGGATCGCATCGTTCCCTCGACCGCCTCGCGCAGCATCGTCAAGGTCAAACGGCGGGACCATGCCGCGAGGATCAGCGCGCCCAGCACGCCAAGAGCGGCAGCTTCCGTGGGCGTGGCGAGACCGGCATAGATCGAGCCCACGACGAGGAAGAAAATTCCAAGCGGCGGCGCGAGATGAGCCAGGCTCTTCATGCGCTCGCCCCAGGTGGCCTGAATCTTGTGCCCGCCCCAGGACGGCTTCGCGACACAGCTCACCACGATCACCAGCATGAACAGGCCGGCCATCAGAATGCCCGGGATAATGCCGGCAAGGTAGAGTTTAGGCACGGACGAGTTGGTGAGAACGCCGTAGATCACGAGATTGATCGAAGGCGGAATGAGAATGCCGAGAGTTCCGCCCGCCGCGAGGCTGCCGAGAAAGAGCGGCTCGTTGTACCCATAGCGCTTGATCTGCGGGATCGCGACCGTGCCGACCGTCGCGGCGGTGGCGACGCTCGATCCGGAGGTTGCCGAGAACAGGGTGGACGCCCCGATATTCGCGTGCATCAGGCCGCCGGGCAGCCAGGAGAGCCATAGGCTCATGGCACCATACATCCGCTCGGCGAAGCCGGCCCGCAACAGAATCTCTCCGAGCAGGATGAACAGGGGCACCGCCACCATCAGGAATTCGTTATTCGTGCTCCACGACAGCTCGCCGATGGCCCGGGTCAGGGGCAACATGGAGTACAGCGGATCCAGGATCAGTCCGAGCACCCCGAGAGCGGCGCCGACGGGAATGCTCAGCCCGATAAGGACGAGCAGGAGGATCAGTGCAGTGGCAACCATATCGCTTTAACCCTTAACCATGCGCTCGCCCGCGGCGGCTTCTTCTTCGGCTTCCTCCTGAGTCGAGCGGACACCGGCGATCGCCTTGAGGTCATCAATTCTACCCGTGACCAGTGCCCACGAGGCCCGCACCAGCATGAGAGCCAAAACCAGGCACATCCAGATCAGGCCCAGCAGCCAAAGCCCCTGCGGAATGTAGAGCGGCGTCGCCAAAGGCGTGTTGGCAGCAGAATTCTGCACCCAGGAGGCGGCAACGACGTCGTAGGCATAGAAGGTCATTACGACCATGAAGATCCCGAGCGTCACGAGGGAGAGCCAATCCAGGACGGCCGATACGCGAACGGGCAGGTGTTGATAGAGCACGTCAACACGCACATTCGCGCGTTGGAGGGTCGCAAAGGCGAACGCCCAGGACGTGCTGATCGCGAAGGCGTAGCTCGACAACTCATCGGCGCCGCCGGTGCTGAAGCCGAAAAATTTCCGCACGATGACGTCGAAGGAGATCAGCAGCACGCTGCCGATCGTCAAAGCGCCGCCAAACCATACGGCCCAGCGCGACATGTGCTCGGCCGCGTTTAGCAGGCTGCCGAGAAGGGAAGGTCGTATGGTCGGTGCCATGATTCCACCTTTACCTGCACGTTGATCGCCGCCTCGAGCCAGAGGCTAACCGGCTCATAGGCAGGAACAGGCGCGCCGGATCTGCGGTAGATCCGGCGCGCCTCCGTCACATTACTTGGAGACCGTGACGTTCAACGTCTTCCCGATCGTGTCGTTGAAGCTCTGCACGCATTCGGCCGAGCAGCGCGCTGCCCATTTCGGCAGGATGGATTCCTGCAGCGCCTTCTGAAGAAGGGCGCGATCGGCATCGCTCGGCTGAACCAGCTTCATCTTGCCCTTGACGGGCAGAGTGCAGGCATCCGAGCCCGTGTTGCAGTCGTAACCCTGCTGGGTCTGTTCGTCGGCAGCCTTCCAGATGTCGTCCATCAAAGTCTTGATGTTCGTCTGGACGAACTCCTGCACCTTGGGGTCGAGCTTGTCCCAGGTCGCCTGGTTGACGGCGTGGATTTGCTGATTCCAGTTGATCGGGAGCGCGTAGAGGTGGGTCGAGACTTCGTACCACTTGGCCGAATAGCCCGAAAGCGAGCCGGTGATGGCGCAATCGACGACCTTGTTCTGCAGAGCCGGCACCACTTCGCCGAAGGCCATCGTCACGCTCGAACCACCAAAGGCCTCGACGAATTCGGCCTGGGTGCGGCTGCTGGTGCGAACCTTCTTGCCCTTGAGGTCGGCAAGGCCGTTCACCTCGGCGTTGCAGAACAGAACCTGCGCCGGATAGGTGGAGATGCCCAGGAGCTTGACCCGCGAGCCTTCCCCATAGAATTTCGCGTAGACCGGCTCGAAGGCTTCGGTGACCTGACGCGCCGTCTTTACGTCGGGCGCGAGGCCTGCGAGGTCGATTGCCTCGTTGATCGGATTGTCGCTGGCGAAGTAGGACAGCGTCGCCGTACCGAACGGGATGACGCCCTGCGACATCAGGCGGAGAATTTCAGGCCCTTTGAGGCCCATCTCGTTGAAACCCTTGATCTCTGCGGTAACCTGCCCGTTCGAGCGCTCGGGGATCGTCTTCGTCCAGAACGGCTTCTCGAAGTCGTTATAAGCGGTGAGATTGCTGAGGCCTCCGACGATCTGAAGATGGGTCTTCGGCAGATCCTGAGCGAGCGCCGCACCAGAGAGGCTGAGCAGGGCTGCGGCTCCGACGGCATAAGCGAGTCTTTTCATGGTGTGTCATCCTCTGGTTCAATATTGCTGCTGAGCGAAGACACATGCAGGTCGGACGAAGCGTCTCTATCCGTCTCCGACTTTCAGAGACGTCGGGCGATCACCGGGAAACCGGTGTCGCGCAATCGCGCTTCGCATTCTGAACCTAGCCGTCATTCCTCAGCCTGGCCACATTGCATCCTAGGAACCTTTGGCTTGTCTATTCGTATGTTTTGATAGGGGGTATAAAATCTACTTATACCCTCTTGGCGCCCTGCCCCCGGTACGCACGGCAACTTCCTGCGCGAGCATGGCAATCGACCGCATGGAACGACTTTCGAGGCCATCGATCCAGCTCGCGGTGAAACTCAGATCCGGCAGCGGATCGCTCTCCACATCGAGGATCTGCAGTTCGCCGGAAGCAAGCTCCCGGTCAAGGAACACCGGCGTGATCACGGCGGTTCCGATGCCGTCCAGGGCCATGCGCACAATCATCGAAACGGATGCGCTGCCGTACATCCGCGGCGTCCTCACCCCGGCACGCATGAGCATATCCCGCACCACACGGTAAGGGCTGCTGCTGGAGGGGTGCGTAATGATCGGCCTGCCGGCGATACGTTCCAGCGTAACGCGGTCGCCTCCGAGTTGCAGCATTGGGCTGGCTACCCACGAGAGCGAATAGGTGCAGAGCGGCAGGTTTTCGACGCGCTCCTCCAGGACAGGCCCCATCAGGAATGCGAGATCGATCTGCCGCGACATCAGATGGGAGCGAAGGACGGGCGTGCTGTCGACTTCGATCTCCAGAACGAGAGCCGGATAGGCGTTATGCACCTCCTCAATGAAGGTTGACAGCCATGTCTGCACGATCGTTTCCGCAACGCCGATCCGGATCGTGCCGCTCATCACGTTCTGATCCTGTGCCGCCTTCACCATGTCGCGCCGAGCCTGCATCATGCGCTCGGCATGCGAGAGCATTTCCTGGCCCTTCGCGGTCAGCGTCACGCCGCGGACGTCCCGCTCGAACAAGCGCACCCCGAGCGCGGATTCCAGGGAGGCGATCCGTTGCGATACGGCCGGCTGTGTCGTCCCCAGCTTCTCCGATGCCGCCCTGAGACTGCCGAGCGCCGCCGCCCAGAAGAATGTTTCAATGTTTCTGAAATCGATCATAAGCTGTTCGCTCGGCGAGGTGACGTTCCATCTCGCGAATAACATACCCGGAGTACCCGCGGGCTGCGATAGACCTGGTGCCACCTCAGGATGTGCGGTGATCGAGGCCTGATCTTTCTCCCGTGGGTCTGTCGCTCTTCAGGCTGACGGCCGAATCCCGGCACGATGCAGCAGGCGCCAGCGCCTTGCTGCGATCAACGACGCGTTCCACCCGATGCTGACACCCAGAGCCAGGATCAGCGACACGGCGGTTCCGAGCCGCACCGCGCAAAGGTGCAGCAGGCTCAGTGCGCCCACGAATCCGATCATGCCCGGTACCCCGTTGGCAACCACGGATGCCGCCGCGACGCCGCCCACCCTCGGATGCAGGATCAGTGCCAGGCTCATCAGGACGACCGGGGCCAAAGCCGCTACGGCTGCGATCGACGGGCCAAGGGTTCTTCCCGCAACGACGGTCACACCAACCACGATCATGACCAGGGCGGCCCTGAAGGGAATATCCCATGCCCGCTTTCTCGGAGACACCGGCATGGCCGACGCCGAGAACTTTCGCGCGAGCGGGATAGCCACAGCATAGACGGCCATGTTCAGCGTGAGGGCGCTGCCGAGGGACCACTGGCCTTTCAGAACGCCCCAGATCGCGATGGCCCAAACCGCCAAGGCGGAGCCGACGCTCGCGAGAACTCCCAGCCTCTGTGCGACGGCGGCATAGACGAGCATATAGATCACTGTCGCCGCGGAAACCGTGAGGCCTGCCAGGGCGCTCGTCGCGATGAAATCGGAGTCATGATCGAGCGCCAGGAATGCATAGGCAGGACCAGCCGAGATGGGCAGCGTCGCGATCATGGCCCCCAGGAACGGGCCACTTCGCTCCACGACCAGCGAGGCTGCGACCACAATGGCAGCGCTGGTCAGCATCTTCATGACGAGCGGCATCCAGAAAGAGACGTCCAAGACCTGAGACCTTCGAATGAAATGCCCGAGAGCGGAAGCCCGTCTCGTCCGACCTCCGCGACCCCACGCGACATATCAGACTTTCTTCAGGCGGGATAAGATTCACATGATCATGCCGGCTGGAGACAGGAACTCGCGCCGCCGAAGCAAGATCATGGGCGCATTAACAAGTTCCCCGAGCTGAAGTCAAAGCCGCGCCTGCCCGTACCCGGCAGATCGGACGAGCCCGTCTTGCTTATGCGGCTGGAGATCGGGCATGAGATCCTGCCAGCTCCGGTCGCGTCGTGTCGGGACGACGAATTCAAAGGCCGCAAAGGATCAAGTGGGAACATCCCCCGCCTACTGGAAGCGGGAGAGATCGCTTCGCTATTTTCGCGAATGGAGTCCCCTGAACATATCATCGTCGCTCCAGCCCCGGATGAAGCCAGGCAATTCTGAGGCCGTGATCGGCTTCGAATAGAAAAAGCCCTGAGCATTGTGACATCCTAGGGCACCCAGGCGCTGCGCCTGGCCGGGAGTCTCGACACCCTCGGCCGTCACCGTCAGATTGAGGCTCTGGCCGAGCTTGATGACCGCAGCGATAATGGCGGCATCGTCCGCATCCTCCTCCAGGTCGCGAACAAAGCTCCGGTCGATCTTCACATGATTGACTGGAAACTGCTTGAGGTGGGTCAACGACCCGTATCCGGTTCCGAAATCATCAAGGGCGATTTGGACGCCGGCCTCCGAAAGCTGCCGTAGGATCGTTCCGGCATCCGCAGCGGCCTTGCCCAACAGAACCGTCTCGGTGACTTCAATCTCCAGACGATGGGGCGGAACTTCAGATGCTTCGAGAACACCGAGTATCTCACCGGCAAGATCGGAACGGCTGAACTCCGCCGACGAGATGTTGACCGCGATCGAACCGAAATCCACTCCGCTGTGGAGCCATTGTCGCATGTCGGCGGCGACCTTGGCGAGCGTCTGCTGGCCAAGGGCCGACCCCAAGTCCAGATCGTCGAAGACTGAGCCAAAGACATCGGGCAGGAGAACCCCCTTGCTCGGATGCAACCAGCGTGCGAGAGCCTCGAAGCCGACGATCTTCTGAGTGAGCAGATCGATCTTAGGCTGGTAATAGGGAACGAACTGTCCTTTCGAGAGCGCTTTACGCACATCCTGTCTGAGAGCAGCCTGCTGTTCGATTTGGCGCCCCATCTCGGGCGTGTAGACTGCGGCTCGATTTCGCCCCAGAGCCTTGGCGCGGTAGAGCGCGATATCTGCCGCTTTCATGAGTTCCACAAGGTCGGCAGAATGGTCAGGAAAAGCCGAGACGCCGATGCTGGTTCGCGTGACGAGCTTTCTCCCTGCATAGAGAAACGGCTTGCGCAGTCGCTTGATGGCCCTTTCTGCGTATCGGATCGTGTGTTCGAGTCGCAGAGGCTCGACAAGGATGATGCCGAATTCGTCGCCCCCGAACCTAGCGACCGTGTCGCAGTCACGGGTTATGCTGCGCAGACGTGCCGCAACCTCGCGCAGAACGGCATCACCTGCATCATGACCGAGTAGATCGTTCACGACTTTGAAATCGTCGAGGTCCAGCATGAGAAGGCTGACGCTTGTGTCGTTGCGCCGGGCCTGAGCAAGAGCCTCTTCCAGCCGCTGCTGGAAGAGTACGCGATTGGGGAGCCCAGTCAGGGGATCGTGATTGGCAGAACGCCAGATAGCGGCTTCGGCGGCCTTGCTCTCGCTAATGTCGAAAGCCACCCCGACGATACGTTGAGGGCTGCGCTTCTCGCCGCGAATTCCAAGCCATTGTACATGACCGTTCGGAAGGATCAGACGTCCGTCGATCCGACTTGATCCGCGCTCCTCGATTTCCCTGAAGAAGACTTCTTGCTTGTGCACGTCGTCTGGATGAGTGCGCTCGAGAAGGGCCTGCAGCGAGGTAGGCGAGTATCCGAGCAGTTCGATAGAATTCGCAGTGCTCGTGATCTCCTGTGTCGTAAGGTCCAACTCCCAGGCTGTCATGCGCGCAGCCTGAAGAGCGAGCCGTAGGCGCTCTTCGCTGGCGCGAAGTTGCTCCTCCGCCAGCTTGCGCTCGTGAATATCGGAAAGTCCTCCAACCCATTCTCGAATTGACCCATCCGAATTCCTTATGGGAACGGCTCGAGTTTGCATCCATCGGTACTCTCCGTTCCTGTGCAGCACACGGCACTCGGCTTCGTAGACGTCCCCCGATGCAGCTGCCTCCAGCCATGACCGCCTTATTCTGTCGGCATCCTCGGGATGAACGACATCCACGCTGCCGAGATCGGCAGCCTCACTTCGGGTTTGACCGGTGATTTCCTCCCACCCCTGCGTTTGCGTAATCCTGCCGTCTGCCGTAGCCACCCATAGGACGACAGCGCTGGCCTTCAGAAGGGCACGGTATTGCTCCTCGCTTCTTGCCAACGCCACCTCGGCGGCTTTGGCTGCGTGAGTATCCGTGCTTGTGCCGAACCAGCGCTCGATACGTCCCTGATCGTCGTAAATTGGCTTAGCCCGTGCCTGGACCCATCGGTATTCGCCCCCATGGTGAAGAAGGCGGTACTCGGCCTCGTACGCTTCCCCTGTTCCAATCGAGTGCTGCCATCTTGCCAGAACCCGCTGACGATCATCGGGGTGGGCCGCCTTGCTCCAGACATCTTCGGCAGATGCCATTGACGCAATGCCCGTGAATTCATGCCAACGAACGCTGTAATAACACTCGCTTCCATCGGCTCGGGCAGACCACACCATATGGGGTATGGCCTCGGCTATGTCTCGCCAGTGCTTCTCGCGTGCTGCAATCGTGCCATTCGCCTGCCTGAGTTCCAGGAGATGCGTTGCGCTCTTCGAAAGTCCCAGCAGGGCCTCCGCCTGCTCTGGCGTGAGCCCTTCAGGTCGTGGCTTCGTGTCACAGATGCAGAGAGTGCCGAATGCCTCTCCTTCACTCGTCACCAGAGGTGCGCCAGCATAAAAGCGCAGATGAGGCGGACCAGCGACTCCGGGAAGATCGCTGAAGCGCATGTCCTGAGAGGCATCGGGGATGACGAGCAATCCCGCCTGACGGAGCGTGAAAGCGCAGATCGTGGCTTCGAGCGGCGCCCCCTCCATGGTGAGGCCGACACGGGACTTAAACCAAAGACGCCGCTCATCAAGAATGCCAATGGTCGCAACTGGTACCTGGCAAATCTGAGCGGCTGCCTTTGCAAGACCCTCGAAGGCCGCTTCCGGGCCGCTGCGAAATACACCCGAGCGTCGTCCCGCAGCAGTTCCATCGGCCTCACGAAGAGACGAGGCGCCCGTAGAGAAAGGCCGCAGCATGAGGATCGCACCCGTTAGGCAATGACATTACACGATCAACTGAGCACACAAGCACGAAAGATGGCCGTGCCCGCCGCAGTCGTTTTTGCATGTGAATATAAGCGGCCGACGATTGCCTAGAGCTGACGTTCGCTTAAGTGTCCCCGGAACGATGGGCTGCTTTTGCGTTCCAGGGTCTCATCTGAGGATCAGCCAAGACTCAGAGAGGAAGTCACGGGAGGTGTTGGACATCCGACGGCGACTGGAAGTGTTTATCTGTACAGAAACCTCGTGGCCCCCTGTCGTCTCGGCTCGCACGGGAGAGCGCCAAGCGCCGCTACACGTGATAGCCGGAGCTGCCGGCACGCCCTCTTGCGTCCTCGAACGCGCTGGATTGACCTCTAATCCAGCGCGATCGCCTTGAGAGCACGACGAACAGCAATGCGTGCCGCATCGACATGCCCCGCGGCGAGCAGCTCCTCAACGATCCTGAGTGCCATGACCGCGTCCGGGCGCTGATTGTCTTCCTGGTTCGAGCAGGACCCGCGATGATCGCTCTCCGTTTCACCAATGACCTCATCCGTCTGTCCCAAGAGAAAGGCGGGACTGCACTTGAGGGCTGCAGCGAGGCTCGCAAGAGCCTGCTCAGACGGCGCATTGAGGCGGCCGGTTATAATATCCTGAATAAAGCCTGGACCCAAACCCGAGTCCAATGATGCCTTCCGCCAGGAGATCTTGAGCACACCGATTCTTTCGCCGATGCGATGTCTGAGGATCTCATTCACGCTCGTCTCCCTGAACCGTGACAATGCAAAAAGGCGAGGAGGCGGTACATCCGCGCACTCCTCGCCTACCTTTCGGCAACACCGATCATCGGCCCGTAATGGTTAATGGAACGTTAACTCTGTGCGATGAAAAGGAGGGTTCGGTTCTCTACAACGTCCTTTGGAACCGAGCCGCCGGCGATGGTGCACGGGCATCGGGTTGTATGGCGATGAAGGATACCCTTCATCAACCCTTCGCCGTGTCAGTGGAGACAGGCGCTCAGAGGTATTGCGGCGAGGACGGTCCCCTGGGGACAGACGATGTGCAGCTGCCAGCCGGCCCAATCCTGGAACGGGTCTTCGGCTTCCCGGCGCAATTCGCTGATGGCCCGCAAAGCCGAGGCTTTGGCACCATCGAGATTTGGAACGTCGATACCCGTGTCATCCAGTATCGTTTCAGCATCATTGACGAGATGAAAGAAGCAGCGCATCGACCTGTCCGAGAATTTTACGAGTGTAGCGCTGCCTGTAACAGTGGCCACCGGGAAGAGAAACGGACTACTCGACCGCCCTTCCGGGCACATCGCAAGCGTCCCGTACGTCGAGAGGCTGGAGGCTCTCCAGGGATACCCATCCGATCGTAGGTCGGGGAAGAGGGACAAGATAGGCCTGGTCGGCTTCGATGCCTTCGATCCTACAGGGAACAGCCCTTTGATCGCCTGGGGGGCGATAAACGACCACCATGCCGACTTGAAGCTGATCCTCTGAGAGGTTCCTGACTTGCGACGTTTTCTGCGACGGAGCAGCCTTCTCCATCGCTGCTGCGGAATCCTTCGCGGCTCTGAAGCGCTCGAGAGCAGCGATCGCCACGCGCGCCCTGTCCCTATACCGCTCGCCGACGGCTCTTAAGAGAGGACCGCTCGTGCGTCCCGGATACCAGGAGGAGCCGCCAACTTTTGCCAGTTCGCGGGCGACCGCCTCGACCTCGTCATCTGTCATCTGCTGTTACCCAATGCGACCGTTCCCGGAAAAATATTTCGTCCGATCATCGAGAAGGAGCTGATGTACCCCTCGCCTCTCAAAGAATGCAACGCAGTAGAAAAGTGCCATGAGGCGCTTTGAAGTGATCAACCGCGGGAAAATCTCGGCTACCTCTTCAATGTAAGCTGTTAGCTTCCATATCCATATAATCCTTTTGGCTTAACCCGTACGGTTTGCGCAGACTGTTCCCTTGTTGTACTGCCCATGAATCAGATACCGCTAAGCTCGCCGTAGGGGCATCAGGGTATGGGGCCGCACACCGGAACGAACAGTAATCCGGGCGCGGCCCTCTCTTTTTCAGTCCTGCCTTCGAACCCGGCATCGCGGACGCGGCGACCGGTCAGCACCGCCAGCAAGCCCACGCAGCCGAGTATCGTGAGCGGCACAAGCACGAGCGGTCCGGCCAGGCACCAGATCCCTACCAGGTACAAAAGTGCAAAGGAAGATCGAGTATCGCCTGCAGGGCTGGGCCCGACCATGCTTCGCGCAATGTGCCGATAGCCGACAGGCGCTACGCATAGTAGCCGTTGCCATGGGTTTCCAGAGCCGAAAGAGGGGCGTTCAGCAGGC
This sequence comes from Microvirga sp., assembly GCA_031181145.1. Lineage (GTDB taxonomy): Bacteria > Pseudomonadota > Alphaproteobacteria > Rhizobiales > Beijerinckiaceae > Microvirga. The sequence goes on from JAPSLB010000002.1 coordinate 38,062, forward strand.
GCTCCATCGCTTGGCGATGGGCCTGAGCCTCAGACGTGGCCGCAACCCGGGCAAGGAGCCGCCCCCGAACATGTCTGACCAGCGCTTCCAGCCCAATAGCCGTGGCCACCGTCATCGCGAGCACGGTCAGTGTGCCGACACCCTTATTGGGAAGTATTCTGTCGTAGACCTGGAGCAACGCAGCCGGTAATGCCAACGTCAGGAGAGTAATCACCAGCGTCGCCTCAAGGACCAGAATGAGGAATGCAACGCCGTGGCGGCTGATCAAACTGGCGAATGGACGCGTCAGCCAAGGTGCCGTGGTGACAGGATGTGCTCCAGCATAACCGGTGAATTTATCCATGGTACGACCATGTACCTTTCGGCCACGGGAATAGGATAAGCGAGCTTTTCAGGGGGGATACCGGACTCTCACCGGTATGGCAGGTCGGCATCATGCCTTTGAATCTGCATCACCCTAAGGGAGCGATATCAATCTGCCACAGATAGAATTGTTCTATACAGAGCAGCGTAAGCAGTATCGAATCGGAGTCAACGATGTATTTGCCATGAGCCATAATTAAATCTTTGTAGAGTTAACAGAGTTCATGGAGGGAAAGAGAGCAGTTGTAGCCGCCCCATGAGGGATAACCTCTTACCTTTCGATGCGGAGACCAGGAGCAACTCTTTTGCGCCGCTCGGGAATGCGCGACGGTGTTGTCTTTGATACCGGGACAAGCTCGCAATCCGCGGGTCGCAACAGCGCTGGCGAGGTTTCAGGAGAGTCAGTGAAGGACCCCTCCCAGCCACATCGCACCCGCAAGGCATGACAGGAGAGCGATCGAGAAGCCCGCGCCGGTCATCACTCCGGGGGATAAGGGGCGACGCGCATTAGGGTGTCATCGTATCCGGGACCGGGGTCTTTCAGTATAAAATGGAGACTAGGGAACGTACCGGGTTCGCACCGGTATGGCGGAGCGGCATCATGCGTCGAGCTATTGCTCTCCGCGCAACGTTCAGTCTGCCATCGCCATCGCAGCGTCTGTTTTCCCAGGGATCTCCGCCCGCGACAGCGAGTCATGACAGGCCTCTCCAGGCCACGTTCCTCCCTTTCGCGAGGATTAACGTCAGCGCATCCGGATTCTCGGGCAGATCTAGGTTCGGGAGGTCTGCTTCGGCACCTGGGAATGGGGCGGGCCCGGCGATAGGGAAATGCGAGCACGCCCACTCGTGATGTCCGTGACCATCTGAACGATCTGCTGGGAGGCTGCCTCGGGGAGAGCGGCCGTGATGATCGCACCCGCTTCCGTGAAGCTTTCGTTCAGAACCTGAACCCCCTCGAAATTCGCGAGCCGAGCCTTGACCAGTGCGAGGTCGGAGAACGTCGTAATGACGGTCGCTTCCTGAACGATCCGGATCTCCACCAAGGACGCTGCGCGCAAGCAGGCCGCCGCGACCCCGCCATAAGCGCGCACAAGACCGCCGCTCCCGAGAAGGACGCCTCCGAACCACCGGCTCACGACCACCGCGACGTTTTCGACGCGAAGGCGGTCGATGGCCAACAGAATCGGCTTGCCGGCTGTGCCTCCTGGCTCTCCGTCATCACTGAACCGGAAGCTCTGCCCTACCCGCCAGGCCCAACAATTGTGATTGGCACCGCCATGGGAATGAGCGGCGATGAAGGCCTTTGCCGCCTGCTCGCTCGCAACCGGTCCGGCAGTTGCGAGAAACCGACTTTTCTTGATGACCTGCTCGAGGGATGTGGTTCGTTCCAACGTGAACATGGGCCCACATAGCGCCCAAGCGGCTGTCCAAGCAACCGGCCCGGTCCCTTGGATCACGCCCCGCTCCCGGCGATCATGTGGAGACGTCATGGCTCACACTCGACTCTCGGCGACTTTGTAGAACGGGAGCTCGATTTCCCCCACGGGCGTGGGTAAAGGCAGCTGATGGGGATCGAAGGAAGACTTCCGGCAGCCTATTCCCGTGCCGGTGTTGCCCGGTTACAAGTCTGTTGTTCACCCTTCGAAGTTTGGATCGTGCTCCATGGCCGCAAGCGTTACCGATCGTTTTCTCCGTTACGTCGTTATCGACACCCAGTCCGATGCCGCATCCGCAACCCAGCCTTCGACCGAAAAGCAGAAGAACCTCGGCCGTCTGCTGGTCGATGAGCTCCTCGCGATCGGCATCTCCGACGCTCACCTCGACGAGCACGGCTACGTCTATGCGACCGTTCCGCCGAATACGGCCAAGCACAACGTTCCCGTCATCTGCTTCTGCGCACACATGGATACGGCACCGGACTTCAGCGGCACCGATGTCAAGCCGCAGATCGTAAGGAACTACCAGGGCGGCGACATCCGGCTCCCGGGCGACCCGAGCCAGATCATCCGGGTTGCGGACCATCCCGTTCTGGAGAGCATGATCGGGCACGACATCATCACGTCCGACGGCACGACGCTTCTGGGCGCCGATGACAAGGCGGGAATCGCCGAGATCATGGCTGCGGCCGAGATCCTGATCAACAGCCCGGATATCCGGCACGGCACGATCCGCATTCTCTTCACAACCGACGAGGAGATCGGCCGAGGCGTCGACAAGGTCGACCTTGCCAAACTCGGCGCCGCCTTCGGCTACACCATGGACGGCGAGACGGCCGGCACGGTCGAGGACGAGACCTTCTCGGCCGATGCAGTCGAGATCGCCATCAAGGGCGTGGCGATCCATCCGGGGTTTGCCCACGGCAAGATGGAGAACGCCATCCGGATCGCAGGCGCCATCATCGAACGCCTGCCGAAGGACATGGCACCCGAGACGACGAAGGAGCGCGACGGATTCATTCATCCGACCGGCGTGTCGGGCGTGATGGAGAAAGCCAACCTGAGCTTCATCATCCGTGACTTCACGGAGGACGGCTTGAAGGAGAAGGAGAAACTGCTGGAAAGGATCGTCCAGGAGGTCATGACAGCATACCCGGGCTCCAGCTACACCTTCACCGTCAGAGAGCAGTATCGCAACATGAAGCTCGTGCTCGACCAGCATCCGGAGGTCGTCGAATATGCGTTGGAGGCGGTCGGACGGGCGGGCATGACGCCGGTGCGCGGCAGCATCCGCGGCGGCACGGACGGCTCACGTCTCTCCTTCATGGGGCTGCCCTGCGCCAACATCTTCGCCGGCGGCCACGCCTTTCATTCCCCGCTGGAGTTCGTCAGCAGCCAGGACATGGAAAAGGCGGTACAGACGATCATCGAGCTCGCCAAGCTCTGGGAGGAGCGCGCGTAAGCGTCTCGCCAGTGCAGGCAAGTCAAGCCGCCGCATTTGGAGTAAAAGCCCACCCTCGTGCGGATAGGAGCGCTGACGCGCCCTTTTCCGTCGATCCTTGCGAGGCTACTCAGCTGCCCGCAGTGCCGACGCAGCACGTCCTCCGGCTTGAGGCGCCAATGGTTTACGCCCCAAGCCCAGCCTCTCTGCCATATCCTCCAGCAGCGTCAGCGCGACCGGGACGACCACCAGGGTCAGCACGGTGGAACTGATCAGGCCGCCGATCACCGCATGAGCCATGCCGGCGCGCTGCGCACCCCCCTCGCCCAGCCCCAGGGCCATCGGGATCATACCGAAGATCATCGCCAGCGTGGTCATCAGGATTGGCCGCAGGCGCACCTCTGCCGCCTGCAGGATCGCCGCGGACCGCTCCATCCCACCCTTGCGGGCTTGATTGACGAAGTCGACCAGCAGGATCGCGTTCTTCACGACGAGCCCCATGAGCATGATGAAGCCGATGGCGGACATCATGTTCAGTGTGGAGCCCCATGCCAGCAGCCCCAGGAACACGCCGATGAGCGACAGCGGCAGGGATGCCATGATCGCCAACGGCTGAAGGAAGCTGCCGAACTGCGACGCCAGGATGATATAGATGAAGATCACGGCCAGGAGCAGAGCCGAGCCCGCATAGCCGGAGGTCTCCTCGATGTTCTTCGCCGAGCCGCCGGACACGAACTGATAGCCTGCGGGCAGCTTCACCCCCTTCAGCGCAGCGCCGACCTCCCGCGTCACATCGCCGGCGGCACGGCCGCTGACATTCGCGGTGATCTGCACCTCGCGGGAGAGATCGCGGCGGTTGATCTGGGACGGACCGACGCCCGGCTCCAGCTTCGCCACCTCGCGCAAAGCCACCATGCGCGGTGTGCCATCCTCATTCGTCAGCCTGCTGGCGAGGTAGAGGCGCGACAGGTCCTCCCGCGATTCACGGCCAGTCTCGGGAAGGCGCACGTTCACGTCGTAGTTCTCGCCATTGGGCGCACGGTAGCTCGAGGCGTCCTCGCCTGAGAGCAGGGGGCGAAGGGTGTCGGACACCTGTTGCAGGCTGATCCCGAGGTCGCTCGCCAGCTCGCGGTCGAGACTGACCGCGATGGTCGGGCGAGCCGCCTTGAGGCTCGACTCCATGTCGGCCACGCCGGGCACCTTGGCCATGATCGCGACAGTGTCTTGCGCGATCCGGGCTAGCTCATCCAGGTTCGGGCCCTGAATCGAGACCTGCACCGGCTTGCCATCGCCGACGCCGGGCAGACTGACCGCAAGGTCGATGCCCGGAATGACCTTGAGGCGCTCACGCATCAGATCGACCAGCTGCGTTGCCGAACGCGTCCGCTCCTCGATCGGCTTGAGGGTGATCGCCACGCTCGCCTCGTTCTTGCCGGCAGCCTGGCCGCTGTTGATCGTCGTGTAGGTGAAGTCGACTTCCGGAAACTCCTTGATGGCGGCTTCCGCCTGGCGGGCCTTTGTCTCCGTGTAATCCAGGGAAGAGCCGACCGGGGCCGTCACCTTCACGGTCATCTCGCCCATATCGGCGGTCGGAACGAACTCGACGCCGATCAGCGGCACAAGCGCGAAACTGCCCACGAAGATTCCGATGGATGCTGCCATCACGACCCAGCGCCGACGCAGACTGAAACGCAGCAGCGGGCGGTATACGGCCAGGATTCCCGCCGTAAAGCTGTCGGAAAGGCTCGCGACCCACCCGAAGAAGCCGCGCGGCTTCCGGCCGATCGACGGATCGTGCCAGACACTCGACAGCATCGGATCGAGCGTGAACGAGACGAACAACGAGATCAGCACCGCGATGGAGACGGTGATGCCGAACTGGTAGAAGAATTTGCCGATGATGCCGCCCATGAAAGCCACGGGCGCGAACACGGCCACGATGGTGAGCGTTGTGGCCATTACGGCAAGGCCGATCTCCTGCGTACCTTTTAGAGCCGCCTCGAAATGGCTGGCGCCCATCTCAAGATGACGGGCGATGTTCTCGCGAACGACGATGGCATCGTCGATCAGGATACCAATCGAGAGCGAGAGCGCCATCAAGGTCATCGTATTCAGGGTGAAGCCCATGAAGGCGAGCGCCGCAAAGGTTCCGATCACCGAGATCGGCAGAGTGAGGCCGGTGATCACCGTCGAGCGCCACGAGTGGAGGAACAGGAAGACGATGGCGACTGTCAGGGCCGCGCCCTCGAGCATGGTATGCCTGACATTCTCGACGGAGCTGCGGATGCCCTTCGACGAGTCCTTCACGACGGATAGTTCGACGTCGGACGGCAGGGTGCCCTTGAGTTCCTCGAGCGCCCGGAACACGCCGTCGGCCACTTCAATCGTGTTGGCGCCCTGCACCTTCACCACGTCCACCGCGAGAGCGGGTTTCCCATTGTAAAGCGCGAGGTTCGTCTTTTCCTCCTGGCCGTCGATCACGTCGGCTACTTCCGACAGACGGACAGGTGAGCCGCCGCGCTGGGCGACGATGAAGTTTCCGATCTCGCGCGGCTCCTTGACCGAGCCCTCGATCTGCACGACTTTATCCTCGCGTCCGCGGGTCACGTTGCCGGCTGGCAGATCTTGATTTTCGGAGCGGATCGTCGCCACCACCTGATCCACGCCGATGGCGAGCGCCTGCATGCGGTCGGGCTTCAGTCGCACCTCGACCTGACGCTTCACGCCGCCGACGATGGTGGCGCTGCCCACACCACGGACGGTCTGGATGCGCTTGAGGACGATCTCGTCGGCAAGCGACGTCAGCTCGCGCAGAGACAGCAAGGGCGCCTCCACCGCGATCGATACGATAGGTGCGCTGTCCGGATCGAAGCGGGTGACGGTCGGGTCGTCAACCTCGTCGCGCAACTGACCGCGAATGCCAGCTACCTTCTCGCGCACGTCCTGCACGGCGACGGCCGCAGGGGTATCGAGAGTGAACTGCGCGATCACGATGGAGCGCCCCTCGATCGAGCGCGACGTAAGCGTGTCCAGGCCGCTGATCGTGTTGATGGCGTCCTCGATCCTTCGCGTGACATCGCTTTCCACCGCCTCCGGCGAGGCGCCCGGATAGGAGGCGGTCACCACCACGGTGGGAATGTCCACGTCGGGGAATTGATCCACGCCGAGGCGCTGATAGGAGAACAACCCAACCACGAGGAGCGCTACCATCATCATGGTGGCGAAGACCGGGTTGTTGATGCTGATCCGTGTCAAAAACATCTCAACGACCGTCGATGCTGACCGGAGTGCCCGGCTCAAGAGTGATGGATGGGGCGCTCACGATGGTGTCGCCCGCTGCAAGGCCTGAGGCCACGGCGACCAGATTGGCCGTGGCGTCCTGCGAGACCTCGATCGGCTGCCGGGAAATTGTCTCACCGTCGATCTTGAGGACGTATCTGTGGCTCGGGTCGCCGCGCACCGCCTCCGGCGGAATCGCGACGACATCCTCTACCTCCCGGACGACGATGTCGCCCGTGGCGAACATGCCACCGCGCAGAATCTGGTCGCCGTTCTCGACCTGGATATAGACCGGGATGGAGCGAGAGCCCGCCTTGGTGGTGGGGTTGATGCGTTCGATCAGACCGTTGAACTCGCGCCCCTCGAGGCCGGGCACGCGGAAGAGCGCCTTCTGCCCGACCGCTACGAGCGCGATCTCATTCGTCGGCACGGGCGCCTCGATCTCGAGACGCGAAAGTTTGACGATGACGATGAGCTTCCCGTCCACCGGAACCTTGTCGCCGGGATTGACCGCCCGCTCGGACACGAAACCGTCCATGGGGGCTCTGACGACAGCATCTTCGAGCGACTTGCGGGCCAGATCGACCTGCGCCTGCATGGCCCGTACGCTCGCCTGCGCGGTACGATAGGCACTCTCGACCTCATCCACCGTGGCCTGCGCGGCATATCCCTTCTGCTGCAAGCTGAGCTTCATCGAACGGTTCTTCTCCGCCAGCGCGAGCTGGGCCTTGGAGGATTCGAGGTTCGCCACGCGCTCGTCCAGACGGGAGGTCAGGTCCTCGGTGTCGAGGCGCACGAGAACGTCACCTTTTTTCACCGGCTGCCCCTCCTGTACCAGAACCTCCGACACTTTCGCGGCAACCTCGGACTTCAATGTCGTCTGGTCGATGGGGCGCAGAGTTCCGGCAAGAGGGACGGTGAAGCGCAGATCCGTTCTGCGCACGGCGAAGGTCTCGCTCGCGGCAAGCTCCGTTACAACAGGCGCGCTGGGCTTCATCACGGCCTGGGCGGTATCGCCCTTCATGTAGCGTGCGCCCCCAGTTCCAAGGGCAGCGACGCCGATCACGGCAAGCGCGACAGTGACTTTCTTGTTCACGGCTATTGCCCCTGCAACAGGTTCGACCCGACAGGGCTGTCGGGTGATTTCTTCTCTTGACTGGCCTCGTTGCGGCCGAGCTCGTCCAGGAAGCCCGGGACGTTCTTGCGCAGGAATGCGAGTTCCGCGCTGGCCAGCTCCATCCCCATGCGCACCAGGAATCGATGCCCCGGACGGCACGCACTGGCTGAAGCTTCCAGCTCGGTTGTGATCTGCTCAAGCTCCGCGATCCGATGAGCAAGAATGTCGCGCAGTTTCGTCGGAGGAAGCAGATCGGCGAACATCAGCAACGTGACAAGCTCAGAGCGGATCTTGTGCCGCCCCTCCGAGGCCCTGAGCGAAACGACCAAGGCATCCCGCCCCCGCTCGAGCAGGGTGTAGACGGTCTTGTTGGGTCGCCCTTCCTGAACGACGATCTGTGCCGAAACGAAGCCTTCCTTCTCGAGGAGCTTCAAAGCAGCGTAGATCCCGCTGGGCGCAACGTCCATGAAGCGTGAGAAGACCTCCTCGACGCGCTTCTTGATCTCGTAGCCGGAAGCATCGCCCATCGACAGGACAGCCAGGCAGAGTGTCTTTGTGTCCAAACTGGAATACTCCATTCTGGACTATGATGTAAGAAGCCCGCCTGGATCCGTCAATGCCGCGTAACGAAATGGGAGCGTACACCCTCGTCAGCCGCCTCGGCACCTAGCTTGGCTTTATTGCTTGGGCGCGGTTCAGTCCCGCAAGGAGATATAGGATCGGATCGCCCATTCCTCGATGGGGGTGTGCTGCGAAGAGGCAACGATGCAAACTCGGTCGAAACGCACGCCCATGCCCATCATCCTTCTCTGCAGGACTGCAACCGCCCGGGATTTGTCGGAGCTCTCCTGTACACCATAGGCCAAGGAAATGTGGGGTACGAAGGTTTCGATGCTTCCCACCCCAAATCCCTCCACCGCCTTTATCTTCATCGCCTTGAGAGGCGCGACGACGGGGAAACGGGCATAGAGCGAACGGTAATAGAGCGGGCTTCCTTCGACCGTCTCCACGCCAGCCTCGAAGGAAGCCGCGCCTTCCGCCACTCGCGCCAAAAGCGGCTCCAACTCCTCGCAAGTTCTCGGCATATCCTCAACGAGCGTCAGATGGGGCTGGAAAACCGGGCTGCCGAAGCGCCTCGCCAGATCCTGGACGACCTCCGAAAACCGCCTCTCATGCTCGGCGCAGGGCATCAGCCAAATGGAATGGTAGTTGGTCCTCATGTTGCTCCTCTACAAAGCAGAGCGGTGCCTCAACTTCAGCCTTTGAGCGGCCGGACGCTCCCTCGATACACCAGCGGCACCTGGAGCACGGACACGATGGGAGGAGCCTTCGGATCGGCCTGCCGTTGATCCAGAATCCTGATGGTCTCGGCAGCCAGCACCTCTTCATCCTGATGAAAGGTGGTCAGGCGATAGGCGCCCCACCGGGTTTGTGGAATCCCGTCGAAACCGATGACCGACAGGTTCTCTGGGATCGACAGGTTCAGCACGTCCCGCGCATAATCCATCAGCCCCAGGGCCATGAGATCGTTGACGCAGAAGACCGCCTCGACGGGATCTCCTGCTCCCAGGAGCAATGATGCGGCCGTCTGCCCTCCGTCGTAATCAGTGTAAGCTGCTCTCTGCACCTTGACCTCGATGCCGTGCCTTCGAGCCGCCGTGACGAAGGCCTCCTCCCGCTCGATAAGATTGGGGCTGCCGACGGTGGATGTGACGAAACCGAGTCTCGTCAGGCCTCTTGCAAGAAACACTTCGACCGCAACCTGCGCCGCACGGGCATTGTCGATCCGAATGTGGTCGGGACCATGCTCCGTCCGCCCCACCACAATGAGGGGTTGACCGTTGCGCTGCGCCAACTCGACAATCGACGAAGAGGGCATGCCCGACAGAACGATCGTCGCCTCCGCCCTGTAGCGCAGGAGCGTCGAATGGGCGGCGCTCACCTGCTCCTCTCCAGGGCCCGTCGGAATGAGCACGGGAACGCTCCCCCGTTCCACCAGATGCCGAGACAGCGCCGCGATCTGGAGCGTCCGGAAGGGGCTGGCCGGATCGGAGGCGACGAGGCCGACGAGGCGGCTGCGATTTGCAAGGAGCCCCCGCGCCAGATCGTTGACCTGATAGCCCAGCTCGGCGGCGGCCTGCATCACCTTCTTGCGGGTTCCGGGCGCGATGCTCGCTCCCGGCGTGAAGGCACGTGAGACTGCCGAGCGGGAAACGCCCGCGCGTTCCGCCACCATATGGGCGCTGATGTAGCCCGGCCCAGTCTCAGGCTCTGCGTCAGTCTCCTGCATGATCCACTCAGTGCCCGACTTTGGAAAGAACGTCCGAGCGAAGGAAACGCTCGACGACGAACATAAAGGCGATGGATGGGACCAGCAGGATCAGCGCCGTGATTGACGCGATCTGATAATTGCCGCCTGCCCCCGCCGTGTAAAGCAGAAGCGGCAGGGTCGTCACATCGGGTGCGCCGACGAAGTAGGTTCCCGTGAACTCGTCCAGGGACTCCAGGAACACGAAGATGGCGCTCGCCAGAAGCCCCGGCGCCGCAATCGGCAACGTCACGTCCCAGAATCCACGCAGGGCGCTTGCCCCCATGGAACGGGCAGCCTCTTCCAGTTCCCTGTCGATGGCGGAGAAAGCCGCGGTCGCGATCCATACGGCATAGACAAGTCCATGGGTCACATGAACGAGAACCACGCCGAGTATCGTTCCATTGAGGCCGTACTGATAGAATATACGCGCAATATTGACGTAGACCGGCAGGTTCGGGAATGCCTGCGGGATAAGCAGCGCGAGCAGGATCAGGCCGCGGAACGGCAGGCGAAGGCGTGCCAGAGCGTAGCCCGCGGGAATAGCGAGTCCGAGCGACAGGATCACAGTAAGGGTGGCGATGAAAACGCTCGTTCCCAACGAGGACATTGCATTGCCGCGAGGCGAGAATACGTTTGCCCAGAAGGAGAACCCATACTTCAGCGGCAAGACATGCGGGAAATACCAGCGCTCAGTCACTGTCCAGAGAAGAAGGTTGGCCAGAGGACCGAAGATGACGAAGGCCAGGATCCCGAGCGCGATCCCACGGGGAATCCATTTCCAGTCGAAGCGGGCACTCATCGGCTATGCTCCCTCATGGTCTGGCGCAGATAAACCCAGGCCACCGCGCTGGTCATCAGCAGAGAGATCAGACCGAGAGCGTTGGCCACACCGTAATCCCTGTAGGCATTGATGCGAAACGCCATGTTGGCTGTGATCATGGTGGGAGACTGGGCATTGATCATGAGCGGGACCGACAGCACCGACATCATGGTCACGAAGCTGAGAATAAGGCCGACGAGAAGCGTCGTGCGGACCTGGGGCAGCACGATTTCGATGAGGATCCGCAGGCGATTGGCACCGAGGTTGCGCGCGGCCTCGATGGTGCTGCGGTCGATGGACGCCATGGCTCCGGAGAGAAGGAGCGCGACGAATGGTGTCTGCTTCCAGACGAAAGCGATGACGATGCCCCTCCAATCGAGAAAGGACACGGCCGACAGGGGCGTCATCAGCCCCAATTCGATGAAGATGTTGTTCATCAAGCCGTTCTTGGCCAGGAATGTCCGCAGGATCTGGCCGACGACGATGAACGGAATGAACAGGGGCCAGCGGTAAATCCAACGCAGGATCGCGACGGCACGCGGGTTGGAGCCGAGCGTGAGATAGCCGCCGATCATGATGGAGAAAAGGCCGATCAGGGCGGACGACATCAGCACGATGGTGAGCGTGAACAACATATCGCGGCTGTAGAGCTCGAAGGCCTTCGTGAAGTTTCCAAGACTGAATGCTCCACCGACGTCGAACGCGCCCGTAATGGAACTGACGAGAGGCACAATGAAAAGAAGGACGACGATCGCCAGCGCCGGCGCGACGAGCAGAAATCCTATCAAATGAATCGGCATGGCAAATCGTCTGCCCCCTGCTTTCAGGCTATCTGCATGGATTGTGCGAAACGCACCGGCAGAGTCGGGCTGGGGAAGCTCTTCGCTTCCCCAGCCATGAACAACCTTAGTTTCCGACCTGGCGTTCATAGGCTTCCAGAATAGCGCTGTTGTACGGAGCAATCGGGAACGGCTTGCCGTACTTGGCCAGTTCCTCAGGCGAGATATCCGTAAAGAGCTTTTCCCAGGTCTCCTTGTCGAGGTTTGCCTGGACGTGCTGAGCATCGATGCCCGGATACCAGTTGAACCGCTCGACGATCCCCTCCGCCTGCACTTTCGGACTCGTTGCGAGAGCCACGAATTTCTCGGCGAGTTCCTTGTTCGCACTTTTCGCCGGAATTACGTAGTGCATCGGTTGACCGGGCATGCCGGGAGAAGGCAGGACGAGCTTCATCTCGGGCGGGAGCTGACCGTTGGCCTTCCAGGAATAGAACATGTCGACCCACACCGGGCCGACGGCGATCTCCCCGCGGCTGAGCATGTCCAGCGTGCCGGCGTTGCCCGGGGTGAGCGTAGCGTTGCGAGTGAACTCCTTCAGAGACGCAAAGGCCTTGTCCCAGTTTTTGGCCTCGTTGGGATCGAAGGGTCCGTTCATGAGCTTCTGCGCATCGCCCTCGCCATAGGCATAGATCCATCCCATGACGAAGCTGACGCCCGAGGCTCCGCCCTTGATGCCGTTATAGCCGAATTGCTTGGGGTTCTTCTTCGCGAACTCCACGATCTCATCATAGCTTTTCGGTGGATTGGGAACCAGGGCCGGGTTGTAGGCCAGGGCTGTCTGGCTGTTGAACATGGGCATGACATAGCCGTCCACGTTCGTCCCGAGGGCAATCTTGGCGTTCTCGCGTGTCACGAGAGAACCAGTCGGAATCTTGCTGCGATAGGCTTCGAGGAACCTCTGCTCGACCATGGGCCCGACGAATTTCTCGTGAACCACGGCAACGTCGGCGTCCCACTTCTCGACACCGGCCTTGTCCTGAGCCTCGAAACGCTCGAGGATCTTCTGCGACCCGGCATCGCCCGGACCGGTTCCGACCACGCGAACCTTCGTGCCTGGGTTCCCCTTCTCGAAAAGCGGCCCGAGATACTCGTTCACATAGTCGACCATGTTCTTGTCGCCGGCTGTGAGAACGGTAAGCTCCGCTGCAGAAAGCGGTGTGCAGAATATGCCTGCCGCCAGCGTGGAAGCGATCAGTTTAGTCTTCATGTCAGTTCTCCTTGGGCCACCACCGGTGCCCATGCATCTTTGCCGGCGGTTGAAATCTGCCGGTCTATTGTTTTGGGAATAGGAAGAGCGCCTCTTCCGGGATCCGGATCGAGACGCGCCTGCCGATTTCAAAACTGCGAGGAGAATCGACGATCACGTGCGCCGGACCGACAGCGATCACATGACGCCAGAGGCCGCCGGGATAACTCGTCTGCTCAACGACGCCGCTCAAACGCAGGGATCCGTCGCCCTGTACGGATAAGATCGCCCCTCCCGCATCGCTCAACTCAACAGACTCACCACGGAACCGGGCGTTCAACGGGCCGGAAAGCGTTCGCCCGCGCGCGGAGGCGACGGCGGCCGAGTTGAATGATCCGGCGGCAATCTCGACCCGATCGCCTTTCGTTACCGCCGAGAGTTCAATGAGATTTTCCGCTCCCATGAAAGCCGCCACGAAATCGGAAGCGGGACGATTGTACACGTCCTCGGGCGTGCCGACCTGCGCGATCTCGCCGTTATTGAGGATGACGATCCGGTCCGCCATCACCATAGCTTCCTCACGGTCATGCGTGACGTGCACCGCTGTGATCCCGAGGCGCCGCTGAAGCGCGGTAATTTCATGACGCACCGTCAAGCGTATCCGCGCATCGAGATTCGACAGCGGCTCATCGAGCAGAAGGATGTCGGGCTGGATCGCGAGCGCCCGTCCTAACGCCACGCGCTGACGCTGCCCGCCGGACAGGTTTGCGGGCTTTCGCGCGCCGAGAGCGTCCAAGCCTAGCAGCCTTTTGATTTCGGTGACCCGCGCCTCGATCGTGGCTTTTGGCATCCTGCGGAGCTTCAGCCCGTACCCGATATTCTGATCGACCGTCATATGGGGCCAGAGCGCATACGACTGGAAAACGAGGGCCATTCCCCGCTTGTCGGGGGGAAGCCCGGTGACATCGCGCCCGTTGACGCGGATGGCGCCGGAAGCCGGGGTATTGAAGCCTGCAATGCTGCGCAAAAGTGTCGTCTTCCCGCAACCGGAAGAACCAAGGAGAGCCACGAACTCCCCCTTCTCTACGGCGAGATTCACCCCTTTCAGGACTTCATTTTGACCATAGAGAACACGGGCATTCACGACTTCGAGAAAGGCGTTCAACGATATCCCCCTCTGGCTGAGGCCGCCTCGGCCTTTGTTGCACAGGCGTGCAAGAATTATGCTCCGCTCCATAAGCAACACTCAAGTGGGTGTAGACGAAGGTCTGATACACTTTTGTGACAGCGATCTCTGACGTTGGGGGTTGCGCAGCCTCAATGCGCATTGATGAGCCACAAACCGCTCCGACTACGTCGCCTAAGCACGGCTGTTGTCTCAGCTTCCTGAGCCGCCCAGCCGTACGCTCGTCGAGAATTTCGAGACAGCTGTTCTTTGCCTCGGCCCTGAGGCTTCAGCCCTCTCGCCTCTGGCCTCCGCCGATCACGTCTTCCTTGTCCCTGCCTGAAGCTCCGAGGCGAGGCGGACATGCCTTTGAAAGGCTATGCACCCATGGTTGCCTATAGCCTCGGCGCCCAGCCCGCCATCGATACAACATATCGTCAAGCACGCAAGAAGCCTTTCATTTCGCCGCTATCGAGTCGAGAATCTGCAACTTTTTGCGGCCTCGCTTGTTGAAGGGCAGTCAAGTTGTCCTTCGTCCGCCTGCACTGAAATGCACTTGCTCAGTCCAACCATGACGGACAGTGAGGAATCGCAGCGGCCGGACCACATGACCGCATCGGTAACGAGCCCGGGAGGTTGCAGAGTGGAAGTGGTGCGCCCGCGCCCTAACTGCTTCCCGGGCCGCATCACCACACCTCGTCGGCATTCCGACGACCGTTCTTAACTTCGTTTGAGGGGAGCACGGGCTCTTGGCGCAATTCGAATCCAAGCCGCAGATCTTGCACCGCACAGCCCAACGCGCCCGATATGGTGAACCGATCGAGAGCCCGTACGAGGATTCGGACGAACGCTGGACAACCATCGAGGTCGATACACCGGCCCACGCGGAAGCCCGTCCGCTCGTGGTCGATCTCGACGGGACTCTGATTGCGTCGGATCTCCTGATCGAGACTGCTTTTTCCGAACTGGGTCGGCGTCCGCATTCCCTGATCGAGTTGCTGAGAGTTCTCGCGCGCGGCAAGGCGGCTCTCAAGCACCGGCTCGCGGAGCCTGTCGATTTCGATCCTGGCACCCTCCCCTACGATCCGGCAGTCCTCGCCGCCATCAAACAAGCGCGCGCCGACGGGCGACCAGTCTATCTGGCCTCCGCCAGCCATGAGAAGCTGGTCGGCAGGGTTGCCGGACATCTCGGCCTTTTTGCCGGATGGTTCGCCTCCAACGAAACCACAAATCTCGCCGCCGAGATAAAGGCGGCCCAGCTTGTCGAAGCTTTCGGAGAGGGCGGCTTCGACTATATCGGCAACGACGCGGCCGACCTGCCGGTCTGGGAGAAAGCCGCACGAACCTTCGCCATCCGAGCTCCGGCCCGGGTCCGGAGGCAACTTGCTTTGAAGCGGACCGAAATCGAGCACCTTCCGTGCTCGCGCCCCGACTGGCGAACGTGGGCCAGGATGTTCAGAGTCCACCAATACGCCAAGAACGCCCTGATTTTCGTCCCGCTGCTGACCTCCCATCTTTTCACGATGGAGGCGCTGACCCAGGCCCTTTTGGCCTTCGTTGCCTTCTCGCTGTGTGCCTCCAGCATCTACATTCTCAACGATCTCGTGGATCTGCAGGACGACCGCCGGCACCGCAGCAAGTGCAATCGCCCTCTGGCCTGTGGCGCCATTCCGCTGATGCACGGCGTCGTCGCGATCCCGATCCTGTTCCTGAGCGCCGTTGCAATCGCATCGATGCTCTCATTTGCGTTTCTTGGTGTCCTGCTCGGCTACTTTGCCTTGACGACGGCCTATTCCTTCGCCCTCAAGCGCATGATGATCGTCGACGTGATCACGCTCGCAGGGCTCTATTCGGTGCGAGTGATCGGCGGCGCCGTGGCAACAGGGATCATGGTCTCGGAATGGCTCCTGGCCTTCTGCATGATGATCTTCATGTCGCTCGCGCTGATCAAGCGCTATATCGAGCTGGCGGCCCGCCGCGACGCCAACCTGCCCGACCCGACCAGCCGGGATTACAAGAACAGCGATCTCGAGATCGTCGCCGCCCTTGCGGCGGGAGCAGGCTTCAATGCGGTGACGATCTTCACTCTGTACATCTCCAGCGATGCCGTTAACGAACTCTATACGCACCCGCAGATCCTTTGGCTGGTTGGGCCACTGCTGATGTATTGGATCGCACGCGCCCTGATGCTGGCCAGTCGCCGCCTCATGGACGACGATCCTGTGGTGTTCGCGATCAAGGACAAAGTCAGCCTGGTCACGGCCGGTGCGGTGGCCCTCCTCGTCCTTGCGGCCATTTGAGCATGTCGCGGAGGCAGAACTTGGACAACATGGGCTCCATCCGCCGGACCGGCTCACCCGCTCCGGCAATGTTCATCCGGTACGTGCTGTTTGCCGTTCTTGCGACGCTGGCGAACCTGCTCACCCAGGAGGCGAGCATCCGCCTCGTTCCAGGAGCGCCTTTGAGCTTCTCCATCCTCATGGGCACCGCTGCCGGCTTCATCCTCAAATATGCACTGGACAAAAAATGGGTGTTCGAGGACACCTATAGCGGCCACCGGCAGGAATTGCACAAGATCGGGCTTTACGGCGCCTTCAGCGTCCTGACCACGCTGGTCTTCTGGGGCTTCGAGATCGCCTTCTGGACGATTTGGCAGACCGATGTCGCCAAGTATACCGGTGCCGTGCTGGGCCTTGCCATCGGCTATGCCGCCAAGTTCCTGCTCGATCGGAATTTCGTGTTCAAGGAGCGTCAGGCATGACGGAGCTCTCCGGGTGGGGACGCTACCCTTGGCATCCGTCAGATGTCCTGTCCCCCTCATCCCCCCCCGCAGTACCGCCTCTCATGACCTCACATACAGGTCTGGTGGCACGCGGGAACGGGCGTGCCTACGGCGATGCCGCCATCGGAGAGCGGGTGACGCTCGTCACCCGGCGGCTCGACCGTATCCGCGCCTTCGACCATGCGACGGGCCGGGTTCGCGTGGAGGCGGGCCTGCTTCTCGCGGACCTCCTGGACGTGATGGTGCCGAAGGGGTTCTTCCCCCCCGTGGTGCCGGGCACGAAGTTCGTCACCATCGGCGGGATGATCGCCTCGGACGTGCACGGCAAGAACCACCACCGGGACGGCGGCTTTGGCGACCACGTGGAGTCCTTGACCCTCGCCTTGCCTGATGGCGGTATCGCCGAATGCTCTTCGGCGGAGAACAGCGATCTCTTCCGCGCCACGATCGGCGGAATGGGGCTGACGGGAACGATCCTCGAAGCTACCTTTCGCCTGAGGCCCGTCGAAACCGGATGGATGCGCCAGCAGACGATCGTCGCGTCCTGTCTCGACGAGGCGCTCGAGGGGCTGCGGGCCAGCAGCGACGCCACCTACTCGGTGGCATGGATCGATTGCCTGGCCAAAGGCCCATCCCTCGGCCGCTCTCTGATTTATGTCGCGGAGCACGCCACGCTCCGGGATCTGGACGCCCTGCGGCCTGGAGCAAAAGCCTTTTTCCCGTCGCGCTCGGGGCGGCTTTCGATTCCGCTTGACCTCCCGCCTTTTGCCCTCAACCGGCACTCTGTGGCCGCGTTCAACGAGATGTACTTCCGGGTCGGGGCGATGAAGGCCGGATATCCCTTTCTCGTGCACTGGAATCCATACTTCTTCCCGCTCGACGGCATCGGCGACTGGAACCGCATCTATGGCCGCAGAGGCTTCCTCCAGTACCAGTGCGTCATCCCGACGGCTCATGCGGGACCCGCCCTGAGCGGCCTGCTCGACCGGATCTCACAGCGGGGCCTTGCCTCCTTCCTGGCCGTTCTCAAGCAGATGGGCCCAAGCCATGGCGATCTGTCCTTTCCGATGGAGGGCTTCACCCTCGCTCTCGACCTGCCCGTGAGCGAGGGCGTCTTCCCGCTGCTCGACGATCTCGACAGGATAGTGGTCGAAGCCGGGGGGCGGCTCTATCTCGCCAAGGATGCGCGACAATCGCCTTCTACTTTCGAAGCCGGCTACTCGGGATTGCCTCGGTTCCGCGACCTGCGGCGGGCGATCGGAGCAACCGGCCGGATCTCCTCCCGCTTATCTGCACGACTTGGAATCTGATGAACGCATCTCGAACCCTCCTTCTCGTCGGCGGCACGTCGGACATCGGACGCGCCACCGCGCTCTGCTATGCGCAGGCCGGCTGGCGCGTGCTGCTAGCGGCGCGCCGAGAGGATGACGCAAAGCGCAACGCCGACGACATCGCGGTCCGGACCGGCGCTGAAGTCACCGTCCACCGGCTCGATATTCTCGAGACGAGCCGCTTTCAGACGTTCGTCGACGGGCTCCCGCAACTCCCCGATACGGTAGTGTGCGTGGTCGGCGAGCTCGGCGACCAGCAGCGGGGACAGACGGATCTCTCCCACGCAACGCAGATCCTGCGCACCAATTTCGAAGGCCCCGCCCTACTGCTCGGGGCGTTCGCGGAACGCTTTCTCGAACGCGGCTCAGGCACCATCGTCGGTGTGAGCTCGGTGGCGGGCGACCGTGGGCGCGGCTCGAACTATCTGTATGGGGCTGCCAAAGCCGGATTTACGGCTTTCCTGTCGGGACTGCGCAACCGCCTTGCTCCGGCGGGACTGCGCGTCGTCACGGTCAAGCCCGGTTTCGTGCGCACGCAGATGACCGCCGGGATGAAACTTCCTCCCGTTCTTACGGCAGAGGCCGAGGAAGTCGGTCGGAGAATCTTCACGGCCGCCGAGAACAGGAAGAGCGATGTCATTTACGTGCGACCGGTCTGGCGACCTGTGATGATGATCATAGACTCTATTCCCGAACGCATCTTCAAACGCCTTCGCCTCTAGACTTCGGGAGAGCCGCCGATGATCGCTTTGTCGGATCGCCGCATACCCGTTGGGGCCTTCCTCCTCGTAGTGGCAGCAACCTGCGCCCTCCTCCTTTCCCTTCCGGGTCAAACCGTCACGACGCGCTACCTGACCGATCTCCTTCTCATTCTCGATGGGGCCTATCGCGTCACCGCGGGCCAAATTCCGAACCAGGATTTTCACACCCCGCTGGGTCCGTTGGCTTACTATCTTCCTGCCGCCGGATATGTTCTCTCTGGCAGCTTGGGCAGCGCCATGCCGGCCGCCATGGCCCTCGTCACACTGGCGCTGTCGATACCGATGCTGCACGTGCTGGGCTCGCGGCTGCACCCTTTCATCGCGCTTCTGCTCGGGGTGTTCCTGTTGATGATTCTCGCCGTCCCCATCAATCTGGGCGAGGGTATTACGGCGCTGACCTTCGCCAAGTTCTACAATCGGATCGGATGGGCGGCTTTGGGCACTCTGCTCGTCATGTACCTGCGCCCACGGCAGTTGCGCGGGAGGCAGGATCTTCTGGACATTCTCTGTGCCGCGGCCCTGACCCTGGCGATGCTCTATACCAAGCTCACCTATGGCATCGTAGCCGTTTCCTTCCTCGTGTTCATGCTGACCGATCGACAGCAGAGACGCTGGGTGCTTCCTGCTCTCGGGCTGATCGTCGTCTCCTGCCTGGCAATCGAGATCATCTGGCAATCGTCGCTGTTCTATCTCAACGATTTGTGGTTGGCTCTCGACGTCGGAGGGCGCCTGCGCGGCACATGGGGGCAGATCGCGGACCACATCCTGGTCAACATGACCGATTACGTCCTGCTCGGCCTGTTCGCGAGCCTTTCGCTCAGCCGAACCCGCAGTGTTCGCGAGGGGTTCTTTTATCTCTTCTGCGCCGTCACAGGATTTCTCATCGTCAACCAGAATTTCCAGGCTTGGGGCATCATCGCTCTTCATGCGGCGGCAGCGGTGGCGGCAGAAACCATTCTACGGCAGGAGGAGAAAATCGAACCGGATGCCCGGGCAGGAGCATGGTCCACATCAACCGGCACCCGGCTGCTCTTCGTGGCGCTCGTTCTACCGACCATCGTGCATTGCTCCGCCGCATTGGGATTGCATATGATCTCGGCGAGCACACGGGCCGGCCAATCCCTTGACCTGCCTCATCTCGAACGGATCCGCCTTGCCAACCTGTGGACATGGGGCGATTACGGTACGGCCAATCGATATCTCACCGCCTTGCGCGACGGTGTGGAGGCTCTTTCCGAGATCGGCCTGGACGGCAGAAAAGTCCTCGCCCTCGACAGGAGCAACCCCTTTCCCATGATTCTCGGCGCGCCCCCGCCCAGCGGCGATCTGCCTTGGCTGCAATGGGAACGTACGCTCAATGCTGCCGCCTTCATTCCCGCCGAGACCCTGCTGGCGGAGGCCGATGTGGTGATGGAGCCCAGGTTCCCTGACAGGAGCTTCACCGAGAATTCAGAGCTCTCGGGTCTGAGCGCACTATACGGCTCATACATCGCCAGCCACTTCGAGAACGTGCGTGAGACGGATCATTGGAGAATCCGCCGCCGTCGTCTGGGAGCCGAGCCAAAGGTCGGCATGAATTCTGCGGATCCCTCATGAACACGCAACCGGACGGGATGCGGTCGTCGGCAGGAGCCGTTCTGGTTGGCGCAGCTCTTTTTGCATGTCTCCTGGCAGGTCCAGGCCTGACGATTACCACATCCTATGTGAACGACCTTTTCATTTTCCTTGACGGCGCTCACAGGATCGCGTGGGGACAGATCCCGAACCGGGATTTTCATACGGCTCTTGGCCCCCTTTCCTTCTACATTCCTGCGCTCGGCTACTGGATTTCCGGCACCCTGGGTGGAGCCATGCCGTACGGCATGGCCGTGGTCACGCTCTTCCTGGCTTTCCCCATAGCGTATGTGATCGGATCGCGCCTGCAGCCGGTCATCGGCGTTCCTTACGGGCTCTTCTTGCTTCTTGTCCTGGCCGTGCCTGCGAATCTCGGCGAAAGCGTCACGGCGCTGTCCTTTGCCATGTTCTACAATCGGATCGGGTGGGCCGCCCTGGGCGCTCTTCTCATCATGTACCTGCGGCCGATACGGCCGATACGATGGCAGAACACCTTCGACGCCCTTTGCGCGACAGTGCTGATCGCGGTGATGCTCTATACGAAGATCACCTATGGTCTCGTGGCGCTCGCTTTTCTGGTCTTCCTGCTGCTCGATGCGCGGCAGCGCCGGTGGGTTGCATCCGCACTTGCTTTGACGCTTGTGGGCGGTCTTGTCGTCGAGACTTTCTGGCAATCCACGTCAGCCTATTTCGAGGATCTCGCTCTGACGGGTCGAGTGAGTGGATCACGAGGCATCGTCGATCTGACTTCGGCCCTCCTCCGGCACTTGGCGGATCTTTGTCTCCTCGCCATTTTCGCGTTTCTCGTGCTCTGGCGGACCCGCAGACTGCAGGACCTTCTGTTCTTCGGGTTCTGCACGCTTCCCGGCCTCGTTATCCAAAGCCAGAACTCTCAGCCTTGGGGCGTTCTGACGATCCATGCCGGCGCGGCCGTTGGGGCGCAGATGCTCTTGCGATCGTCGGCAAACCCTTCTCTCCGCAGCGAGAAACTCCCGCCATTCGGCTCAGGAGCCCCTCTCCTGCTCATGGCGCTGATCCTGCCGACGCTTCTCCACTGCCTCATGACTCTGGGATTTCATACTACCTTGGCCCTCTCGCGCTCAGGTCAGGCATTCGATCTGCCCCGGTTCGGAGAGATTCGGCTCATTGCGCCATGGCTGTCGAGTGAAAGAACGATGATGCACACGTATCTCGCAAGCATAGAGGAGGGTGCCCGTGTCCTGGAAAGCCTTCCGGAGAAGCCCAGGAAGGTGTCTGTTCTGGACTTCTCGAACCCCTTCTCGGCGGGGCTCGATCTTCCACCTCCGCGCGGCGACAGCGCCTGGCTCCACTGGGGGCGCAACGTCAATGATGTTCATTTCATCCATCCGGGGAAACTGCTTGCCAATGTGGAAATACTGATGCTTCCCAAATGGGGCATCAACAACATCCCGTTGAGAACCCTGTATCAGACCTACATCGACGTGACCTTCGAACGGATCCATGATGACGACGATTGGACCGTCTACCGCCGCAAGAACCAGGAAGTTGCCGCCAAGGCCCCATCCCCGGGGAACACGAGTCCCGCTTCACGGTTGAGGCTGGGGGGTGGAACTCGACCATGACGGTTTGGACGCAACGCCCAGCACATGTCGCGCTGCTGGTCATTATCGTGGCTGCACTCTGCGCCCTCATGCTCGCATGGCCGGGCCAGACGGTCACGACCAAATATGTCAACGATCTCTTCATCTTTCTCGATGGCGTTCACCGCATCGACTCGGGCCAGATCCCGAACCGGGACTTTCATACCGCTCTAGGCCCCCTCGTCTATTATGCCCCTGCCCTGGGATATTGGCTGACCGGCACGTTCGGCGGAGCTATGCCGGTCGGAATGGCGCTGATCGTTGCAGCCCTGGCAGTGCCGGCATCCCATGTCCTCAGCTCGCGCTTGCGGCCGGCGCTCGCCATTCCTCTTGGCATCTACCTCATCCTGGTGGCCGCCGTGCCCATCAATCTGGGCGAGAGTATCAGTGCCCTCTCCTTTGCGATGTTCTACAACCGCATCGGCTGGGCTGCCCTCGGTCTCCTGCTGGTGATGCATCTTCGCCCGGAGCATTCCGGACGGCTCCAGCACGGGCTCGACGCCATATGTGCAGCCTTCCTGATCATCCTGATGCTCTATATCAAGATCAGTTACGGAATCGTCGGCATCGGCTTTCTGATCCTTCTGCTCCTCGATGCCCGTCAGCGTCTCTGGTCCATGAGCGCGCTCGGCCTCATCGCAATCGGCTGCATCTTCGTCGAGCTCTTCTGGGGTGGGACGAAGGCACACATTGCCGACCTTCTCCTCGCAGGAGAGGTCAGCGGCAGCCTGAAGCCTGTCGACCAGATCGCGCAGCTTCTCCTCAGGAACCTTCCCGAGTTCACCCTCTTCCTCCTCTTTGCTGGCCTGGCTCTCTGGCGCACCAGGAGCGTCCGTGATCTCCTGTTCTTCGGCTTTAGCGCCGGATCGGGATTTCTGCTGATCCTGCAGAACTTTCAAAATTCGGGCATCGTCACCCTGATGGCGGCCGCCGCTGTGGCGGTGGAGCTCATGGCGCGCAGCGACCGGCCGGCTTCCGAAGTCCGGCGCAGGTCCCTGACGGCTGGCGCGCAGCTTCTGCTTTTCGCCCTCTTGTTGCCGGGAAGCCTTCAACATGCGGCGGCCCTCGGGCTGCATACAGGGTTGGCAAGCCTGGAACGCGGGCAAGCCGCACCGTTGCCGAAATTCGGAGAGGTCAGGCTCGTCCAGCTCTGGAACGACGGAAACTACCCTGCATTCAGCCGCTATTTCGCCAGCATCGCAGACGGCGCGCGTGCTTTGTCCGTTCTGGAGCAGGAAACGGATCACGTGCTCGTTCTGGATTTCGTCGGCCCCTTCTCCGCGGGCCTTGGCCTTGAAGCTCCAACCGGAGACAGCACCTGGCATCACTGGGGCCGCACGGTCAACGAGCACAGCTTCCTTCCGGCCGAGACGCTGTTTCATGATGTGCGAATCGTCATGGAGCCGAAATGGCCTATCGACGGCGCAACGACCGCGGGTCTCAAAGCGATCTACGCTGAACACATCAATGATCATTTCGAGCTTGCGGGAGAAACCGCCGACTGGCGGGTCTATGTCTTGCGTGCTCCGCCAGCCGAAACAGTCAGTCGCTCAAACGATTCGGACCGCGACGGCGAGGAGGACGAGATCCTCCCGAGCGGCGGCTAGAATTCACTTCCAGGATGCTCGATGAACCCGGCCCATGCGGAACGTTGAAACACTCACAGGCGAGATCTCGTTCCGCCGACGCACCTCCGCCACGGCAAGGATGGCGAGACAAAGTACCATGGCCCAACCATAGATCGAGCCGATGGTGAGCTGGATCCAAGCGGGCTTCGTGAACTGGGCAATGACAAAGGGAACTGGCACGATGAGCAGCAGGGCAACGAGGCGCATCCCAGGTTTGTGCCAGTAGCTCAGGAAGACCGGTAGAAGAAATAGAGTGTAGTGGATCCAGCCCAGTGGCGAGGCGAGAAGCGACGCAACCAGGGCAATGGCACTCACGGCCATGGCATTCGGCCGACGCCAGAAGGCCCATGCAGCCAGAAACACGAGAAGCGCAAGACTGGCCATCACTCCGAGAAGCGGTACGCCGGCGCGAGCCGCGAAACCTGCAAAGGAGGTGTTGGTGAGGAAGAACGCTCGCTCCTTGTCGGAGGCGATCAGCTCGAACCATTGCCGGTAGACATCGAGGCCATAAATGAACAGCGGGATGGTACTGATGACGACAGCCGTGGCCAACGCCGCAAACGCCGGCCGCCAATAGCCCGAAAGAAGCAGCAGAACCGGCCATACAAGGAAATTCGGTTTCATCGAGACTAGAAGCCCGATGAGGATTCCGGCAACCCAAACCCCTCCGCGCTCGAGAAGAAGCCATCCAGCAATGGCCGTGAAGGCGAGCGGCAGGTAGATCTGCCCCAGAAAAAGAGTATCCCAGAACCCGGCGAGGGCAAAAGCCCATATGGCCATGATCGGAGCCTGGGGGCTCCGGAAGCGCCATGCAAGGAGGAGAACGGCAGCAATGTAGAATGCGATCGAGACCCAACGCCAGGTTTCGAAGGCTGCGCGCGGATCCGGAGCATCAAGGAGCTGGAACAGAAGCGCCGAGATGGGCGGGTTGAGATTGGGGTTCCAGGATTCGAAGCCTGGCAGTTTCACATGCAATGTCAGTGGATAGACGCCGTAAGGATTCAATCCTTCAGCCGCGGCTCGGCCGGAAGCGACGAACGAACCAAAATCCCATAGGCCTCTATCATGAGCGATGCGTGGGAATTCCGCCATGATCGCAAGAAACGACAGAACCAGCACAACGAGATTGACGATCCAGCGCGTCGATGCCGCCATCTGCAATATCCCAACCGATCGAAGCTTGAGTTTAGGCAGAGAAGAACTAGGGCATCGTTCAGTCGAGCACAGCCCCTCGCGAACGTCCATCCGCGGCGAACTTGGAACCGCTGACTCTGCAACGAGGTTTACGCATGAGCCAAGCCATTCTGCTTGGTTTTGGTAAAACGAGGTTCTGTCCGCCGATGGCAAACAATCCGGCAGCTCAGCAGAGTTCGTCCCGATCTCCCTCAGCGCTTGCAACAATGGCCGCTATCGTAGTCGGCTGGGCGCTGGTCAGGCTTGTGGCGGGGGGCGGACGCCATCATGCACCCGCCTCGGCAGCCCACCGGGTTCGGCACCCCGGCCAGACCTCGCCGCAGGGGGATACCGGGTTCACCGAGAAGCAGCATGCCGACCCGAACGCGGCGGCAGCCGAGGGAGGCCGTGGGCGCGAAGCCGACAATCCCACGGAAATTCCGGCAAAGGGCTGGAAGGACGTTCTCTGGCGGACCTACGAGGAATTCAACAAGGACCGGGTTATGTCGGTAGCCGCTGGCGTTACCTATTATGCCCTGCTCGCCGTCTTTCCTGCCATCGCAGCGCTCGTTTCCATCTACGGTCTCTTCGCCGATCCCGCCACGATCCAGGATCACCTCAACGCCATGTCCGGCATCCTTCCGGGTGGCGCATTGCAAGTTATCGGCGAACAGGTGCAGCGCATTGCCTCGCAGGGAGGCGGTGCACTCGGATTCGGCTTCATCTTCGGCCTCGTTATATCCCTGTGGAGTGCCAATGCCGGAATGAAAGCGGTGTTCGACGCCCTCAACATCGTCAATGACGAGGAGGAAAAGCGCAGTTTCCTGCGCCTGAATCTGACCTCCCTCACCTTTACCTTGGGCGCCATACTGTTCATCATCGTGGCCCTTGGCGGCATCGTCGTCCTTCCGATCCTCCTGAACTTCATCGGCATGGGCGGAAGCATGGAATGGCTGCTGTCTCTCATGCGCTGGCCCGTCCTCCTCATCGGGGTCACTTTCGGCCTGTCGCTGATTTACCGTTTCGGGCCGAGCCGGGACAAAGCCGAATGGCGCTGGGTGACGCCGGGCGGCCTCATCGCCGCGGTACTGTGGATTGGCGTGTCGATGCTCTTCTCGTGGTATGTCTCGAACTTCGGCAGCTACAACGAAACCTACGGTTCCCTGGGCGCGGTCATCGGCTTCATGACATGGATCTGGCTTTCGAGCATCGTCGTTCTGCTGGGAGCAGAGATCAATGCGGAGATGGAGCACCAGACGGTCAAGGACACCACGGAAGGGGTTCAAGAACCCATGGGAACGCGTGGAGCCAAGATGGCCGATACGGTTGGTGTGGCCAAAGCCTGAGCCTCGATCGCAAAACAAGAAAGGCGCCGGGTTATCCCGGCGCCTTTGCAAGAAGAAGAGAAAAAGGCCTCAGGCCTGCCTCGCTGCGACAGCGCCCTGGAGCATGGTCGGAGCACGGGCGGCTTTGCTGAAATCGGAACGTTCGCCGGAGAACCAGGCAATCGTTGCCTTCAGCCCGACATCCAGAGACGTCTTCGGGGACCAGCCGAGTAGCTGCTTGGCCAGAGCGATATCCGGGCGGCGGCGGCGCGGATCGTCCACCGGCAGCGGACGCGAGACGATGCGCGAAGTGGATCCCGTCATCGCCAGAACCTTCTGCGCCAGATCGCCGACGGTGAGCTCATTCGGGTTGCCCAGGTTCACGGCGCCTGGGAACGGCCCCTTGTACGCCATGAGACGCATGAAACCGTCCACGAGATCGGAGACGTAACAGAATGAGCGCGTCTGACTTCCATCTCCATAGACCGTGATGTCGTCGCCGGCAAGCGCTTGGCAGATCACATTGGAGACCACGCGCCCGTCGTCCGCGCGCATACGGGGGCCGTAAGTGTTGAATATTCGTGCAACACGCACATCGGCACGACCGGTGCGATCGAAATCGAAGGTCAGTGTTTCCGCGGCTCGCTTTCCCTCGTCATAGCATGCCCTCGGGCCAGTCGGATTCACATTGCCCCAATAGCTTTCCTTCTGCGGATGCACCTCCGGATCACCATAGATTTCGCTGGTGGACGCCAGGAAGAACCGGGCGCCCGTAGCCTCGGCGAAGGTGAGGAGATGATGGGTCCCGACGACGCTGGTCAGCATCGTATGCTCAGGATCGGCCTGATAATGAGGCGGCGACGCGGCGCAGGCGAGATTGAAGACCTCGTCGAATTTCATCTTCTTCGAGTGCAGGCGTGCCGGAAGTGGCTTGATGATGTCGCTGTCGACCAAGTCGAACCGGGGCTCGCGCTCCAGGTGCCGGAGATTTTGCTTTCGGCCCGTCTGGAAATTGTCGAGAGCGACAACATGCGCACCCTCGCTCAACAAGGCATCACACAGATGCGACCCGAGGAAGCCGGCTCCACCCGCGACAAGGACGAGCTTGCTCTTGCCATTCTTCATGAAGACCATCTCCGTATGGGACCAGCAACAACGGTCCGGAGGAACATACATTTATCGGTCCAACGTCGAAGCTTGGCATTGGTTCAATGCCGGCTTCAGAATCTATTCAGCTCTTCAGGCCTCCACCCCCATCGCAAGGCGATGTTCCTGCCTGCGACGCTCCATGGCTTCCAAGAGGTCACGTTCCATGGAAGCTGCACGGTGGGCAGCAGTGTGGTCGGACAGGATCCGCATTCGGGACGCCTGCCCCATCCTGTCGCGCCGGCCTTCATCCCACCCTTCGAGCACTTGGACGACATCGCCGGAATTCTGGGCGAGAACGATCTCGCTTCCGGGCTCCAGAAGCGTGCCGATACCATCCCAGGTATCCGAGATGATGGGCGTTCCGCAGGCGGCGGCCTCGAACAGGCGGACACTCGGGCTGTACCCGGCACGGATCATGTCCGCGCGGGTGACATTCAGAGTAAAGCGGCTTGCCGCGTAGAATGCAGGGTGTTCACGGGGCGGCACGTGGTCGATACGCTCCACATTCTCGGGCCACTTGATATCGGATGGATATTGCGGCCCCGCCACGACGAACCGCCGATGCGGGGCGCGCCGGGCAGGCTCGATGAGGAGCTGCTCGAGAGTCGGCTGACGGTCCGGGCTATAGGTGCCAAGGTAACT
The DNA here is from genome assembly GCA_031181145.1 of Microvirga sp. GTDB lineage: Bacteria > Pseudomonadota > Alphaproteobacteria > Rhizobiales > Beijerinckiaceae > Microvirga. The sequence goes on from JAPSLB010000002.1 coordinate 66,046, forward strand.
CAGGTCCCACCGCTTCTCCCGGTCCAGGACTGGATAAAACTCGGGATCGACCGAGCAGTAGAGCGCCCGCGCCGCCGGAGATCCGTAATGATCCATGAGAAGATCGAGCGTAGGCCCCCCCGTGAAGGAGAAGTAGATGTCGTAGTTCGGGATCAGCTGAGGCGAGAGATATTCGTAATCCCCTCTCTCGAGCTTTGCGAGGGTCACCGGCGTGTCGATGTCGTAGAAGGCCACCACACCTCTCGCCGTCTCCTGAACCCACCGCCCTACGGCGACGCCCTCAGGCACATACGAGCCCACGATCACGGAATCGGCAGCGGCGATCACACTTTTGTAGCGCTCAAGATCCTGAAGATCGGTGTAAAATTCCAGTCGGCAAAAATCGGGAGCCGTGAGGTCCCGGTGGGCGGCGTACCACGGTACATCGCGCTCCAGGAACAGCACGTCGTGTCCCCGCGAAGCAAAGGCCTTCAGCAAAGCGCGAAACGTGGTGGCATGGCCATTGCCCCAAGAAGAGGACAGACTCAGGCCGAGAACGACAACGCGCAACCCGCTCACGCCACACTCCTCTCGCGCTTCTGGGACGTTGCCTCGCGCAGGATTGCATCGACCTCGGCCCCTCTGCGGGCATAGGTGTGCTCCGCCATGATGCGGCGGCGCGCGGCATCACCGATCGCCCTGGCCCGATCAGGACTCAGCACCTCCACATGATCGGCCACATCCTTGCCGTCACGGGCCACGAGGACCTCTTCGCCCTCCTTCAGGAAAAGCTCAAGCCCCACCCAGGCGTCAGTGATGAGGCATGCGCCCGCACCGGCAGCCTCGAACACCCGCGTTGCCGGCGAGTAGCCGGTCGTCGCCATGGAATCCCGTGCGATGTTGAGCACCGCGAGCGGGCTCGTGTTGAAGGCGTTGTGATCGCGCGTATAGACGTGCCCGATATGGCGCACGTTCGAAGGCATGCCTTTCGTCTCCCAGCCGTTGCCGCCGATCAGGAAGATCCGGTTCGGCAGGCGCGCGGCCGGTTCCAGGAAGAACTGCTCCACTCGCGCCTCGCGATCCGGCAAACGGTTCCCAAGGAAGGAGAGGTCCGCCTTGAAACGCTCGTCGGCTGGAACCGGATGGTGCGTCGACGGATCGAGGGCATTGTAGATCGGGATGCACCGACGCGCGCCGAACCCCTCGTAGGCTTCGACTACCGGCGATCCTCCGCCATAGGTGAGCACGAAGTCGAGGGCCGGCAACGTACGCCGCAAGGGATGGTCCGGACTTTCGCGCAGCTCTGCGAGCGTTGCCGGCGCATCCACGTCCCAGAAGATACGAATGGCATCGGGCCGGGATGCGGCCACGACTCCTTCCAGCAATTCGTTGTCGAACACGCCGACGCCTGAGGCCTTCACTACTACATCGGCCCGCGCCGCCTCGGCCACGACGCCGCGCATGGCCTCCTCGGTCGCAGGATAGACCTTGACCTCTGCCCATTCCGGGGGCTCAATGTCGCGATGCTGTTGACGATTGAACGCATCCGGCTCGTAGAACGTGATGTCGTAGCCACGCCGGGCGAGTTCGCTCAGCATGCCCCGGTAATAGGTCGCCGCTCCATTCCAGTAGGACGAGAGAAGGCTTGAGCCATAAAAGGCGATCTTCATACGGTCATCTCCATCGGCGCTTCGGCGCCGTAGTTCTTCAAGAGAGCAAGCAACTGGTCGACACGGTGCGCGCAGGAGTGACGATCACGGATGGCTGCCAAACCGTTCTCAACCAACGAGCGGCGCAAATCCGGATCGTTGCCGATGGCCGTGAGATGACGCTCCATTTCGCTTTGGTCACGCGCCACGAGATAATCCGTGCCGGGCGTGAAGAGCCCCTCCGAATCGCTCCAGGGGGCGGACACGAGAGGGATTCCGCAGGCAAGCGCCTCAAAGACGCGAATCGTTGGAATGCCCGGTAGCACGTTGACGTAGAAGCGACGCGGCACATGCACCGTCGCCAAGTGCCGCGCGAACACCTCCGGAGCGCGCGCATTCGGCAACCATCCCCGATAGGTCACACCATAGCGGGCCAGAGTCTCCAGCGCATGCTCCGGATAGCGCACACCGTAAATCTCGAGGGGAAGACCAACGGTCTGGGCCGGGCGGAAGAGATATGCTTCAAGCTCGGCGCTGCGTTCGTCATCGCCCCAGTTCCCTATCCACACGAGGCCCTTGCGCTCAGCCTCTTCAGCCGGCGGTCGGAAGAGCCGCGTGTCGGCCGCCTCGTGCCAGACATGAACACGCTCGCCCCAACCCCAGCGGCGATAGACTTCCGCCAGCGTCTCGCCGAAAGCGAGGACACCATCGTATCCGCTGAGATCGAATTGGCGGATCGCATCGGGGTCGCTGACCGCTCGATGGTGCGTGTCGTGGAAAAGAAGCGTGAAACGCGCACCATGAGCCCGCAACCGGCCTATGCCGGCCACGAGCCCTGGATCGTTCCATTCATGAACGATCACTACATCCGCGTCCGCTACCATGTCGGAAAGATCGGCATCAGCATCGAAGACGACCGAGGTCAGCTCGGGATAGAGGCTGCGATAAGCCTCGAGCCCCGTTTCACCATGGTCCCTCATGAGATTGTCCAGACTCCAGGCACCTTTGGGCTCGTAAGCCACGACCTCGTGCCTGCGATGGATGAGTTCCCGTAATACGCCCCTTAAAAAATGTGCATTGCCGTGGTTCCAGCACGATGCGAGGGAATGCGTGAAGTAGGCAAATTTCATGCGGCGGCCCCATCGAGGGAGAGAGGATTGAACTTCAATGGGAGCAGAGACCCATAGGCGGAGAGAAGGCCCATCCTCATGGATTCCAGGCTGTAGATCGAAGCGCGCTCCCTCGCTGCCTCTCCCATCGCTCGACGCGCGGCATCGTCGGCTGCAAGACGTTCCACCAATCCTGCAAGGGCCTTATCATCGTCCGGCTTCACGAACAGAGCCACGTCGTCCCACAGCTCACGAAGAGTCGGGATATCGGACAGGACCAATGCACAGCCCGCCTGAGCCGCCTCCAGCACCGCAAGGCCGAATGGCTCATACTTCGCGGCAGAGACGAAGATCGGCTGCGCGCTCAGATACGATGCGACCTCATCGTCGCTCAGGCGCCCGAGAGCAGTGGCATGATGAGCCTCGATTTGCACACCGTTGGGCCCTTTGAGCGGACCTGCGGCAAGCACCGGAAGAGAGAGACGCGACGCGGCCCGGTCGACGGCAGCGAAATTCTTGCCGTCATCCCACAGGCGCCCAGCCGTGAAGGCGAAGAGCTCGCGCCTCATCGAATTTCGCTTGAGGATCGCTTGGCGACCATTCCGAACGACGGTCGGCACCCTTGCAAGACCATAGACGCGGGCCGTGGCGTCTGCGAAAGCCGCGGTGGGCGCCAAGAGCTTGTTCGCCTTGCGGTATCCCTGACGTACAAGTTGGGTACGCCATACGAATTCTTCCGGAAGGGGGCCGCCGCGCACGGCATCCCACCACGTCGCTACGCATGAATGGCAGACTGCCACCACAGGGCACGCAATGTCTGCACCGGCCAAGAGGGCGGGGCTATTGAGGTGTACGATGTCGGGCTGGATTCCGGCAACCAGACGCGCAACCGCACGCCCTGACTCCATGACAGCGTCAGGATCGTCCGCTGTCCAGTCGAGGGGAAGATGCGTGACGATCACCTCGATTCCGACGGCCCGAGCTTTGCTTATCTGGTCCTCGGAGGGAGCAGGGCCGAGCACCGTGATGACTGTTTCGATTCCATGCGCCTGCATTCCTTCAGCTGCATCCAGCGCATATTGCCAGACCCCACCAACCGCATCGGCCGTCATGAGGACGCGAAGAGAGGCTGTGGCCTGTTTCAATGCAGACATGTCTTTTCCAGCTCCTTTTACAGTGAGCGGAGATCGCAGAAGCGTCGCACGCCGGCGATCGATTCGGCCGTCATGGCAAGGCCGCTGCTTCCTGAAACCGGGAGCTTTGGCGAACATTCCCGGAAAACGCCCTCTCCTCCTGCAGCCACCGGGCCAGAGCCGCGACACCCCTGCGCCACGGCGTTGGAGACTTCAGCCCGAGTTCGCGCGCAATCTGACGGGTATCGGACACGTAGTAGCGCTGATCACCCGCGCGCCAATCCGAATAGACCGTTTCAACGGGCCGCCCAATGACATCCTCGATATGGACGAGGAGCTGCCGCAGGCTGATCGCGTTTGATGGACCGCCACCCAGGTTGAAAGCGCGTCCCTGGATGACCTCGATCCGTTTCCAGGCTCCTGCGTAAGCATTGACCGCATCGGAAATGTCGAGGATATCGCGCACCTGACAACCGTCGCCATAGATAGTGATCGCCTGCCCTTCGAGGGCGCGGATCAGGAAATGAGCCACCCATCCCTGATCTTCGGTCCCCATCTGGCGTTGCCCGTAGATGCAGCTCATCCGCAGCACACAGGTGGGAATACCGTAGGAGCGCGCATAATCCAGGACATATTGATCGGCCGCTCCCTTCGAACATCCGTAAGGCGTGTGGAAATCGAGAGGACGGGTTTCGCCGATCCCGTTGTCCCGGATGGAGGGGTCGCGTGGCACATAGGCATCGTTCGTCATATCGAGGTCTACATCCGCAAGATCTCCATAGACCTTGTTCGTGGAAGCGAAGACGAGAGGAGCCGGCTCGTGGCGCCTGCGTAGCGCATCCAGCAGGTTCAGGGTGCCGCGGATATTGATCTCGAAGTCCTCACGGGGATTGGCGAGACTTGTGGTCACGGCAACCTGTGCGGCCATGTGAAAGACGGCTTGGGCGTCGGAGACGGCCTCCACGATGGCGCTTTCATCGCGAATATCGGCAATGGCTGCAGAAATCTTCGACGGGTGTCGTTTTTTCAGCCACTCGAGGTTTCGGTCGACGCCAGGACGTGCCAAGGCATCATAAATCAGGACGTCATTCCCTTCGCTGGCGAAGCGGTCCGCCAGATTGGAGCCGATGAACCCCGCACCGCCTGTCACCAAGACCGGGCGGCGGCGAAGAATGGCGGGTGCGCCAGTCTTTGAATCCGCTTCCTTCATGCCACGAGGCCTCGTGCTTCGAGTTCCTTGCGGGCTTCCTGGACAAGATCCTTGGCCTCCTGATGGGCCACCCATTCGGCAAGCTCCGCCAGCCCTTCCGAGAAGTCCTTCTTCGGCCGATAGCCAAGTTCCTGCTGGATCTTGGAAATATCTGCGATGCAATGCCGGATATCGCCAATGCGTGCCTTGCCGGCGATCTCAGGCGCAATGGGGCGGTTCATGGCCCCTGCCAGAAGCTCCGCCACCTCGGATACGGTACGGTCAACGCCGCTGCCGACATTGAATACGCCACCCGGCGCCTTCTCATGTTCTAGGGCAAGGACAAAAGCCTGCGCGACATCCTCCACATGGACGAAGTCCCGGCGCTGCTGACCATCCTCGAAGATCATAGGCGGCTGGCCGTTATGAAGTCGGGATGCGAAGATAGCGAGGACGCCGGTATACGGATTGGACAGGGCTTGGCCCGGGCCATAGGCATTCCAGAGCCGCAGAGCCACACCCTTCATGCCGTACGCTGGGCAGAGGGTGAGCGTCAGACGTTCCTGCACATATTTGGAAAGCGCATAGACGGATGCGAGCGCCGGCTTCTTCCACTCCAATGTCGGCACCGGAACGAGCGCGCGGCCCTGCGCATCCAGGGGATCCCAAGGATCATCCTCTCTGGTGCGGGGAACACGGACGACATCCTCCATGATACGCCCATCTGCGTCGCGATAGAGACCCTCACCATAGATACTCATAGACGAGGCGACGACGACCCGCTCCACCGGATTGTCAATCAGCTGCTGAAACAGGACCGCCGTGCCGTAGTCATTGACGGAGACATAGCGGTCGACCGCGTACATACTCTGTCCGACGCCGACCTCCGCGGCGAGATGAACGACCTTCGTCGCGCCCTTCAGAGCCTTCAGAACTGCCGTCTCGTCACGCACGTCGCCGACGACGACCTCCACATCCGGGTCGAGCCTGTCGGCCTGGGTCTTGTCGCCGTGAACCTGCTCGATGAGGCTGTCGAGCACGCGAACGCGATGTCCGCGCTCCAGACACGCACGCGCAACGTATCGGCCGATGAAGCCAGCGCCGCCGGTAATGAGGATGGTATCCGTCACGAGAGGTCTCCGGATCAGTTGAGGCCACCAAGCCAGGATTGGAAGGAAGGAATCCAGCCCCTCCGACTGGAGAAGCGACGCGGGACATTCGCACCTTTCCAGGCGGATCAGGGCATTAGGGCAAAGCACTTCACATGCGCGGCCGCCCTATCCTTCCCTCTCAAGCTTGGCATTTCACGGAACAAACGCTTCATCAGCATCTTTGTTCCTGGGCTTGAACCTGACAGTCCAGCCCTAACTCTAGCTTGGGCGATCCTCCATGAAGACAAGAGTCTCAGCCCAGGAATCCTTCAGGGAACAACAAACACTATTTCCGCGTTGACGGCCAAGCTTGGGGAAATGCGACCGGGCATGATGCCTGTGTTCTTTGTGGGGCCAGGCCTTTTTGCGCTACGGAAGGCCCATCAGGGAGATCTGTTATGAGTTCAAGAAAGGTCCGCGTCGGAATCGTCGGCGTAGGCAATTGCGCCTCATCGTTCGTGCAGGGCCTTTCCTATTATCGGGATGCCAAAAGCAACGAGCCCATTCCGGGTTTGATGAACGCGGAGCTCGGGGGCTATCACATCAGCGACGTGGAGATTTCCGCGGCTTTCGACGTGAACGCCTCTAAGGTCGGCCGTGATGTCTCGGAAGCGATCTTCGCTCAACCCAACAACACGCAGCGCTTTTCCGCCGTCCCAGAGAGCGGCATCGTCGTCAGCCGCGGCAAAACCCTCGACGGTCTCGGCAAATATCTGCGCGACGAGATCGAGGAGTCGCCAGAGGGTGAGGCCGACGTCGCGGAGATCCTACGCCAATCCAAGACCGATGTGCTCGTCTCCTATCTTCCGGTCGGGTCTCAGAAGGCGACCGAGTGGTATGCCGAGCAGGCTCTGGAGGCAGGCTGCGCGTTCGTGAACTGCATTCCCGTCTTCATTGCATCGGATCCCGAATGGAGGAAGCGCTTCGAAGAGCGCGGCCTTCCCATCGTCGGAGACGATATCAAGAGCCAGGTCGGCGCGACCATCGTCCATCGCGTTCTGGCCAATCTGTTTCGCGAGCGGGGTGTACGCCTAGACCGGACCTATCAGCTGAATTTCGGCGGCAACACGGACTTCCAGAACATGCTCGAGCGGGAGCGCTTGGAATCCAAGAAGATCTCCAAGACGCAGGCCGTGACGAGCCAGCTCGACATCCCTCTCCCTGCCGATGACGTGCATGTCGGCCCGAGTGATCACGTGCCGTGGCTCACCGACCGCAAATGGGCCTATATTCGCTTGGAAGGCACATCCTTCGGCGGAGTTCCGCTGAACGTGGAGCTGAAGCTCGAGGTGTGGGACTCACCCAACTCGGCCGGCATCGTCATCGATGCCGTGCGCTGTGCCAAGCTCGCCATGGATCGCAAGATGGGCGGAGCCCTTACAGGGCCCTCCAGCTACTTCATGAAGTCCCCGCCGCTGCAATTCACAGACAATGAAGCTCGCGAGAGAACACTCCGTTTCATCGCAGGTGATGAGGAAGAGACTTGAGGAGGCGTCAGGCGTGACCACCACCTTCTTCCTCGTGCGCCATGCGGCCCATGATCGGGTGGGAACGGTGCTCTGCGGGCGCCTGCCTGGAGTCAGGCTCGGCGATCTGGGCAAAGCGCAGGCGCGAGCGCTGGCACAGCGGTTCGCTGGCGAGAGCGTGGCCAGCGTCCAGACCAGCCCGCTCGAAAGAGCCGTCGAGACGGCTGAGCCGATTGCAGCACGACTTGGCAGGCCTGCCGAGCATTCCGAGGACATCATCGAAATCGACTTCGGCGCCTGGTCCGGCATGAGCTTCGACATGCTGTCCGACGACCGGCAATGGTCGGCCTGGAACAGCAGCCGCAGCACATGCCGCCCGCCAGGTGGCGAAACCATGCTGGAAGCGCAGACGCGCATCGTACGCGCCATGGAGCAGTTGCGTATCCTCCATACCGGGCGATCCGTCGTTCTCGTCAGCCATAGCGACGTGATCAAGGCTGCCCTGCTCTACCACCTCGGCATGCCTGTCGATTCCTATATGCGGCTTGAAATTTCGCCCGCTTCCATCAGCACGCTCGTCGTCGGCGATTGGGGTTCCAAGGTTCTTCGGATGAACGAGGTGATCGCCCCATGAAGCTGGTCGTATTCGGACTTACGATCTCCTCCTCCTGGGGCAACGGCCACGCCACTCTCTGGCGCGGATTGTGCCGGGCTCTCGCTCGCCAGGGGCACCGAGTCGTCTTCTTCGAAAAGGATGTGCACTACTACTCAGCCAACAGGGATTTCTTCGCGATTCCGAACGGCGATCTGGTCCTTTACGAGACCTGGAACTCGATCAGACAGCGGGCGAAATCGGAACTGTCCGATGCCGATGCGGCGATGGTGACATCCTATTGTCCGGATGGATTGGCAGTAACGGAACTGGTGCTCGATTCACCAGGGATCGTTCGCACATTCTACGATCTCGATACGCCCGTTACCTTGTCGAAACTCCAGGCCAGGGAAGCGCTGACCTATATCGGTCCGCGCGGTCTGCGCGAGTTCGATCTTGTTCTCAGCTATACGGGTGGAGGCGCCCTCGAGAAGCTGCGAACGGAACTCGGTGCGCAGCGGGTGGCCCCTCTCTATGGGCACGTCGATCCGGAGGTCCATCGTCCTGTAGATTCTGTGGCGCGCTACGTTTCCGATCTCTCTTACCTCGGGACCTATGCGGCCGACCGACAGATCGCTCTCCAGAGCCTCTTCATCGATCCGGCAGGTTTCCGGCCCGCGAGACGTTTCCTGATCGGAGGTGCACAATATCCGGACGACTTTCCCTGGAAGCCGAACATCCATTTCGCTCGGCACCTGCCGCCCTCGGAACATCCAGCCTTCTTCTCGTCCTCGCGCCTGACCCTGAACGTGACGCGTCAGGCCATGGCTGAAATGGGCTGGTGCCCCTCCGGGCGCCTCTTCGAGGCATCGGCCTGCGGCGCTCCCATCCTCTCGGACAACTGGGAGGGCCTCGACAGCTTCTTCGTCCCTGGCAGCGAAATCCTGATCGCGAGGACGACCGGAGACGCCGTCGCAGCGCTCGACTTGTCCGATGCGGAATTGAATCGCATCGCTCGCGCCAGCCGGGAGCGCACACTGGCCGAACACACTTCCGAGCATCGCGCAAGAGAACTCGAGACTCTCCTTGCAAGCGCTCGCTCCGCACCGTCCCTATCGGGACGATCCACTGCCATGATGGAGGCTTGAACCATGTGGGGCATCATACCGGCGGCCGGTCTTGGCAGCCGCATGCAGCCTTTGGCCTTCTCGAAGGAGCTCCTGCCTGTCGGAAGTCGCCTCGACGACGGTGTCGAGCGCCCATGCGCGGTAAGCGAGTACCTCGTAGAGCGCATGATCCACGGCGGGGCGGACAAGATCTGCTTCGTCATCTCCCCCGGCAAATCAGACATCTTGGAATATTATGGCGCGAGCTATGGCAGCGCCTCCATCGCCTATGTGGTCCAGCCGCAGGCGAACGGATTATGCGACGCGATCTTCCAGGCGGCTCCTCTCATCCCTTCCGATGAAGGCGTGATCGTTGGGCTTCCCGACACAGTTTGGTTTCCCGAGAAGGCACTGGCGGAGCTTCCCGACGACATACTTTCCTTCCTTCTCTTTCCCGTCGACAATCCGCAGGTCTTCGACGCCGTCGTTCTCGACGAGACCATGCAGGTCCAGGAAATCCAGGTAAAGCGTGAAGATGCCTCGTCGCGATGGATCTGGGGCGCCTTCAAGATGCCTGGCCATGTTCTGGAAACGCTGCGGCAGCTCTGGATCTTGCGCGATCGCCAGGACGAGTACTTCGGCACCCTCGTCAATGCCTATCTCGCGCAAGGAGGACAGGCTCTTGGGGTCAAGGCGGGCGCATCCTATGTGGATGTAGGAACGCTTCACGGCTATCGCTCGGCAATCGGCCTTTTAAGCGAAGCCGCCCAACACGACACGATCACCGGCGCACGCGTCGCCCTTGGCTGGCCCGCAGGGCGCTTACCCCGCGGGCTCCATGACTTGAGCAGGGAGTAGTTATCCGATGAACGCGATGGACCCCATGTCTCCCGACGAGATCAAAAAAAAGGCCGAAGCTCTCGGACCGTGGTTCCACAACATGGAAATCAGGGAAGGCGTTTGGACGGCCCCCAATCACTTCCTTGGCAACTATCCTGCTATCAAATGGAAGAATTTCTCCGATGCGATCCCGCAGGATCTGACGGGCAAGAGTGTGCTCGACATCGGCTGCAATGGCGGCTTCTACTCGATCGAGATGAAGAAGCGCGGTGCCGAACGCGTGCTCGGGGTCGACTTCGACGACGCCTATCTCGCACAGGCCCGCTTCGCGGCCGACGTGATGGGTTACGACATCGAATTCCGCAGGCTTTCAGTCTACGACCTCGGTCACCTTGGCGAGATGTTCGACGTCGTGATCTTCATGGGCGTTCTTTACCATCTGCGCCATCCGCTTCTTGCTCTCGATCTGATCCACGAGCATGTGGCCAAGGACATGCTCGTATTCCAGTCCATGCAGCGCGGTTCGAGCGAGTCGATGCCCGTGGAGGAGAACTACACCTTCTGGCAGACCGACCATTTCGATGACCCGCGTTATCCGAAGATGCACTTCATCGAGCATCGCTACGCGGACGACCCGACCAACTGGTGGGCCCCGAACGCAGCCTGCGTGGAAGCCATGCTCCGCAGCGCCGGCTTCAAGATCGTCCAACGCCCGGAAGCCGAAGTTTACATTTGCCGCCGTGTCGACGCCCCGCCCGGAGCGGGAGCGGTCTATCCGGCTCAGAGGAGAACCGTATGATCGAAGCTGCAATGATCTGGAACGAGCCCAACAACAAGTCCCATTGGGATCCGGAGATCGATCCGGATTGGCGGCTCTTTTCCGAGATGGCGATGGCGGCCGGGCAGGCAATCAAGGAGGCCAACCCCAATCTGCCGCGCGTTCTCGGAGGCATTTCTCCCATCGATCCGGGATTCATTGACAACCTGAAGAAGCGCGGCGTTCTCGATCACGTCGACGTGATCGCTGTTCATGGCTTTCCGCTCGACTGGAACCTGTGGCAGATCCACGAATGGCCCACGAAGATCGACGAGATCCGTGCCGTCACCGACAAGCCGATCTGGGTGACGGAGGTGGGCATCTCGACGTTCGGCGCGGAAGAGGTGCAGGCTTGGGGCTTGAACCGCACGGCGGAATTGCTGATCGGACAGGTCCCCAAGATCCACTGGTACAGCCTCTATGATCTGCCCCGGGCATGGGAAGCCACCACGCGCCACCGTGAGGCCGAAGGCTCGTCCTATTACCGGCACTTCTATATGGGCCTTTTGCGCGAGGACGGCACCCCGAAGCCCGCTCTCAAGGAGTATGAGAAATATGCCGCCGAGATGGGTATTTGTCAGTGGTTCCACTTCGAGGATCACCGCCTCGACGACGCGGTCGCCTGGATGAAGCGCCTCGGCGTGAAATATCTTCGCACGGGCCTTTCATGGGCGGACAGCTTCCGCCCGAACGCGCTCGACTGGTTCGACCGTCAGATGGAAGCGCTCGCGGATTTCGATGTGACGGTCACCTTCTGCTTCACGCCGGAACATCGCGGGATTGCGCCGCACCACACCAGCCCCCCACAGGTGAAGGAAGAGTTCGCGGAATTCTGCGCAAGCATGATCCGGCGCTATGCTCCCTACTCGGGCGCAAGCTCGGCCGAGAAAAAGGTGCTGGAGGCACTCTAAGAATCCTTCGTCTCGGAGGCCTGTCGGCCAAAGGAGAGGCGGCTGATAGATCAGCCGCCTTTCTTCATGATCGGATTCTTGATCTCGGGCTATCTGCCGTAGATACGGTCCAGTACGCTAGCGACTGTTACGAGTTCGTCGGCGGCAGGATCAAAGCGCTCTCCGCCCGCCAGACGGGACGCCCAATCGGCCGCAGCGCGTCCTCCCCATTCGTCAGGCGGCATGGTGAGCGTTTCCCGAGATGTGCCACGGTACCGCTCAGCCGTGAAATCATAGAACGATCCGTTGACATTGCGCAGGGATACGCCCCCCTTCGTTCCGTAGAAAGTCGCGGATATGACGGCATCGCACCCGGCCTGGAGCTTCCAGGAACAGGCGAGCTGGACTACTGCACCCGTATCGAGCTCCACGGTCGCGACCGCGTAATCCTCCACCTGGGAGGCGCTGTCCTTGAGCGGCTTACCGCCCGCAAAAAGCTTTCCGGAGGCTGAGCCGATGCCGGGATTGTTAAGAGTCCACAGAGCAAGGTCGACCAGATGGACGCCGAGATCCATGACGCATCCGCCGCCGGAGAGAGCGGGATCATAGAACCAGGGCTTGTCCGGCCCATAGGCGTTGTGAAACACGAGATCGACTGCATAGATGTGGCCCAGCTCGCCCGATGCGACCACCTCGCGGATGCGGCGCATGCCTTCCGTGAAGCGATAGGAGAGGTCAACGCACAGCAGCCGGTCGGCCCGCCGGGCGGCATCCACGACAGCCCTCGCCTCCGCCACATTACGCCCCAAAGGTTTCTGACAGAACACGGCAACGCCACGCTCGAGAGCATGAATCGACTGTTCCGCATGCATGGCGCTGGGTGTGGCGATCACCACACCATCCACGCCAAGATCGAGGATATCGTCCAGCGTTAAGACGAGCTTCGCCTCCGGTGCGAGCTTTCCTGCCTCCGCAGCCATGTCCGGCGAGGGGTCGGCGATGGCGGCGACGTCGACCGCATCCGTTCCACGGATAGCCTGCATGCGGTGTCGGCCGATCCAGCCGACGCCCAGGAATCCGAGGCGCGGACGGGCGAGAGCCGTCTCCGCAGATGTCTTCATCAGAGCTTGCTGCGTCATTGGAAAGTCACCAAAGCCTTCAGAAAGCCGTTCGGCCGATCACGGGTAGCGTTGAGCGCTTCATCCAGACGTTCCAGCGGATAGGTATGGGTATAGAGCCAACTCGGATCGAGACGTCCGGAGGCGATGGCGTCAATGGCCTCACGGACGCCCCGCATGTAGATCTTGGGATCACGCTCGTGAGCATTGATCACGTCGATGCCACGCCAGTTCCAGAGCCACATATTGACCTGTCGCGGTCCATCCTGATGATAGCCGGCGACAATCATCTTGCCGCGCTCCCGCGTGAGCTCGCCGGCAAGATCGAGGGGCCACTGCTTACCGACAGCCTCGATCACGCGGTCGCAGAACGTACCTCCGGTCAGTTCCTTCACCTTCTCGATGATGGCATGGTGATCCTGCATCGGGATCACTTCGGCTGCGCCCATTTTCCGTGCGAGATCGACCGAGAAGGGGCGCCGCGATATGGCGATTACCCGCGCTCCGGCATCTGTGGCGAGCCGGGTGAGGATCGCCCCCAGAAAGCCGATCCCGATGATCGCAATGGTCTGCCCGGCCTCGATCTCGCTGCGGCGAAAGATGTTCATGGCGCAGCCGAGAGGCTCGCCGGGGAAGGGCTGCCCCGCGAGAGCATCCGGCAGACGGGCCACGGATTCGACTTCCGCGATGTCGTATTCCGCATAGGATTTGTACGTGAGAGCAGCAACCCTGTCACCCACCGCTAGTCCTTCGACATCTTTGCCAACGGCGTCCACAACGCCCCAGGCCTCGTGTCCGAGGGAGCCCGGCTCGGTGGGAAACCGCATCCAATCCGGTCCGGCCCAGGGCGTCAGATTGGAAGCGCACACGCCGCACCCTTCCAGGCGAAGACGCACCTGTCCTGCAGCGGGCTCAGGGATCCCGATCTCCTTGATCTCGATTTGTCCTGGGCCGATGAGAACGGCCGCCCGCATCGTCGTTTCCGCTCGGCCCGCCGGGCCGCTTGCGGCATCCGCGCCGGCGTCTGTGGAAGCGGCAAATGGGTCGTTGTTCAATGCCTTATCGTTCAACAAGTCTTCATCTCCACCTCAATGCCCGAGCAACTAGAGACGGAGTGAGAGACTTCAAGGCTTGGCCGTTTTCTCCTGTATTTCCGCGACATACCGCATGCGCGCGGCGCTGTCCGGAGCCAAACCTCCGGCGGCACACCAGCGGGCGAAAGAGGAAGGTTCGATCAGGATCCGCTCGATCTCCAGACCCGCCTGCTTTCCGACGCTTTCATTGTTCTCAGCGGCGGCAAGCCATTGCTCGTATGTCGGAGCAAGGTTATGGCGGTCGGCCATCATGCGGCAAATGTCCGGGTAATCCTCACGGCTGTACCACGGCAGAGCAATCTTTCTTTTCGTTTCCGGCACGCAGGATCTTCCACAAGTTAACGGGCACCGAGCCATCGCAGCCCGTGCGGGTGCGATGGCTCGGTGCGGATTTGACTCGTCAACTTAAAAGGTAGAGCACCGCCGGAACCGCTGCCAGGACGCTGGCGGATGTGAACAGTGCCAGACGATGATCGGGATTGGCCAAGCGGCGCACCTTGCGGGCCGTGACGCCTGCCTCCATGCTCCAGCCGTTCATGCAGGAGCAGAGGAGCCGGTGGGCGGAGCGTTCGGAAAGGTCGAAATACTCCATGGCATCACCCAGCCTGTCGCCCTTCAGGCCGTCCGCGCGGAGAATGGGGTCTTCGAAAGCAACCGTGATGGGAGATTCGTCGGATCTCAGTTCAGGCCTTTTCTCTTCAGGCGTGAACTCGATCTCGCCCAGCGAGCGCAGCCGCCGCTTCGGCTGGCGCTCCAACAGTTCCGCCCAGCGTTCAAGGCGCTCGCGCCGGGACAGGAAACCTTGCTTGAACTCATGTACCTCAGCAACGCCACGCAGTGTCTCTACAGGCTTGTGTTCCATCGGTATTCTCCGCAATGGGAGCCGGCCCTGAAACCAAGGCCGAGCCCTGGAGAAGTGAGCATGAAATGAGTCATAGGCTTTTTTACGTCAATGACGGTCAAAAGAGCGTCTCATGAGGATGAGCGACATGCTCCTGGAAGATGGCCCCCGTGGCGGCCTCGACCTCCTTGAGCACAACATCATAGCCCCAGAGATTGGCGATCATCTGCAGGACGCGCTGCGCATCGTCCTTGTGCAGAAGGGTGCGGTTGAGAACGTGGTGGTGAAGGATCAGGCGCCGGTCGCCAGCCAGGTCCACGTCGACGACCTGGATATCGGGATCGTTCCACCCCACGTCGTACTGACGCGACAGCGAGCGGCGCAGGCGCCGGTAGCCGCGCTCGTCATGGATAGCCTCGATGATCAGCTCCGGGCGATCGGGGTCGTCCACCAGGTGAAACAGGCGCCATTGCCGCATCAGGTGGGGGCTCAGGAACTGCGAGATGAAGCTCTCGTCCCGGTAGTTCGCCCACACGCCCCGCAGCACCCCCATCGTGTCGTCACAGCCTGCAATATCCGGGAACCACTCCCGATCCTCGGCGGTCGGACGGGTGCAGATACGCTCGATTTCCTGCATCATCCCAAAGCCGAGGGCGTAAGGATTGATGCCGCCATAATGAGGGTCATCGTATTCCGGCTGACGGGTGACGTTGGTATGCGACTGCAGGAACTCGAGGAACGAACCGTCGCTGATCTGCCCCGTTTCGTGAAGCCGGCTCATGATGCGATAGTGGCAATAGGTGGCGCATCCCTCGTTCATGACCTTCGTCTGACGCTGCGGATAAAAATACTGCGCGATCTGGCGAACGATGCGCAGGATCTCACGCTGCCAAGGCTGGAGGCGCGGCGCGGACTTTTCCAGGAAGTACAGGATATTCTCCTGAGGCAGCTCCAGAAGGGCGCGACGGCGCTCGTCGCTCAAGGTTGATTTTGGAGCACCTCCCTTCGAGGGAACGGTGCGCCATAAATCGTTGAAGGTCTTCTCCTGATGGATCTGCCGCTCCCGCTCGCGGCGCTCCTCCGAACGCAGGTCCGGTCGCTTCTTGCGCGGGTAGCGATGTACGCCGTGGGACATGAGCGCATGGGCAGCGTCGAGCACCTTCTCAACCGCGTTCTGCCCATAGCGCTCCTCGCAGCGCGCGATATAGCTCTTGGCGAATTCCAGGTAGTCGAGGATGCCGTCCGCATCCGTCCACTCCTTAAAAAGATAATTGTTCTTGAAGAAATGGTTGTGTCCGAAGGCCGCGTGGGCGATCACCAACGTCTGCATCGTTGCCGTGTTCTCCTCCATGATATAGGAGATGCACGGGTTCGAGTTGATGACGATCTCATAAGCCAAGCCCATGAGTCCCTGCCGATAACCGGCCTCATGTGTCGCAAAGCGCTTGCCGAAGGACCAGTGCTTGTAGAACAGCGGCATGCCTATGGAGGCGTAAGCATCGAGCATTTGCTCGGCCGTGATCACCTCGATCTGGTTGGGATAGACGTCGAGCCCCAGCTCGCCGACCGCAATTCGCTCGACGGCATCGTAGACGCGCTGGATGGCGCCGAAGTCCCAATCCGCGCCGTGAAACAGCAGAGTGTCTTTCTCGATCGGGCTCATGACGCCCTTGCCTCGGCATCGCGACGCCGGAACAGCTCGCGGAAGACAGGATAGATCTCGCGACGATGATTGACCTTGCGCATGGCGATGTTGAGACCATCGTCCTGCAACGCCTCGTAGGTCTGCCAAAGGGTCGTCTTGTGGTTGATGAAACCGGCCTGCATCCGATCGTGGTCGCTGCCCACCTCGAGATAGGCATAGTACTGGCAGGCTGGCAGAATGACGTCCCTCAGCAAAGCGGCGCTGGTCGCGCCATCGTTGGGCGAGTTGTCGCCGTCCGAAGCCTGGGCGGCGTAGATGTTCCAGTTCTCCGGCGGATAGCGCTCGGCCACGATCCGCTGCATTTCGCGCAACGCTGAAGAGACGACGGTGCCGCCTGTCTCGGGGCTGTGAAAGAACGTGTCCTCGTCAACCTCTTTCGCCTCATGCGTGTGGCGGATGAAGACGATCTCTACATGTTTGTAGCGCCGGGTCAGGAAAATATAGAGCAGCATGTAGAACCGCTTGGCCAAGTCCTTCATGTGCTCGGTCATGGAACCCGACACGTCCATGAGGCAGAACATGACGGCCTGCGCCACCGGGCGCGAGACCGGCTCGAAGCGACGATAACGGAGATCGACCGGATCGATGTAGGGAAAGCGCCGCGCCCGCAGATGGAGCCTTTCCAGCTCCTGCCGCAGTTCGAGGAGCTTCTCGCTTTCGCCCTCCTCCTGTTCGAGGAGCGCAATCTCCTCCTTGAGCTTCGCAATCTCGCTCGTTTTCGGCCGTCGCATGGCGATCCGCCTGGAAAGAGCGTTACGCATGGAGCGCAGCAGGGCGAGATTGACAGGCGATCCGGTGACGGAATAGCCGGCGCGCCGCATGCCCTGAACCTCGACGGTTGCAAGACGCCGCTTGGCGAGATCGGGAAGCTCAAGATCCTCAAGGAAGAGGTCCAGGAACTCCTCGCGGCTCAGGGCGAAACGAAAATCGTCCTCTCCCTCTCCGCTGTTGCCGGCGGAGGATCCTCCACCGCCTCCACCCGGAGGACGATCGATAGTATCTCCCTCCACGAACCGCTTGTTGCCAGGGAGGATGTGATCGTTGATGCCGCCCTCGCCCGAGCGGCGGAAGCTAGGCTCGCGTACCCCATCGGCCGGGATCGAGACCTCTCCGCCTCTTTCGAGATCGGTAATGTCACGGTCGCCAGCCGTCTGACGCACGGCTCGCTGGATTTGCGCCTTGGCGCGACGAAGAAAGCGTTGGCGATTGGCAAGACTCTTGCCGCCGGGATTGAGGCGTCTGTCGATGATGTACATAGGAACGCCTGCTCTGCCTCCGCCTTCTGTCAGCCCGCCTGCTTCACACGCATGTACCATTCCACCAAGCGCCGCACCTGCCGCTCGGTATAGCCACGCTCCATCATGCGCTGCACAAATTCGCCGTGTTTCTTTTCGGTCTCGCTGTCCTTCTTCGATCCGAAGCTGATGACCGGCAGAAGCTCCTCCACCTGCGAGAACATACGCCGTTCGATCACGTCCCGAATCTTCTCATAACTCGTCCAGGACGGATTGCGCCCGTTGTTGCTCGCCCGTGCCCTCAACGAAAACTTCACCACCTCGTTACGGAAATCCTTCGGGTTGGCGATCCCGGCCGGCTTCTCGATCTTGGTGAGCTCCTGATTCAGGAGCTCACGGTTGAGGAGCTGGCCGGTATCCGGATCCTTGAAGTCCTGATCCTCGATCCAGGCATCCGCGTAGGAGACATAGCGGTCGAAGAGATTCTGGCCGTAATCATGGTAGGATTCCAGATAAGCCTTCTGGATTTCATGACCGATGAAGTCGGCATAGCGCGGCGCGAGCTCACCCTTAATGAACTCGAGATAGCGCCTTTCCACATCCTGCGGCAGCTGCTCGCGGCGGAGCGACTGCTCGAGAACGTACATGAGATGGACCGGATCGGCCGCGACCTCGATGGTGTCGTGGTTGAAGGTCGCCGCCAGAACCTTGAAAGCGAAGCGGGTGGAGATCCCGTCCATGCCCTCGTCGACACCGGCCGCATCCTTGTATTCCTGAAGGCTTCGCGCCCGCGGGTCCACCTCGCGCAGGCTCTCGCCGTCATAGACTCGCATCTTGGAGTAGAAGTTCGAGTTCTCGTGAGGCCTCAGCCGCGACAGAACCGAGAACCGGGCCAGCATTTCCAGCGTAGCAGGAGCGCAGGGAGCTTCCGCGAGCTCGGAACTCCGGATTAGCTTCTCGTAGATCTTCTGCTCCTCGGTGACCCGCAGGCAGTAGGGCACCTTGATCACATATATGCGATCGATGAATGCCTCATTATTCTTGTTGGACTTGAAGCTTTGCCACTCTGCCTCGTTGGAATGCGCCAGGATGATCCCAGTGAACGGGATGGAGCCGATATTCTCCGTGCCGACATAGTTTCCTTCCTGGGTTGCCGTCAGGAGGGGGTGGAGCATCTTGATCGGCGCCTTGAACATCTCGACGAATTCGAGGATGCCCTGATTGGCGCGGTTGAGGCCGCCGGAATAGCTGTAGGCGTCGGGATCTGACTGGGAGAGGGTCTCTAGCTTGCGGATATCGACCTTGCCGACCAGGGAGGAGATGTCCTGGTTGTTCTCGTCGCCGGGCTCCGTCTTTGCGATCGCAATCTGGCGCAGCCGCGACGGACTGATCTTCACGACGCGAAACTTCGAGACATCTCCGCGAAACTCGTCGAGCCGCTTGATGGCCCAGGGACTCAGAAGGTTGGTCAGGCGCCGCCTCGGAATCCCGTAACGCTCTTCCAGCACAGGTCCCATCCGCTCGGGATCGAACAGCGCCAGGGGACTCTCGAAGACGGGACTGATCTCGTCCCCGGCCTTGAGAACGTAGATCGGATGCACCTCCATGAGTGCTTTCAGGCGCTCGGCGAGAGAGGATTTGCCGCCGCCGACGGGACCGAGGAGGTAAAGAATCTGCTTGCGCTCTTCCAGCCCCTGAGCGGCATGCCGGAAGAAGCTCACGATCATCTCGATCGTCTCTTCCATGCCGTAGAATTCGGAGAAGGCTGGATAAACGCGGATCGTCCGGTTCATGAAGATGCGGCCGAGGCGCGCGTCCTTGGACGTATCGACAAGTTCAGGCTCTCCGATCGCCGCCAGGATGCGCTCCGGAGCGCTTGCATACATCATGGGATTGTCGCGGCACCCTTCCAGGTATTCCGCAAGGGACATCTCCGCCTCACGGCGGTTTTCGTAGGTCTTCAGGAAACTCGAGAACAGGTCGTCGGAGTGATGCATGGCGCCACCGAAATCAGATCCCTCTCAGAGATAACGATTCTGCACCGCTAAGGTTGCCCAGACCGGGCGGTGCGATGATGCGTCAGAACGTGCCTATGGCAGCTTCCCCTCTTCGCTGGCGGCTTGCGCGGTATGATCACGGCGCTCGGATCTGCAAGAGAGCCTTCGTGACGTTTGCGAGCCGTCTTGCCCATCTAGCCTCGCGGATTGCTGCAGGCACGGCAAGTCAAAGTTTTTATCAAACACCGAATTCTGATGTGCCGCATTGCCGCCGCTGAATCCGAAGCAGCAATGTCCCCACGTCGAAATAAACCCTGTTCTTTCTGAGGTAGATCGCGAGGCGGCAAATACTAGAAGCATCAAGGCAGTTTTTCATGTTATACTGCAACACTGACGCAGATCCGGCACTGCGTCAAGCATGGGAGACAGGCCAGAGTCGAAATGAAGCACATTGACGTCGAACCCACCTAACCTATCGTTTGCGACAGCAGAAGACTCGCGGCCAGCGTGCTGCCGCCTCATCCCATGCCCATCCCTGCAACGGAGAGCCTCGTGATCAGAGCTTTCGGCTATGCCGCTCAGGACGCCACAACCCCGCTTGCCCCTTTCAGCTTCGAACGGCGCGAGCCGCGGGAGCGCGACGTTCAGATCGACATTCTCTATTGCGGCGTCTGTCACTCCGATCTCCATACCGTTCGAAGCGAATGGGGCGGTACGCTCTATCCCAGCCTGCCCGGTCACGAAATTGTGGGCCGGGTCTCTCGGGTCGGAAGCGGCGTTCAGAAATTCAAGGCGGGTGATCTGGTGGGTGTCGGCTGCATGGTGGATTCCTGCCGCACCTGCAGCAGCTGCCGCGAAGGTCTGGAGCAATATTGTGAAGTCGGTTTCACAGGCACCTATAACGGTCCCGAGCAGGGCACCGGCGCCAATACCTATGGCGGATATTCCGATGTGATCGTCGTCGATGAGAGCTTCGTCCTGCGCATCCCTGACGGTCTCGACCCGGCAGCGGCAGCTCCACTGCTCTGCGCCGGGATCACCACCTATTCTCCTCTGCGGCGCTGGCGCGTTCAGCCAGGCCAAAAGGTCGGCATCGTGGGCCTCGGCGGCCTTGGCCACATGGCCGTCAAGCTTGCCCGCGCCATGGGCGCGCATGTGGTGCTCTTCACCACCTCCCCCAACAAGCGGGAAGATGCGCTGGCGCTGGGGGCACATGAAGTCGTGGTCTCTCGAGACAAGGAGGCAATGGCAGCCCAGCGCAACAGCTTCAACTTCATTCTCGATACGGTCGCGGCTCCACACGACCTGGACTCCTATCTCGTTCTTCTGGCTCGCGATGGTGCCATGGTATTGGTCGGCGCACCCGCCGAGCCGCATCCCGCGACGACGGTGTTCAACCTCATCATGAAGCGGCGCCAGCTTGCCGGGTCACTGATCGGCGGCATCGCCGAAACGCAGGAGATGCTCGACTTTTGTGCCCAGCGCGGCATCACCTCGGAGATCGAGATGATCCCGATCCAGTCCATCAATGAGGCCTACGAGCGCATGCTCAAGAGCGACGTCAAGTACCGCTTCGTGATCGACATGACCTCGTTGAAGCAAGAGGCGGCGTAGCCCGAACAGCCCTCGGACAGCATCCTATGTTAGTCTATGGCGATGTGGAATGCATCGAGACGGTCCGCGACAAGCAGAAAGCAATTGAGGCACATCTCGCTCGAGTGAACGCGTTGCCGCCCGGGAGCGAGCGGCATGCGGCCCTGGTCGCCGCCTTCATCGGTACGAGCGAGTTGGTCCAGGCCCTCATCGATGCCGATTTCCAGACGCGCGGGTTCGACACCCTTTCAGCCGCCCATGTCAGCGGCCTCGAATGCCTGTCCCTCTTGGCGCATAGCATCGTACGATCTTGGCAGAGCGGCTTCTCCCAGGCCACTCCACCGGAGAACTTCGAAGACAAACTGCTGAGCTTCGATTCCGGGCTGACGATCCGGACCAAGCAGGCGGAAGGTTACGCATTCTACGCCCTGTACCCGGAAAGCTATGTCGAAGCGGCCGTCCGCTCGGGCCTCGGCTCCCAAACGCTGGTCATCGGTATCCGCAGCATCGGCGCGGGCTTGGCCGCTCTCGTCGCCGCGGCTCTCGGCACCCGCGTCGCTTTGACCGTGCGTCCGGTCGGACATCCCTTTCGGCGGAAAGTCAGAGTCGACCCCGAGGTCACGACGCTGCTGACACGGGACCCTGCGGCATCCTTTGCCGTCGTCGACGAGGGCCCCGGCCTGTCCGGCAGTTCCTTCGGCGCAGTCGCGGACTGGCTGGAGGCGGCTGGGGTCTCCCGCGAGCGTATCCATTTCTTCCCGAGCCACACAGGGCCGCTGGGCCCCCAGGCGAGTTCCGCTCATCGTGAACGCTGGGATGGTGCAGCACGCTTCGTCATCGCCCTGGACGAGCTTCTCCGCGATGGCGAGCGCAACCATCTCAGGCGGTGGGTGGAGAGCATTGTCGGCCCCCTTGAGGAAGATCTCCAGGACATCTCCGGCGGCACCTGGCGGACGCTGCGGTACCGAGACCGCGCCCAATGGCCCGCAGCGAATGTCCAACAGGAGCGCCGCAAGTTTCTGGCTCGCACGGGGGAGGCAACCTGGCTCGTCAAGTTCTCCGGGCTCGGAGAAAGTGGCCTGATGAAACAGGCGCAGGCTGAACGATTGTATGAGGCGGGGCTCACGTCCGAAGTCGCAGGTCTGTGCCATGGCTTTCTCGTCGAGCGCTGGCATGAGCATGCCTGCTCGCTTGACCGACACCCGATTGCCCGAGGGCAGCTCGTAGAGCGGGTCGGAGCCTATCTCGGCTTTCGAGCTAGGCATTTTCCTGCCCTGCCGCACCAGGGAGCTTCTTTGACCGAACTTCGGGACATGGCGGTTCACAACGCTGAACAAGCCTTGGGGGAGGAGGCTCGCGCCGCCTTGAATTGCCTGCTGCATAATGCGGATATCCTTTCCGGCACCGAGAACCGGATTTTCACCGACAATCGCATGCAGATCAGCGAGTGGCTCTTGGTTGACGGTCGATTGATCAAGACCGATGCGCTCGACCATTGCTTGGCGCATGATCTCGTCGGCTGTCAGGATATCACATGGGACATCGCCGGAGCGGCCGTCGAGCTTGGCCTCTCAGATCAGGAGACCAGGAAACTCTGCTCCGTCGTTCAGGAAGAGAGCGCGCGCCCTGTCTCGGTTGCGCTGCTTTCATACATGCTACCCTGCTATCTCGCCTTTCAGCTTGGCGCACACACCATGGCGGCGGACGCCCTCGCAGGGAACGAAGAAGAATACCGCCTGCGCATTGCAGCCAAACGATATGGCGCCCTGTTGCAAAACTACATCGCGCATCCTGGCCTGCTCGGTTTCGACGAGGAACAAGACAAGGTTCCTGCCAGTTGAGGGCTAAGGCAAAAGGCTCACATCCGCCTCCGGCTTGGCGGCAAAAGACGGCGCAGGCATGCTTTCCGAAATCGGGCGACTTCTCAAGGCCGCGTTCGAAGAATGGTGGAACGACCGCGCTATGAGTCTTGGGGCTTCGATTGCGTTCTTCACCGTCTTCTCCCTGGCGCCCATGCTGCTTGCAGCCATCGCCGTGGCGGGGCTGGCTTTCGGCCGGGAGGCCGCGCAGGGTGCCATCGTCACCGAACTCGGCGGGATGATCGGAGAAAAGGAAGCCTCCACCTTGGAGGTCATGATCGCCAGTGCCAGAAATGTCGGATCGGGCATCATCGGAACGACGGTGGGCATCATCACCTTCCTGTTGCTGGTGACAGGCGCCGTCATCGAGCTGCAGGATGGCCTGAACATCATCTGGAAGGCGAAGCCCCTGGAAAGCTCAGGCATCCTCAACTTCCTGAGGATGCGGCTCATCAGCTTCGCCCTTGTCTTGGGGATAGGCTTTCTGCTGCTCGTCTCGCTGATCATCGATGCCGGCTTGTCCGCGGTCAGCGCTTATATCGAGCCCAGCTTTTCCGGCGCGACGATGATCCTGCGTTTTCTGAACAGCCTCGTCGCCTTCGCCATTGCGGTCCTGCTCTTCGCCATGATCTTCAAACTGCTGCCGAATGTGAAGATCACCTGGAGCGACGTCTGGATCGGATCTCTGGTCACGGCGCTGCTTTTCACGATCGGCAAGTTCCTGATCGGATACTACCTCGGCAAGAGCAGTATCGCGTCGAGTTATGGAGCGGCGGCCTCCGTCATCACGATTCTGCTCTGGATCTACTATTCGTCCCTCATCCTGCTCTTCGGCGCCGAATTCACGAAAGTCTATGCCGAACGGCACGGGAGCCAGGGTGCTGGTGGCGGGAAGCGGGTCGGCTGACCCGACCCGCTTCCCGCCGGTAGTTCCTTACTCTGCAGCCTGACGGGTTGCCGGTTCTGTCGGTACATTCCGCATTCCTCCCAAGACCTCTTCGGCGGAAGCCTTGTAGTTCTTCACGGAACTCGTCCACTGGCCCCAAATGGTCGGGTCGATCTTGTCGCCGTTCTTGCCCAGGTTCTCCAGCCTTCGCTTTTCATCGTCGGTAAGAACCTGTTTCGGCAGCGGCGGCAAGTGCCGGACATCGTCGGCAGTGATGCCGAGTATTTCCCCTACCCGGCTGCCGTAATCGTCGTGAACCATGAACAGGTGCCAGATCATACGCTCCTGCACGTCCCGTTCGCATTGTCCTAGCAGGGTGCCCATGTTGAGCACCAAGTCGTCCCGTTCCCAGTCCATCATGGTGCAGTAGCGCCCGCGGGCATGAATATAATCATTGCGACGCTCGATCACGCTGCGGGTCAGGCGCCCGCGGATCTCGGGAGGATTGTTCGGTTCCTCGCGCAGCGCCTCGTGTAGTCCCCCATGGATCGACGGCTCGTAGTTCACGTGCGGGTTCTGCCCCGGCGCGAGATCGCGGCCGTAGGACATCTGGCCACCGTTCAGGTTCGTGGCAACCTTGGCGTTCTTGGCCTGGTTCACGGGCAGCTGGAGATAGTTGGTACCGACGCGGTAACGCTGGGTATCCGAGTAGGAAAAGGTGCGTCCGACCAGCATCTTGTCGTCCGAGAAGTCGAGGCCGTCCACCAGAACACCCGTTCCCATGGCGATTTGCTCGTTCTCGTTGAAATGGTCCTGGACGTTGCGGTTGAGCGTCATCACGCCGACGTGGCGCAGCGGGAAATCCTTCTCGGGCCAGATCTTGGTGTCGTCCAGCGGATCCCAGTCGAGCTCCGGGTGATCATGATCCTCCATGATCTGCACGTACATGTCCCATTGCGGATACTCGCCACGCTCGATAGCCTCGTAGAGATCCTTGGAGGCGGAGCCGAGATCCTGCCCCTGAACCTTGGCGGCTTCCTCGGCCGTCAGACTCGCCAAGCCGCAGCGGGGGTGGAAATGATATTTCACCAGCACCGTGTCGCCTTGGGCATTGACCATCTTGTAGGTATTTACGCCAAAGCCCTCCATATGCCGGTAACTCGCCGGAATGCCACGCGGACTGAACAAATGCGTCAGCATGTGCATGGATTCCGGTGTCTGACTCATGAAGTCGAAAATGCGGTTCGGCTCCTGGCGGAACGTGACCGGATCCGGCTTGAGGGAGTGAATGACATCCGGGAACTTGATGGCGTCACGAATGAAGAAAACCGCGAGATTGTTGCCGACGAGATCCCAGTTCCCGTCCTCCGTATAGAACTTCACGGCAAAGCCACGCGGATCGCGCGCCACTTCCGATGAGTCTCGCCCTCCGATCACGGTAGAGAAGCGGATCGCAAGCGGTGTTTTCTTGCCAGTTTCCTGAAACAGCTTGGCACGGGTGTATCTGGATGCAGGCTCGTCGCCGATCTTGCCGGTGGCCTCAAATTCTCCGTAGCACACAAATCCGCGAGCATGAACCACGCGCTCCGGAATCCGCTCCCGGTCGAAATGCGTGATCTTTTCAAGGAACTGGTAATTTTCCAACGTTGCCGGACCGCGCGAGCCAACCGTACGCTGCGATTGATTATTGGTGACGGGATGCCCCTGCCGGTTCGTCAGAACCTGACCTGATGCCTCGGATGCTGAGGACTTGCCGGACTTGGGTTCTTTGGGACTGTTAGCCATCTGGTTCTCCCTTCCTGATGCAGCCAATGATTGGCTCCGAGCCACCACTCGACGCCACCACGGGTTTCGCAGCCTCGTTTAGCTGCGGCGAAAGGAATTACCTGATGCAGACGCCCCGAAAGGGAATAGACGGGAGCGGATTGAAACACCTCTCTGTCAGGTGAAAATGCGTTCGCCCTGCTCGTCAATGATCTGCTTGCCTTTGACGATGGCGAAAGCCACCGCGTCATCCTTGCTCGGGTGGGTCTCGGCGCGCACGAAACGATGCTGCTTCACCCCCTCCTCGGTTTCCTTTTCGATCGTTCCGGCGGTCTGATACTGCCCCTTCGATGGATAGGGCTCGGGGCGGATACGGAAGCCCTTGTACTCCACTGCCTCAGCGGCCGGCGCGCTTGCACCGTCACGGCTGCCCGCTCCAGAAAAACGAGTCCAGAGATCTTTCAAGAACGAGGCCATGGCACCACCGGAACAGAGTTGTGATTCGTCCGGGCCAGCATATCCCCGGAGAGGTCGGGAGGGTCAACCCTGTTGCATTCGATCACAAGTCCCTGATCCAGACCGGAAATCAGGCTACAAGCCTTGACGGTGGCGCTCTTCGCGAGAACGCTTACGCGTGAGAAAGCTCATCCGAGCCCGAATCAGGCACAGGGGTTTCCCATGAAGCGTCCTCTCTTCATCTCATGCCTGTCTGCCAGCCTGCTGACCGGCGGCTTTGCTCTCGCTCACCATGGCTGGGGCAGCTACGACGCATCCAGACAGATCTCCATTACAAGCGCGATTCAGCAAGCGAACTGGCGGAACCCGCACGTCACCGTTGCCGTCAGATATGAGAACAGAAATTGGGAGGCGGTTCTGGCGCCCCCCTTCCGCATGAGCGCCCGCGGGCTGGAGCCGGACATGATCAAGCCCGGGACGCAGGTCACCCTCGAAGGTTATCCTTCGACCAAGATCGACAGCGAGATGAGGGCAGAGAGGATTGTCGTCGGCGGCAAGACCTTCGAGCTGCGCTAGCACCATGTATCTTGAGCTGCTCGCCGCATTGGAAGCCTCCTGGCTGGGCCATGCTGGGCGCCACTCGGCCTGGCTCTACACGGCTTCGAATCTGATCCATGTGCTTGGAGCCGCTTTCGTCGTGGGAAGCATCGCGGTCTTCGATCTCAAGGTCTTGGCGGAACATGGAAAAAATGCGCGACAGGTTGGCCGTTATGCTATTCCCCTCGCAGCTTCAGGATTGGCGCTACAGATTCCGTCCGGCGTACTCCTTCTTGCCGTCGAGGCGCGGGCGCTTGGCACCAATCCGGCCTTCTATGGCAAGCTCGCCTTTATCGCCGTTGGCCTTGTCAATGTCGCCTTGTTCCATTTCCGCTTCGGTACCGCATTGCGCGCAGATGCGCTGCCGCCGGACGTGCGCGTTTATGCAGTCATTTCCCTGATTGCATGGATTGCCACCCTCTTGGCTGGGCGAATGATCGCCTATCTCTAGGCTTTAACTCTTCTCAGAATGCAGAAGTCTTCTTCATGGGATGTGACATGCGCGTCTGGCTGTTGCCACTCTGCGGAGTTCTCGCTGTCTGCGAGCCAGGCTGGGCTGCCCCATCGCGTACAGGAGAAACCGTAGAGCAGGCCTTGTGTCGCCTGATCGAAGGAGCAGCGCATCAACAGGATCTTCCGCGCGACTTCCTGACGAGACTGATCTGGCGGGAAAGCTCATTCCGCACGAGCGCGGTGAGCCCGGTCGGCGCACAAGGCGTGGCGCAATTCATGCCGGGAACCGCGAAAGAACGCGGATTGGCCGATCCTTTCGATCCCGAGCAGGCAATTCCCAAAGCCGCGGAACTGATCGCCGAGCTTTCCGGACGCTTTGGCAATCTGGGTCTAGCGGCAGCTGCCTATAACGGCGGGCCTGCTCGGGTCTCGTCATGGCTCTCGGGACGCGGAGACCTGCCTAGGGAGACGAGAAACTATGTCGCTTCGATCACGGGGCGCGCAGTCGAGGAGTGGGCGGAGGATCTGAAGAGATCTCCTGAACCGCAAGAGCAGGAAGATGCGAAGCAAGATCCGGAAAGTTGCCAGCAGGTCGTTGCGGCACTTCGGCAGCCGGGACGTGCCGACGATATCGAGGCCCCGTTCGCACCTTGGGGTGTTCAGTTGGCTGGCAACTTTTCGAAAGCGCGAGCCCTGGCCTCCTACAAGCGCGCCAGCGCGGCTTATGCATCATTGCTGAAGGATACGCGCCCTATGATCATCGGCACCAGGCTGCGTTATCGCGGAACAAGAACCTTCTATCGTGTGCGCATTCCTGCCGAGTCCCGTAGGAGCGGGGAGGACCTCTGCCAGAAGATTCGCTCCCTTCGCGGCAGCTGCGTTGTCCTGCCGAGTTAATGAAAAGCCCGGCTCTCTCGACCCGGGCTTTGTGAAACCTTTATCGCCTCTGAGGCCGCAGGGACCGCGCCAGTTCGCGGATGACATTGTCCTCAATGCTGAGATTGAGATCGTCGTTGGTCTCATCCTCCGCGATCTCGACATCGGTTGAGACTGGCGGCGTCTGCTGTGCCTGTGGCCTGCCTTGCGCGGCGGGAACCGCTCTCTCAGACGCAGCGGCGGCGGAAGTCCCGCTCTGGACGAGTTCAACTTCGGCCGGGTTTCTGGTCTGTGGCTGCGGAGCATACGCGCGTCCGCCGCTGTAGCGGTTTTCGAGGGTGTCGAGCAAGCTGTTGAGCGCCGCGTTCGTCAACGGCACCTCCGGCACCTGCGGTGGGCCATTGAGCGCGATCGAGCGGTTCTGGTAGGCAACGTCCGATGTGATGTCGGGGCCGAACCAGGAGAGCGGGCGGAAATCCCGCGCCTCTTCCTCGCTCTCGAAGGATACGGAGATCATGTCAAGCGGCCCTGGCGTAACGAAGCGGGCAATCTGAACATCACGTGTGCCGACCGTGAGATGCGTGAGCAGGTAATCGATCTTTCCCGGCGTCACATCGAGCAGCGCTTCCGCATGCGCCCGCGGCACGTCTGTACGCTCTTCGACCGGACCGTTGGCTCCCGTTTGAACGAGAACAAGACTTCCCTTGTCGCCATCGACGATCACGAAGGAACTCCTGTCAGCTTGGTTCGGAAAGTGGCCTTCCGTGATGCGGTTGCCGCCTCTCTCCTTTCTGATCAGGCGCGCAAGAGACGAGGCAATGAGATAACGTCTGTAAGCAACCATTTTAAGCTCTCTGATACAATGCGCGAAGGCTCTGTCGGCCTTTAGAGCTCGCCGCATCAATATTTAACGGAATGAAATTTCAAATCGCATCTAGCATGCTACGAATGCATATCTCGACACAAAATTCCATTCCAGCCTGATGTCAAGCGGATATCCTCAGACCAACGTCACGTTGTTAGCGCTTATGATGGCGCTCAAAAGGCAAACTTCAATGGAATACCCAGGAAGCTCCTAAGGAATTACAAACGGGGTTAATTCTCCGGGTAAAGATATTTCAGAACACACAATGAAACCTCTCGCGTCGAGAAGCAGGCGCACCAAATAGCCGCGTGCAGCTCGACAAAATTACGGAGTTTTCAAAAGCCCCCGCGCTGCAAGGTTTCTCATGAGAGCGCTGAGACCGAACGTCCACGGCTCACATTCAGAACTCGGCTTCATCCGATTCACGAGTTTCCCAAGCTTCGGCGCTGCAATCGTGACGATATCGCCTGTCTTGTGTGTGAACCCCATCCCCGGGTCATCGCGGTCCTGCGTCGGCGCGAACATCGTGCCGAGAAACAGCACGAAACCATCTGGATATTGGTGGTGCGGCCCGAGCGTTTGCGCAACGAGATCCTCGGGATCGCGGCTGATCTTCGTGATGGATGACGAGCCCTCGAGCTTGAATTCGTCCTCACCCTCCACAGTCAGGGTCACGGTCGTGTTGCGCACGTCATCCAGAGAGAAGCTCGCGTCGAAGAAGCGCACGAACGGCCCCACCGCACAGGAAGCATTATTGTCTTTCGCCTTCGACAAGAGCAAAGCGGACCGACCTTCGAAATCACGGAGGTTCACATCGTTGCCCAAGCTTGCCCCAACGATCCTGCCGTCGCCCGTGACCACGATCACCACCTCGGGCTCGGGATTGTTCCAGGTGGATTTGGGATGCAGGCCCGCATCCATGAAAGCACCGACAGCCGACAGGGTCGGCGCCTTCGTGAATACCTCCGCATCGGGCCCGATGCCGACCTCAAGATATTGACTCCAGGCTCCTTGGGCGACGAGCACGTCCTTCAAGGCCACCGCTTCCGGCGAGCCGGGTTTGAGGCGGCTGAGATCCTCTCCCACGAGGCGCAGAACCTCCGCGCGGATGGCGGCGGCGGCACTCGCATCGCCCCGGGCCCGTTCCTCGATGACGCGTTCCAGCATGGATACGGCGAAAGTCACGCCGGCCGCCTTGATCACCTGAAGGTCGATCGGAGCCAGCAGCCATGGCTTCGACGTATCGCGAGTAGCAGGCGTGTTGACGAGAATCTCGTCGAGAGAAGCAATCCGCTCGCCTTGTGCCGTCCTTACCGCCTGTGCGGGATTCTCCGTCGCGGACAATTCGCTCATCGTCGCGAAAGCGGCGGAGATGTCGAACACCCCCTCCTCTCGCACCGCCACCACAGAGGGGCCGACGCCCGGGCGCCACACGCGTCCTGCAAGGGCTCCCCGATAGCCATCGACAGGCAGGATCTCAGCGGCATTCATTGAAGACAGACGTTTCACAGGCAGGCGCTCCCATTATCCCTTGAAGGACCTTTTCGCCCCTCTTGACGATCAATATAGCGAGCTGGGCCGCAGAGCCCAGGGACAAATTGGCCAATGCCCAATCGAACTATATCGTGTGGCAAGGCGCGCCCGGAACAAAGGCCGATTGTCCTCCGTTCCGAACCTGAGCATTGTCACGATCAGAAGGACTGGCCATGTCAGACACGCCCAATCCGATGCCGCCGCAACCCGATGTACCGAATCCGGCCCCACAGCCCGTTCATCCCGATCCCGGCCCTCCCGGCATTCCGAGTCCCGGGGAGCCCCTGGGCGTTCCGCCCGAGACGCCCAGCGAGTCTCCAAGCCCCAGCGAGCCTGTGGGAATCCCGCCTTCAAGCCCCCAGGAAATCCCCACCGGACCCCAGGGCTCTTAACCGCACCGCCCAGATGTGCTTTCTGCAGGCCATGATCACAGGAGCTCCTGCCCATGGACAACGGAAGGCCCTCTAACGCAGCCCATCTCGACTCTCCCTCCTACCGTTTGGCCGCCCTCGACCAGGACTTCCTGCTGGGGGATTCCATGCGGGGTGTCCGCTTCCAGCTCGAATATGCCAAGGCGGAAGAAAGCTTACGCATCTGGGGAGTGCGTTCCACCATCGTGGTGTTCGGGAGCGCCCGTGTCCGTGAGGACGGCCCGGGACGCCATCCTTACTGGTATGGAGAGGCTCGCACCTTCGGAGCCATCGCCTCGCAACGCGGCGGCGCTTTGACGACGAACGGCGGCGTACGTGACAACGTCATCGCGACCGGCGGCGGCCCCGGCATCATGGAAGCCGCCAATCGCGGAGCCTCGGACGTCAGGGCCCCGTCCATAGGCTTCAACATCACCCTACCCCACGAGCAGGAACCCAATCCGTATTCGACCCCCGATCTTACCTTCCGCTTTCATTACTTCGCCATGCGCAAGATGCACTTGGCGATGCGCGCCAATGCGCTCGTCGTGTTTCCGGGCGGCTTCGGAACCCTGGACGAGCTCTTTGAAGTCCTTACACTCCGGCAGACCGGCAAAGCCCCGCCCCTTCCGATCGTTCTGTTCGACAAGGCCTATTGGCAGTCGGTGGTCAAGTTCGATGCCCTGCTCGAGCATGGCATGGTAAGCGTAGAGGACCGCAAGCTCGTTCACTTCGCGGAAAGCGCCGAGGACACTTGGGCAACGCTCGTTGAAAACGGCCTCGTCGTACCTGCCTCAGCGTAGCACCGACACCGAGGTCTTGGCGACGGCACCACGGCAGGCCTTGCGCTCTGCGCAGGCGGGCACGTTCCCGCCGGGATCCCGGAAAGGTATGGGAGAGGCTAGATCCCGCCTCTCCCATCATTCAAATCAGGTCACAGACGAAATCTGCCCTCCGTCCACACGCAGGATCGAGCCCGTCATGAACGAGGCCTTCTCGCTCGCCAGGAACACCGCGGCAGCAGCGAATTCCTCGATCTCGCCATAACGGCCCGCAGGAATGCCGGCACGGGCGGCGGCAGCCACCTCCTCGACCGAACGGCCGGTCCGCTCGGCGTTCGCGGCATCGAGCTGCTTCAGGCGATCCGTCGCGATGCGTCCCGGCGCGATCGCATTGACGGTCACTCCTGATGAAGCCACTTCGCTCGAGAGCGTTTTCCCCCAGCCGACGAGGGCCGGGCGGATGGCGTTCGAGATGGCGAGGTTCGGGATCGGCTGAATGACGCCGGACGAGATCACCGAGATGATGCGGCCGAACTTGCGCTCGATCATGCCGGGCAGCAGGTGGTCCGTGATGCGAACGAGGTTAACGAACATGGACTCGAACGATTGCCGCCACTGATCGGACGAAACGCCCTGGGCCTTGCCCGGAGGCGGTCCGCCGCTGTTGAGCACGAGAATGTCGACGCCACCAAAGGCTTGCGTCACGTCCTCGGCGAGGGCATCGATCTGATCCGTCTTGCCCGTATCGCAGACGAAGGGCAGCACGTCCCGGCCGATCCTGTCGGCGGCCGCCTTGGAACCCTCCATGGTGCGACTTGCAACGGCAACGCGCGCACCTTCCTCCGCCAAGCCTTGAGCGATGCCGAAGCCCAGCCCCTTGCTGGCACCGAGCACCAGCGCGCGCTTTCCTTCCAATTCCATTTTCATACTTTGAAACTCCTTGGTTATTCAGAACGCTCGATGCGCTGCATCAGCCAGTCGATCTCCGAAATGGTCTCTGCGCTCAGCTTCGGCCCAGGCTTGCGGAGCGTGTCGTGAGCGATGATCCCGCGCTTCTTGAGCACGTATTTGCGGACGGCGAGTCCAACGCCGGGCTGCGTCTCGTAGCGCACCAGCGGCAGGTGTCGGTCGAAGAGATCGTGCGCTTCCCGGCGCCGGCCCTCCCTGGTGAGATTGACGACGCCCACCAGCATCTCGGGGTAGGCATAACCTGTCATTGCGCCGTCGGCTCCGCGCTCCATCTCGAACGGAAGGAAAAGACCGCCATTTCCACAGAGAATGGAGACGCGGCGCACCTCGCCTGCATCGCTCGCGCGCCGCAGGGTCGTGATCTTGTCGAGCCCCGGCCAATCCTCATGTTTGAGCATGACGCAGGAGGGATTTTGCTCGATGATGCGCATGATCACCTTGGGCGTCATCACCACATTGGTGGTCAGCGGGTAATCCTGGAGCACGAAAGGCACATCGGCACCGATCGCCTCCACCGCGTCGGCATAATAGGACACGATCTGATCGTCGGTCTTGAGTGTCGAAGGCGGCGCGATCATCACACCGGCCGCGCCTGCATCCATCGCCTTTGCGGACAAAGCCGACATGGCGGCAAAGCCTGCGGCCGACACGCCCACGATCACCGGAACGCGACCTGCCACCGCCTTCATCACCTGGCGAACGAAGGCCTGCGCCTCGTCGGCCGCCAGCTTCGGCGCCTCACCCATGATGCCTAGGATCGTGAGGCCCGTTGCACCGGCTTCAAGATAGGCTTCGACCATCCTGTCGGTGGAGGCCATATCGAGCCGCCCGTCGCTTTCGAAGGGCGTGGGACAGATGACGTAAACGCCGGCGGCAGAACTCGTGAGCAAGGCTTCCTCCCTGGCAGAACAATGGGTCTCCTCCTTACACGCCATCGCATGGCTTCTCTAGGGGGAATGCAGGTCCCAGCTTGGCAGAGAGAATGCTCCATGCCATAGAAACGCAATGTCGTTTCACGTGCCTGCCGACGCTCACCCCCAGTCCCGCCAAGCTCTGGCCTTTGACCTCCCGGTTCATCACCGCGGAGGAAAGGCTCGCCCGAGCGATCGAGAGCAAGGGAGCCTGGATTTCAGCGCTTTATCAATTCCTACGCTTCGGCATTAAGCAGGGATGGGGTGCCTGTTCGGCGGGCTCTTGGTGGCGCTGCTGATCACAATGGAGCTTTGGTATCCGGCTGCGCTCCCGTTCGAGCAGTACGATTTCCTATTCATCATGGCCATTCTGATCCAGGCAACCTTGATCGTGGCAGCCTGAAAACCTTGGAAGAGGCCAAGATCATCCTGCTCTTTCATGCCGTCGGCACCGCCATGGAGATCTTCAAGACTGCCGTTGACTCATGGGCCTATCCCATAGTGAGCCTGCTCAGGATCGGAGGAGCGCCGCTCTTTGCGGGGTTCATATATGCGGCCGTCTGTAGTTATCTGGCTCGCATGTGGCGCCTCTTCGATTTTTGCTTAACACATCATCCGCCGGTTTTGGCTGCGATCCTTTTGTCCGCGGGCATCTACGTCAACTTCTTCACGCACCACTCCATCATGGACTTCCGGCTCGTACTGTTTGCCGCCACCGCTCTGCTCTTCGGACGGACGATGGTTTAGTTCAAGGTATGGCACCGGCATCGTCGAATGCCGCTTCTGCTTGGCTTCGTGCTCGTCTCTCTTTTCATCTGGTTCGCCGAGAACATCGGCACCGTCACAGGGGCGTGGCTCTATCCGCATCAGATGAAGGAATGGTCGATGGTGCCCTTCACCAAGCTCGGCGCCTGGTTTCTGCTGATGATCATCTCATGCGCGATGATTGCAGCCCTCAACCGCCCCGCTCCCTTCGCTCAGAACGAGAAAGTCCCTTACCTGGTCCAGCCGGATCGCACCGAGGTCTGAGGGTGACCCCGAACGTATCCGCAATGCCCCGCGCGGAAGATAGCCTGGCGTTTGCCGGAGGCTCAAGGGCAGGGCGACTTTGCCATTTGAGCTGCCGGAACAGCCGTCCCATCATTTTGTCAGTGCCGTCCGGCTCCGCTCTTCTTGCCGCCGCCGTCCTGTTTATTGACGGTCGCCCAGGCGCGCCGCTCAGCTTCCTTTTCCGACACGCCGCGGCTCTCGTAGGATTCCTCGATGTGCTCGGCCTTGCGCTTCTGCTTATCGGTGTAAGCCGACTTGTCACCGCGAGACATGGTGCTCTCCTGCGACTGGGTTCACTCGGTTGCCGCCGGCCCGTTGGAAGGCCGGCGGCGCTCCGTAGCTCTAAACCCGAGCGCGACATGAGGGTTCCGAGGTGAGCCGGTCAGCCGCTGTTGCGCAGGCCCGTAGCGATGCCGTTGATGGAGAGGTGAATGCCCTGCACCACCTGCTCGTCCGCATCGCCCGAGCGATGGCGTTTCAGCAACTCGATCTGCAGATGGTTCAGCGGATCGAGATAGGGAAAGCGGTTGCGGATGGACCGTGCGAGCAGCGGGTTTTTATCGAGAAGGGATTGCTGCTCCATGATGACGAGCAACGTTTCGATGGAAGCCTCCCACTCACGCCGCAACCGCGGGAAGACGGCCTGCCGCAGGGCCTCGTCCTCCACCAGCTTTGAATAGCGCGATGCGATGGCGATGTTGCTCTTGGCGAGCACCATGTCCATGTTCGACAACAGAGCCTGGAAGAACGGCCATTCCCGATACATCTCCCGCAGGAGTCCAAGTCCTGTGTCCGGGTACTTCTCCAGGTAGGCGTTGACGGCGGATCCGAAGCCATACCAGCCCGGCAACATGAGGCGGCACTGCGCCCAGCCGAAAACCCAGGGAATCGCGCGCAGATCCTCGATGCGCCGTGAGTTCGTGCGCGAGGCCGGGCGGCTGCCGATATTGAGATTGGCGATCTCGCCGATCACAGTGGATTCCCAGAAATAGCGCTCGAAACCTTCAGTCTCGTAGACGAGGCCACGATAAGTTCTATAGGCGCTTTCCGAGAGTTCCTCCATGGTGTTGAGAAACTCGTCCCGCGGTGCGGATTGCCCCGAATGCAACAGGGATGCTTCGAGGGTGGCGGCAGCGAGAATTTCGAGATTGCGCCGCCCGAGATCGGGATTCGAATACTTGCCGGCGATGACCTCTCCCTGCTCCGTGATGCGGATGGCTCCCTGCACCGCACCACCCGGCTGCGCGAGGATGGCCTGGTAGCTCGGGCCGCCGCCACGGCCGACGGAGCCGCCGCGGCCATGGAACAGACGAAGCGCGACCCCATGGCGTTTGAACACCTCGACGAGTTCGATCTCGGCCTTGTAGAGCTCCCAGCCCGACGTGAGGAATCCGCCATCCTTGTTGCTGTCTGAATAGCCGAGCATGACCTCCTGCGCCTGTCCCCTGCTGCGCAGGAGGCGCGTGTAATCGGGCAGCGCGAAGAGATCATCCATGACGCGGCTGCACTTGCGCAGGTCTGCGATCGTCTCGAAAAGCGGAACGATGTTGACCGCCATGTCCCCTTCATGCGGCCGAAGGAGGCCTACCTCCTTCAGAAGAAGCGCAACCTCCAGAACGTCGGACGGATCGCTCGCCTTCGAGATCACGTAATTCGGAACGGCCGCCCGCCCATAGCGCCGATGGGCCTGCGCGGCCTCGCGTACGATGGCGAGTTCAGATGTCGTCTCCTGTGAGTAGTCCAGATAAGGCGAGGTGAGGAGCCGAGGTATCCTGAGCTCCTCCAACAGCAGGGCAACACGCTGCTCCTCCGAAAGCGTATCATAGGCCGTACCGGGAACCGCCTTCTCGAACAGCTCGCCCACAACGCGTTGGTGAACGTCGGAATTCTGGCGCAGGTCGATGCTTGCGAGATGGAAACCGAACACATCGACCACGCGGCGCAGGCGGCGCAGGCGCCCGCGTGCGAGAGCCCCCGACCCGTTGGACACCAGCGAACGGTGCAGGACTGACAGATCGCCCCCGAACTCCTCGACGCTCTCATAAGCCGGCGCGTCGCCCACGGCGTGGCGCGCCACATCCTGATGGTCGAAGCTGCTGGCCGTTGCGGCCAGACGCGCATACATGCCCGTGATCGCCCGGCGATAGGGTTCGCCCTGCCTGTGCGGGGAATGGTCGGGCGAAGCCTGGGCCAGCTCGTATAGCTGCTCCGAGGCATTCACATAACGCTCGTCGAGCGACAGCTCGCCCCCCAAGCAATGCAGCTCTTCGAGATAGAAGCTGATCGCGTGCCGGCTCTGCAGGAAGAGCGCCTGCCTGAGCGCGTCTGCGGTCACGAACGGATTGCCGTCGCGGTCCCCGCCGATCCAGCTTCCCATGCGCAGAAAGGATGGGATCTCCACGTTCTGCCAGGCGGGGTCCATCGTTGCGAGTTGATCCTCCAGGGAGGCATAGACACGCGGCAGTTCCTTGAAGAAGGTGTAGTCGTAATAGGACAGCCCGTTCACGACCTCGTCGATCACCTTCAGGCGGTTGCGGCGCAGGATGCTCGTCTGCCACAGGGTGAGAATGGCGCGGCGGAGGGCCTCCTCCGAGGCGGCCTCCTCCTCCGGAGTCAGGACATGGCGATCACGCTGGGCCAAAATCTGGGAGATTTCCATCTCCCGGTCGATGGTGCTCTTGCGGCGAACTTCCGTGGGATGCGCCGTCAGCACCGGACAGACCAAGGCCGAGGCGAAAAAGGCCTGCAGGGCATCCTGACCGACACCGGCTTCCTGCGCGAGCTTCAGGGCGCGGGCGAGCGTGCCTTCGCGCGGCTCGGGAGCTGCCATCGCATGAGCGCCCGCCATGGCATGGGCGCGGGAGCGGCGCACATGATGCTGGTCTTCCGCGATGTTCGCCAGATGCGAGAAATAGCTGTAGGCGCGGATGATCTGGTTGGTGCGCCCCCGGGACAGGCTATTGAGGATCGTCTCGAGTTCCCTGCGGGCGGTCTCGTCCTCGTCTCGATGGAAGCGGATCGAGGTTTGGCGGACGCGCTCCACGATCTCGAAAACCGCCTCGCCCTCCTGCTCGCGGATGGTATCGCCGAGAAGCCGGCCCAGAAGCCGGATATCGTCGCGGAGCGGAAAATCCTTCTCAGGAGTGACATCGGGATTGATGAGGGACAAGGGTCGGCTCCCGGCTCAGGTCTTCATGCTGCACCGCGAAGTAAACCCCCTCTCCCCCCCCGGCCGCAAGCGTAATCTTATCCACCAGACGCCGCGCTGCCTTGAACCGCCCATCGTTCCGGATCACTCGTCTGGCCGATCAGCGCCAAGCCATAGGCGATGGACTCGAACTGGTCGGCCGAGGTCAGCCGCTCCTCTCCGAAGCGCTCCACGAACAGGCGGCGGATGGCGGGAACGAAGGAGGTGCCGCCGGTCAGGAAGACCTTGTCGATCTCGGACGCCGAGACCCCTGCTTGCGAGAGAGCCTCATTGAGCGCTTCCGCAATGCGTCCCACGTCTTCCGCGATCCACCTTTCGAAATCGGCGCGTGTGATGAGCGCCTTGATGTCGACGCTCTCGGCTCTGAACCGGAATTCCGTCTCCTCCGCATTCGACAACGCCACTTTCGCGGCGGACACGGCGCGGTAGAGCGCAAAGCCCAGATCGTATTCTATGATGTCGATGAACTTCTCCAGCGGCGCGGGCTCGAGCGCCGCCTTTGCCAATTCGCGCAGCTCCTTGAGATCTCCACTGCCCTTCATCATGGCAAGCTGGTTCCAGCGCGCGAAATTGGCGTAATAGTGATTGGGGATCGACAGCGTCTTGCCCATGGAGCGGTAGAACCCGCCCTTGCCGAGCCGAGGAGAGACGACCTGATCCACGATGCGGTAATCGAAAGCGTCCCCCGCGATGCCGATGCCCGAATGTCCGAGCGGTTCCGCCCGCAAAACGCCGCTCGCGCGGGAGAATCGCATTACGGAGAAGTCGCTGGTACCGCCGCCGAAATCCGCCACCAGAACAGTGGAATCGTGATTGAGCCGGCGCGCATAGAAGAAGGCGGCGCCCACGGGCTCATAGACATAGCGCGCATGGTCGGCACCGAGCTTGCCGAAAGCGGCGCGATAGCGCTGCATGGCGAGATCGTCGTTCGGGTTGTAGCCGGCGAATTGCACCGGCCGGCCGATCACCACATTGCGCGCGCCCCAATCCAGTCGCGATTCGCCATGACGCACGAGGGTGCGCAGGAAGGTGCTCAGAAGGTCTTCAAAGCGATAGCGGTCTCGGAAGATCCGCGTTTCCTGGAATGTCGCGCTGGCCGCGAAAGTCTTGAACGATTGGATGAACCGGTGGGGATCGAGCCCCTCGAGAAACTGCTCGATGGCCCAAGGGCCGCCCTCGACCTGGGTGCGAAGGCCGTTTCCGTGGCGCTCGTCCCAGAAGCAGAGAGCCGTCACATAGACCTTGAGGCTTTCTCCACCGTGGTCGAAGGTCAGCGCCTCCACGTTCCCGCGCGAATCAGCAATCGCCACCACGGTGTTACTGGTCCCGAAGTCGATGCCGATGGACAGATCATGGGATGCGGACATGGGGACCCGGCAGATTTCAGTTGAAAGGCCGGACGGTCTATACGGCCGAACCTCTGGAGCCAAGAGGTTTTTCGTGGAGTCCGACTCACGCTTGCCTTTAGGACACTGCGACGCCTGGACTGGGGATAGGCCGTTGACCCCGGGGGCTCGCACCCCGTAGAAGCCGCACCTTACCCAAATTTGGAGAGGTCCATGCTATCCATCGGTCAGCGCATCGCGAGCGAACTGAATGTCCAGGAATGGCAGGTCAAGGCGGCCATCGAGTTGCTCGACGGCGGCGCGACAGTGCCCTTCATCGCGCGCTACCGAAAGGAAGTCACCGGCACCCTCGACGACGCACAGCTGCGCACCTTGGAAGAGCGCCTTCGCTATCTGCGCGAGCTGGAGGATCGCCGCAAGACGATTCTCGACAGCATCCGCGACCAGGACAAGCTTACAGACGAACTGGCTCTCCAGATCAACAGTGCCGAGACCAAGGCCCGTCTCGAAGATCTCTATCTTCCCTACAAACCCAAGCGGCGCACCAAGGCCCAGATCGCCAAGGAAGCGGGCCTAGAGCCGCTCGCCGATCTGGTTCTCTCCGAGTCGCAGCGCGATCCGAAGGAGGCGGCTGCCGCCTTCGTGAACCCGGACAAGGAGGTTGCAACGCCCGAAGCGGCCCTCGAGGGCGCACGCGCTATCCTCGTGGAGCGCTTTGCCGAGAACGCAGAGCTTCTGGGCGCCCTGCGTGAGATCTACTGGGAGCGGGGCAGCCTCACCTCGAAGGTGCGTGATGGCAAGCAAACGGATGGTGCGAAGTTTGCTGATTACTTCGATTTTTCCGAGCCCCTCACCAAGCTCCCCTCACACCGCATTCTCGCGCTTTTTCGCGGAGAGAAGGAGGAGGTCCTCGACCTGCGGATGGAGGAGGACAAGGACGCTGCGGAGTCCGGATATGTGAGCCGCTACGAGGGCCGCATCGCGCTTGCCTTCGGGATCGCCGATCAGGGCCGCCCCGGCGACAAATGGCTCCTGGATACGGTGCGCTGGGCTTGGCGCACGAAGCTGCGCTTCTCCATCGAACTCGACATGAAGATGAAGCTATGGCAGCTCGCCGAGGACGAAGCCGTCAGGGTGTTCGCCGGGAACCTGCGTGACCTCCTGCTCGCCGCGCCCGCCGGAACGCGCCCGACCCTCGGTCTGGATCCCGGCTATCGCACGGGCGTCAAGGTGGCGGTCGTGGACGCCACCGGCAAGGTGGTGGCGACCGATACGATCTACCCGCACGAGCCGAAGCGCCAATGGGATGAGTCCCTCGCGACCCTCGCGCGCCTGTGCCGGGTGCACAAGGTGGAGCTCATCGCCATTGGCAACGGCACCGCCTCGCGCGAGACCGACAAGCTCGCAGGCGATCTCGTGGCGAAACATCCGGATCTGAAGCTCACCAAGATCATGGTCTCGGAAGCCGGAGCTTCCGTTTATTCGGCTTCGGCCTATGCGAGCCAGGAACTGCCCGATCTTGACGTCTCCTTGCGCGGCGCCGTGTCCATCGCACGGCGCCTGCAGGATCCGCTGGCGGAACTGGTGAAGATCGATCCCAAGTCCATCGGGGTCGGGCAGTACCAGCACGATCTCGCCGAGTACAAGCTCTCACGCTCCCTCGATGCCGTAGTAGAAGATTGCGTGAACGCGGTGGGCGTCGACCTCAATACCGCCTCCGCACCGCTTCTTGCCCGCGTCTCGGGCCTCGGCGAGTGGGTGGCGAAGAACATCGTCGAGCACCGCAATGTCAAGGGGCCCTTCAGGACCCGCAAAGCCCTCACGGAAGTGTCGGGTCTCGGTCCGAAGACCTTCGAGCAGGCGGCAGGGTTCCTGCGCATCCCGAACGGAGACGATCCGCTGGATGCTTCCGGCGTTCACCCGGAGGCCTATCCCGTCGTGCGCCGCATTCTCGAGGCCACGAAGAGCGACATCAAGGTTCTGATCGGCAACGGCGGTGTGCTGAAGAAGCTCAAGCCTGAGAGCTTCACGGACGATAAGTTCGGCGTGCCCACGGTGAAGGATATCCTGAGCGAGCTGGAAAAGCCGGGCCGCGATCCCCGCCCCGAATTCAAGACGGCGACCTTCATGGAGGGCGTCGAGAAGATCGGCGATTTGAAGCCCGGCATGATGCTCGAAGGGGTCGTGACGAACGTGGCCGCCTTCGGCGCCTTCGTCGATATCGGCGTGCACCAGGACGGCCTCGTTCACATCTCGGCGCTGTCCGACACCTTCGTGAAGGATCCGCGCGACGTCGTGAAGCCGGGCGACATCGTGAAGGTGAAGGTGCTTGAGGTCGATATTCCGCGCAAGCGCATCTCTCTCAGCATGCGCATGAGCGATCCGGCCGAGAAGCGTTCGTCCGGCCGCTCCGACGACAATCGCGGCGCCTTCCAGAAGCATCGTTCGCAGAACGAGAATAAAGCGGCTGCTCCGGCTGCATCCGGCGGCGCCTTGGCGGACGCCCTGCGCCGTGCAGGCATGGCCTCGACATCGGGCAAGGACAAGAACGCCCGGCGCTGATCGTCGGAGGCAGAGGTAGAAGCCGATCTCAAACCCGTGCAGCTGCGAAGAGAAACATCCGCGCGGGCTCTTTCAGGACGTTTGCAACAATCTACGTCAGCAGGAAAAGCGCGACAGGGCGAAGGCGGAGATGTCGATTGAGCTGGCTCCATCGACGATCTGTTGCGCCGCCACCTCGCCGACCGCGGCAGAATGCTTGAAGCCATGGCCCGAGCACGGCGACACCACGAGAATACGCTCGCTCTCCGGGTGCCGGTCGATCAGGAAGTGGGAATCCGGCGTAACGGTATAAAGACAGGTCACCGCGCGCATGGCGTCGGGGCGAAGACCCTGAACCCGCCCGGCAAGATGCGCCTCGCGCATGGCAGCGGATTCCGCAGGCGTGACGGTACGCTCGACCTCATCGGGATGGACGAAGACGTCATATTGCTCGCCGGCCGTCTTGACGGCGTTGCTTCCGCTCAAGGACGGAAAGCCGTAGAAGAAGTCGTTGGGGCTGGATCCGTGGCACCAGATGAAGACGGGGCTGTTCGACCAATGCCCGGCATAGTCGGGTTCCACCGCGAACCAGTGCATCACTTGGCGGCTGGGAGACAAGAGCTGCTCGAACGGCGCACCCAGAAGCGACGGAGCCCAGGATCCGGCGGAGACGATCGCCTGCCCGACCGAAAGCTCACCTTGATCGGTTACGATTCGCACTCCCTCGCCATCGGGCGAGACGGAGATCACACGTGTGCCAAGCTGCGTCACGGCTCCCATGGCGCAGGCGCGCTCAAGCTGAACGGCGACGCAGCGCTCGGGGTCGAGATAGCCGCCGCCCGGCTCGAAATAGGCGATCTCGTGCTCTCCCGCCGTGAATTGCGGGTAGCGCCGGCGGATCTCCGCCGCGTCGAGGATCTCGTGAGGAATCTTGTAGGCCATGGCGGCCTTCCGGGTGCGCTCCAGAAACGCCGCGCGAATGACGCCGCCTGACGCTGGGGAAGCCGAGTCCACGACAAGGCATCCGTTCTGCACGAGAAGCCGCTCACCGGTTTCGGCCTCCAGCTCCTTCCAGATCTCGTTGGAGCGCAGCGCAAGCGGCACATAGACCTCGCCCTCGCCGATGGCCTGGCGGGTGATCCGCGTCTCGCCGTGGGTCGAGCCCTGGTCGTGAGGCGGCGCGAAGCGGTCGATGCCGATGGCCTTCACGCCCCGTTTGGCCAGCTGGTAAAGCGCCGCCGAGCCCATGGCACCGAGCCCGACAACAGCAACATCGAAGGATTGAGAAGAGCCCATAGCACAGGAGATCCGTCTGTTTTCCCATTCCAAACAGAATCCCGGTTCCGCCGCAAGTATGGCGCCAGAGCCGAGGGCGTGGGGCTAGGGCTCGTCTTGTGTTGCCCGGCGATCTGCTCTAGAACCGCACCTGTCTCACGGGGAGCCTCACACAGGGCTGAGAGGCGGAAGGCCGCCGACCCGTCGAACCTGATCCGGGTCATGCCGGCGGAGGGAATGAGCATGCGATACCGCAGACGAAACTGCGCCCCGTGCGAGTTGAGCCGCCAGCCCGGCTTGCATCATGCATGGGAGCAATCTTGATGTTACGCCGACTTCTTCTCACTCTCGCCTCACTCTGTCTGGCGGCGAATGCCGCTTTCGCGCAGAGCAAACCTGTCCTCACGGTCTATACCTATGGTTCGTTCGCCGGAAAATACGGTCCGGGAAAAACCGTCAAGGAACGGTTCGAGGCATCCTGCGATTGCGAGCTCAACTGGGTCACGGCCGAAGACGCCGGGAGCCTTGTCGGGCGCTTGCGCCTCGAGGGAACGGATACGAAAGCTGACGTAGTCCTGGGCCTCGATGTGAACCTTGCGGCGGAAGCCAGGGCGCTCAACATCTTCGCGCCCCATGGCGTGGAGGTGAAGGATCTTTCGCTTCCGATCGCATGGAACGACGACACCTTCGTTCCTTTCGACTGGGGCTATTACGCCTTCGTCTATGACGCCGACAAGCTGCCCGACCCGCCGAAGAGCCTGAAGGAACTCGTCGAGAACCCCAACGGTCCGAAGGTGGTGCTGCAGGATCCGCGCACCAGCGCGCCGGGCCTCGGCCTTATGCTCTGGATGCAGAAGGTCTATGGTGATCGATCAGGCGAGGCATGGGCTCAGCTGAAGCCGCGCATCGTGACCTTCACCAAGGGGTGGTCGGAAGCCTATGGCTTGTTCCTGAAAGGTGAAGCGGACATGGTGATGTCCTACACCACTTCGCCCGCGTACCACATTGTCGTGGAAAAGAAGCACAATTACAAGGCCGCCATATTCTCTGAAGGGCACTACATGCAGGT
Source organism: Microvirga sp. (assembly GCA_031181145.1). Lineage (GTDB taxonomy): Bacteria > Pseudomonadota > Alphaproteobacteria > Rhizobiales > Beijerinckiaceae > Microvirga. The sequence goes on from JAPSLB010000002.1 coordinate 110,400, forward strand.
GGAGATCGCCGGCATGACGCGCACGACGAAGCAGCCGGAACTCGCAAAGAAGTTCATCGCCTTCGTGCTCAGTGATGCTTTCCAATCGGCCATGCCCGAAGGCAACTGGATGATGCCGGCCAAGGCTCCGGTAGCGGGTCTGCCGGACGCCTTCAAGGATCTGGCGCAGCCTCAGAAAGCTCTGCTCTTCACGCCGGAGGAGGTGCAGCAGAACCGCCGGGCTTTCACCGACACCTGGCTCAACGCCACGGCCCGTTGAACACATCGTCATGCCGCGAAAGCTGCCCCATCCCGGAAGCTTGGTGGCCTTTGCCATCCTGGCCTTGGTTGCGGGCGGCTTCATCGCTCTTGCGGCTGTCGGCGGAGAGAAGCCGGCACTTCTCTCCATTGGCCCCTATCTCTGGCACGTCCTGGCCTTTTCGATCATTCAGGCCACCCTTTCCACCATTCTCTCACTCATGCTCGGCGTCGCCTTGGCGCTCGCCCTGGCGCGTCGCCGTTTCCGAGGTCGCGGCACGGTTTTGGCGCTCCTGGGCACCACAATGGTGATCCCCACCATCGTGGCGGTCTTCGCGGTCTTCGCCGTCTACGGGCGCAGCGGATGGGTCGCCGGAATTCTTGCCCTCCTCGGGTGGAAGGACGGCTTCAGCATCTTCGGCTATCCCGGGATCCTGATCGCGCATGTGTTCCTCAACGGGCCTTTCGTGGCGCGCATTCTTCTCGATTCCTTGAGCCTCGTTCCGGCCGAGCACTGGCGGCTTGCATCGGCTTTCGGATTCTCGCCCGCGCACGTCTTCCGCCATCTTGACTGGCCCGTGCTGCGCGGGGAACTGCCGGGGCTTGCAGGGCTCGTCTTCCTGCTCTGCTTCAAGAGCTTCGCTATCGTGCTGGCGCTCGGCGGAGGACCGAGCCGGTCAACCCTCGAAGTCGCTATCTACGAAGCGCTCAAGATTGATCTCGACTTTGGCCGCGCGGCCTGGCTTTCGCTGATTCAGCTCGTCATCTGCCTGTCACTGACCGGAATTCTCAACTGGGCTTTCGCGAGGCCTCCGACCGCTCATACGATCCGGGGCCTGATCCAGCGTCCTGACGCGCGAAACCGAAGCCTGAAGATCCTTGATGCTGTCATCCTCACGGCGGCGGGACTTTTCGTCGCTCCCCTGGCGCTCAGCCTGCTGAGCGGGCTGAACAATATCCCTGACGTTTTCGATGCGGATCTGCTGCGGGCTTTCGTCACGAGCATGATGATTGCCGTCATCGCCGCAACGATCGCCTGTCTCCTCGCCGTTGCGCTTGCCTCCGCCGCGCGCCGGTGGCGCGTTGCTCTGCGCTCCCCACGCGTCGCGGCCTTCTATGACTTCCTCCCCAATACCCTGCTGGCTGTGCCGCCCTTCGCGCTGACGGCGGGCCTGTACCTGATCGTGCGGCGCTTCGTCGATCCTTCGTCCGCGGGCCTCATTCTTCTGCCGCTGATCAACGGACTGGCCGCCATTCCTTTCGCCTATCGCTCCCTAGCGCCTCGCCTTCTGACGGCGGAGGAGCGCTATGGTCGGGTTGCCACGTCCCTGGGCATCACCGGCGTCGCCAAGCTCACCATCATGGACTGGCCCCTCCTCAAGCGCCCCTTCGGCGCCGCCTTCGCCTTGGCCATGGCTCTCTCCTTCGGCGATTTCGGAATCATTGCCCTCTTCGGCGGGCAGGAGCTCATCACGCTTCCCTATCTTCTCTTCGAGCGACTTGGTTCATACCGGCTCGATGAAGCCTCGGCCATCGGCCTTGTCATCGTGCTCGTCGCCTTCCTCCTCGCTCATGTGTCAGGCCGCTTGTCTCATGCTGGTGATTGAAAACTGCCGTCTCACATGGCCGGATTTCACTGCCGATTACTCCATGACGGTGCAGACGGGCGCGCTCTGCGCCATCGTCGGGCCGTCAGGCGGCGGAAAGACCACCCTGCTGCACATGATCGCAGGCTTCGAGACACCTGAAAGCGGAGAACTCACGCTCGGAGGGGTCGACCTCCTGCCCCTGGAACCGGCGAAGCGCCCCGTGGCGATTGTCTTTCAGGACCACAATCTGTTCCCGCACCTCACTGCGGCACAGAACGTCGCCTTAGGCATCCGCCCCTCCCTGCGCATGTCCGGGGGTGAGGGTCGGCTGATCGACGAGATGCTGGAGGCCGTTGGCCTGAAGGGTTTCGGAGCGCGCAAGCCCGGCGAGATGTCGGGCGGGCAGCGCCAGCGCGTGGCGCTGGCGAGGGTCCTTGTCTCGGGCCGCCCGCTGATCCTCTTGGACGAACCCTTCAGCAGCCTTGATCCAGGTCTCCGACGCGATATGGTTCACCTCGTCGGCGAACTGCGCCGCCGGCGCCCGGTCACGATCCTCATGACGATCCATACGCCCGAAGACGTGGCCGATCTGGCCGACCAGATGGTACTTGTGGCCGACGGCAAGGTCGTCGCATCGGATACGCCTTCCGCCATCCTTGGCGGCTCCCTCGCCTCCGTAATCGCCGCTGCGACCTCCAACACCTGAGGCCCATCCGTCTCCAGAGATCGGTTTTGCGGCGTGCCACCCAACGGCGGCACCAAGAGTGGTTTTCACGTCCTCACATGCCACCCCGGCTGTTCACAATGCAGTTCCGGACGCGAAAGGTCTGGGCATGGCCTTGCTGCGCCTCTTCCAGAACTGGACATTAAGTGGCATTATACCGGTCTGGTCTTCGATTATCTCGAGAGCTCCCCTCCCAATGAGCACCCCTCTTTTCCTCGGCATCGACGGCGGCGGCACGAAATGTCGGGCGCGGCTGCGGGATGCGGATGGAAATCTGCTGGGAGAAGGCTCGGGTGGTCCATCGAATGTCCGCCTGGACCCCGATCTGGTGTGGAACTCCATTCTGACCGCCTGCCGCGAAGCCCTAGGGCAAGCCGGACTTCCGGAAAGCGATCTCAAAATCGTGCACGCGGGCATGGGGGCCGCCGGCGCGGGCCAAGCAAGCGCTATCGAACGGCTGCTCTCTCGTCCGCATCCTTTCGCCTCCTTCGCCGTCGATACCGATGCGCACACGGCCTGGCTCGGCGCCTTCCGCGGTGGCGACGGTGCCATCCTCATTCTGGGCACCGGCTCCTGCGGCTATGGCGGAGCCGGCGGGCAATGCCGCTACGTGGGCGGCTGGGGCTTCGAGATCTCCGACGAAGGCAGCGGAGCCGCCATGGGCCGAGAGCTCCTGCGCCGCTGCGTCTGGGCGCATGACGGGCGGATCCCCTCCACGCCGCTTTCCGATGCACTTCTCGCCGAGTTCAACAACGATCTGGAAGTGCTGGTCGATTGGGTCGGCAACGCGCGCCCTGGCGATTATGCAGGTTATGCGCCGCTCGTGCTCGAATACGCCACCCGGCGCGATCCGCTCGGCATCGCACTCGTCGAGGCTTCCGCCGCTGGCGCCACACGCATCGCCATGCGCCTCCTGGACCTGGGGGCCCCGAATCTGTGCCTGTTCGGCGGCTTGGCGGAGCCCCTGCGTCCGTGGATGCCGCCGCCGGTTCAGCGAACCATCGTGCCGCCCGCCTCGGATGCCCTGGACGGTGCCATCCTTCTCGGGCGGAGCGCTGCATCGCGGAGGCTGCCATGAATGACCAGGCGACCGCGACCCTGACCCTCCCTCTCGACGAAGGCAACCCGACACCGCTCTATCTGCAGCTTCAGCAATCCATCGAGGACGCCGTTCGCAAGGGCTCCCTTAAGGCAGACGATGCTCTTCCCGGCGAACGCGATCTTGCCAAGCAGCTCGGCATTTCACGCGTCACGGTGCGTAAGGCCATCACCGGTCTGGTCAAGAAAGGCGTCCTTGTTCAACGCTGGGGATCCGGCACGTTCATCGCGCCGCAGATGCGTCTTGAGCAGCCGCTCTCACGTCTGTCGAGCTTCACGGACGACATGTCGGCGCGCGGTTTGCAGTCGTCCGCCGTTCTGCTGAGCCGTTCGACAGGACAGGCCTCGCCCGATGAGCTGATGGCGCTGGGCTTGTCGCCGGGCGACACGGTGAGCCGGGTCAATCGCCTGCGTATGGCCAACGACATCCCCATGGCCATCGAGCATGCGGTTCTCCCTTCCCGCTTTCTGCCGGATCCGAGCCTCGTGAAGCAGTCTCTCTACGCAGCACTGCACGAGCAAGGCTTCATGCCGGTTCGCGCGCTGCAGAGGCTGCATGCGGTGCTGCTGAACGAGGAACAGGCTTCTCTCCTCCACGTTCCGCCCCAGAGCCCTGCCCTCTACATCGAGCGGCGATCGTTCACGGCGGCGAGCGAGGTCGTCGAGTTCACCTCGTCCTATTACCGGGGCGACGCCTATGATTTCGTAGCCGAGTTGTCCATCGCCCAGCCTGAGCGGATCCACCATGACGATGACTGACCTGAATTCCTCCACCATGACCGCCATGCTGAGCGAGGCCCGTGAGGCGCCCCAGGTCGTAGCGCGCCTGCTCGACAGCAATGCACCTCTGTGCCGGGATCTCGGCGAGCGGCTTCGCGCATCGCCGCCGCCCTTTGCCGTCACCTGCGCCCGCGGCAGTTCGGACAATGCGGCAACCTTCGTCAAATACCTGCTCGAGATTCATTCCGGCCTCGTGACGGCCTCCGTCGGACCGTCGGTGACATCGGTGTACGAGGCACGCCCCCGCATGCGCGATGCGCTCTTTCTTGCCGTCTCGCAATCGGGCCGCAGCCCCGACATTCTCAATCTCGCGCAGGCCGGGCGAGACGACGGCGCGCTGACGGTTGCGCTCGTCAACGACACCGCGTCGCCGCTGGCCTCCACCTGCGAGGTCGTGCTGCCGCTCCATGCGGGTCCTGAGAAGAGCGTGGCCGCGACGAAGTCCTTCATCTCCGCCCTGGCCGCAGGCTTTCAGCTGGTCGCGCATTGGTCGCAGGACAAGGAATTGCTCGCGGCGCTCGACACCCTGCCGGACGTCCTCGCCAAGGCTGCCGCCATCGACTGGTCGGCCGCGCTTCCCGAACTATCTGAAGCCGACAATCTCTTCGTCGTCGGGCGTGGCGTTGGGTTTGCCGTCGCACAGGAAGCGGCCCTCAAGCTGAAGGAAACTTCCGGCGTTCATGCGGAAGCCATGAGCGCCGCAGAACTGATGCATGGCCCTTGGACCCTGGCGGGCGATCACTTCCCGGTCCTGGTTCTGAGCCAGCGCGACGAAACCCTGGGCGGCGTGAATGATCTTGTCACGAAGCTCAACGAGCAGGGAGTTCCCGTCGTCGTGGCCGGCGCCGCCGAGGGCCCTGCAACCGTGATGCTCCCTTCGGTCGAGAACGTGCATCCCTATCTTGCTCCGATCGCCATGATTCAGAGTTTCTACCCTCTCGTGAATGCGATCGCTCTCGCGCGCGGCCGCAACCCCGACAATCCCCCGCGCCTGCGCAAAGTCACGGAGACGGTCTGATGCCTCTTGCCCTGACAGGCGCCCGGATCTTCGATGGAACCCATATGCTCGAAGGCCGCGCTGTCGTCATCGAGCATGGCCGCATCGTTGCCCTCCCGCAGGAACGCGACCTCGGGGCGGGCATCAAGCGGCGCGCGTTGGCAGGCCTGCTCGCCCCTGGCTTCATCGACGTTCAGGTGAATGGCGGCGGCGGCATCATGTTCAATGATGCGCGGAGCGTCGAGGGTCTCAGGATCATGGTCGCCGCGCATCGCAAGTACGGCACGACGGGCCTGCTCCCTACCTTCATCACCGACACGCGCGACAAGATGGCCGAAGCCGTCGACGCCATTCGGGCCGCCCTTTTCATGAACGTCCCGGGCGTGCTCGGCATTCATGTTGAAGGTCCCTTCATCAACCCCGCCAGGAAAGGCGTGCACGATGCAGCCTTCATGCGGCCGATGGAGGAAACGGATCTCGACATCCTGATGTCGCTGAAGGATGGCCGCACTCTCGTGACGCTCGCGCCCGAATGCAACAGCATGGAGTTCATTGCACGATTGGCTGCGGCAGGCGTACTCATTTGCGCCGGCCATACGGCGAGCGATTACGATACCGTGATGGAAGCCTTCCGCTACGGCCTCAGAGGCTTCACGCATCTCTACAATGCCATGCCACCTCTTGTCGGGCGTGAGCCCGGACCTGTGGGAGCCGCCCTCGACAATCGCGACGCCTGGTGCGGGATCATTGTCGACGGGCACCATGTCAGCGACGCTTCGCTGCGTCTTGCCATTGCGGCCAAGGGGACGGAGCGCATGATGCTGGTGACGGACGCCATGGCCGTGACCGGCACCGACATGAAGACCTTTGACCTGCATGGCCGCACGATCTACCGCAAGGAAGGCAGACTTGCGACGGAAGACGGAACGCTCGCGGGCTCCGATCTCGACATGGCATGCGCCGTTCGCAACAGCGTGGAGCGGCTCGGCTTGGGCCTGCCGGACGCGCTGCGCATGGCCTCCCTCGTGCCTGCCGCGTTCCTGAGGCTCGATCATGAGCTTGGACGCATCGCCCCAGGCTATCGCGCGGATCTCGTTCTGCTCGACGAAAGCCTCCATGTGCAGGACACCTGGATCGGGGGCGAGGCCTCGCCCTAGACGGAAAGATCTTTCTCGTAGAAGACGAAGCTGCGTTTCATTCCCGCGAACTCCCGCTCGTATGCGCGGGTGACGCGCCAGCCATGCCGTTCGTAGAAGCGCCGCGCGCCGTGATTGTCGCGGAAGCATTCGAGGCTCTTCGCGCCTCGATCTTCCGCCGCCTTGAGGAGCTGGGCGCCTCCGCCCTCCCCGCATGAGCCAGGATCCATGAACAGCATGTCGATATGGCCGTCGGTCATGAGCAGGAAGCCGAGAGCATCGTCCCGCTGCACGGCGACCAGCATCCGCTCCCAGGCCCCCGCGAAGCGCTCGGCGAAGTAAGCCGCATCGCGGCCTGCCAGAGCGTCCGGCTCCAGGATCGTCGCGAAACCGGTACGGTAGGAGCGCGCCGCCACCCGGGCGAGGGAGGGGATGTCCTCGATCCGAGCCTGCCGCACGATCACGGCTGGCCCCTCAGGCGCGGATCGAGCGTATCGCGCAGGGCATCCCCCAGAAGATTGAAGCCGAACGAGAGGAAGAGGATCGCAAATCCGGCGAAGATCGCGCTCCATGGAGAGAGCATGAGGAAATTGCGGCCCTCCGAGAGCATGAGGCCCAGGGACGGCGTCGGCGGTTGCGTGCCGAGGCCGAGGAAGGAGAGCGACGCCTCCACCAGGATGGCGGCGGACAGGAGAAGGCTCGTCTGGACAAGAATGACCGATGCCAGGTTCGGCAGGATGTGCAGGAAGATGATTCGCGCGTCGGAAGAGCCGATCGCGCGTGCGCCGGCCACGAATTCACTCTCGCACAGCACGAGCGCGGGCCCGCGCAGGAGCCTGGCGAAGATCGGCGTGTAGACGACGGCGATGGCGACAGCCGCACTGTAGGTATGCGGTCCGAGAACCGCGATGATGCCGATGGCGAGCAGCATGACCGGGAAAGCGAACAGCACGTCCATGATACGCATGATGATCCGGTCGAGCCAGCCGCGATAGTAGGCTGCGAAGAGCCCGAGCGCGCCACCAGCGAGGAGGGCGACGCCCACGGCGAGTACGCAGGCGATCAGCGACGTGCGATAGCCGTAGAGAATGCGGGTGAGCACATCGCGGCCGAGTTGATCGGTTCCGAGCCAGTTGAGATCGCTCGGCCCTCTCAGGCGGCGCGCGACGCTCTGAGTCATCGGGTCGTAGGGTGCGATCAGAGGCGCTCCGATGGCGAGGATGAGCTGGATCGCCACGAGCAGAACGGCGAATGTGAGGAGCTTGTTCTTGGCCAAGGACTTCACGGCTCAGGCCCTCACGCGCGGGTCGACGAGGATGTAGAGGAAATCGACCAGGAAGTTCACGAGCACGAAGCCCGCCGTTACCACCAGAATCGTGGCCTGGATCAACGGATAATTACGCTCGGCGATGGCACCGAGGATCAGCCTCCCGAGACCCGGAATGGCGAAGACCTGCTCGACGACGATGGCGCCGCCGAGGAGATAGCCTGTCATGATGCCTACAGACGTCAGGAACGGAATGAGCGCGTTGCGCAGGGCATGCTTGTAGACCACGCGCCGCTCCGGCAGGCCCTTGGCACGTGCCGTACGGATATAGTCCTGCCCAAGCGCATCGAGCATAGCCGAACGCACGAGGCGGGAAAGATTGGCGAGGATCGGCAGAGCGAGCGCGACCGATGGCAGCAGCATGCGCTGGAGATTGCCGAGCGGATCCTCCGAGAAGGGCACATAGCCGAGCGACGCGAAGCTCGGCGCCCACGCCGAGAGCAGCAGGATCATGACGATCCCGAGCCAGAACGACGGGATAGTGAGCCCCGCGATGGCGCCGATACGCATGGCGACATCGGCGACGCCGCCACGCGTCTGCGCCATCAGGCACCCGACCGGAACTGCCAGAACGGCTCCCATGGTGAGCGCCAGCGCAGTCAGTTCGAGCGTCGGCCAGAGATGGATGAGAATTTCAGTCGCGACAGGACGTCCGGTCCAGAGCGAAGTGCCGAAATCGCCGCGCAGGGCAGCCCCGGCCCAGAGCAGGTACTGCTCGATGACCGGGCGGTCGAGACCGACGCGACGGTTGAGTTCGGCCATACGTTCCGGCGTGATCTCGGTGTTCGCCCCCAGCATGATCGCCACCGCGTCGCCCGGGATCAGCCGGATCATCAGGAACACGATAATCGACACGCCGAAGAGCACGATGACGAGATCGATCAGACGTGCGAGCAGAACGCGGCTCATCGGGACAGGCTCTCCTGAAAAAGAAAAGCACCGGCGCAGCCAGAAAGCCGTGCCGGTGCCGGACGCGATCAGTAGGATGCGCTGCGCAGCATCATGAGCGAGCGGTTCGGCACGACGTCATAGCCCTTGAGCTTGTCGTTCATGGCCGAGAACAGCGTGCCGTACGTCAGATGCGCAACCGGGCCCGTGCAGGCGAGCTTCTTCTGTACCTGGTCATAGGCCCTCTTGCGCTCGCCCTGATCGGACAGGGTACGGGCCTTGTCGAGCAGGCTGTCGATCTCCGCGTCCGAATACTTGAACACGTTGGTCGAGCCGCCTGTGCGGAAGGTGCGGTAGAAATACTCGTCGGGATCGGGCTGACCCGCATTGATGGAGGCGAACATGTCGAAGTTGCTGTTGCGCCAATCCTGAATGAACTGGCCCTGCTCCTGGTTGATCAGCTCCACCTTGAAGCCTGCTTTGTTCAGCTGCTCCTGAACAACCTGGGCCACGTCCTTGATGTCCTGGCGCGGCAGGACCTTCATAGAGACGGCAACCGGCATCGCAACCCCCGCTTCCTTCAGAAGCGCCTGGGCCCTCGCCGGATCGTGCGCATAGCAGCCGAACTCCTTCACGTCGAGCGCCCAGGACTTGAGCGCCGGCGAGAGAGGCCCCCCGGGAACGCCCGCGCCGAAGAGCGCCGCCTCCACGATTTCCTGACGGTTGATGGCGTAGTTCACGGCCTCGCGCACCTTCGGATTGTCGAAGGGCGGCTTCGAAACGTTCATCCCGATCAGCGTGTAAGCGAGATCCATGGTCTCGGCGAGCTTCACGTTCGGCCTGCCCTTGAGCTGAAGGGCCGTTGCCGCATCGATGTTCGGCAGAAGCGCGTATTGGCCGTTGGTCAGCCCCACCTGGCGGGTGGCTGATTCAGGCACGATGTTGAACTTGAGCCCGGAGAGCTTCGGCAACCCCTTGTCCCAATAGGCTTCGTTCTTGGCGAGGAGGATGTAGCCGTTCGGCTGCCATTCCTGGAACTTGAAGGGACCGGTGCCTACGGGAGTCTTCTGAAGCGCGTCCTTGTTCGTCTCCATGGCGCGCGGCACGATGGCGATGACGGAGAGCGAGCTGAGAAGAGCCGCGGACGGCTCCTTGAGCTTCAGCTCCACCGTCTGTGCATCGACGGCATTGGCGCTCTCCACGGCCGAAAGGCGGCTCGCGAGAGGCGAGGCCATGTCCTTGCTCAGCAGGCGCTTCACGGAAGCCACCACGTCCGCGGCCTCCATGGGCGAGCCATCGTGGAATTTCACGCCCGAGCGCAACTTGAAGGTGTAGGTTTTGCCGTCTTCCGAGACCGTCCAGGATTCGGCAAGGCTCGGGATGATCTTCAGATCCTTGTCGATGGCGGTGAGGCCCTCATAGATGTTGCCGTTGACCACCATGAAGCTCGGAAAGGCAGTGATGAGATGGGGGTCGAGGCCAGTGGGGCCGTTATCCGCTCCGATCTCCAGAACCTGGGCCGAGGCGGTCGTCAGCGCCGCCGCCATGAAGCCTGCGCCGACCACGCCGCGCAGCATTGACCTGAACATGCGTCTTTTCTCCCTTGGAAGCCGCAGGGAATTTATAGTGCACGTCTTCGGGCCTGTCATGATCCAATCTCATACCACTCTGGACCACTTGGACTCCTGTGGTATGGTCCGCCGAATGGCCTGAAGCCTGGAGGAACCGATGGCACGACGCCCACCCCTTAAAGCCATTGGCGCGATCAGCGGAACGTCCATGGACGGCATCGACGTCTCCATCGTCGAGACGGATGGCGAGGCCTTTGTGAAACCGGGCCCCGGACGCACCTTCTCCTACCCCGCCGAGTTGAGAAGGTCCCTGCAGGACCTGATCGCACAGCCTGAGCGTGCACAAAGCGAACCCCTCGAGGACCTCGAGCGGGCGGTCACGCGGGCGCATATCGACGCCATCCGCCGCTTCATGGAGGAGACCGATACATCCTCGAAGGACGTGAGCCTCGTCGGCTTCCACGGCCAGACGGTTTATCACCGGCCGGAGCTCCGCTTCACCCGCCAGCTCGGCATCGGCGCCATGGTCGCGCGGGAGCTCGGCATCGACACCGTGTCCCGCTTCCGGCACGCGGATGTCGCCTCCGGCGGCGAAGGGGCGCCCTTCGTTCCGCTCTATCACCGCGCGCTTGCAAGCCGACTGCCTCAGCCGGTCATGATCCTCAATCTCGGCGGCGTCGGGAATGTCACCTATATCGACGGTGAGATGGTGATCGCCTTCGATACCGGCCCCGCCAGCGCCCTCCTCGACGATTTCGTTCTGCGCCGCAGAGGCTTGAGTTTCGATGAGAACGGCAAGCTCGCCGCATCCGGCACGGTGAGCGAGCCGCTCGTCGCCGAGTTCATGAGCAATCCGTTCTTCGGCCGACCCGCTCCCAAATCCCTCGACCGGCAGGATTTCCACGCCCGGGCCAAAAGCGTCGAAACCCTCTCGGACGAGGATGGCGCGGCGACACTCGCGGCCTTCACCATCGAATCCACAGTCGCCGCGCTCCGCCATGTCCCGCGTGCCCCGCAGCGCTGGCTCGTCACCGGCGGCGGACGCCTCAATGCGCATTTCATGCGCCGGCTGCACGAGCGCCTCAGCGTTCCTGTCGATCCGGTGGAGGCTGTGGGCTGGAACGGCGATTTCCTCGAAGCCCAGGCCTTCGGCTATCTCGCCGTCAGATCGACGCTCGGCCTGCCTCTCAGCCTTCCGACGACGACGGGCGTGCCGCACCCCATGCCCGGCGGCGAGCTCCATCGCGCGGCCTGAGAGCCATGTCCCTCACGGATCTCGCCGACCGGGCCTGCACACCAGCAGCAGCAGCCGTGGAGCGCCGCGACATCCCCGGCGCGGTTCTCGGGATCGTCACCGCGGACGGACAGCGCGCCGTCTGCCGGAAAGGCCACGCGCAGATCGAGCCTCATGAGGAGAGCCTCTCGCGCGAGACATGGTTCGACCTGGCCTCGCTCACAAAAGTCATTTTCACCACCACAAGGATTCTGCACCTCGTCGAGGAAGGCCGCATCGCATTGGACGATCCGCTGATCACGGTCATTCCGGATCTGCGTCAATACGACATGAACGCCGCCGAGCGGCGGCTCACCTTCCGACAATGCCTCGCGCATCAGACGCATCTGCCCGCCGTCGAGCCGCTCTATACCTACGGGCAGGATCCGAACACGCTGCGGGCCTTCATCCTCCAACACGCCTGGCGGAGCGGGCCGCCGGTCTATTCCGACATCAACTTCATGCTGCTCGGCATTGCCATCGAGCGTATCACGGGACAGCCGCTGATCGATCAGCCGCTTCCGAAGAATCTTTCCTTCCGGCCCGACCCGAGCCTGTGCGCGGCAACGGAACGCTGCACATGGCGGGGTCGCGTGATCCGTGGCGAGGTGCATGACGAGAACGCCTTCGCGCTCGGGGGCGCCGCCGGTCATGCGGGCCTGTTCGGCACCATCGACGGCGTGCTGGACTTCGCCCTCCGACTTCTCGACGGCTCGGCTCTCTCGGCTCAATCGCTCAAGGCCCTACGGACGCGCGAATCGGAGAAGCGGACCGTAGGCTGGGAGTGTTTTTATCCCGGCTGGCACGGGGGCGATACGTGCTCCCCCATGACCATCGGTCATACAGGCTTTACGGGCACGGGCCTCTGGATCGATTTCCAGCGGGGACTCGCCTGGTCGCTCCTGACCAACCGGGTCCATCCATCACGCCACAAGGAGAGCGGCATCCTGAGTCTGCGCCGTGCAACGGGCGAGCAGGTGATCGCGTTGTTCGACAGCCGGACCCCGCTTTAAGGATGCCTGCAAAAAGATGGTGACGCAGGCCTTCGGCGGTTCCGCCTCCGATTGCTGGAGACGCCAACTGGTCCTATATTGGTCTGGGAGAAAGTTGGCAGAATGGCGACAGAGCATTTCAGCACCCGTTTCCAGGATCTCGATACCTGGACCAGCCTCGATGTCCTCTCGGCTTTCTATGAGGGGCAGCTCTCGGCGGTGGCCGCCGTGAGATCGTCGCTTCCGGCCATCGCCGCTGCGGCGGAAGAGGCCACGGCGCGCCTGCGCCGGGGCGGGCGTCTGGTCTATGTAGGCGCGGGCACCTCCGGTCGCATCGGCGTGCAGGACGGCACCGAGCTGCCTCCCACCTTCAACTGGCCCGACGACAAGCTCGTCTATCTCATCGCGGGCGGCGACCGCGCGATCATGAAGGCCGTGGAGAACGCGGAGGATTCGGTCGAGGAAGGCATTGCCGGCATCCGCGGCAACGATGTGGGCCCGAACGACGTGGTGATCGGCGTGGCCGCGAGCGGCCGGACTCCATTCACCATCGCGGCCCTGAAGGAGGCGGCCTCGCGCGGGGCGCAGACTATCGGCATTTCCAACAATGCGGACGCGCCCCTTCTGGATGCCTGTTCCCATCCAATCCTCGCCGACACGGGCGAGGAGGTGATCGCAGGCTCGACCCGCATGAAGGCGGGCACGGCGCAGAAGGTCATCCTGAACCTGCTCTCCTCTCTCATCATGGTGCGCATGGGCCGCGTCTATCGCGGGCTCATGGTGAACATGCGCGCGACCAATGCGAAGCTGCGTCGCCGCAGTGAGATCATGGTGCGCCAGATCACCGATTGCGACGAGGCCGCCGCCGCCGACGCCATCCTTCAGGCGGGCGGCGATCTGAAGACAGCCGTTCTCATCGCCATGGGAGCCAATGCCCAGGAGGCTCAGGGGGCGCTCATGCGCAACGGTGGCAATTTGCGCGAAGCCCTGGCAGATTTCTTGAAGCTGAAGAAATAAGGCGCCGCAGAGGACTGACGGCGGGAAGGACCTGAAGAAGCGTCATGGCATTGGGGCTTGGCATCGACGCGGGCGGAACCGCGACGCGCTGGCGTCTGGCGGACGAGCAGGGTCACTGCGTCGCGCAGGGTCATGCCGATCCGCTCACCGGTCATCTGTTCTCCGCCGCAGCGGAGGAGAGAGCCCGTCAGATCATCCTCGACATGGCTCAAGCGGTCGTGCGCCACGGCAAGCCGCTCGGCATCATCGCCGGCATTACGGGGCTCACCCGCGACACCCCATCCGAGGCGAAGATGCGCGCCCTCTTCGCGGAGATCTTCGAGCTTGAACCCGATAAAGTCTTCGTCGCCGAGGACATGTGGATCGCCTACCTGTCCTATTTCGCGCTCGGCGAAGGAATCCTCGTCTATAGCGGCACGGGTTCCATCGGTTATTACCTGTCCGAGGACAAGGAGGTGATCCGGGTCGGCGGCCGCGGCAACCTGATTGACGATGGCGGCTCCGGCTTCTGGATCGCACGGGAGGCCCTCAAGACGGTTCTGCGGAAGGAGGAGGAGAGCCCCGGCAAGGGATGGGCCTCACCCCTCGGCCGATGCCTCGGAAGAGCGCTCGGCGGCACGGACTGGAACATCGTGCGCTCCTATGTCTATGGCGGCGACAGAGGCAAGATCGGCTTTCTCGCCAAGGCCGTCGGGGAGGCCGCCAAGGCGGACGACGGGACGGCCCTGCGTATCCTGCGGGAGGCCGGCGAGGAACTGGCCCGCCTCGCCAACAGCCTGACCAAGCGCATCGGCCCCCGGCCCGTGGCCCTGGCGGGCGGCAGCTCGCGCCTGCATCCGATCGTCGCGGAGGCCTTCCGGCACGGTCTCATCGCCCCGGTCGAATTCATCACCACGGATCTGGACGCCGGCCTGACCGCCGCAAGGCTCGCCGCCACCTTGAACAAGGAATGACCGTGCCGGTAAGGCTTGCCTATTGCCCTCTCCTCGTCCAAGACTTCTGTCTCCATTCGGACCGAGATTGTTGTTCACGATGCAAGCTCTTTTCGTAGGCCAGACCTATATCGACGTCACCTTCCTGGCGGACGAGCTCCCGACCGGAGACGACAAGACCGTCGCCCGGGATTACGCCATCTCGTTCGGCGGCAACGCGGTGACGGCCGCCTTCGCCTGTGCGAAGCTCGGCATCGCGCCCGACCTGCTGACCTCGATCGCCGACGATTGGCTGGGTCGCATGTTCATCGACATGGCGGCGAAATACGGCATCTCAGTCCACCACCGGAAGGTGAAGGAATCATCGCTTTCCTTCATCATGCCGCGTGGCGGCAAGCGCGCCATCGTGCGCTGCCGCGACGACCATTATCTCCATCCGGTGCCGCCGCTGAACCTGCAGAACTGCCGCGCGCTCCATCTCGACGGCCACCAGGCCGACGCGGCTATGCATTATGCCAAGACCTGCCGCGAGGCCGGCATCCTCACCTCGCTCGACGGCGGCGGCCTGCGCTCCAACACCCATGAGCTCCTCGAATTCATCGATGTGGCCATCGTCGCCGAGCGTCTGTGCGAGCAGATGAACATGACACCAGGCGAGATGCTGGCCTATCTGAAAGGCCGCGGCTGCAAGATCGGCGGCGTGACCATGGGTGAGCGCGGGATGCTCTGGTACGACGAGAACGGCACGGAAAGCGTGTTGCCGGCACTCGATATTCCAGGCTCGCTGGTGGTGGACACCAACGGCGCAGGCGACATCTTCCATGGCTCCTACGTCTATTCCGCCATGGCGCGCCCCGAGCTTCCCTGGCGCGAGCATTTCATCCTCGCCCGCGCGGCCTCCGCCCATGCCATTCAGCATCTCGGCAACGAGGCGAGCCTGCCGGGTCTGAGCGACATCGCGGAGACCCAGGCGCGCTTCTCCGAGCGCAAGCTCGCGGCCTAGAAGGTTGGTGCGGCCATCCACGCCTTGAGAACCGCCATGTCATGAAGACATGGATCCCCCGGCACAAAGCCAGGAATGACGGGGACCGCTCAAGAGCGGAAAAGGAAGCGGCCGTCAGGCCGCCTTCTTCTGATAATCCTTCACATCCGAGAACCGGATCGATTTGTAGCGATCCATCTCGTATTGCAGGTTGAAGGCATTCGCCGCCATGAACACCGGCGCCTCGTCGAGATCGCGCGCCATGGACGACAGGTGGCTCTCGATGAACTTGTCGAGCTCCTTATGATCGTCCGCCGTGATCCAGCGACAGATAGAGAAGCGCGTCGTTTCGTAATCGATGGGCAGGCCGTATTCGGCACTCAGGCGTTCTTTCAGCACGTCGAGCTGCAGCGCGCCGACGACGCCGACGATGGCGCCGGAGCCGTCCTGCGGGATGAAGAGCTGAACGACTCCCTCCTCCGCCATCTGCTGCAACGCCTCGCGCAGCTTCTTCGCCTTCATCGCGTCCTGCAGCTTGATGCGGCGCAGGATTTCCGGAGCGAAGCTCGGCACGCCTCGGAACACGATGTCTTCGCCCTCGGTCAGCGTGTCGCCGATGCGCAGCGTACCGTGATTGGGAATGCCCACCACGTCGCCCGCCCAGGCCTCGTCGGCGATGGCGCGATCCTGCGCGAAGAAGAATTGCGGCGTGTTGAGGCTCATAGGCTTGCCCGTGCGTACGAGCTTCACCTTCATGCCGCGCTGGAGCTTTCCCGAGCAGATGCGCATGAAGGCGATGCGATCGCGGTGATTCGGATCCATGTTCGCCTGGATCTTGAACACGAAACCGGTCATGCGGCTCTCGCCCGCTTCCACGAGGCGCTTGTCGGCCTCCTGCCCACGCGGCGGAGGTGCGTATTCGGCAAGCGCATCGATGAGGTCGCGCACACCGAAATTGCGCAAGGCGCTGCCGAAGAAGACGGGGGTGAGATGCCCCTCGCGGAAGGCATCGAGGTCGAACGGCTTGCACGCTTCCTGCGCCAGCATCACCTCTTCCTGCCAGGCATCCGCCTCTTCCGGCGGCAGCAGGCTCAGCAGATTCGCATCGTCGGGACCGGAGACCGGCGTCGGCTCGTCGTCGGTGTCGATGCGGCGCACGAGGTTGCGGCGCAGATCGAACGTACCCCCGAAGCTCTTGCCCTGACTGATGGGCCAGGTGACCGGAGCAGTGTCCAGCGCGAGCGTCTTCTCGATCTCGTCGAGCAGGTCGAAGGGGCTGCGCGCCTCGCGGTCCATCTTGTTGATGAAGGTCACGATGGGGATGTCGCGCATGCGGCACACCTCGAAGAGCTTGCGCGTACGCGCCTCAATGCCCTTCGCAGCGTCGATCACCATGATGGCCGAATCCACCGCCGTGAGTGTGCGGTAGGTGTCCTCCGAGAAGTCCTCGTGGCCCGGCGTGTCGAGCAGGTTGAAGACGCAGCCGCCGTACTCGAAGGTCATGACCGAGGTCACGACCGAGATGCCGCGCTCCTTCTCGATCCCCATCCAGTCGGAGCGGGTCGAGACGCGGTTCTTCTTGGCCTTCACCTCGCCCGCGAGCTGGATCGCGCCTCCGAAGAGCAGGAGCTTCTCGGTGAGCGTCGTCTTACCCGCGTCGGGGTGGGAGATGATGGCAAAGGTTCGGCGGCGGCCCACAGGGGCCGGAAGGTCGGTCATGGCTCTCAAGTACTTCAGGAAACTAGGTGGGGGACAGAACGCCGCAGCGCTCCACCCTTCTGTGTCTGTCTTCTCACCCCATATGGGGGTTTCCCGTCAACAACGAAAGGAGGTGATCCAGTGTCTCATTGTCATACCCTACGGTCCCCGGTTGCCGCGACCTGGATCTTGGCCTCTGCCGAGATCGGTGCGTAACGCACATTGATTGGCCGGCTCCTCTCGGGGCCGTGGAACCGACAATGGAAAGGCCGCCTCTACAGGGCGGCCTTTCTTTTTGGCTGCCTCTCCCGCCCTTCGTCTCACGATGGGGGGCAGGGGTGGGATGGAATGACTGGGTGAGAGGTCGAGCCAGTGGAACTGTCATTACCGGCCTTGCGCTGGTGATCCCGATGCGCGGAGCACGGCGCTTTTCCGGATCGAGAGGACCGAGACAAGCCCGGCCATGACGTAGTGGATATGACGCGACTGATTCGCCGCACGCCTGCCGAGTCAGGCGCTGAGCAGCTTGCCCGTGCGCCTAGCCTCGGTCCCGGCCACCTTGGCAAGACGTGTTCCTTCCGTGACGAAGCGAAGCGCGATCCGGGCGAAGACCACCCCGTCACAGGGGGATTTCGCCTGGGTCATGGTGCCGCTATGCGGGTCCACGATATCCGCGATCACATCACCCGCCTTCACGCAGTCACCGATCTGCGCCTGGAACACCACGATCCCCGTGGCCGGAGACGGAACCGGCTCGGAGGCCGCGAGCGGCGTCGGCTGGCAGCGCGGGGCGGGTATCTGAGGAGCCTCGCCCTCGATGACGCCACGGAGGGTCATGTAGGCGATGAGCGCCGCCGCATCGCGCCGGGCAAGCTCATGGCTCACGTCCCGCTCGCCCCGGAACTCTAGGGTCGTGGAATGGCAGCCGAAGGGGATCGGATGATCCTTGAAACGGTCGGCGAGTTCGGCCCAAGGCCGGCTGCAGGCCTCGTCGAAGGGGTCGTCGCCGGATTCGTCCGCCAGAAGATAGGCCTGCGCCCCGATGAGCGCGGAGAGCGGAGCGAACTCGTCCGCCGAGCGGGTATGCGTGTAGAGATGCTCAACGGCCTCGGCGTCGCAATGCAGGTCGAGGACGATATCGGCCTCGATGGCGAGGGCAAGCAGCACCTTCTTCATCGCCTCGGCCGGGTTGCTCGTCTCCCAGGCGTCGATCTCGGTCCGCAGCGCCTCGCGGATCAGCCGGACATTCTCCTCCGGGTCGGCGGAGAGCTTTCCCTCGATCCGCTCGGCCGCCTTGGGCACGAGATAGGGATAGCCGCGATTGAAGTTGAGGCCGTCGGCGAGATTGAAGCGCCCGATATGGTCGCCGAGGACCCGCTGCGCGAGACCGATGGGATTGGCGGTAGGAACGAGAACGATCTCGCCCTTGATCCGGCCTTCCGCCTCCAGCGTGACGAGGCGCTCGCGCAGATGATGAGCCGCGATCATGCCGGGAATCTCGTCCGCATGAAGCGAAGCCTGAACATAGAGGCGGGGGCGCGCGCCGGCCTCACCGAAGCGATGGACGGTGAGCGACAGGCTGGCGCCGGGAGCGAGCGGCGAAAAGGCGATCTGTTCTGTTTTCATGATGAAAGACGATGTCGTCGGCCTGAGCAGGTTCTGGCGCATCGTGCGGACCCGAAGGGTCAGGTCAATGGGTGATGGGTCGGGTCTTCGGCCCCCACGATGCGCCGTCTATGAGTGGGACCGTGCTCAGGCATCGAGGCAGCCTGCCTCAGGCAGCCCACCCCTGCGACTTGAACACGAAGCGGCCTGGATTCGTAACGATTGCCGCAAGCCCCTGCAAGGCCGGCTCCGCATTGATGATGACGGAAGCGGGCACCTTGCGCGCCCAGGCGTCGTGGGGCGCCTTGTTGTCGAAACCTTCCCGGAAGCCGCCGCTCTGGAGGATATCCACCATGCGCGGCGCGATTCCGCCCGCGATGAACACGCCGCCGGAGGATTCAAAGGTCAGCGCCATGTCGCCCGCATAGCGCCCCAGCCAGCGCGCGAAGAGATCGAGCGCAGCCTGCGCCAGCTCGTCGCCCTCGCGGGCGGCCGAGAGGACGTCGTTGGGCTTCGCGTAGGGAAACTTCACGCATCGGTGGGCGGCGATCGCCTTCGCGATGCGGAACAACCCGGGACCTGAGAGTACGACCTCCGCCGAAACACGCCCGCCGACCCGCTCCAGATGCGGCCAGAGGGCCGCCTCCTCCTCGGTGGCGGGCCCGAACTCGATATGCCCCGCCTCGGTGGCCAGGATGACCAGGCGGTCTTCCACGGGAATCAACGCCCCCGCGCCCAGCCCCGTGCCCGGCCCCAGCACGACCCGGGCCCCGGCCTCCGGACGTCCGCTGCCGATGGGGGCGAGATCCCCCTTCTCTTCGCTCAGCACCGCCACGGAGGCCGCGACGGGCGTGTAGTCGTTGACGAGAGTCACGCGCTCCAGCCCCAGCGCCTTGCCGATCGCCTCAGCGTCGACGACCCATTGCGCATTGGTGAGGCGGATGGCGGGCGCATCCACGCGAGTCGCCACGGCGAACATGGCCGAGCGGGGTGCGTCGCCTTGATAGCCCTGAAGGGCGATCCTGATGGCGCCGACCGGATCGGGCGTCTGCGCCGTCAGGGCGCGGGTTAAAAGGTGGACGGGCTCTCCAGGGGCTGACACCACGGCAAAGCGTGCATTGGTGCCGCCGATGTCTCCGAGCAGAACAGGGAATGCAAACATCGAGAGAGCCTATCGTCCTTTCATGCCGCCGGAGCGGCAGCCTTTCAGAGCGCGTCTTCCCAACTCCGGCTCAGGCGCACGGCGGAGTTGATGAGACCCACCATGGAGTAGGTCTGGGGGAAGTTGCCCCACAACTCGCCGGTCGTGAAGTCGGCGTCTTCGGAAAATAGGCCGAAGGAATTGCGCAGGCTCAGGATGTGCTCGAACAGCTCCCTCGCCTCTTCCTTGCGCCCGATGGCGTTCAGCGCATCCACGTACCAGAAGCCGCAGATCATGAAAGCCGTATGCATGCGCCCGAAATCGTCTTCCACATCATAACGCAGGAGAAGGTCGCCGCGGCGCAGGGTCTTTCCCACTGCATCCACGGTGGCGATGAAGCGGGGATCATCCGGCTTGACGAAGTTGAGCTCGGAGAGCAGCAGCAGGGTCGCATCGAGATGCTCTCCGCCGAAGGACGAGACGAAGGTACCCTTCTCGGGATTGAAGGCTTTCTGGTCGATGATGCGATGCATTCGGTCCGCGTTCTCGCGCCAGAACGCTGCCCTGTCCTCGCGGCCCATGGCGACGGCGATCTTTGCGAGACGGTCGCAGGCCGCCCAGCACATCACGCTCGGAAACGTATGCACGGCCGCCTTCGTGCGCAGTTCCCAGGGCCCGGCATCGGGCTGATCGAACACCTCGATGGCGCGCTGCCCGAGTTTCTCCAGATGCGAGAACATGGCGCGGTTGCCGACGGTGCGGATCAGGCGCTTGTCCATGAAGGCGTGCACGGAGGCCAGGACGATGCTGCCATAGGCATCGTTCTGAATCTGAGTATAGGCCGCATTGCCCACGCGCACCGGCCCCATACCGCGGTAGCCCGCCAAGGCCGTCGCCTCGCGCTCCTCCAGATACGGTGAGCGCGTGATGCTGAACAGGGGCGGCATGTCCTTCTGGCTGGGAATGGCATCCATGTCGTCGACAATGTTGGTGATATAGGTGAGATATTCCTCCATGGTCTTGGTGGTGCCCAGCCGGTTGAGAGCCTGAATGACGAAATAGGCGTCACGCAGCCAGCAATAGCGGTAATCCCAATTGCGCTGCGTGTGAGGCGCCTCGGGCACCGATGTGGTGAGCGCGGCCACGATGGCGCCCGTCTCCTCGAAGTTGCAGAGCTTGAGCGTGATCGCGGCGCGGATCACCGCCTCCTGCCAGTCGAACGGGATGGAGAGCGAACGTACCCAGTCGCGCCAGAAGCCGATGGTGCTGTCCAGAAACTCGCGGGCGGTCGTGTCGGCTTCGGAGCGAAGCGGCTCGTCCTCACCGAAGAAGAAGGAGATGGGCCGCTCCACCACGAAGGGGCGCTCCTCGTACACATAGGACACAGGCGCGTCCGTGGTGAGCCGCAAGGACGAATGCGGCCCCACGAACCGCAGGTGATTGCTGCCGCGGGTCGTGCCGGGAGCGTAGCTGCCCCATTCGAAATGCGGCCGCAGCCGCACACGGATGCGCGGGCGCCCCTTGAGAGGCGTGACGCGGCGGATCAACAACGGCGGACGGAAGGTGCGGTCGAAATGCTTGAAGCGGGGCGCGAAATCCGTGACCTCGATAATGTTGCCGAAGGAATCCGTCATGCGCGAGACGAGGACCGCCGTGTTCGGAAGGTAGCTCTGCTCGCAGCTGACCATGCCGACCATGTCGATGGCGAAAACGCCTTTCTGCTCCGCATCCGTCCGCCCTTCGGGACAGTCGAGCAACGCCGAGAAGACGGGGTCACCATCAAACCGGGGAAAGCAGCTCCAGACGATTTGCGCCCGGCGATCCACCAGGGCCGAAATCATGCAATTGCCGATGACGGCGAGGTCCAGCGAACTCATCTGATCAATCATCCACGTTGAAAGGAAGGGAACCGTCCGATGCCCATCTGGACAGGTCATGTCGCAGATCGGCCGGCGCTCCCAAGCGAACCTTGGCGATTGTCTCGCCCGCACCGATGCGGACGGACAATCCGCCCAGGGCGTTCACCGTCCTGAACCCGTTCTCGTCAGTCAAGTCGTCCCCGACGAAGATCGGGCGGCGCCCCTTGTAGGGCGCCGAGTGCATGAACCGCTCGATGACCTTTCCTTTGCCGGCGGCGGAAGGAAGGATTTCCACCACCGCCTTGCCATGCTGCAGGCGGTACTCGCTGCCGAGCGCCTCCACGGCGGCATGGGCCGTTGCCAGGGCGAATTCCTTTTCCTGAGGAGCAAGGCGCCAGTGAAGGGCGACAGAACAGCCCTTGTCCTCGACCAGAACGCCAGCCTTCTCGGCAACCACCTCCTGTAGGCGCCCGACCATCCGGCGCAGTTCAGGGAGTTCTTCCGGATCACAGAGGTGAAGGCTGCCGGCGATGCGCTGCTCAAGGCCGTGCAACCCCGCCATATCGAACCGGTGTGGCTGAAAGTGACGATCGAGAAACGCCACGGGCCGTCCGCTGACGATGGCGAGCGCGCCGCCGAGCCTCTCCTGGAGGCGCAGGAGAATTTCGGGCAGCGCCGGATCCACCATGACGGCGTCGGGACGCTCCACGATATCCACCAGCGTTCCATCGAAATCGAGGAAAAGCGCGTAAGCCTCTTCCATGTCAGAAAGCTGAACGGAATGATCATGCATTGGCGGTGGTCCGGTTTCTGCCCGCAGTGATCAAGCGTCGAATTCTCTGCCGCTTGCGCAGGCGGGAGGCTGCGAGCAGCATCTGCCCCGCCCAGCGATAGACATTACGCTCTTTCACCTGATCGCGCATCAGGCGCATCCGCTCGCGCTGTTCGGCCGGAGGCATCGTGAGCGCGCGATTGATGGCCTGGCCCATGGCATGAGCGTTGTAGGGATTCACGATCAGCGCCTCCGACAGCTCGCGCGAAGCACCAGCGAAGGCCGAAAGGATCAGAACGCCTTCCTCGTCGTCCCGCGCGGCCACGAATTCCTTGGCCACGAGATTCATGCCGTCGTGCAGGCTCGAGACGATGCAGAGGTCGGCCGCCCTGAACAGCTCGAAAACCTCGTCGGGCTCGTGATGCCGAATGAGGAGCTTGATGGGCTCGTACCCCTCGCCGCCATGACGCTCGTTGATCTCGCGCGCCAGAGCTTCGGCCTCCTCCTGCAGCTGCCGGTAATTCGCGAGCTTGCTGCGGGTCGGAGCCGCCACTTGAACGAAGGAGAAGTTGCCGTGCCATTCGGGATTCTCGCTCAGCAGCACGTCGATCGCCTGCATCCGGTCGAGAATGCCCTTCGTGTAGTCGAACCGCTCGATGCCGACACCGATTCGCATGTCCGAGGGCAGCCCGAGCCGCTCGCGCACGGCGCGCCGGCATTCCTCGACGGGCTTCTGGCCTTCCAGGGCCGTCGGCGGCCACTCGATGGAAATGGGATAGGGGCGGATCTGCGTTTCCTCACCGCCGAACGTGACCGAATCCGTTTCCCGGTTGATGCGGCTTTCCACGTACGAATCCACCGCGTCCAGGAAGTTGTTGCAATGGGCCTGGGTGTGGAAGCCGAGAATCGACGATCCGAGCAACCCGTCGATGATCTCCTCCCGCCAGGGGCAGATGCCGAAGGTTTCCGCGTTCGGCCAGGGAATGTGCCAGAACGTGACGATGGTCGCCTGGGGAAGCCTGTTGCGGATCATGCGGGGCAGGAGCGCGAAATGATAATCCTGCACCAGAATGATCGGGTCCTCGCGCTTGGCCTCGGTGACGATGGCGTCCGCGAACTTCTCGTTGACGGAGCGGTAGTACTGCCAGTCTTGCTCGCGGAAGATCGGCCGCACGAATGCGATGTGACAGAGTGGCCAGAGGCCCTCGTTGGCGGCGCCGTAGTAATAGCCGTCCTGCTCCTCGTCCGTCAGCCAGACGCGGCGTAGCGTATAGGACGGATTGGCCGGCGGCACGGGCACGCGATCGTTCGCATCCACCGTGTCACGGTCCGCCGTTCCGCTGCCATGCGCCACCCAGGTGCCGCCGCAGGCGCGCACCACCGGCTCCAGGGCGGAGACGAGCCCGCTCGCGGGAATCTGCAGGGAGATGCCTCCATTCTCCGCCCGGTTGTGGATGTAGGGCTCCCGGTTCGAGACCACGATCACCTCCGATCCGGACAGCTCGTTGGACAGGGCCGCCCTTAAGGTGTCCGGGCTCCAGTCCGTATGCGCCGCATCGATGGTGCGGCGCGAGGCTTCCAATTCCTGGAGAACGTCCCGGATTTCCTGGCCGAGAGGAATGATGTTTTCCTCCTCCGGCGGACCCGCGGCGCCCGCGCGGGCGCTCTCCAGAGCCTGCCGAATGGACGCCAGCCATCGACGCATGATGAAAGCGGCGATCAAGGCCGCGAGAGCGGACGCCCCGAAGGCGACGCCGGCGAGAGCCAGGAAGAGGTAATTGCGGGCCTCCCCTCCCCGGAGCTCAGCATAGCTCAGGTCGTGGAGCACCACGAGATGACCCTCCCGCCCGGACGCAGCCAGGGGGAACGCGCTCACCAGGATATCGCGCCCATCGCTGCTGATCGTGGAAAAACTCACGGCCTCCCCCCTGGCTGCCTGCTCGCAGGAGAATGACGGCGGCATGTTCCTCGTCGGCGCGCGCAGGCTCGCCCCGTCGCAATAGCCGATGGCGAGAACCCGCTCGTCGGAGGCGATTCGCTCGAAGAAATTCGTAAGCCTTCCCGCATCGCCGCTCGCCAGAAGACCGGCGACCTGATCCCTGGCGGAGTTGAAGACCAGATGGGACCGCAATTCCACATCCCGCCGCGCCCATTGCTCAACGAAGGATGTGGCGAACGGGAGAACGGCCAGGATGACGATGGCCGCGACAAGCAACGCAATACCGCCGAAGCGAAAGATGATCCTCAAACCTCTGCTTCCTCAGGATGTTCGAGACAATTCGGAGGGCTGAAGCCTTCAACAACCGAAAAGCTCGGTGTTCTGCTTCTGTCCGGGCGCTGCCCTGGCGGCCCGCCCGTCCCTGTTATGGGCTTTTTTCCGGAACTTTCCAGGTTTGACCTCCGACCGAGCGATCTAGGCAATAAAAAACCGCACACGGCTTGCAAAGCTGTGTGCGGTCCAAAAAGCCAGACTCTGTAAGAGGTTAGTGCTCGCGGAAGGCGCGGGCGATCTGATCCTTCATGGGCTTGAAGAAGTACTCGAACGGGGTTCGCTCGTTGACCTCGATGAAGACCTCGGCCTGCATGCCCGCGATGAGATGCAACCCCTCAAGGCGCTTGATCTCTTCCTGCGGCAGCTCCACGCGGATCGTATAGAAGGTCATGCCAGACTGCTGGTCGCGGGACACGTCCGCGGAGATCCGGCTGACCTTGCCGTGCAGGTCGGGCATCATGCGCGCATTCGAAGCGTGCACCTTCACGAAAGCCTTCTGCCCCAGCCTCACCTGGTCGATGTCGTTGGGCAGGACCTTGGCTTCGAGTTCGAGCTTGTCGTTCGTGGGAACGATGAGCATCACCGGCTCGGCCGGAGAGATGACGCCGCCGATGGTGTGGACGTTCAGCTGATGCACATAGCCGTCGCTAGGCGCACGGATGTCGATGCGTTTCAGCTGGTCCTCGGCCGCTACGCGCCGCTCCGTGTACTCGGCGATCTTGCTCTGGATCTCGCGCAGCTCCTGCATCGCCTCCGCGCGCATCTGCTCGTCGATCTGGATGATCTGGAACGAGGTTTCCGCGATGCGGCTTTCCGCCTGGGCCACGGCGGCGATGAGTTGGCCACGCTGGCCTTCGATGCTGGCGGCATCGCGTTCGAGCGCGTTCAGGCGCGGGAGCTGCACGAGGTTCTTCTCGTAGAGATCGCGCACGCCCTTGAGCTCTTCCTTGATCAGCGCGGCCTCACGGGCTTTCGCCTCCTGCTGCGCCTTCAGACCGACGATCTCGTCCTCCGACTGGGAGATGCGCTTCCTAAGCTGATCCTTCTGGGCATCCCTCGCGGCGCGGCGCGCCAGGAAGAGCGTGCGCTCCGAGGACATGATCCTCTCAACGGCAGGATCGGGAAGGCGATCTGCGAATTCGGCCGGCATCTTGATCTCATCGGCGCCGTCACGCTCGGCCTCCAGGCGTGCCTGACGTCCAATGTACTCATCGAGCTGTTTGGAAACCACCTGCAGGTTGGCGCGCGTCAGGGTCTCGTCCAGGCGAACCAGGAGATCTCCCGCCTTGACGCGGTCGCCGTCCTTCACCTTCAACTCCCCGACGATACCGCCGGTGGAATGCTGGATCTTCTTGACGCTGCTGTCGACCACGAACTGGCCGCCGGCCACGACGGCGCCCGACAGGGTCGAGGTTGCCGCCCAGAGACCGATCGTGCCGGCGAACAGGGCGATCATCGCCATGCCCGCGACACTCGACTGACGCAGAATCTTCTCGTGCATCGAAGGCTTCTGGGGCTTCTGTATGACAATCATTTAACCAACCTCCCGCAGGCTGACGGCCTGCGTCTGCGCCGGCTGCATCCGTGCCGTGGGGGCCTGTGCCGGAGCCGTATTGCGTTTCATTACGCCCTGCAGGACCTCGTCCCGCGGGCCGATGGCCCTGATCCGCCCCTCTTCCATGATGGCGACCTGATCGACCTGCCCGAGGGCAGCTGGGCGGTGGGTGATGACGATGACGACGCCGCCGCGCTGCCGGACAGACAGAATCGCCTGGTTCAGGGCTTCGTCCCCTGCACCGTCGAGACTGGCGTTCGGCTCGTCGAGCACCACCAGGAAAGGATCGCCGTAGAGCGCCCGGGCCAGGGCGACACGCTGGCGCTGGCCGCCCGACAGGGAGGCTCCGCTTTCGCCGATGCGCGTATCGTAGCCGTCCGGGAGCCCAAGGATCAGCTCATGGGCGCCCGCCGTCTTCGCCGCGGCGATGATGTCCTCCGGCTTCGGGTTCGGATGGAAGCGCGAGATGTTCTCGGCCACCGTGCCTTCGAAGAGCTCCACGTCCTGCGGCAGGTACCCGATATGACGCCCGAGGCTGTCGGGCTCCCACTGGTCGAGGGCGGCGCCGTCGAGCCGGATCTCGCCGCGCAAGGTCGGCCACACGCCGACGAGGGCGCGGGCCAGTGTCGACTTGCCTGATGCACTCGGGCCGATCAAGCCCAGCCCCTGGCCAGCCTGGAGGCGCAGGGTAGCGGCCTGCACGATCGGGAGCTGCGCACCCGGAGCCGAAACGTAGACCTCCTCCACGGACATGACCTGCTTCGGGGCCGGCAGCGGCATACGCTGGCCCTGCGCCGGAACGAGGCTCATGATGTGCTGGAGGCGGCGATAGGCTTGCCGGGAAGCGGTGAAGCCCTTCCAGTGCGCCACGGCGATCTCGATGGGCGCAAGGGCACGCGACATCAGGATCGAGCCGGCGATCATCAGGCCGCCGGACATCTGCCCCTCGATCACCAGGAGGGCGCCGAGACCCAGGATGCCCGATTGAAGAACCATGCGGAACACCTTGGCGAAGGCGCCGATGCCCGCCGAGGATTCGCTGACCGCGAGGCCGTCGTTCACGTGGCGAACATGCACCTGGTCATAGCGCTTACCAAGATGGCCCAGCATGCCAAGCGCGCGGATCGCCTCCGCATTGCGGCGGCTGGTTTCCGCCATGGCGTGGCGTTCGGCGCCGCTCTTCGTCACCTCGTAGGACGGCTCTTTGCTCTTGGCGTCCGTGTAGATGGTCAGGATGATGATGCACACACCGCCGATCACGGAGGTAATGCCGATCCAGGGATGGATCATGAAGCAGCCGATGAGGAAGATCGGCATGAAGGGCATGTCGAAGAGAGCCGTTGGCCCGAGACCCGACAGGAAGCCGCGGATCGTGTCCACGTCCCTGATCGGCTGCATGCTCTCGGATGCCCTGGCGCCTTTCAGAGGCATGGTGGCGACCAGATCGAACACGCGAGGCGCGAGGATCTCATCGAAGCGGGCGCCGATGCGGGCCAGCATCTTGCCGCGCAGCATGTCGAGACCGCCCGAGAGAGCATAGGCCGCCAATGCGATCAGCGAGAGGCCGATGAGGGTTGGGATGCTCCGGCTCGACAGCACGCGGTCATAGACCTGGAGCATGTAGATCGATCCGGTCAGGGCCAGGATGTTCACGACCGCCGAGAAAATGGCGACGTTCGTAAAGGACGGGAAGCACGACTTCAGGGCGTCCTGAACTTCTGTACTCTCTTCCCGATTTTTCGATGCTTGCTTCATTATCTTCTTTCCATCGATGGCCCGGCTCCCCGGCACACCGTCCAGTTCTGCACCATCATGTAAAGTTATATCCTAGCACGATATCCGCTGTCTGGCGACGGCTTCGATCTCGGCTCGGACCATACGAATATTTTAACGGGCCCGGGCCGATTTTCCCGGCGCTCGCCTTGCTCTTAAGGATATTGAGATGCCCCAAGATCGGCGCTTTCCGTTACGCCATTTACTGTGTAACCATATTACATGTCAAAATGTCAACTTGAAATTTTATCGTCAAACGCAGGTCGGCTTTTCCCCCTCTCAATTTCAAGAGGAAGGGTATGGATCTTCCGATCCAGGATAATTCTTTGATGAAATTATTATGGTTAACCGCATGTGACCCAGAAATGAGGTCACATTATGGAAGCATCGCCAGCCCCTTCTTCTACCTGCCGCGCTGTCCCGAAGCGGCGAGCCGGGTGCGACCAGGATCCATAACGACATGGCATCAGACGGGCGGGCGCATCGCCGGAGCCCTCATCGGAACTGCGCGTCGAGCCTCAGCGCGGAATGATCAGCTTCAGTCCGTAGACCAGGGCCGCAAAGGCCGCGAGGCTCATGAGATAGATCAGCACGAACCAGAGCAGGCGCTTGTATCGGCCCCGAAAGCGGCCTTCGCTTTCGGGATCGCTCCGATGCTCGTTGCCCGGAATGACGGATCGTTCGGCTCCCGACGATACGCTGGGGCGCCTCTCCGGCGGACGATGGATACCCGCCTGCATCAGTGATACCCGTAGCCGCCGCCCTTGATCTCCTCGGCCACCTTTCCACGGAACACGTAATAGGCATAGGCCGTGTAGGCGAAGGTGAGCGGCATCACGATCGCAAATCCCACGAGCGCGAAGAGCTGGGAACTGACCGTATTGGCCGTATCCCAGATCGTCAGGTTCGGCGGCACGTTGTACGGAAAAAGACTGACGCCGAGCCCGAGATAGCCGAGCAGGAAGAGGCCGATGGCAAGGAAGAACGGGCGGTAGTGCCGCCCCTCTTCCAGGTCGCGCAACAGGCGATAGGCCACATAGGCCGTAATCAGCGGGATCGGTGCGAGAAACGCAATATTGGGCCAGGAGAACCAGCGGGTTTCGATCTGCCTGCCGAGGAATGGAACCCAGAGGGAGACCACGGCCATGGCGACGATCGTCAGGATCAGGAAGCGCACGGCCATGCGCCGCGCCCAGATTTCGAGCTCGCCCGTGGTCTTCATCACGCACCAGGTCGCGCCGAGAAGACCGTAGCCGAAGATGAGGCCGATGCCGGTGACGACGCTGAAGGGAGTGAGGAAGTCGAAGGTGCCGCCGGTGAATTGGCGTCCGTCGTTGGCAAAGCCCTGCACGAAAGCGCCGAGCACCATGCCCTGGAAGAACGTCGCGAGCAGCGAGCCGAAGAAGAACGCATTGTCCCACAGGAATTTCGAACGATCGGACTTGAAGCGGAACTCGAAGGCCACACCGCGAAAGATGAGCGCGATCAGCATGAGGATGATCGGCACGTAGAGCGCCGGCATGAGCACCGCATAGGCGACGTGGAACACCGCGAAGAGACCGCCACCGCCGAGGACGAGCCAGGTTTCGTTGCCGTCCCAGATCGGCGCCACGGAAAACATCATCCGGTCGCGCCAGTTCTCGCTGCGGGCCGCCTTGAACAGGATTCCGACGCCCAGATCGAACCCGTCGACGATCACGTACATCGCGACGGCCACCGCGATCAGGCCCGCCCAGATCAGCGGTAGCCAGAAGGCGAGACCTTCGTAATCGTTGCCAAATCCGAACATGCTCCCGTCCTCCTATTCCGCAGGTTGCGCCCGGTGGCCGGGCCTGCCCTCGATGCCCTCGTCCGGCACGGAGAACGGACGCTTCGGCTTCTTGCCGAGATCGTCGCCGCGGATGTCCTCGACCGGATCGGGCCCGCGCCGCAGGAGCTTTGCGAGATAATAGGAGCCGAACCCGAAGACGAAGGCATAGACGACGAGAAAGATGGCAAGCGATGTCGCGACTGCGCCCGCCGCAACGGGGGATACGGCGTCGGCCGTTCGCAGATGCCCGTAGACCACGAAGGGCTGGCGACCGATTTCCGCCGTGAACCAGCCGAAGAGCACCGCCCCGAACCCGGACGGGGTCATCAGCATCGTGGCGGTGAGGAATGTCCGGTTGGTGAAGAGCGTCCTCTTCCAGCGCAGATACAGACTCCACAATCCGATGCCGAGCATCGCGAAGCCCAACCCCACCATGATGCGGAAGGAGAAGAATACAGGCCATACGGGTGGGCGGTCCTCGGGCGGGACCTCCTTGAGCCCCGGCACCTCTCCATCGAACGCATGAGTGAGAACCCAGCTGCCGATCTTCGGGATGCCGATCTCGTAATGGTTCGTTTCCGCCGCCTCATCGGGGATGGCGAAGAGACGAAGCGGCATGTTGGACATGCGCTCCCAGTTGCCCTCGATCGCTGCGAGCTTGGTAGGCTGGTACTTGAGGACGCCCAGACCGTGCAGATCGCCGATCACGATCTGGACCGGCACGAAGATGGCGGCGAACCATAAGGCCATCGACAGGGAGCGGCGCGAAGCCGCGAGCTTCCCCTCCGGCGCATCGTGGGGATGGCGCAGGAGCATCCAGGCTGACATACCCGCCACCGCGAAGGCCGTGGTGATGTAGCATCCCAGCACCATGTGCGCATAGCGCAAGGGGAAGGACGGATTGAAGACGACCTTGAACCAGTCGACCGGCACCGCCTTGCCGTTCTCGATGACGAAGCCGTCCGGCGTCTGCATCCAGGAATTGGCGGAGAGAATCCAGAAGGCGGAAATGAGCGTGCCCAAGGCCACCATGCAGGTGGCGAAGAAATGGAGCCGATCGCCGACCCTCTCCCAGCCGAACAGCATGATGCCCAGGAAGGCTGCCTCCAGGAAGAAAGCCGTAATCACTTCATAGGCGATGATCGGCCCCAGGACGTTGCCCGTGAACTCAGAGAAGCGGGACCAGTTCGTGCCGAACTGATAGCTCATGACGATACCAGAGACGACACCGAGGCCGAAGGACACGGCGAAGACCTTGACCCAGAAGCGGAAGAGATTGCGGTAGAGCGGATTGCCCGTGCGAAGCCAGTTGAATTCCAGTGCGGCGAGCCAGCTCGCGAGGCCGATGGTAAAAGCCGGGAAGATGATGTGGAACGCAACCGTGAACGCAAATTGGATGCGCGACAGCATCAGGGCATCGAGTTCCATACCGCTTCCCCTTTAACGTCCTGTCCTGGCTTTTAGGGCGCGGGCGGCGTGAAACCAGAGGCGGTGGTGCTATGAGTACTGCCGATCTGGAATGAATTCTGAACGAAGCGGCCGCCAGCCAGTGCTGAGGCGCTGCAGGGCCTCGAGCTCGACCGGGTCGTGGCTGCAGAAGATCCGCACGCTGCTCGAGCGGTCGTTCGCCAGAATCCGCAACCGGTCCTGGTTGCGAAGGCGCATGCTCCGGTTCTCCTCCATCATCCTCTGGTAAGCGAGGAGCCCCGGCGTGCACGACGGCTCCGCGTCCATTTCATGACGATGGAAATAGGCATCGCCCGCGTTGAGAAGCCATCCCTCGGGCGTGTCGATGGCAATGCCCGCATGCCCCATCGTGTGGCCGGGCAGCGGAATCATCAGGATCTCGGGCGGCAGGCCGTCGAGGTCTCGCACGGAATTGAAGCCGAACCAGCTCTCGCCGGACGGATCGTAGAAGCGCCAGTCGCGCACCCCGTCCCATTGCTCGGGGCGGTAGCGCCGGCGATGGATGAAGCCTTGGCGCACCTCCGCCTCCTCGACCTCGGCGCGCAGCACATGAACCGTGGCCTCAGGGAAATCCTCCAACCCGCCCGCGTGATCGAAATCGAGATGAGTGAGAACGATGTGGCGCACGTCCCGGGGCGAGAAACCGAGGCTCTTCACCTGACCCAGGGCCGTGTAACGGTGCTCGAGCTGGATCCGGTTCACATGGACGAACAGGGGGCTAATCCGCCCATAGGGATCCTCCACATCGCGCGAGCCGAAGCCGGTGTCGACGAGTACAAGCCCGTGACGGTCTGTCTCGAGCAGCAGGCAATGGCATACCAGCTGTCCGGTGACCCCACGGCTCACTCCGTCCCAAAGCCTTCCTCCCACGGGGCACATGCAGCCGCAATTGAGATGATGAATGCGCATGGGAAGCCTCGCTGAACCGGACAGAGCGACACCCTAACGCCTCAGATCAGGAAAATGTTCGAGGCATGGAGGACCATGCCTTCTATCTGGGACAGGCGAAAGGCGGGAAGGTGCTTGCCGTACCTGCATTCATGGCGGCCACGACCATCATGTTCGCAAGCGCCATCTCCTCCGCGGAGCGAGGACAGACATCGGCTTTGGTCCTACATCCGGATGCCAGAAAGGATTCATGCCTGTCGAGAAATTCCTGTCCCAACCCCTTCCCCTTCGTGCGCGCGAGGGCCTCGTCCCAGGCATTCCTGTAGCGGGAGCACTTCACCTCGACCCAACTCGGCTCCTGCGCGACGGCTGAGACCGACCCGATGAGGATCGTCGCGAGAACTACGGTTGCTTGCGTCAAACGGCTCATCTCGAATTTCGCCCCGGTGAGTGCGGCGCGATGGAACACGCGGGACGTCTCAGGTCAAGGTGCTCGGGAGCAGGATCGAGCGCCATTTCCCCTTCCTTGTAGGGGGAAGAGGGCTCGAACGTGAGATGGCTCGGACCGTTCAAGCCCTCGCCTCGGGTCGACTCCTGGCCTGCTTACGGTCCGTCGACGAGCGGCGGCTCTTGGCCTGTTTTGCCGTCTGCTCCTCGACCTCGCGGGAGAGCCGCTCCTGCAGCAGGCTCAGCACCGCCGCCTCTTCGGGGCGGAGCGAGGGCAGATCCTCGCGCAGCTCGGCCTCGATCTCCTTCTTGATCTCCAGAAGCAGGCCGCCTTCGAGATAGCAATTGAACACTTCCGGATGCACATAGCACTTGCGGCAGATGGTGGGCGTATTGCCGAGGCGGGCGGCGACCTGCTCGATGGCGGCGCGAATGTTCTTCTTTGCCTTCGCGTCGCTGTCGAACTGCTCGAATTCCGCCAGGGCCAGGGCCGCGAGCACGGTGCCGGCCCAGGTGCGGAAATCCTTGGCGGTGATGTCGCGTCCCGTGATCTCCTTGAGATAGGCGTTCACGTCCGAGGACGTGATCGACTGGCGCTCGCCCTCGTCGTCGAGGTACTGGAACAGATCCTGCCCCGGCAGGTCCTGGCAGGCTTTCACGATCTTGGCGACGCGACGATCCTTCACCTGCAGTTTCCAGGTCTTGCCGCTCTTGCCGTTGAACTGGAAACGCAGCTCGCTGCCGTCCACCTTCACGTGCGGATCGCGCAGGGTCGTCAGGCCATAGCTCTTGTTCTGCCTCGCGTAATCCTCGTTGCCGACGCGGATCAGCGTGTTTTCGAGAAGATGAACCACCGTGGCCAGCACCTTCTCGCGAGGCAGGCCACGCTGGCTCATGTGCTCGCTGATGGTCTTGCGAATGGCGGGAAGCCCCCTGGCGAATTCGAGCATCCGCTCATATTTCGTGCTCTCGCGGACCTCCCGGAACGCGGGGTGGTAGCGATATTGCTTGCGCCCCTTCACGTCGCGGCCCGTCGCCTGGATATGACCATTGGCCTTGGGACAGATCCACACATCGGTATAGGCGGGCGGAATGGCGAGCGACCTGATCCGGTCGAGCGTGGGCTGATCGTCCACCTTCTTCCCGTCAGGGCCCAGATAGGTGAAGCCCTTGCCCGATTTCTTGCGGCGGATGCCCGGCTCATCGTCGGAGACATAAACGAGCCCCGCCGTTTCGGCGGCATCGCGCGGGTCGACGATGGAATCGGTGGAGGGGTGCGGGTCCAGCAGCATGTCTCGCCTTCTTTGAAGCGGAGGGTCAACCGGGCTGCGCCATGTGCGGTTCCTTCCTCAGGCCTGCGGCAGACTTGCCGGCCCGCGCCTCCTGACGGTCGTTGCGGATCTTCAGGAACAGGATGGTGCCGCTCAAGCCTAAGCTCAGCAGGTTGAAGACGATGAGCGGCATGGCACCGATCAGAAACCCGTAGATCGACCAGAGGGTGAAGGCGGTCACCGTCACCATGTACATACGTTTCGAGATCGCTGCCGTATCGCGCTCCCGCCATGCTTTCAGCACCTGTGGGACGAAGCTCGCCGTGGACAGAATTCCCGCAACCGTCGCCAGGATCGTCGGCAGCCACTCACTCATTCACGCCTCCTTTCCAGGCCGAATGCAACGAGCGGGAGAAAAGGGTAGTTCCCTCGGAGGATCGGGGCCGTTAGAACAGCATATCCGTTTCATCCAAGGTTTCCCTTGCCGTCCGATCTTCCCGACCTCTCAGGCCGCAAGCTCGTCTTCGTCGTCACCGAGGACTGGTTCTTCGCCTCCCATTTCCTCCCCATGGCCCGGGCCGCACGCGAGCTGGGGCTCGAGGTGGCCGTCGTCACCCGCGTGCGTGCGCACCGGGAGACCATTGAGGCCACCGGCGCGCGGGTGATCCCGCTGCAGGTCGAGCGGCGCAGCATCAATCCCATGGCGGCCGGCTACGCGGCGGGTCAACTCGCTGCGATCCTGAAGCACGAGAAGGCCGACATGGTCCATTGCATCGCTCTCAGGAGCATCCTGGTCGGAGGCTTCGCCGCTACCCTCGCGGGGGTCGGCCGCCGGGTCTATGCCCTCACCGGCCTCGGCTTCCTGGGTGCCCGGACGGACCGGGTCGGACGCCTGTCCCGGCGCGCCGTGCGGCTCCTGGTTCGCGGCATCGAGACCCCGAGGACCCGCTATCTCTTCGAGAATACGGACGATCCGAAGCTCCTCGGCCTCGATCCGGCCGCCCCGAAGGTCACCATCGTCGGCGGGGCCGGCATCGACCCCGAAGCCCTCGTCCCCTCGCCCCTCCCCGCGCAGCCGCCGCTGAAGGTCGCGCTCGTCGCGCGCATGCTCTGGTCGAAGGGCGTGGACCTCGCCGTCGAGGCCGTGCGCGCGGCCCGGGCGAAGGGAGCGGAGATCGAGCTCTCCCTCTATGGTGCGCCCGACCCGTCGAATCCGAAGGCCGTTCCGGAAGAGACCCTGAGGGCCTGGGGCGCGGAACCCGGAATCGCCTGGCACGGCCCGACCCGGGACGTCGCGGCCGTCTGGCGCGATCACCACGTGGCCTGCCTTCCCTCCCGTGGCGGAGAGGGCCTGCCGCGAACGCTCCTGGAGGCGGCGGCCTGTGGCCGCGCCGTCGTCACCACGGACGTTCCGGGCTGCCGCACTCTCGTCCGTGACGGCGTGGAAGGCCTCCTCGTGTCGCCTGGAGGTTCCTCCGCGCTTGCGGACGCGCTCCTGTCCCTGGCCCGTGACCCGGAGCGCCTTGCCCGCATGGCCGCGGCGGCGCGCGTCCGGGTTCTCGACGGCTTTACGGAACAGGATGTGATGGACCGCGTCAAACGGCTTTACGCCTCTATGCTGAGCTCATGATCACCGACCCTCGCGCCTTCATTCTCGCCGAAACGCGGCTCCTGCCGGTGCCCCATGCGCCGGAACTCTCTCTGCACGTGGCCGACGAGGCGACGGATCTGTGGCGGCGCACCGAGGAGGAGCTGGGAGAGATCGGCTTGCCGCCGCCCTTTTGGGCCTTCGCCTGGGCGGGCGGCCAAGCGCTTGCCCGCCATATCCTCGATCATCCCGAAATCGTGCGCGGCCGGCGCGTTCTCGATTTCGCATCGGGCTCTGGCCTTGTGGCCATTGCGGCCATGAAGGCGGGCGCCGCCGAGGTCGTCGCCTGCGACATCGACGGCTTCGCCATTGCGGCCATCGCGCTGAATGCCGAGGCGAACGGAGTCGCGGTCACGCCCCTCGAGGCCGACCTCATCGGCCAGGACCAGGGATGGGAGACGGTTCTTGCGGGCGACATCTGCTATGAGCGCGACCTCGCTGCCCGGGTGACGGAATGGCTGTTCGGTCTGAGCCGACGCGGAGCTACCGTCCTCATCGGCGATCCCGGGCGCAGCTACCTTCCCAAAGACCGGCTCGACCGGCTTGCGATCTACGAGGTTCCGGTAACGAGAACCCTCGAGGATGCCGAGATCAAGAGGACGAGCGTCTTTGAATTCCGCCAGGAATAGCAACGGCCTGCGCCCGGTATCGTGTCGGGGGCGAAAACCGCGGCCGGATCGGTGCGGGGACGCCTCGCCGCCCGCAAGGCAGCCGCTCCCGACCTGTTGACGATGCCGCGCTTGACGGGAAAGGCTTTTGGCATCAGCTAAACGGCGACGGCCCTGAACTCAATGGCCGCTCCTGGATCGCAGCATGTCTTTGATGTCCCCCTCCCCCGAAACCGCCTCCGAGAACCTGGCAGGGCCCGCTCCGCGTCATCGCACGGTGGGCGTCCGGGTCGGCTCCGTCATGGTCGGTGGCGGGGCGCCGATCGTGGTTCAGTCCATGACCAATACCGACACGGCGGATGTGGACGCCACCGTGGCCCAGGTGGCGGCGCTCGCCCGCGCCGGCTCCGAGCTGGTGCGCATCACGGTCGACCGGGACGAGGCCGCGGCCGCGGTGCCGAAGATCCGCGAGAGGCTCGACCGGCTCGGAGTGGAGGTCCCGCTCGTCGGCGATTTTCACTATATCGGCCATCAGCTTCTCGCCGACCACCCGGCCTGCGCGGAAGCCCTCGCCAAGTACCGCATCAATCCGGGCAATGTCGGCTTCAAGGAGAAGAAGGACCGCCAGTTCGCGGCCATCGTCGAGATGGCGATCAAGTACGGCAAGGCCGTCCGCATCGGCGCCAACTGGGGCTCGCTCGACCAGGAGCTTCTCACTCATCTCATGAACGAGAACGCGGCCTCCGCGTCCCCGCGCGACATGCGCTGGGTGACGCGCGAAGCCATGATCCAGTCCGCTCTCCTCTCCGCCGCCCGCGCGGAGGAGATCGGCCTCGGCAAGGATCGCATCATCCTGTCGGCCAAGGTTTCCGCCGTGCAGGACCTGATCGCCGTCTACCAGGAACTCGCGCGCCGGTCCGATTACGCCATCCATCTGGGCCTGACCGAGGCCGGCATGGGCACGAAGGGCATCGTCGCCTCTTCCGCGGCCATCGGCATCCTGCTGCAGCAGGGCATCGGCGATACGATCCGTTATTCCCTGACGCCCGAGCCGGGCGGGGACCGCACCCTCGAAGTGAAGACGGCGCAGGAACTGCTCCAGACCATGGGCTTCCGCACCTTCGTGCCGCTCGTCGCCGCCTGCCCCGGTTGCGGACGCACCACCTCTTCCGTCTTCCAGGAGCTGGCGCAGGATATTCAGAGCTGGATCTCGACCTCCATGCCCGAGTGGCGGCGCACTTATCCGGGCGTCGAGAACCTCAACGTGGCCGTGATGGGTTGCATTGTGAACGGGCCCGGCGAGTCGAAACACGCCAATATCGGGATCTCGCTGCCGGGCACCGGCGAGCAGCCGGCGGCGCCCGTCTTCATCGACGGGATGAAGGCGATGACGCTGCGCGGCCCGACGCTGGCGCAGGATTTCCAGAAGATCGTGCTCGATTACATCGAGAAGACCTATGGACAAGAGGGCCGCGACGCCGCCGAGTGAGGCGGCGGACGCAACCATGGAACATCCAGCGAAATTCCGTTTTAAGCTCAGGCTCGATGTGCTAGAGAGCGCCCCGCGCCGGCAATGACGGCCGCTGCGCTTTTTGAGAATGAGAGGGTCGGATGGATCCTAGAAGTGGAATCCACTTTTAGATCCGATGCTCAAAGGAGGGGCTGCCCTTCGTCGTTGTTGCAGAGTGACTTGGAAAAAGGCCGTCCGCGGGCACCCGCTGCAGAAAACACACATGGCAGAACAGCAAACTGTCGCTCCCGGTCACGCAGATTCTGCGGCTCCGGAGGCCACCCCTCCTGAATCGCATCCCCATGCCGGCTTCTGGACGCTGATGCTCGGCGCCGTCGGCGTGGTTTTCGGCGATATCGGTACAAGCCCTCTCTACGCGCTCAAGGAGTCCGTGGCGGCAGCGGCATCCGGCGCTCCGGTCACACGGGAGATCGTCCTCGGCGTTCTGTCGCTGATCTTATGGTCGCTCGTTCTGGTGGTGACCGTCAAATATGTCGTGATCCTGTTGCGCGCCGACAACAAGGGAGAGGGGGGAACTCTGACCCTCGTCGCGCTGGCGCAGCGCGCTATCGGGCAGCGAGGCGGCATTGCGCTCTTTCTGGGCATCATCGGTGCAGGGCTCTTCTATGGTGATGCGGTTCTCACGCCAGCAATCTCCGTGCTTTCGGCCGTCGAGGGCCTAAAGCTCGTCGCGCCCGATCTCGAATCCTTCGTGGTGCCGATCACGCTGGCCATTCTGGCCATTCTCTTCATTGTGCAAGGTCGTGGCACAGGAAGCGTTGCGGCGTTCTTCGGGCCGATCATGCTGGTCTGGTTCGCGGCCTTGGCTATCGCAGGCGCGCTCCATATCGCCGATGACCCGACGGTGCTCGCTGCCATCAATCCAGTTTACAGCGTCATGTTCTTTGTCAATCACTCCGGCGTGGCCCTGGCGGTCCTGGGCGCGGTGTGTTTGGCCGTCACAGGCGCCGAAGCGCTCTATGCGGATCTCGGCCATTTCGGCGCGAAACCGATCCGGAGTGCGTGGCTCTACCTCGTGTTTCCAGCTCTGGTGATCAATTACTTCGGACAGGGGGCCCTCGTGCTCTCGCACCCGGAAACCGCCGAGTCGCCTCTGTTCCATCTCGTGCCGGAATGGGCGCTGGTGCCAATGATCATCCTGGCGACCCTTGCGACAATCATTGCGAGCCAAGCCGTGATCACCGGCGCATTCTCGCTCACCCGCCAAGCGATCCAGCTCGGCCTTCTGCCTCGGCTCGAGATCCGTTTCACGTCGGAGGCTCACCAGGGGCAAATCTATCTGCCGCGCGTGAATTGGATGCTGCTCTTCGGCGTGATCGTCCTCGTCCTGATCTTCGGCTCGTCGAGCAACCTATCCCATGCTTACGGAGTGTCCGTGTTCGGTGCGATGTCGGTGGATGCAGTTCTCGCCATCATCGTGATCTGGAAGGGCTGGCGCTGGTCCCTGGGCCTCACTCTCGCTATGATGCTGCCGTTCCTCTTCATCGACCTTGCTTTCTTCGGCGCAAATCTGCTGAAGCTGTTTACGGGCGGCTATGTACCGGTCATCCTTGCCACGGTTCTCATCATCACCATGTGGACCTGGGTAAAGGGCACCAACATCCTCTTCGAGAAGACCCGCAAGATCGACGTGCCGCTGAACGAACTGGTGCAGATGCTGGAGAAGAGCCCGCCCCACCGGGTGAAGGGAACCGCCGTGTTCCTCACCAGCGATCCCGATACCGCGCCGGCCGCGCTGCTGCACAACCTCAAGCACAACAAGGTGCTGCACGAGAAGAACGTGATCCTGACCATCAACGGCGCGGACGTGCCCCGCATGGACGACGCGGATCGCGCCGCCATCGAGCATGTGGGCGACTCGTTCTGGCGCATCCGCCTGAGCTACGGCTACATGGAAACGCCCAACATTCCGCGCGGCCTCGCGATCCTGCGCAAGCAGGGCTTCAAGTTCGACATCATGGCGACGTCGTTCTTCCTCTCGCGGCGCTCGATCCGCCCCGCCAGCCAATCAGGCATGCCCCTCTGGCAGGACAAGCTGTTCATCGGCCTCGCGAAATCCGCGAACGATGCGACGGACTTCTTCCAGATTCCCACGGGACGCGTCGTGGAAGTGGGCACGCAGGTCACCGTCTAGGCCGTCCTCTCTTCACGGCTCTGAACCTGCGGCCCCTGAAGCTGCGCCACCTGCCTGTCCGGGAGCGCCGGCAGTCTTGCGGATCGGCTGTCCTTGACCGGGACTGTGATTGGTCCTAACGACCCACGTCCCGTCGAGGAGCCCGCCTTGAGTCCCACCCCATCCGCGTCCGCTTTCAGCCTCAGCCGGAGCGAGGCCGTGCTGATCGCCGTCACGATGGTCTGGGGCGCGACCTTCCTCGTCGTCCAGAACGCCCTGAGCGTCAGCGGGCCGCTGTTCTTCGTGGGGTTTCGCTTCGGCACGGCCGCTCTCGCCATGGCGCTCATCGCGGCGCCCGTGCTGCGCGGATTGACCTGGCTGGAGATCAAGGCGGGCGCGATGATCGGAATCGCGATCTTCTTCGGCTACACCCTCCAGACCTATGGTCTGCAATCCATCCCCAGCAGCAAATCGGCCTTCATCACGGCGCTCTACGTGCCCATCGTGCCGCTGCTGCAATGGTTCGTCCTGAAGAGACCGCCGAGTGCGGTGGCGTGGATCGGCATTGCTCTCGCCTTCGCTGGCCTCGCGCTGCTCGCAGGGCCGGACGGAGCTTCCATCGGCCTCGGGATCGGCGAATTGCTGACCCTCCTGAGCGCCATCGCCATCGCCGCCGAGATCATTCTCATCGGCGGCTTCGCGGGCAAGGTGGATGCGCGCCGCGTCACCGTGGTGCAACTCGCCGTCACCTCGCTGCTTGCATTCGGTCTCATGTCGCCGCTCGGCGAGTCCATGCCGGAGCCTTCATGGCTTCTCATCCTCAGCGCGGCCGGTCTCGGCCTTGCGAGCGCCGGCATTCAGCTTGCCATGAACTGGGCGCAGAAGACGGTGTCGCCGACCCGCGCCACATTGATCTATGCGGGGGAGCCGGTCTGGGCGGGAATCGTCGGGCGCATCTACGGCGAGCGCCTGCCCGCCGCGGCCCTCATCGGCGCGGCGCTGATCGTCGCAGGCGTCATCGTGAGCGAAATGAAGCTGCCGCGCTGGTTCAAGCGTCGAGCCTCGGCGAGCGCTTGAGGCGGCCAGAAGCCTTGTTCGAGAGCGGGATGTGAGCTTTCCCCTTCCCCGGCAGAGAGGGGGCAGGGGTGACGGCCCGGCGAATCGTCGCACCGGTCCCCTCCGCGTCATCCCCGGCCTTGTGCCGGTGATCTCGATCATGTGAGGGGCAGCGCCTCTCGGATCGGGATGGCCGGGACGAACCCGACCATGACCTTGGCGGGCTCGCGCGCCACTGCAACGGCCTCAAACCTCGCGCTCGACCACGAATCGCACGGCATCGCGGAGGGTCCGCGCCCTGTCGCCGAACCCGCTCAGAGCGGCATCCGCCTTCTCCACGAGCTGGCGGCACTCGCGCTTCGCGCCGTCCATTCCGAGCAGATCGACCAGCGTGGCCTTACCCTTCTCCTGATCCTTGCCCGTGCGCTTGCCGAGCGCTTCGGCGGAGGCCTCCCGGTCGAGGATATCGTCGGCTACCTGGAAGGCTGCTCCCAAGGCTCGGCCATACTCCACGAGGCTCCGGCGCGCCTCCGCATCGGCCCGGCCCAGAATCGCGCCGGCCTCCACCGAGAAGGTGAGGATCGCGCCGGTCTTCATCATCTGGAGCCGGCGCACCTCGGCCTCGTCCATGGCGGCCAGGCCGTAGCGGCCCTCCGCCGAAAGGTCGAGCATCTGTCCGCCGACCATGCCTCCCAAGCCCGAGGCACGGGCAAGGCCCAGGACGAGGTCGGAGCGCACCGCTGGGTCCGCATCGGTATTGGGATCGGCGAGCACCTCGAAGGCCAACGTTTGAAGTGCGTCGCCCACGAGAATCGCCGTCGCCTCGTCATAGGCCCTGTGCACCGTCGGGCGGCCGCGACGCATGTCGTCATCGTCCATGGACGGAAGATCGTCGTGAACGAGGGAATAGCAGTGGAGCAGCTCGACGGCCGAGCCGGCCCGCAGGGCTCCCTGCTCCTCGGAGCCGAAGAGGCGCGCCGCCTCGATGGTGAGAAAAGGCCGCAGGCGCTTGCCGCCTCCGAGCGCTGCATGCCGCATGGCCGCCATCAGCCGGGCGGGCCGCGCAATCTCGCCGTGGCGGGCATTGTCTGCTAGCAAGGCTTCAAGATTGGCTTCGACAAGCTTTGCGGCCTCGGTGAGCCGCGCGCTGAAAGTGCTGGTGGATGGCGTCATGATGAGCCCGAACTCGGAAGGAGCAGCCGCTCCGTCCGCGGAGGATGGTGATGGACGAACGGACCGGGGATGGACGTTGCGGTCGGCACGGCCGATGACGGCCGCCCGTTTCTTCCGCCGCATCGTCCAGACCGGCCTTGGCCTTATCCTCTTATGGGTCGGGGCCGTCGTTTGGCTAGGGCTTTTGTACTGGATCGTGCCGCCCGTCTCCACCCTGATGCTCGGCCGCTGGCTCACCCTTCAGGGCGCCGAGCGGACTTATGTCTCCCTCGACGAGATCTCCCCTCACCTGCCTCTGGCGGTCATGACCTCGGAGGACAGCCGGTTCTGCGAGCATCACGGCGTCGATTGGGGCGCGATCCGGGAGGTGGTGGAGGAAGCCGACGGGGACGGACCGTCCCGGGGGGCCTCGACCATTCCCATGCAGGTGGCAAAGAACCTCTTTCTCTGGCCCAGCCGCTCCTACATCCGGAAGGGACTGGAGATCCCGGTTGCGCTCTATCTCGATCTGATCTGGTCCAAGCGGCAGATGATGGAGATCTATCTCAACGTAGCCGAATGGGGCGAAGGGGTCTTCGGGGCCGAAGCCGCAGCCCGGAAGTATTTTCGCAAATCCGCCAAGAACCTGACCCGCCGGGAAGCGGCCCTGCTCGCCCGGGCGCTGCCCAACCCGCTCAGGCGCAACCCGGCCCGCCCCAGTTCGCGCCTCAGCGCCCTGGCGGGGCAGCTCCAGGCGCGAATGGCAAGGGCCGCCCCCTACAGCGCCTGCCTGAGGCCGGGACCTGCGACCAAGAAAAGCCTTTTCGAAGCGGAAGGGGCTAGATATTTCCTTCAAGACCTTGTATGAGGCGCAACCTCATCAAGTTTGAGATGTGAGCGTTCCCCGGTTGAGCGGGCGCTCCGCTTTTTTGACCGGAGACGAGAAATGGCCGTTCCTAAGAGAAAAACGTCGCCCTCGCGGCGTGGCATGCGTCGCTCCGCCGATGCCTTGAAGGCCCCGACCTATATCGAGGACAAGGATTCCGGCGAGCTTCGCCGTCCTCACCACATCGACCTGAAGACCGGCATGTACCGTGGCCGTCAGGTCCTGAAGGTGAAGGCTGACGCGTAATCCAGACGCGGCATGCGAGTAAAAAGAGCCGGCGCGAGATGCGCCGGTTTTTTTATGCCCGCAATCCCCAAGCCCTATGCCTCAAAGCCCCTGACTTTTCATCGGTTTTTTAGGGTTCCTTAAGGCCGATGTCCGATCCTTGAGCCTTCGGTTTCAACGGGGCCAGGCACAGATTTTCCTGCCCCAGCGTACATAGAGTATCGTGAGGGTTGCGCGATGGCGACGAAGCGGCCGGGCCGGGCGGGGATCTTTGACGGAGCACCCCGGACGCCGTGCAAGCGTCGGGGCGCCGGGATCTCCCCCGCCTCGCATTCCGCCGCCTATTCCTGGGACATTCTGTCCGATGTCCTGACCTGGAGTCCCAGTGCAGCCGCGCTCCTGGGCCTTCATGCCCGAGACCTGCCGCGCACGGGCAGAGCCTTCTCCCACCTCGTCGAGCCCGGAAGCGGCGCCGACCGCCGAGAGGCCATGGCCGCACAGGCCGGCTCGAACCGCAGCTTCGA
Organism: Microvirga sp.; assembly: GCA_031181145.1. GTDB lineage: Bacteria > Pseudomonadota > Alphaproteobacteria > Rhizobiales > Beijerinckiaceae > Microvirga. The sequence continues at coordinate 154,244 of JAPSLB010000002.1, forward strand.
AACCCGTTATGCCCTCCGCCTCGGGCCCGATCAGGTGCTGATGGTCGAGGATACGGGCCGTTGGCTACCGGACAGTCAGGAACGTCCCGCTTTCGTGCGCGGCCTGCTGCGGGCTCATGCGGGCTTCACCCCACAGGACTGCCTCCCCGCCCGGATCCAGGCCCGCTCCGGTCTGCTGGTGCGGATCCAGAACGGCATCAACGAGGCGCTCCGCGTTTCCCAGACCTGCACCCTGATCGTGGGGGCCCTGGAAGGCGACGATGCGGATGCTCTGGACGTCATCGCGCGCAAGCTCCGCCCCATGATGCGGCGGCAGGACCATTTTGGCGCTTTGAGCCCGAGCCGCTTCGCCCTCACCCTGATCGGCTGCCCGGCCACCGAGGCACCGGGCGCCATGAGACGGGCGGCGGGGCTCCTGAGGGACTGCTCCGGGGCCCTGACCCTCGCGGCCGCCTGCGCGCCGGACCACACCTTCAAGGCCACCAAGCTGCTGCGCTTTGCCGAGCAGGCCCTGGAATCGGCTCAGGCAGGCTCTCAGCCCTTCATTCTCTATGATCCCCGTCCGGCCTCCCGCTCGCCGAGGGCCGAAAAGGCCTCCTTCGACGTGGTCGGCGCCCTCAACGACCGGCGGCTGGCCCTGGCCTGCGCACCCATGGTGGACGCCCACAGCCGCGGCCCGGTCCTGATGCAGGCCATGGCGGCCTTGATCGGCCCCGGCGGGCGAACGGTTCCTCTCGGCGCGATCCCGGCCCTGGACGACGCCAACCTGAGCCTGCTCGTGGACGGACGCATGCTGGAACTGGCGGCGGAATACCTCGCCGGCCATCCCGCTGAGCGCCTTGCCCTGCCGGTCGCACCCGCGACCCTGAACGATCCGGAATGGCTGCCGATGCTGGCCGCCCATCTCGGCGCGCGGCCCGGCATCGAGTCGCGCCTCGTGATCGAGGTGCCGGAGATCGCCCTGGCCAAGGACGGAACGCTCCTGGGACGCCTCCATGCCATGAAGGCCGTCGGCATCGGCCTATCGCTCTCGGGCTTCGGCTCGGATCAAGTCCCGCCGTCGAGCCTCGCCCACATGCCCTTCGACATGCTCAAGATCGACGGAGTCTTCATCCAGCCCCTGAAGCGCTCGACAGAGGACCGCCTATTCGTGCGCGCGCTCGTCGACCGGGCTCAGAACATGGGAATCGCGCTTGCGGCCGAATGGGTCGACGACGAGGCGACGGCGCGCCTGCTCGCCGCCTGGGGAGTCGATTATCTGGAGGGCTCCCTGTTCGGAGAGCCGGAGGCCGTGCAGCCTCCGCAGCGCCTTCGCGGGATGCTGAAGAGGGCCGGAGGCTAAGGACCTCAGGGGCTCTGCCACGGCCTCTCGAACGTCATCCCCGCACTTGGTCCGGGGATCCACGTCCTGGAAGCCCATGACGAGCGGGTGAAGGGGGGATTACTTCCCCGCCAGCTTGTCCAGCTTGGCCTGCATATCGGCCATCTGGCGCTTGAGAGCGTCGAGATCGTCGGCTTCGTCCGTCTTGGGGGACACCTTCTGCCCGGGAGCCCCGGGACTGCCCGGCGGGAAGGGCGAGAACATGCGCATGGCTTCGGTGAAGAAGCTCATGTTCTTGCGCACCTGCTCCTCCATGGCCTGAAAGGCTCCGGGGCCGAAGGCCTGGGCCATCTGCTCCCGCAGCTTTTGCTGCTCCTGGGACAGATTGTTCATGGAGAATTCGAGATAGCTGGGCACCAGGGCCTGCATGCTGTCGCCGTAGAAGCGGATGAGCTGGCGCAGCACGGTGACGGGCAGCAGGTTCTGCCCTTCCTTGTTCTCCTGCTCGAAGATGATCTGGGCCAGCACCGTGCGGGTGATGTCCTCGCCCGACTTGGCGTCGTAGACCACGAAATCCTCGCCCTGGCGGACCATGCCGGCGAGGTCTTCCAGTGTCACATAGGCGGAGGTGCCGGTGTGATAGAGGCGGCGGTTGGCATATTTTTTGATGATCGTCGGCTGTTTTTCCGTCGCCATGTGGACCCAATACGCTCCTGCAGACCGGTGGCCGGGGTTCCCGCCGGGATCAGCGGCTTTCTCTGATTATAAGCCTTATGCCCCACGATCAAAGCGCCAAAAGTCTAAGGGCCGCATGCCAGACCTGCTCTATCCTGTCCTTGACATCCCACCGTCTGGGGCTTTGATCGAACCAGCCCTATCTTTTTGAACATTCAGTCACAGGAGAGAGGAATGGCCCAGGACAGCATCGTCATCGTCGGCGCAACGCGCACGCCGGTCGGCTCCTTCAACGGCGCATTCGCCAATACCCCGGCCCACGAGCTGGGTGCCGTCGCCATCAAGGCCGCCCTCGAACGCGCCAGAGTCGAGGCCGGAGAGGTGGACGAGGTGATCCTCGGCCAGATTCTCACCGCAGGCCAGGGCCAGAACCCGGCCCGTCAGGCCGCCATGGCCGCGGGCGTGCCTCAGGAAAAAACCGCCTGGGGTCTCAACCAGCTCTGCGGCTCGGGCCTGCGCACGGTCGCCATCGGCATGCAGCAGATCGCCAACGGCGACGCCGGCATCATCGTGGCGGGCGGCCAGGAATCCATGTCGCTCGCTCCTCATGCCGCGCATATGCGCTCGGGCACGAAGATGGGCGATTTCAAGCTCATGGACACCATGCTGAAAGACGGGCTCATGGACGCCTTCCACGGCTACCACATGGGCAACACCGCCGAGAACGTGGCCCAGCGCTGGCAGCTGACCCGCGAGGAGCAGGACCAGTTCGCCGCCGCCTCCCAGAACAAGGCCGAGGCCGCGCAGAAGGAGGGCCGCTTCAAGGACGAGATCACGCCCGTCACCATCTCCACCCGCAAGGGCGACATCGTGGTGGAGCAGGACGAGTACATCCGCGCAGGCACCACCGTCGAGGCGCTCGCCAAGCTGAGGCCCGCCTTCTCGAAGGACGGCACCGTGACCGCCGGCAACGCGTCGGGCATCAATGACGGCGCCGCCGCCGTCGTGCTCATGACGGAAGCGGAAGCGCAGAGGCGCGGCCTGACCCCTCTCGCCCGCATCGCCTCCTGGGCCACCGCCGGCGTCGACCCGGCCATCATGGGCACGGGCCCGATCCCGGCATCCCGCAGGGCCCTCGAAAAGGCCGGCTGGAAGGTTCAGGACCTCGAGCTCGTGGAAGCCAACGAGGCCTTCGCGGCCCAGGCTCTCGCGGTCAACAAGGACATGGGCTGGGACCCCTCGATCGTGAACGTGAACGGCGGCGCCATCGCCATCGGGCACCCGATCGGCGCCTCCGGCGCGCGTGTCCTCGTGACCCTGCTGCACGAGATGGGCCGCCGCAACGCCAAGAAGGGCCTCGCCACCCTCTGCATCGGCGGCGGCATGGGCGTCGCCATGTGCCTCGAGCGGTAGGAAAGACGCCACGACCGGCGGCGCTGCCGCCCCGCCCCGGCATCCAAGAACGGCTTGCGCTTCCTCGAAAGCGCAAGCCGTTTTCATGTGTCCCAAAAGGCTTAAGGGAAATATCGGGCCTACACCGTGCCAGGCCGCGCCACATGTATTAAGCTGATCGCGGAGGAACCAACTCCATCGCATCAACGGATTCGCAGAGATCCGCGAGGAACGGCTTGAGGAAGGAAAAAGCATGGCGCGCGTTGCATTGGTCACCGGAGGCACTCGCGGCATCGGCGCCGCGATTTCGACGGCCTTGAAGCAGGCCGGGTACAGGGTTGCCGCGAATTATGCCGGCAATGACGAGGCGGCGAACAGGTTCAAGTCCGAGACGGACATCCCCGTCTTCAAGTTCGACGTGTCCGATCCGGCTTCCTGCGAAACGGGCATCCGGGCGGTGGAGGCCGAACTCGGCCCCGTCGACATCCTAGTCAATAATGCGGGCATCACCCGCGACGGCATGTTCCACAAGATGACCTTCGATCAGTGGTCCGCCGTGATCCGCACCAATCTCGATTCCATGTTCACCTGCACGCGCCCCGTGATCGAGGGCATGCGCGAACGGGGCTTCGGGCGCATCATCATCATCTCCTCCATCAACGGCCAGAAGGGCCAGATGGGACAGGCGAACTATTCCGCCGCGAAGGCCGGCGTGATCGGCTTCGCGAAGGCCCTGGCCCTCGAGAATGCCAACAAGGGCGTCACCGTCAACGTGATCGCGCCCGGCTACATCGCCACAGAGATGGTCAAGGCCGTACCGGAAGAGGTTCTGAAATCCAAGATCCTGCCCCTTATTCCCGTCGGCCGCCTCGGCGAGGCGGAGGAGGTCGCGCGCGGCGTTCTGTTCCTCGCGAGCGACGAGGCGGGCTTCGTGACCGGCTCGACCCTGAGCCTCAACGGCGGCCAATACATGGCCTGATACCGGGCCTGGTGAAAAGGCGTTCTCCCGGGCCCCTGCCCGGGATCACACATGCGCATCACAGATTCGCAAACGGGGGTTCCATCGATGAATCGGATCGACATGGCGGGCAGGACCGTGGTCATCACGGGCGGAGCCCGCGGCATCGGTTATGCGATCGGCGAGCGGCTCGTCCAATCAGGCGCGAGAGTCGCTATTTGGGACCTGCGCCTCGAGGAGGCCGAGGCGAGCGCCGCGGCTCTCTCGAAGGATTGCATCGGGCTGGGCGTCGACGTGTCGGACAGCGTCTCCGTCGAGCACGCCACGCAGACGACCCGAGCCGCCTTCGAGCGCATCGACGGGCTGGTGAACGGAGCCGGCATCACGGGCCCGGTCAAACCCCTGACCGAATACGCGCCTGACGAGTGGCGCAGCGTAGTCGAGGTCAATCTGACCGGAACCTTCAATTGCTGCCGGTCCATCGTGCCGATCATGCAGGAGAACGATTACGGCCGTATCGTCAACATCGCGTCCGTCGCCGGCAAGGAAGGCAACCCGAACCTCGCAGCGTACAGTGCCGCGAAAGCCGGCGTGATCGGCCTCACAAAATCGCTCGGCAAGGAGCTCGCCAAGACGGGCATCGCCGTCAACTGCATCACGCCCACCACCGCCAAGACCAAGATTCTCGATACGCTGACGCCGGAATTCATCGATTACATGCGTGTGCGCATTCCCCGGGACCGCTTCGTCGAACTGCCCGAGATCGCCGCCATGGTGGCCTGGCTCCTCTCCGAGGAGAACTCCTTCACGACGGCCGCCACCTTCGACCTGAGCGGCGGGCGCACGACCTACTAGCGCATCGTTCGAAAACGTGGCCGCGATTTTTCGTGAGGAACGATGCGCTGCTTAAGGTCCGGGGCATCGGACCCAGCTGTGCAAACCCACTCTTTGGTCTGATGCTTCAGGATGCCTCAGGCTTTCCCGGACGCCTCAAATGTCGCTTCCCCTTTGGAGGCCAATGCTCTAGTGGCCAGCATCATGACGACACGCACCGCCACCACCATCGGCCTCATCGCCATCCTGCTCTGGTCCCTGCTGGCCCTGTTCACGGCAGCGACGGGCACGATCCCCCCCTTCCAGCTCAACGCCATGACCTTCCTCGTCGGCGGGCTCGTGGGCATGGGGAGCTGGATCCTGCGGCCGAACGCCGTCAAGGCGTTGCGGCAGAAGCCCGTGGTGTGGGCACTCGGGATCGGCGGCCTGTTCGGCTACCATGCGCTCTATTTCGCGGCACTTCGCCTGGCACCGCCGGCGGAATCGGGCCTGATCAACTACCTCTGGCCGCTTCTCATCGTGCTGTTCTCCTCGCTCCTGCCGGGCGAGCATCTGCGGCGCGCGCATCTCGTGGGCGCGTTTCTCGGCTTTGCGGGCGTGATCGTGCTGATTGCCGGGCGCGGCGCCTTCGATGCGCGGACGGAATACCTGCCCGGCTACGCCTGCGCCTTCGTGGCGGCTTTCGTATGGGGCGGCTATTCCGTGCTCTCGCGGCGTTTCGGGCAGGTCCCTACCGACGCGGTAGCGGGCTTCTGCCTGATGACGTCCCTGCTGAGCTGGGTCTGCCACCTCGCCTTCGAGACCACCGTGTGGCCGGAGACGACGACCCAATGGCTCGCCGTGCTGGCCCTGGGCCTGGGGCCGGTGGGCGGCGCCTTCTACGTGTGGGACATCGGCATGAAGCGCGGCGACATCCGCCTTCTCGGCGTCGCATCCTATGCGACGCCCGTCCTCTCGACGCTTCTGCTGGTCTTCGCCGGCTATGCGGAACCGACGCTGACGCTCGCCCTCGCCTGCGGCCTCATCGTGGCAGGCGCCCTGGTGGCGACGCTGATTCCTAAGCGGACCGCCCAGGCATGACCCGGTGGGTGTAGCGGTAGGCCATTTCGAATCCGAGCGCCCCATAAAGGGAGCGCGCGACCTCGTTCTCCTCGCGCACCTGGAGATAGGCGCTGTGCGCGCCTTCCTGGCAGCCCCAGGCCATGAGACTTGAGACGACGCGGCGCCCGAGCCCGATGCCGCGCAGATCGGGCGCGACGACGATATCGTAGAGCCCGACATAGCCTCGCTCCACGACGCCCAGGCCCCAGGCCACGGGCTTCTCGTCGAGGCTGAGCGTGGCGAAGGCCGCCTTCTGCCGGATTCGGGAGACGATCTGCATCAGGGTCGCATCGTCCGCCTTGTCGCCGCCATAGGAGGCTGCTGCCTCGCGCACCCAGCCCTTCGACGCGCGGGACTGAAGCTCGATCTCCGGATCGCGCTCGCAATCCTCTCTCCTGATTGGCGCCACGAGAACGTGCGTCGGCTCGATCTCCTTGAAGCCGCGCAGCCTGAGCCGCTCCTCGGCATCCTCGGTCTCGAGCCCGTTCAGGCGGAAGGTGGGGCGCACATTCGCCTCGACGAACCGGGCGATCATGTGATCGATCAATTCCTCGGCGAGAGATGCGTGCGGCAGGAAGGGCGTCGCGGAGTTGGCGCGCTTCGAATATCCGTTGGCGAGACGCAGGATCCAGCCGTCATAAGCCTGGTACTCGAACGAGGGCCAGGCATTCAGAAGCCGGCTTTCGAGTCCGATGATGAGGCTGTGGTCGTTCATGAAACCTGCCGCTCCTGTCACCCGTCCCGCGTCAGAACCTGTTCTTCCATTCCCTCAAGGATTGGAAGACCTCCACGGGCGCAGCACCTTCCTTATGAACGGTTTTCGCGAGCGCAGGCTCCCCGGCCCGCAGGAAAGGATTCGTCTTCTTTTCCGCACCGATCGTGGTCGGCACCAGGAACCGCCCTTCGGCCTTGGCCTGCTCGGCCTCCCGGGCCCGCTCCTTCAGCGCCCCGTTGTCCGGATCGGCCGCCAGCGCGAAGCGGGCGTTCGAGAGCGTGTAGTCGTGGCCGCAATAGACGCTCGTCTCGTCGGGCAGAGCCGCCAGCCGCTGCAACGTGTGCCAGAAATCGGCATAGGTGCCCTCGAACATGCGCCCGCACCCGAGAGTGAAGAGAGTATCGCCGGCAAACAGCACGCGATCTTCCTCGAACCAATACGAGGCGTGATCCGCGCAATGTCCCGGCGTTTCGAGAACCCGCGCCTGGAGGGTGCCCACCAGCACCCCGTCTCCCTCGCGGACCCAGAGGTCGGCGCCCGGCACGGCCTCACGCGCCTTGGCGGGGGCGACGACGCGGCAGCCGGTGCGGCTTTTCAGGGCCTCGACGGCCTGCACGTGATCGCTGTGACGATGGGTGACGAGAATATCCGTGAGGCGCCATCCCTTCTCCGCCAGGGCCGCGAGAACCGGCCCCTCCTCCGGCGCATCGATGGCGGCGCACTCGCCCGTCTTGGGGTCGTGGATCAGAACACCGATATTGTCCTGCAGGCAGAGAAAGGCGTGAATCTGGGCTGACATCGCGGAACCTTGTCTTGATACGCTGCGAGCGATCATGGAACAGTCAACTAGAGCTGCGGATCCAAAAGTGGAATCCATCTTGGACCTATCCGGTGCTCACTATGGGGGGAGCGCATCGTTCGTGCAAACCGAAGGTCCGCGCCGGCGAAGGACGAAATCCGCTCTTCCCCATGAACGATATGCGAGCGAAACCCGATCCCGGTCCATCGCCATGCGTTGTCTGCATGGACCGAAAGGCACCCTGACGAGGCCATGAGCATCGACATCACCGATCTGCGCAGCTTCTACGCGAGCCCTCTCGGGGCCGTGACGCGCCGCTATGTGGGCCGGGCCATCGACCGTTTTTGGGGCCCGCTGACAGGCCTGCGCGTGCTCGGCCTCGGCTATGCGCCCCCCTATCTCTCGACCGCCAGAGGGAAAGCCGAGCGGACGATCGCCTTCATGCCCGCCAGCCAGGGCGTGGTGAACTGGCCGGGCACCGGGGTCTCGGCCTCGGCCCTCGTGGACCCTCTGACGATGCCCCTGCCCGACGCCTCCATCGACCGGGTGCTGGTGGTGCATGCCCTCGAAACCGTGGAGAGCCCGAGCGAGCTCCTCCACGAGATCTGGCGCATTCTCACCCCGGGCGGCCGCATCATCATGGTGGCTCCGAACCGGCGCGGCCTGTGGGCCAGGATGGACACCACCCCCTTCGGTTACGGCCAGCCCTACAGCCGCTCCCAGCTCAAGAGCCTCATGCGGCAGACCTGGTTCTCGCCGGAGGGATGGGCGGAAACCCTCTACGTTCCGCCCCTCGCCAGCCGTCTCGTGCTGGGCACGGCTCAGGCCTGGGAGAGCATCGGATCGGGTTTCTCCCTGCCTTTCGCGGGACTTCACATCGTGGAGGCGACCAAACAGCTCTACCGCCCCGGCACGGTCATGGCCGTGCGCCGCTCCCGCCGCACGGTCCCGGTTTTCGTACCGGCAACAGCGTCCAGGCTCGGAGACCTTCCTTGATTTTGCCCTGTTTCGGGGGAGTAAGACAGGCCTCAACTTGACTTGGGAGCCCTAAATCGCCAGTGTCCGCCCCCATCGGCGAGGCTGTTCCGCCACCCTGGCCTTCATTTTCCATAGAGTCTGATGCGCAGTTACCTCGATTTTGAAAAGCCCGTCGCCGAGCTCGAGGCGAAGGTCGAAGAGCTCCGTGCCCTTGGCGAGAACCGGGACGCCGTCTCCATCACGGAGGACGTCTCCCGTCTGGAAGCCAAGGCGGCGGAGGCCCTGAAGGATCTCTATTCCAAGCTCACGCCCTGGCAGAAGACCCTGGTCGCGCGCCATCCGCAGCGGCCCCATTTCGTCGATTACTGCGCGGGCCTGATCACCGAATTCACGCCGCTCGCCGGCGACCGCAAGTTCGCCGAGGACGAAGCCATCGTGGCAGGCTTCGGCCGCTTCCGGGGCCAGCCGGTCTGCGTGATGGGGCAGGAGAAAGGCCACAACACGGAAACCCGCATCCGGCACAATTTCGGCATGGCCCGCCCCGAAGGCTACCGCAAGGCCGTGCGCCTGATGGAGATGGCCGACCGCTTCGGTCTGCCGGTCCTCTCCTTCGTGGACACCGCCGGCGCCTATCCGGGCATCGAGGCGGAGGAGCGCGGACAGGCCGAGGCCATCGCCCGCTCCACCGAGATGCAGCTGGGCCTGGGCGTCCCGAACGTGTCGATCGTCATCGGCGAAGGCGGCTCGGGCGGCGCGATCGCCATCGCCACGGCCAACAAGGTGCTGATGATGGAGCATGCCATCTACAGCGTGATCTCACCGGAAGGCGCGGCCTCGATCCTCTGGCGCGACGCGGCCCGTGCCCAGGATGCCGCCACCAACATGAAGATCACCGCCCAGGATCTCCTGCGGCTCGGCATCATCGACGGCATCGTCACCGAGCCCGTGGGCGGCGCCCACCGCAACCCCGAGGCCGCCATCCAGGCAGCGGGCAACGCCATCGAGGAGGCGCTGCACGACCTCGGCAACATGGGCCCCGCTGAAATTCGGGACCATCGGGCCGAGAAGTTCCTCAATATCGGCCGCAAGCTCTAAGGCATCGCAGGATCCGGCCGGGGCCGCCTCCGTGAGGGGAGGCCCCGAGGTCCTCGCGCCCCGCCTCTCCGAGGGGGTCTCCCGCCGGGGTAGAAACCTCAGCAATAAATTCCCCCCGAAGAGGTGCATTTACCTCCCCTTAACCATGACGCCATCACAGCCCCGCTTGCAGTAATCAGCAGTTAAGGCTAACGGTTTAGGGATTAAGGGGAACTGTCAGGCATAGAGCCGGCAGATCAGAAATGCGGGGTCCCCCATGTTGAAGCGTATCGCATTGGCCGCGAGCCTGGCGCTCGCGCTTGCTGCCTGCCAGGACGACAATCTCGCCCGAGGCTCCACGCGCCACCTTGCACCGATTCCGCCAGCCACCATGGCGCTCATGTCCAACAAGGGCATGTCCAAGGACGACCCCATCCTGATCCGGGCCTACAAGAAGGAGTCGGAGCTGGAGGTCTGGAAGCGCGGATCCAACGGCAAATACGCCCTGCTCAAGACCTATCCCATCTGCCGCTGGTCCGGCCAGCTCGGCCCGAAGACCCGCGAAGGCGACCGCCAGGTACCGGAAGGCTTCTATACCGTCACCCCGGCGCAGATGAACCCGAACTCCTCCTATTACCTTTCGTTCGATACCGGCTATCCGAACGCCTATGACCGCTCCCTCGGCCGCAACGGCGGAGACATCATGGTTCACGGCTCGTGCTCCTCCCGCGGGTGCTTCGCCATGACGGACCAGAACATCGCCGAGATCTACGCGATCGCCCGCGAGGCCTTCGCCAGCGGCCAGCGCGCCTTCCAGTTCCAGTCTTTCCCCTTCCGGATGACGGCGGAGAACCTGGCCAAGCACCGGCTCGATCCGAACATCGCGTTCTGGAAAAACCTGAAGGAAGGCTTCGATACCTTCGAGGTGACGAAGGAAGAGGTCCCGGTGGCGGTGGCCAACGGGCGCTACCATTTCAATGCCGATCCCGAGGTGGCTTCGGCCGTGGCGCAGAAGCGCGCCCAAGACGAGCAGAAAGTGGCCGAGCTCGCCGCCAAGGGCGTGAAGCCGATCAAGCTCGTCTATCACGACGGCGACACCCACGAATCCTTCCGCACGGCCCTTGCCAATGCCTCCGGCGTCACCGACAGCAAGCTCGGCTACGTGAGCCGCACGGAGGGCATCGCCTCCGGCCCGCAGCAGATCGCTCTCGACGACAGCGGCCGCGAGAGGATCGAGACACCGCCGGCGGCCCTGGCCTTCGCCTCCATGAGGGAAGAGCCTGCCGAGGTTGTGCGGCCCACGGCCGCCGCTTCGGCACCGGCCTCGGAGGCAACCCCCTTCTACACAAAGATGTTCGGCAACGTCGCCGATCTCTTCAGCGCCTCGCCTCAGCCCGCCACCGAGACAGTCCAGGTCGCGCCGGCGACCGCTCCCGCGGCTTCCCCTGCCAAGGCCCCGGCGAGGCCTCAGAAGCGGGTCCAGGCCGCGACCGACGTGAAGGTGGCTCAGGCCAGGAACTGAGCCCGGCACCCATTCTGAACCTCGAAAGCCCGCCGCGACGGCGGGCTTTTTGCTGGCGCCTGGTATCCTGCAAGGGCTGGCGGGGCAACTTCCCGCTCGCGAGCGAATTGACGACCGGAGGCTTTGCCGTGCTCGACAATTCGACCCTCATCACTCTCCCCGGACCGCTGCGGCATCGGATCGACAGCTTTGCCCGCTCGCTTCTCCAGCCTGTCCAGGCATTCGATTTCGCCACTCCCCCCTTCGAGCCAGCGCTGGTGCCGCCGGAATCCGTCTCCTGGCGCATCTTCAAGAATCCCGCCTCCGTCTTCATCGGCGGAGTGGCGGCAGTCCTGCTCGAATTCGGGGAGCCGCGCGTGCGGGACGGGGTCTGGCAGCACAGCAGCTTCCGGACGGATCCGCTCACCCGCCTGCAGCGGACAGGCCTTGCCGCCATGGTCACAGTCTACGGCGCGCGCAGCAAGGCAGAGGCCATGATCGCGGGCGTCGTCCGGCGGCACGAGCGCGTGAGCGGGCACACGCACGAGGGCGAGCCGTATCATGCAAACGACCCGGTGCTGCTCGACTGGGTCCAGGCGACCGCCGGCTTCGGCTTCACGGAAGCCTACCACGCCTATGTGCGGCCCCTGACCGGCGACGAGCGCGGCTCGCTTTTCGTGGAATCCGCCCCGGCCGCACGCCTGTACGGAGCTGTCGGGGCTCCCTCGTCGCAGCAGGAGCTCGACGCCCTGTTCGAGACCATGAAGGCGCGGCTCGTCCCCTCGCCCATCGTCTTCGAGTTCCTGGAGATCATGAAGCGGGCCCCGATCCTGCCCGCTCCGGCGCGTCCGGCGCAGAAAGTGCTGCTCAAGGCCGCCGTCGAGATCCTGCCGTCCTGGGTGCGGGAACGCCTCGGGCTCCAGGATCGGTGGAAGCTCAATCCGGTGGAGCGCGCCTTTATCCGCGCCATGGCCCGGGCCAGCGACCGGCTGGTCCTGCCGTCATCCCCCGTTGTGCAATCCTGCCGCCGCCTGGGATTGCCGGATGATTATCTCTATCGCGGATGAGGGCGTCACGGCCATCCCTGCCCTCGTACACGCCGTAGAGCAACCGCCCACGAAACCTGCGCCGGGGGAGGAGAATCACCTCCTTCACGAGCCGCACGAGAAGGGAGGCAAGGCCCAGAAGCGTCAGCGGCACGGCGATGAGCCAGAGCATTTGAATCCATTCGGACGACATGTGGAACTTGCTGAGCCAGTCGGCCCATGCGGAATACGGCTGATGCATCCCCAACTCCCTCGGTTGATGCGACCACCAGCACCGCTGGTGGTCGGGGAGTTGACAAGCCGCCTGTAGACGACCGCGATGACCTTTAGGCTTTCGCCCTGGACATGCGCCATCGCCTCCCCGACCGTAAGGTGGGAAGGCATCGTTGACGGCCGATACCGGCCGCTACAGGAGGGGTTACCTCGTCACCGGGGTGAGGGGTCAATGGGGTCGCGACATCCTCGGCAGGTTCCCCGCCGTCCTCGTCACGGCCCGACCATCCTGATCGGATGAGCGCGGCGCTTTATGAAAGCGGGATCACCGGCACAAGGCCCGTGATGAAGTTGGGAGGACGAGATGCCTTCGGTCGGGCATGCCGAAAAGCGTAAAAGCCCGCCGGATGGCGGGCTTTTACGATGTCTTGCGTCAAGCCACCAACTGGCCGTGGCAGTGCTTGAACTTCTTGCCCGATCCGCAGGGGCAGGGCTCGTTACGGCTGACCCGGCCCCAGGTGGAGGGGTCGTTGGGGTCGCGCTGGGCGCCAGTCGCCGGGTTGACGGACGTCGCAGCGAAGCCCTGGGGGCCGCCCTGGCCGAAGGCCGCGCCCTGGGGCATGTCGAACTCGTTCTCGCCGGTGGCGGGGTCGAGATGCTGCGGGAACATGGGCGGCAACGGCTGCGCCTCGGGCTGCTGGAACACCACCTGGATGCGCATGAGCTGGCCGGTCACCTGCTCGCGCAGGTGGGCGATCATGGTGTTGAACAGCTCGAAGGCTTCCGACTTGTATTCGTTGAGGGGATCGCGCTGGGCGAGGCCGCGCCAGCCGATCACCTGCCGCAGGTGGTCGAGGGTCACCAGGTGCTCGCGCCAGAGGTGGTCGAGGCTCTGCAGCAGAACCTGCTTCTCCACGTAGTTCATCACCTCGGACGAATTCGCCTCCACGCGCTGCGCATAAGCCTCGTCGGCGGCCTTGGTGATGCGCTCGCGGATCTCGTCGTCCGCGATGCCCTCCTCCTTCGCCCATTCCTCGACCGGCAGGTCGAGGTTGAGGAAGTTGGTCACGTTCTCCTTGAGGCCCTGGACGTCCCACTGCTCCGCATAGGCGTTCTCGGGGATGGCGCGGGCGACGATGTCCTCGATCACGCCGTGGCGCATGTCGTCGATGATCTCGCGCACGCTCTCCTGCGCCATGAA
>JAPSLB010000049.1 GCA_031181145.1 Microvirga sp.
AGGTCAAGGCGGGCGAGCCGCTGTGCATCGTCGAGGCGATGAAGATGGAAAACGTGCTGCGCGCCGAGCGCGACGGCACGATCGCCAAGATCCACGCCAAGGAAGGCGACAGCCTCGCCGTCGATGCGGTGATCCTCGAATTCGCGTGAGGCGATGGGTTTCTCCCGCTCGACATGCTGGGCGTAGGGGGCTGGACTCGGCAAGGTCATTGCTTCGGTGACCTTCCTGCCGTTCTTCGGGATAGGGGCTCTTCCGGCCGCGGCGATCCTCATCGCCGCTGCATTGCCAGTGCTGGTGTTATTTATTGCTTTGGGTGCGGCGCCTGAGAAATGCCGGGCGGTCCGGCTGGTGGGTGTTGCCGGTCCTCGCCGTGCCGATCGCGCTCGCCCTGTCATCACGCGACGAGCTCATGCGTGACGAGGCCAAGGCCGGCGTCCACAGGATTCCGGAATTCGGTACAGAACAGACGCTCCAGAATGCCATCTTTCCAGAGCTGGTCATGCTCGTTGGATCGGCATTCGCCACCGCCACGCTCATAATCGGCCTCCCTCCGACAGGACTCGCAGGTTCTACGGAAGGTCAGCTCTGAATGCCTCGGTACTTCGCTTACGGCTCCAACATAAACAAGGCCGCGATGGTGCAGGGCTGGGCGACCACGTCCGGCTCATGCGGCTGCGCGTCCGAGGTCCGCGACCTGCCGCGGCGTGGGCTGGGGCATGATGTAGGGCCTCGCCCTGTCCGACGTTCCGTCTCTCGACCGCTACGAAAGCCTGTCGACGGGCCTTCACACGAAGACCGCGTAGCCTGTTCTGACCGAGAAGGGGCCCTGGCAGGCGATGATCTATGTGGGCAACAGCGCAGGTGCCGGGGGCGCCGAAGCCGGCTACATGGAAGGCGTCATCGAGGCAGCCGTCCATGCGGGCCTGCCGGAGGATTACATCCGAAGCCTCGGGATGTGGCTTCCGAGAACGCAAAGCTGTCCTGCTCCGTTGACCCAGCAACCGAAGCTTCGTCCCCTCTTTGGACGGCGCCTTCCGGCACGATCCGCAAATAGGTTCCGCCCGAACCCCATCAGAACCTTTGCCTTAGGCGCGCGTTGAATCGGCATGTCGCGTAAAAGGTTTGCGATGAACACGAAAACACGATCGATCTGGAAGGCATATGGCTACGCCTGGGTGACGTTGGGATTCTTCCTGATCTCCCTTATCGGTCACTGGCTTTTCGGCTGGTTCGCCTATGTCAACGAGCAGCAGGCCCATGCCCAGCCTGTCGAAATGTCCGGTTATCTCGTCGAGATGATGCGCGATACCCTGGAGAACTGGCAGTCCGAATTCCTGCAGCTTCTCTGGCAGGTCGGCGGCTTGGCCATCCTTCTCTACGTCGGCTCGCCCCAGTCGAAGGAGGGCGATGACCGTATGGAGGCCAAGATTGACGAGATTCTGCGACGGGTGGATCCGCAGAATGCGGAGCGTATCATCAAGACCCTCGATGAGGATTATTCGGGACGTCACACCGACGCCCGTCACGTGCATTCTTGAGGGACGACGATCGTGAACCGAATTGCCCATGTGCTGATTCACGGACGGGTCCAGGGCGTAGGCTTTCGCGCATGGACGCAACATCAGGCGCAGCTGCACGGATTGAAGGGATGGGTCCGCAACCGTCATGACGGCAGTGTCGAGGCCGTGTTCTCGGGTCCGGGCGAGATGGTCGAGGTGATGCTGAAAACCTGCCACCAGGGGCCTGCCGGCTCACTGGTGCAGCTGGTCGAACCCGTGGACGGAGTGGATCACGAGCTAGACAGCGCGACTGGCTTCGAGGTGCGGAGGACCGCTTAGGACTTTTTCTCGCCGGGTTCGACAGGGCCTCCCGCCTCCTTCCACGCCGTGAAGCCGCCCCTGATATGAGCCACGGGCTTCAGGCCCATATCCTGCGCCGTTGCGGCGGAGAGGGCCGAGCGCCAGCCGGCGGCGCAGAAGAACACGAAGGTTTTATCCTGGGCGAAGACGGGTTTGTGATAGGGGCTTTCCGGGTCGATCCAGAACTCCAGCATCCCGCGCGGACAATGCACTGCACCGGGGATGCGGCCCTCCCGTTCGAGCTCGCGTGGGTCGCGGAGATCCACGAATACCACGTCCTCGCGCCGGTGCAGGGCAATGGCCTCCTGGGTCGGAAGGGTCTGGATCTTTGCGCTGGCTTCATCGAGCAATGTCTTGTAGCCGCGTGTGATGGTCTGAGGCATCGCCTGTCCGCTCCTCTCTTTGAGGCTTTCAACAAACTGGGCATGATGGCGGCGGAGTCAACGGGAGGCACAGTTTGCTCGGGTTCACTTTCGTCGATCATGCGGCCCTGATCTTCTTCATCCTGGCATGGTTCGGCTATCATGCTGCCGTTGAGTTCACCGGCGCGGGACAGAAGAGCCTGAACAAGGTCATGAACCAATACCGCTTCCGCTGGATGGAGCAGCTGGTGGTGCGCGAAAACCGGATCGTGGACACCACGATCATGGCGTCCCTGATGAACGGGACGGCCTTCTTCGCCTCTACCTCCCTCATCGCCATCGGCGGCGCGCTGGCCCTCCTGCGCTCGACCGAGGAGGTCCTGGCGATCTTCTCGGATCTGCCGTTCGGTTTGCCGCCGACACGCTTGGGATGGGAGGTGAAGGTGATCGGACTTGCGGTCATCTTCGTTTATGCCTTCTTCAAGTTCGCCTGGTCGTACCGCTTGTTCAATTACATGGCGATCATCGTCGGCTCCGTTCCCGTTCTGAAGGACGGAAACAGGGAAGAGGCTCTCGCTGTCGCGCGTCAGGCCGCCGCCATGAACGTGGTGGCCGGCAAGCATTTTAACCGGGGACAGCGGGCATTCTTCTTCTCGCTCGCCTATCTCGGATGGTTCATCAGCGCCTACCTGTTCATCGCGGCTACGGCAGGCGTGCTGTTCGTCATGTGGCGACGGCAGTTCATATCGGATGCGCACGATGCAGCCCTGGGGAGCGAACATGGCTAGAGACACGCATACGGAAGCACTCGAGACGGCCATGCTGGCGCTCCTCAGCGAGCGTGGACCGGGCAAGACCATCGGTCCAGCCGATGTGGCGCAGGCCGTCGGCGGCAATCAGCCGGAGGGGTGGGGTCCTCTCATGCAGCCGGTGAGAAGGATCGCCGTGCGCCTGATGAAGGAGGGGCGTATCCTGATCCTGAGAAAGGGCAGGCCTGTCGATCCCGACGATTTTCGGGGCACCTACAGGCTTGCGCTGCCCACGGCGTCCGACGAGGGCTGAGGCGCGGGAAACAGCACGTCCGTGCGCCCTGCCAGATAGTATCCGATCAACCCCGCCCATTCCTTCGTGACCACGTCGAGCCGCCGCAAGCCATCGGACGCGAAGGCGAAGAGGCGAAGGTTGTTGGATCCCCCGCCGGTGCGGAAATCCACCGGATAGGGTGTGACGGAAAATCCCGCCTTCTCGAACACACCGACGGCGCGCGGCATGTGCCAGGCCGAGGTCACGAGAAGCCAGCGCTCGCCTTCCTTGGGCTCTACCAGCTCGCGCGCGTAGAGTGCGTTTTCCGAGGTGGTGCGCGAGCGATCCTCGATGAGGATGCGGGCGGGATCGATGCCGATGCTCTTGAAGTAGTCGGCAATGACCGGGGCTTCCGCACGGCCATCGCCGAAGATCGTGCCGCCGCCGCCGGAAATCAGGATGCGCGCCTGGGGGTAGCGATGGGCCAGTTGGATCGTATCGAGAAGGCGCTCTGCCGCCTCATTGGCGGAGATGCGCCCGCGCGAGAGCGTGTCGGATGCGTTGACCGCTCCGCCGAGCAGAACGATCCCATCCACCGGCTTCCCGTCGTCCTTGAACAGAGGAAAACGCTCTTCCAGCGGCACCATGAGATAGGTGGCGACGGGCAGCAGCCCGAGCGCAATCGTCGTCACGGCCGTGACGAGCCCCAGGCCGATCCCGAATGTCCGCAGGCGCCGGAAGAGCGCAAGCACGAGGCCCAGCAGAATGACGCTGAGAAGCAGGTTGGACGGCGTGGCGAAGAACCAGGCGATCTTGGATACGTAGTAAAACACCGGCCATCCTTTATGCGTTCGAGATTCAAGCCTTCGACTCGGCCTCGTAGCGGGCCTTCGTCTCCGCGTTCGGCGGATAGAGGCCGGGGAGGGGGGTGCCCTTCTCCACTTCGCGCATCACCCACAGTTCATAGCGCTCCTGCTCGACGGCCGCCTTCGCCACGTCCTCGACGAGAGCGGCCGGGATGACCACCACGCCGTCGCGGTCGGCGACGATCACGTCGTCCGGGAAGATCGCCACGCCCCCGCAGCCGATGGGCTCCTGCCAGCCTACGAAGGTGAGGCCCGCAACGGATGGAGGGGCTGCAACCCCCGCGCACCAGACCGGCAGGTTCGTGCTTTCGACGCCGACGGCATCGCGCACGACGCCATCCGTGACGAGGGCCGCGACGCCACGCTTCTTCATGCGCGCAGTGAGGATGTCGCCGAAGATGCCTGCATCGGTTACGCCCATGGAATCGACGACCGCGATACAGCCCTCGGGCATGGCTTCGATGGCGGCGCGGGTGGAGATCGGGGAGGCCCAGGATTCAGGCGTCGCCAGATCCTCACGGGCGGGCACGAAGCGGAGAGTGAAGGCGCGGCCGACCGTCTTTTCCGTGGCATTGAAGGCAGGCATCGGCCCCTTCATCCAGCAGCGGCGGATGCCCTTCTTCAGCAGAACCGTGGTGATGGTAGCAGTGGAGGCGGCGCGCAGCGCGTCGGCGATCGTCTTGTCGAGGGTCATGAGAATTTCCTGGCGTTAGGATAGGCTACTCATAACCGGCGCGCGCGCGGATTGCCACCGGAAGCCGCCTGATCCTCTGCATTCATGTTTCTTAATCTGGCGGTAGTATCAAGGCGTCCGGCCACTTGGAATGCCCGATGAAACGCGTTCTTGCCTGCCTCCTGCTGAGCCTCTCCCTCGCTGCCCGATCGGCCTCGGCCACGCCGCTCGACCCCGAGGCTGCGCGTCGATCGGCTCAGGACATTGTTGCAGCAGTCTTGGATGCCTTGGTGCGGAAGGATTTCATGAAGCTCGCATCGTTCGTCCGTGAGGAGGGATTGACCGTGAGCCCCTATGTGATGATCGATGGAGGCGATGTGCGCTTGTCCCGCGCCGAGGTGGAGAACTGCGCCACAAGCCCGCAGGTACGACATTGGGGCGAAAAAGATGGGACCGGTGATCCCATCGTGCTCACCTGCGGCCGCTATTTCGACGAGTTCCTCCGGAATGTGGATTACCGGCAGGCGGACGAGGTGCTCTACAACGAGCCGCGCCAGCGTGGCAACGAGATCAACAATAATCACGAATTCGCGCCGGACGGCATTGTGGTCGAGCTGCACATCCGCGGCACCAGGGACCTGATGGAGATGGACTGGAAGAGCCTGCGCCTCATCTTCCGCAACGACGATCAGGGATTGTCCCTGATCGCCATCACGCGGGATGTCTGGACGATCTGATCGATTTAGGCCGTCTTCACGAACAGCTCGCGACCGATCAGCATGCGGCGGATCTCGCTGGTGCCTGCGCCGATCTCATAGAGCTTCGCGTCGCGGAGCAAGCGGCCCGTCGGGTAATCGTTGATATAGCCGTTGCCGCCCAGGAGCTGGATGGCGTCGAGGGCGCATTGGGTCGCCTGCTCGGCCGCATAGAGGATCGCGCCCGCCGCATCCTCGCGGGTGGTCTCGCCCCGGTCGCACGCCTTGGCCACCGCATACACATAGGCCTTGGCGGCGTTCATGGTCACATACATGTCGGCGACCTTGCCCTGAACGAGCTGAAACTCGCCGATGGGCTGTCCGAACTGCCTGCGCTCGTGGACATAGGGCAGCACCACGTCCATGCAGGCCTGCATGATGCCGAGCGGCCCGGCCGCGAGCACGGCGCGCTCGTAGTCCAGGCCCGACATGAGTACGCTCACGCCCTTGCCGACCTGCCCGAGCACGTTCTCCTCCGGCACCTCGCAATCCTCGAACACCAGCTCGCAGGTGTCCGAGCCGCGCATTCCGAGCTTGTCGAGCTTCTGGTGCGTGGAGAACCCCTTGAAGTCCTTCTCGATGAGGAAGGCCGTGATGCCGCGGGGGCCCGCCTCCGGATCGGTCTTGGCATAGACGACGAGGGTTTCGGCGATGGGGCCGTTGGTGATCCACATCTTGTTGCCGTTGAGTACATAGCGGTCGCCGCGCTTCTCGGCGCGGGTGCGCATGGAGACCACGTCCGAGCCGGAGCCGGGCTCCGACATGGCGAGCGCCCCCACATGCTCGCCGGAGATCAGCTTCGGCAGATAGCGGCGCTTCTGCTCGTCATTGCCGTTGCGGCGGATCTGGTTGACGCAGAGATTCGAATGCGCGCCGTAGGAAAGGCCCACCGAAGCGGAGGCGCGGGAGATTTCCTCCATGGCGATCACGTGCTCGAGATAGCCCAGGCCCGTGCCCCCGTATTCCTCCTCGACGGTGATGCCGTGAAGGCCGAGCGCCCCCATCTGAGGCCAGAGATCGCGCGGGAACTGGTTCGTCCGGTCGATCTCCTCGGCGCGGGGCGCGATTTTCTCCTGCGCGAAGTCTCGCACGGTCTCGCGGATGGCCTCGGCGGTCTCGCCGAGATCGAAGTTGAAGGCTTTTGCGGCGTTCGGCAGCATCCTGAGGTCCTCCATCGCCCACTGGCGTCGGGTGCGCCGTGGTTCGCTTGTCGTTCTGCCATGATCCTGGACAGCAGTGCTGACCTTTTCAAGCGGGGAGGCTGAGGAAATTGGTCGAATGAGGCACGAATGGAAAACTCCCCTGCCTTGCGGAAGGGGAGCGTGAGGGGCGGGGAGGACGACGCCTTAATCGTCGATGCTGGCCGTCTGGACCGGGTCCAGGGGCTGGCATCGTCCCTGGGGGACGAGCTTGCGGTAGTCGCGGGGGTCGCAGGCGCTCTGGACGAACATCCGCCACTGGTTCTCGGTGCCGTAGAAGGTGTTTCGGTCCACGTCGCCTTTGACGCCCGGCACGCGGCCGGTGGTGGTGAACTGCCAGAACGTCCAGCGCCGGTTGGCATAGCGTTCGTGGGGTTCGGCCGCGGTGCTGCGGATCCAGAAGGGGTAGTCGGTGAACTCCCCTTCCAGGATCTCCTTGTGGAAGGGGATATCGGTGTAGATGATCGGGCGCTTGCCCGTATGCGCTTCCATCTCCCGCAGCATGACCTCGATCATGGCGAGCGCCTGGTCGCGCGGAACCTTCTTCGGGCAGTTCACCGAGTGGCCGTTCCATTCCACGTCGAGCACCGGGGGGAGGGCGTCCGGATCGGCCGGCACGTTCTTCTTGAACCACGCCGCCTGCTCATGGGCCGGGCGGCACCAGTACACGAAGTGATAGGCTCCGCGCGGAATGCCGGCCTTCTTCGCACCGTGCCAGTTCTCCAGGAAGCGGCTGTCCACATGGTCGCCCCCCTCGGTCGCCTTGATGAAGGCGAATTTCGTGCCCGCCTTACGTAAGGACGCCCAGTCCACTTCGCCCTGCCATTTCGAAATGTCCACCCCATGGACCGGCAGGCGGTGGGCCTTGGCCACGCCATGATGGGGGCGGGCATCGCTCTTCATCGGATAACGGCTGGAGGAAGGGGCAATCGCGCAGGAGGCCAGGCCGAAGGCGACGGCAGTCAGGGCACCAAACCGGGCGACCCGAAGGAACGTCGTCAGACCGGAGCTTTTGGAGCGGCTGGAGGAACGGCGGCGTGTCTTCATCGGGCTATCTGTAATGAACGCAGAACTTGATCGCATCAGGGATGCCCGAACTGGGTTAACATCCTCCTTACGATCAGGTTTTCGCAATTACATTACAGATTGAACCAAAGCGTCGCTATTCCCAAGAAGGAGAAGAAGCCCACGATGTCGGTGATCGTGGTCACGAAGGGCCCGGAGGAGACAGCGGGGTCCACCCCAAGGCGGTTGAGGGTCAAGGGTACGAAGATGCCGCCCAGGGCCGCGAAGGTGAGCACGGTGATAAGCGCGAGGCCGATCACCATCCCGATTTCGGGGGATTGGAACCAAAGCGCGGCCACGCTCCCGAGAATGAGAGCGAAGACGAGACCGTTGATAAGGCCGACGGCGGCTTCGCGCATGATGATCCGCCAAGCATTCGAGCGGCCGAGATCACGGGTGGCCAGAGCCCGGACAGTCACCGTCATGGTCTGTGTGCCCGCGTTGCCGCCCATCGAGGCGACAATGGGCATGAGGATGGCCAGCGCCACCATGCTTTGAATGGAATGCTCGAAGACCCGTATGACGCCCGCCGCGAGGAAGGCCGTGCACATGTTGGCGAAGAGCCAGGGAAAGCGGCTGCGCTGCGTGTACAGAACCGTGTCCGAGAGCTCCTCGTCCGGCTTTACGCCGCCGAGCTGCTTGATGTCGGCATCGGCCTCTTCTTCCAGCACGTCAACGATGTCGTCCACCAGGATCACGCCGACGAGGCGGTTTTCGGCGTCCACCACGGCGGAGGAGACCAGATTGAAACGCTCGAAGAGGCGGGCGACCTCCTCCTGATGCTCGGTGGCCTCCACCCGGTCCGGCTCGTCGTCCATGATCTCCTGGATCGTGACTGGGCGCTTGGAGCGCAGGAGGCGATCGAGTGCGACGGCTCCGAGAAGATGCCCCGCTGGATCGATGACGAAGATCTCGTAGAAGGTCTCGGGCAGGTCCGCTGTCTCGCGCATGAAGTCGATGGTCTGCCCCACCGTCCAGAAGGGCGGCACGGCGATGAACCCGGTCTGCATGCGCCGGCCGGCGCTGTCTTCCGGATAGTCGAGGGACCGCTGGAGCGCGACGCGCTCCATGGCAGGCAGCCGTCCGAGAACCTCGGCCTTTTCTTCGTCCGGGAGGCTCTCGAGAATCGTAACGGCGTCATCCGAATCCAGCTCGCGGACACCTTGCGCAACGGTGGAGGTTTCGAGCTCCTCGAGAATTTCCTCACGGACCGCTTCGTCCACCTCGGTCAGCGCCGTAAAGTCGAAGGCCGCTCCGAGAAGTTCGATGAGGCGGGGCCGATGTTCCGGCGCCAGGGCTTCCAGCAGGTCGCCGAGTTCGGATTCGTGGAAGTCCTCCACCAGTTGCTGCAGGTGCTCGGAATCGGACGCCTCGATGGCATCCGCGGCGGCGGTGAGGAACGCCGGATTGATCTCGCCTTCCTCGTCCCTGAAGCTCAGCGGTTGAGGAACCGGCCCGTCGGGCGGCGGAAGAGTCGTGTTGTTTTCGACTTCCAGCATGAGCCTGTCCTCGGAATGTTGAGTGGGCCTTTTAGGATTGTGCGCAGATGAGCGCAACGCGCCTGGAAAGCCTTGCTTAGGGAAACGCTTGGCCGCCGTTCCTGCAAGAATGATTCAGGTTCGCGAGAGGAAGATTCGAGAACCTAGTGCACCATAGGATGCGGGCAACAAAAAAGGCCCCGGAAAAGGGGCCTTTTTGTCATGCCCGAAGGCATCCGGTGAGTTGGTGCGGCCAAGAGGACTCGAACCTCCACGGGTCTCCCCACTAGCACCTCAAGCTAGCGCGTCTACCAATTCCGCCATGGCCGCGGAACTCGTCTCAGGAGTGTTTCCCCTGAGGTGGTGGTGGCTCTAACAGATCGATCTCGGCGCCGCAAGCCCATCTTTGCACTCCGTTGCGAAACTCGACATTTCGTTTGGGAAGGTGTGCATCGTGCAGCTTCCTATTCCTATATGAAGGGCAGGTTTCGAGGGAGGCGAGTTGACCGCCGCCTTTCTTCGGGACCACAACACCCCGTGGTAAGCAGAAGGTGAAACGGTGTCGAACCTGCGCGACAGCTTGGCCGATCGATTCCTGAGCGAAAGCGGATCGGATTCCGTCGAATGGGCCATCGCCGAAGGGCTGACGCCCTATGAGGAGGCGGTCGCCTTCATGGAGGCGCGGGCTCAGGCGATCGCCGATGGACGGGCCCGCGAGCTCATCTGGCTCGTGGAGCATCCCCCGCTTTATACGGCCGGAACCTCGGCTCAGGCGGCGGACCTCGTGGACCCGGACCGGTTTCCGGTTCATCAGACCGGAAGAGGCGGTCAGTACACTTATCACGGTCCGGGTCAGCGGGTGGCCTACGTGATGCTCGACCTGAAACGCCGCAGGCCGGATCTGCGCCGTTATGTGGCGGCCCTCGAAGCATGGCTGATCCAGACCCTCGCAGCCTTCAACATCCGGGGTGAGCGCCGGGAGGACAGGGTCGGAGTCTGGGTGCGCCGGCCCGACAAGGGCGAGACGGCCGAGGACAAGATCGCCGCCATCGGAATCCGCGTCCGGCGCTGGGCGACCTTTCATGGGATCAGCCTCAATGTGGAGCCGGACCTGTCCCATTTCTCCGGCATCATACCCTGCGGCGTCAGTCGGCATGGGGTCACGAGCCTCGTGGATCTCGGGATTCCCGTGACCATGCCCGAGGTCGACTCGGTCATGCGCAAGGCTTTCGAGGAGATATTCGGCCCCACCGAGAGAGTCGAGGCACCGTTGCTTCCCGGTCACTGAGGGATAGTTTTTCACACCTGCCATGGTCAGGCTTCTCCTCCCGGCCGCTTCGTGCTCTAAGCTAGGGCAGACGGATGATCATTGGCGGATATTTCATGCAACGTACCCTCCTTGCTTCCCTTCTTCTCCTGGGCGTCTCGGCTTGCAGCTACCGTCCCGATCCGGTGGACTTGGTAAAGGTCGTCGATTCGCCGGCCGACGTGCGGGTTTGTCAGAACCTGGGAGAGGTGAGTCCTGTGGTGTCGACCACTCCCGGCTTCGGCTCTGCGCTGGACAGTATGAAGGAGGCCGTGGTGGCCCTGGGCGGCACGCATCTCTATCTGCAACAGAACTCCCACGACTGGTCGCTCGTGCGCGGCATCGCCTATCGCTGCGGCTCGGGCGTGGTGCGGAGAGAGACCGTCATTCGGGCCAAAGGCTGACGAGCAGCCTCACGAACGGCGCTGCGCGGGCTCCCTGGTCCCAGCGACTGACGGAGGGCCCTCCGGTTCAGCCGTAACGGAACCACAAGAGAATCAGGGAGCCTGACGCCGTGCCCGTTATTGCCACTTCCGCCGACCTCACGTCGGACGCCGCGCAGGCGAACCGCGCCGCCTGGGCGGAACTCGCCCTTGAGCTCCAGGTCAAGCGGCAGGCCGTTGCCGAAGGCGGGCCTGCGAAGGCACGCGAGCGCCATCTCGCCCGCGGCAAGCTCCTGCCGCGCGAGCGCGTGATGCGCCTGCTCGATCCGGGCGCTCCCTTCCTGGAGCTCGGTTCTCTTGCAGCGCACGGCATGTATGAGGACGCGATCCACGGCGCCGGGATCATCACCGGCATCGGCCGGGTCGAGGGCCGCGAGGTCATGATCGTCTGCAACGATTCGACGATCAAGGGCGGCACCTATTATCCGATGACGGTGAAGAAGCATCTCCGCGCGCAGGAGATCGCGCGCGAGAACCGTCTGCCCTGCATCTATCTCGTGGATTCGGGTGGGGCGAACCTGCCGCACCAGACGGAAGTCTTTCCCGATCGCGACCATTTCGGTCGCATCTTCTACAATCAGGCGACACTGTCGTCTCTGGGCATTCCGCAGATCGCCTGCGTCATGGGCTCTTGTACTGCGGGCGGCGCCTATGTGCCCGCCATGTCCGACGAGACCGTCATCGTGCGCCGCCAGGGCACGATCTTCCTCGGCGGTCCGCCCCTGGTGAAGGCGGCGACCGGCGAGGTGGTTTCGGCGGAGGATCTTGGCGGCGCAGACGTGCACACCCGGCAGTCCGGAGTCGCGGATCACTACGCCACCGACGACGTGCACGCGCTCGCCATCGTGCGCCGCATCGTCGGCACGCTGAATACCCGCAAGAACATCGACATCGATCTCGCCGAACCGGTGGAGCCGAAATATGCGGTCGAGGATCTCGATGCGATCGTGCCGACCGATCTGAAGAAGCAGTACGACATCCGCGAGGTCATCGCGCGTCTGGTCGACGGCTCGGAGTTCGACGAGTTCAAGCGGCTCTACGGCACCACGCTGGTAACGGGTTTCGCCCGGATCTGGGGCATACCCGTCGGCATCATCGCCAATAACGGTATCCTGTTCTCGGAGAGTGCGCTGAAAGGAGCGCATTTCATCGAGCTGTGCTGCCAGCGGCGCATCCCGCTGCTCTTCCTGCAGAATATCTCGGGCTTCATGGTGGGGCGCCAGTACGAGGCGGGCGGCATCGCCAAGGACGGAGCGAAGCTCGTCACGGCGGTGGCCTGCGCCCAGGTGCCGAAGGTCACGCTGCTCGTCGGCGGCTCGTTCGGCGCGGGCAATTACGGCATGTGCGGGCGCGCCTATTCTCCGCGCTTCCTGTTCACGTGGCCGAACTCCCGAATCTCGGTGATGGGCGGCGAGCAGGCAGCAAGCGTTCTTGCTACGGTCCGGCGCGACAATCTCGAGGCAGAGGGCAAGTCCTGGAGCGCCGAGGAGGAGGAGGCCTTCAAGGCGCCGATCCGCAACAGATACGAGGAGGAGGGAAGCCCCTACCACGCCACCGCGCGCCTGTGGGACGACGGCATCATCCTGCCGTCCGAGACCCGGCGTGTGCTGGCGCTTGCCTTCTCGGCCGCGCTCAACGCGCCCATTCCTGAAACGAAGTTCGGCGTTTTCAGGATGTAAGCCCACGAATGCGTGTTTTGTTCGGAACCGGGTGAAGCCGGAGCGGATTTCAGGATATGTCCAAGAATACGCTTGAGACATATCGCTCCGAGTACGCAGAGCAGATCGCGCGCCTGACCGATCTTCGCGACAGGCGCATAGAGCAGGCGTTTGCCGCCATCCCCCGAGAGGATTTCCTTCCGCCGCCGCCCTGGACCACGATCAGTGCCGGCATCGCCGTTCAGACCCACGACATTGCGGGCATTTACGACAATGTCCTTGTCGCCATCGATCAGGGGCGCGGCATCAACAACGGTGAACCCGCGCTTCATGCCGCCTGGCTCGAGGCGGTCGGCCCCCAGCCGGGCGAGACCGTGATCCATGTTGGAGCGGGCACCGGCTACTACACGGCGATCCAGGCGCGCCTGGTGGAGCCCGGCGGTCATGTTGAGGCCTTCGAGTTCGAGGCCGACCTTGCCGCCAAGGCCGAACAGAACCTGAGCGGCTATTCCAATGTGACAGTGCATGCCGGATCGGCCTTCGGACGCCCGCTTCCTGAGGCGGATGTGATCTATGTGAACGCCGGCGTCATGGCCCCGGACGTCGAGTGGCTGAAAGCTCTCAGACCGGGCGGTCGGCTGATCTTTCCGTGGCAGCCGCGCAAGGGCTGGGGGCCTGCCGTTCTGGTACGTCGCCTGTCAGGTGGCTTCAGTGCCAAGTCGCTCATGACGGTCGGCTTCATTTCGTGCAGCGGCGCGGCGGAGAAGAGATCGAAGCACAACTTCACCGAGGCCGATCTTGCGGGCGTGCAATCGATCTGGCTCCGCGAAGACAGATCTCCCGACCAAACCGCAATCGCCGTTTATGATCAGATCTGGTTCTCCTCCGCAAAGCCCGGGCCTTAGAGACTGCCGGCATTGTGTGCTCTCACACCTTACGTAGCGGAATCATAGACTAGACTGATCGTTGTAAGAGGGCGCGAGAAATAAGCCGGATGAGCGTTACAATGTAGTCGATGGGCGTTGGAAATTGTTGCGTGCGAGCAACACCCAGAAACCTTCCTCATCCTGCCGCTCTTGGCCCGAGCGTCGCCGCGATCCCGCCATAAAGCGCGAGCACCTGTAAAAGCCAGCTAAAGTGCTTCTAAACCAACGCTTTATGACGAGGCGCTTCAGGGGTGCAGCCGATTAACATTGTCGGACGACCTGTTGCGAGGATCATTGCATAGGTGGCGCAGCACATGGCAGATCACGAAAGTTCCATCCTGGTGGGGGCTCTCGTGAGAACCGGATGGAAAAGAGTTGAAGTCCATGCACGCGCGCCTGATCAACACGATGAAGCTGATGAACCGTCGGATGACGGCAACCGCTTGCGCTTTCGTGCTGCTCGGGACTTCCTCGGTCTTGGCTCTCGACGCCGCGCCCCATCCTCAGCCTTTGACTCAGGCACTGACTCCCGGGCTCGTTCCGGCCGTGAAGTATGGCTCGGTTCGCGAGGCATTGCGCACCGGAATGCGCGACTACAACGCGGGGGACAAGCTCGGAGCCGCGGCGGCCCTTGAATATGCGGCAGGGCAGGGGCACACGCTGGCGCTCTGGAAGCTCGGCCGCATGTATGCGGACGGCGACGGCGTCGAGCATGACGACCTGAAGGCGTTCGAATACTTCTCCAAGCTCGCAGATCAGCATGCGGACGAGAGCCCGGATTCACCGAATGCCATGGTCGTATCGAGTGCGTTCGTGGCGCTCGGCACCTATTTCCTGGATGGCATCGAGGGCACTTATGTGAGCGCCAATCCGGCCCGTGCCGTGGAGATGTTCAACTACGCGGCGTCCTATTTCAGCGACTCCAACGCGCAGTACAACCTCGCCCGTCTCTATATGGAGGGAACGGGCGTATCCCGCGATGCACGGCAGGCGGCACGCTGGTTCAATCTGGCGGCGGAAAAGGGGCATCCACCCTCCCAGGCGCTGCTCGGGCACATGCTGATGAACGGCCAAGGCGTGCCTCGTCAGCGAGCCAAGGGACTCATGTGGCTGACGCTCGCCCGCGAGGCGGCGATGGCGTCCGGCAAGGACCAGTGGATCGAGAGCCTGTATGCGGAGGCTTTCGCCAGTGCGGGTGAGAGCGACCGCAAGCTCGCTCTTGCTCTGCTCGAACAATACATCCAGTCCCGCCACTAGGGTCCCGGACTGCGAAAGCGGCCTCCATGGTCGGGCTGGTCATGTCCGGACTCGTTTCAATGGCCGGCCCTTCCGTGTCCGGCAGGTCTCCCCGCGCGATGGCTGACGGACGCTAATCGATCTCCAGATCCACCATCACCGGTACATGGTCGGAGGGCTTGTCCCAGCCGCGCACCTCCTTGCGGATCGAGGCGCTCCTCAGCCTGTCCTGGGCCTGAGGCGAGAGGAGAAGATGGTCGATTCGGATTCCGTTGTTTCGCTGGAAGGCCCCGGCCTGATAGTCCCAGAACGAGTAGAGCCCCGGCTGGTCGCTGCAGGCGCGCAGGGCGTCGGTGAATCCCAGGTTCAAGAGTTCACGGAATTTCCTGCGACTTTCCGGCTGGAACAGGGCGTCGTTCGTCCAGGCATCGGGATTGGCGGCGTCCTTCGGCTCGGGGATGACGTTGTAGTCGCCGCAGAGGATGAGGGATTCCTCCAGCACCAGAAGACGGCGCGCATGGGCGTTCAGCCGATCCATCCAGGCGAGCTTGTAGTCGAATTTGGGGGTGCCAATAGGATTGCCGTTCGGCAGGTAGATGGAGGCCACGCGCACGACACCCGCAGGTGTGGACAGGACACCCTCGAGATAGCGCGCCTGCTCGTCGCTGTCGTCTCCCGGCAAGCCTCGCCGCACGTCCTCGAGGGGGCGTTTTGAGAGGATGGCGACGCCGTTATAGGTCTTCTGACCATGAGTCACGACGTTGTAGCCGAGCGCTTCGACCTCGGCTCTCGGAAAGGCCTCGTCCACGCATTTCAGTTCCTGGAGGCACAGTACATCGGGCTCCGCGCTTTTCACGAAGGTGGCGAGGTGATCCAATCGCTGCTTGATCGAGTTCACGTTCCAGGTGGCTATGCGCATCTCGTCTGTCTCGTCTGTCTCTTTCAATCTTCATCGGACGTTCGTCGGAAGCTTGCAAGGTGGTCCCCACCTCCATCCCCACGGTTGCGTCCAATGAATCCATCCTGGTTTCAGCCCATCGACAGTTATTGCGAGAGGCTCGGCCCCGGCTTCTGGGCAGAGCCGATCAATGCAGTCTCGAACGGGGTCTTCGTCCTCGCGGCCGCGCACGCCTTCTGGCTCTGGCGAGGACGGCAGCCGAGGGACTGGCCCGCTCTGTGGCTCATCGCCGTCACGGCGATCGTGGGAATCGGCAGCTTCCTGTTTCATACCTTCGCCAACCGATGGTCGCTGCTGGCGGATGTGCTTCCCATCGCGGTGTTCATCTACAGCTATTTCCTGCTGGCCATGCGCCGTTATCTGCGCCTGGGGATCGTGGCCGCCATCGCAGCCACCTTTGCGTTCGCTGCCTTCAACCTCTTCTTCCCACGCCTGTGGTTCAACGTTTTTCCGGGCGTGAGCCTGAACGGATCGGTCGGCTATCTTCCTGCCTTGATGGCGCTGGTGGCCGTAGGGATTGCGTGCCGGATCCAGCATGTGATGCAGCCGGGCCGCTGGTTGCTGTGGGCGGGCTTCATCTTCGCCCTCTCGCTCGTCTTCCGCTCCATCGACAGCGCGGTCTGCTCTGCGCTACCACTCGGCACGCATGCGCTCTGGCATATGCTGAATGCGCTGGTGCTGTGGATCCTGACGACCGCAGCGCTCGTACGCGTCCCCGATCGATAGGTGTCCCATGTCCCGCGTTGAAATCCACGGCTATGCCATCGTCTCGGACAATGACCGGATTGCAGATGCGGCGGGCCGGACGCCGGACGTGCTTCGCAACGATGCGGACTGGGCCTATTTCCAGGCCGAGCTCAACCGGTCCGACGTGACGGTGCTGGGGCGCCTGGGACACGAGGCGAACCCGAACCCCAGGAACCGCATGCGAATGATCCTGTCCTCCTCGTCACGCGGAATCGAAAGGCGTGTCGACGGCTGGTGGTGGAACCCGCAGATGCTCTCATGGGGGGAGGCCATCCGCATGGCTCTGCCGCATGGCGGCAGGGTCGCGGTGCCGGGCGGGCGGCAGGTTTTCGATCTGTTCCTCGAGATAGGCTATGACGCGTTCCATCTCACGCGTGCCGAGGGGATCGTCGTTCCGGACGGAATTCCGCTCTTCTCGGCATGTGATGCCGGCAAGAGCGCGGAGGCGGCCCTGTCAGGAGCTGGCCTCAAACCCGGGGTCCGGCAGGAGATCGACCCGGCGAGGTCCGTCAGCCTTGTGGTATGGCGTCGCTGATCCGAAACCTACCGCGTGCGCGCCGAGTTGATGTGCGATAGCCCTTGTCGGGAGAAAGCACATGCGCTTTGCCATTTCAGCCATTCTGGTCGTCAGCAGCCTCATGGGCGGCGCTGCCTGGGCGCAGAGCTCGTCGTCAGGCGGGGGAGGCTCCGGCGGAAGTGCCTCCGGTGGGAGCGGCGCTGGAAACTCCTCCGGCAGCATCGCGCCGTCGACAGGTGCCGCTCCCTCGGTCGACAATCCCTCGACCGTTCCGCGTCCGGCGCAGGGCGCTCAGACCCCGGCCGATTCTGACACGGACGCCGGTCGCACGCCTGTGCAGAACAGGGCGAACACCACTCCGACGCCTCCGCCCGGCAGCGAAGGCAGCACGGGAGGGGGCGCGGCGAACGGGGCCGATGCCACCACGACGGGCGGCATTTCCGGAACCAATCTTCGGCCGGGCGAGCCTTCCGCCATCGGTCCGTCGCCCCGAGAGGAGGAACTGCTCAGGGAGGGCGAGCAGCTGGAGCAGAAGGCCCGGCGCGGCATGTGCCAGGGGTGCTGAGGCTTAAGAAGCCGATTGCCTATTCCTCTGGATATTTCGCGCACAGGAATGTGGTCGCCGGGTCCTCAGAAAGCCCGGCAAATACAGGCTTTCGCGGGTTCCGTAAGTATTCATTAACCATGCGCGCGCATCCTTTCACGCGACCGATGGAAGGGTTCCAGCGATTCACCGGGGGTAGCGCGCATGACTGACAAGAGCTTTGCAGAGACGATCCGCGAGAGGATCGCAGCGATAGAACTTGTGGCGGAAGCAATTGCGGAGCAGGGGAAGGAATCCGACCTGCGCGACCTGCGCGTTCTCCTGATCAACACCATGAGCCTTCTGATCCGGGATCCAGGCGTCGAGGCTGCCGTCGACGATCTCTATGCGGCTGCGAGGGAGATAGTGAAGGATGCTGCCGCCGGCGTTCATCCGGTGACCAGGAATGTCCGCTGCCTGCGCAGCGCTCTGGTCCGCTTCTCCGAGCGGGTTCCGGTCGTAGCCGGCCTGTCGGAGCCCGAGGAGCCCATGCGCTTTCGCGGTTTGGAGGCAGCCTACGCGGTTCAACTGGAGCGGAATGCGACGGCCGCCGCGGATGAGGAGCCTGCCGTCCGCTCAGCTGCGTAGGTTCCGGCACGGAAAGGTACCCGGTTCCATAGGGGCGCTATCCTAACAAAAGTTTGGCTGTGGAGGGGCGTTGCAGTTGATGCCCCCTCGCGTTGCGGGCTGCATGGCGACTGCTTGCGGCTGGAACCGGCTCTAAGACGCAGGTCTTGCCAGCGCTGCGGCCAGACGCGCCGCCAGCGCGGCGTTGTTCTTAACCAAGGCAATGTTCGTGGCCAGACTGCGTCCGCCCGTGCTCTCGAACAGAAACGACAGCAGGAAGGGCGTCACGGCTTTTCCGGTAACGCCACGGCGGCCGGCTTCGGCGACTGCTTCGTCGATGAAGTCTTTCATCTCTCGAACCGGGATCTCGTCGGCCTTCGGAACCGGATTAGCGACGAGAACGCCGCCGCCGAGGTCGAGCGCCCCTTTGACGTGAATGAGATCGGCGATGGCCATCGGCGTGTCCAGCCGGATGGGAATGGGCAGTCCGCTCGTCCGGCTCCAGAAGGCCGGAAACTCGTCGGTCTGGTATCCGACGACCGGCACGCCCCGGGTCTCGAGATATTCCAGGGTTCGCGGCAGATCGAGGATAGCCTTGGCGCCTGCGCAGACGACGGCAACGGGAGTCCGTGCCAGCTCGTCGAGGTCGGCCGAGATGTCCATTGTGCTCTCGACTCCTTGATGAACGCCGCCGATCCCGCCGGTGGCGAAGACCCGGATATTTGCCAGATGAGCGCAAATCATGGTGGCGGCGACCGTCGTTGCTCCATGTCGCTTCGAGGCAACGGCGTAGGGGAGGTCGGCGCGGCTGAGTTTCAGCACGTCCTTTGCAGTCCCGAGCCAATCGAGCTCCTCGTCGGTGAGGCCGATCTTGATCCGCCCGCCGATGATGGCAATCGTCGCCGGCACGGCGCCGTTCCCCCGCACCACGGCTTCGACCTCACGGGCCGTCGCGACGTTCTGCGGGTATGGCATGCCATGGGTGATGATGGTCGATTCCAAGGCCACGACGGCGCCGCCGCTTTCGAGGGCGGCTCCTACTTCGGGCGCGACGTCAAGGAAACGGCCGATCATTGCTTGGCTCATGGGAACTCCCCTTTAGATCTCCGGTCGGCACTCCGCACCATCGCGGATTCCAGCAAGGCAGGCGAGAGATCCGGACGAACGCTGTGCGGACACTCCACGGTCAGTGCCGCAGCGACCGTACCCACCCGCACGGCATCCGCCAAGGAGCAGCCCTTGAGCATGGCGGCGAGAGTGCCGGCAATGAGGGCGTCCCCGGCCCCGGTCGCATCGACGACCTTCGCCGGAATGGAGGCAACGCTCGTGAACTCCGTGCGGTCCATGGCAACCAGCCCGCCTTCGCCGAGAGTCAGGACAATCCTCGCGGCGCCGCATTCGAGCAAAGCGGCCGCGATCTCACCCGGTGAGGCGCCCGAATGGCCCAGGAAGGCTTGCGCCTCGTCCAGATTGAGGAAGAGGAGCCCGACACCGCTGAGGTCCCGTGGCAGGCGCAAGACTTTCAATGTCGAGACGGCGTCGATCGCGAGCATCCGCGCATTCTGGCGGGTCAGATGGAGCAGTTCGTGCAGCGTCGGCGAGGGAAGATTGCAGTCGGCGAAGACCCATGAGGGGGATGTCTCTGGCCAGACCTGGTGCAGGACGGAAGGGGTGAGGCCGTCGAAGATCGCCATATCCGCCAAACCGAGAGCGAGATCGCCGTCAGGGCCGAGGATAGCGACGTACTCTGCTGTGGCATGTTCTCCGGAGAGTGCGAGATGCTGCGTGCCGATGCCCAGCCTCATGAGATCCGACCGGATTGCATCCCCGTTCTCGTCCTGGCCCAGGATCGAGATGAGGGAGGACTTCATCCCGAGACGGGCGATATTCTCTGCCACGTTGCGTGCCACGCCGCCGAAGGAGCGTTCGGATATGGCGGGGTTGGAGGTCCGCAGTCGGATGGGTTCGCGGGTGCGATACTTCCGGTCAACGGTCGCACCGCCGATGCAGGTCACCTGGATCGCCTCTGGGCTCATGCATGCAGGCCTTTCGCCTTGTGACGCTCGCTTCCTGACCGGATGATAGGCCAAGTCGCAGGACAAAACGCAATCCCGATATGGATCTCGCCCGCTACTTCATACGCCGAGCGGATGCAAGCGACGGCGTTCCTGGAGACGGCGGCGCGCCTGCGTCCTCGCTGCGCGAACAACGGTACGGGACACTCCGCGCCGGGCACGAACGCGATAGGAAAATGATCAGAAGTCGCGTGATGAACAGAACCAAATCATAGGAAATGCAGCCGGTTTGCG
Organism: Microvirga sp.; assembly: GCA_031181145.1. GTDB lineage: Bacteria > Pseudomonadota > Alphaproteobacteria > Rhizobiales > Beijerinckiaceae > Microvirga. The sequence goes on from JAPSLB010000049.1 coordinate 20,531, forward strand.
GTGAAGGGGTTGGAATTTCCATCCTGCCGGTATAGACAATCGAAGCCAATGTTGTGCCGATGCTCAGATTTCCTGTGAAATGTGAGTGATATCACATCAATGTATTGGCGGTAGTGATGCTGCTTTATTGATCGTGATGAACACGGGATTATAACAATAGGGAGCAAGATATATTTTAAGCTATGGGAGACAGTAAGTCGATTTCGGAGGACTTTCAGTAGGCTCATTCATGGGTACTGAAAGGGAGCGCTTTTCCTCCTATCGGGTGTCCAGTCCAGGGTTCTCGACCCGTGGTCATCGAGCGTGCGCTGCTTGGCGGCCCGATGATGCGACGCCTGTCCATGTCCGCTGCGCCGGGGGAGATTGAGACGGCCGTTCGCGAACGAGCAGCGGCAGTCGCGGAGAAGCCGCCCGAGCGCAAAAAGAAAATGATCCTCCGGGTTTCTGATGAGGGCCGGGAGGAGTGCTCGAATGCAGCGATAACAACCAGCAAGAGGAAACCTAGGATGACGGACGAAATCAACTTTCTGCAGAGACGGATGATGATCGGCGCGATGAGCCGGCGGGATTTCCTCGGTCGCGCCATGGCTGCCGGCGCGACGTTTTCTGCAGCCAGTGCATTGTTTGCTTCATCCGCCAACGCGCAGGAGCCCAAGAAAGGCGGTCATCTGAGGCTTGGTCTCAAGGGAGGAGCTTCCACCGACTCTCTCGATCCGGCAACCTATACAAGCTCGGTGATGTTCGTGGCCGGACGCACATGGGGGGACACGCTGGTCGAGACGCATCCGACCACGGGCGCGCCGGTGCCGAGCCTGGCGGAATCATGGGAGCCGTCCGCCGATGCCTTGGTCTGGACGTTCAAGATCCGCAAGGACGTGAAGTTTCACAACGGCGACGCGATGAAGGTTGAGGACGTCGTCGCAACCCTGAAGCGCCACTCGGACGAGGCGTCCAAGTCCGGCGCTCTCGGTCTCCTGAGCTCGATCACGGGCATTGAAAGCAAGGGTGGCGATCTCCTCATCACGCTGAAGGAGGCGAATGCGGACCTGCCGCTGATCCTCAGCGATTACCACCTTCTCATCCAGCCGAATGGCGGCCTCGACGATCCCTCCGCTCCCATAGGCACCGGCCCATACAAGCTGACGAACTTCCAGCCCGGCGTGCGCCTCACCTTCGAAAGGAACAAGGACGACTGGCGCTCCGATCGTGGGTATGCCGACAGCGTCGAGATCATCGTGATGAACGATGCGACGGCGCGGGTCGCTGCTCTGTCCTCGGGCCAGGTCCACCTCATCAACTCCATCGATGCGAAAACCGTGGGACTGATGAAGCGCGCGCCGAAGGTCGAAGTGCTCAATACCCCGGGCAAGGGCTTCTACAGCTTCCTGATGCATTGTGACACTGCACCCTTCGACAACAACGATCTGCGGCTGGCGTTGAAATATGCCATCGACCGCGAGGCCATGCTGAAGCAGGTCGTGGGCGGATACGGCACGATCGGCAACGATTATCCCGTGAACGAGAACTACGCCCTCGCCCCGGAGGGGATTGAGCAGCGCACCTACGACCCTGACAAGGCTGCCTTCCACTTCAAGAAATCCGGCCACAGCGGACCGGTTGTCCTGCGCACGGCCGAATCGGCCTTCCCCGGCGCTGTGGATGCGGCCGTCCTGTTTCAGCAGAACGCGAAGAAGGCCGGCATCCAGATCGATGTGAAAAGAGAGCCTGACGACGGGTACTGGTCGAACGTTTGGAACGTGCAGCCCTTCTGCGCCTCCTATTGGGGCGCCCGACCGACACAGGATCTGCGTTATTCCACATCCTATGCGTCCAATGCCGAATGGAACGATACCCGGTTCAAACGGCCCGACTTCGACAAGCTGATGCTGCAGGCCCGCTCCGAACTCGACGAGACCAAGCGGAAGGAAATCTACAGACAGATGGCGGTCATGGTGCGTGACGAAGGCGGCTTGATCCTGCCGGTCTTCAACGACTTCCTGAATGCCACATCCAAGTCCCTGAAGGGCTTCGTGCACGACATCGGCAACGATCTGTCAAACGGCTATGTCGCGAGCCGCGTCTGGCTGGACGCCTGATCCTTCTACGCTCTGCCGACGTGTCGGGATCGTGTCGCCGCCACGATCCCGACGGCAACAACCATGTAATGCTTTCATGATCCATGCACCCAAAGTCAGCTTCCGGCCGGGCCGGAAGCTGACGCAAAGATTTCCACTGCTATGGACGATCGTCCAGCGGCTGCTGCTGAGTATCGTTCTGCTCTTTGCCGTCTCGATCGTCATTTTCGGCGGCGTGGAGGCACTTCCGGGCGATTTCGCTACGACGTATCTGGGCCAGTCCGCCACGCCTCAGGCGATCGCCAATATCCGGGCGGAGTTGGGGATCGATAGGCCGATCACCACCCGCTATTTCCAATGGCTCGGAGGCGTGTTGACCGGCGATTTCGGGATGTCCTGGGCAAACCGGAACTCCGTGACCGAACAGATTGCTCAGAGGTTGGGCAACTCGCTGTTTCTTGCCTTTTTCGCGGCGATCATTTCCGTGCCTCTCGCCGTCGGTCTCGGCATGGTGGCGGTGCTTTTCCGCAACCGTCTGCCGGACCGCATCATCAACGTCGCGTCGCTGGCTGCGATCTCTCTGCCGGAATTCTTCGTCGGTTACCTGCTGATCATGTGGTTTTCCGTCCAAACCGGAATCGCCGTTTTTCCGGCGACCGTCTACGAAGGAATGAGCTTTCTCGATCGGCTCTCCGCGATCGCGTTGCCGACCGCCACCCTGGTCCTTGTGGTGCTCGCTCACATGATGCGCATGACCAGGGCGGCGATCATCAACGTCATGTCGTCGCCCTATATTGAAACGGCGGAGCTCAAGGGGCTCGGAGGTCTGCGGATCATCGCCAAGCACGCTGCACCCAACGCGCTGGCTCCGGTCATCAATGTCGTTGCGCTGAACCTCGCCTATCTCATCGTGGGAGTGGTGGTCGTCGAGGTCGTCTTCGTCTATCCGGGCATGGGACAGTACATGGTCGATGCCGTTTCCGTGCGCGACATGCCGGTGGTGCAGGCCTGCGGATTCATTTTTGCCGCCATCTACATCTTTCTCAACATGACTGCCGACATTCTCGCAATCATAGCCAATCCACGCCTGAGACATCCGCGATGAACCTGAGACAAGCTCCTCTCAGCGCCTGGATCGGCATGGCAGGCGTTGCGCTCGCGCTGATTTGCGCCGTGTTCGCGCCCTGGATTGCGCCCTATGGAGAGGGCGAGATCGTCGGCGACATTTGGCTTCCGATGGGTGGCGATTATTGGCTCGGGACCGACAATCTCGGGCGGGATCTGCTTTCCCGCATGATCTATGGCGCCCGAACGACCATTCTGGTGTCTCTCACGGCAACCGTCCTCTCCTTTGCGATCGGTATGTTCCTCAGCTTCATGGCTGTGGTCAGAGGGGGAGGCGTGGACCAGGCCCTATCCCGTCTCAACGACCTGATGATGGCCGTTCCGACGCTGATCTTCGCCCTGGTCGTGCTCGCGGTGCTGCCGCAGGAAACCTGGATCCTCATCCTCGTCATGGCGGTCCTCGATTCGACGCGCGTATTTCGGATCGGCCGCGCGGTGGCGCTCGACGTAGCGGTGATGGACTTCGTCGAGGCCGCACGATTGCGGGGGGAGGGCAAGCTCTGGATCGTCTTTCGGGAGATCCTGCCCAATACGCTTTCGACGCTGCTGGCGGAGTTCGGCCTTCGCTTCGCCTTCGCCATTCTCTTCCTGTCGACGCTTTCATTCCTCGGTCTCGGCATCCAGCCGCCGACCGCGGATTGGGGCGGCATGGTGAAGGACAACAAGGAGGGTATCATCTTCGGGGTTTCCGCTTCGCTCATTCCTGGCGCGGCGATCGCGCTTCTGGCCATCTGCATCAATCTCGTCGTGGACTGGCTGATGAAACGGACATCTTCGATCAAGGGGGGCCGGGACGATGCCTGAGCTGCTATCCGTTCGGAATCTGAGGATCGAGGCAACCGCCTATCCTCCTGGCGAAGCGCCGAGGGACGTGACCCTTGTGGAAGGCGTCTCGTTCGATCTCGAGAAGGGGAGGGTCCTGGGCCTGATCGGCGAGTCCGGGGCGGGCAAATCGACCATTGGGCTTGCTGCCTTGGCCTATGGCCGCGGCGGCGTGCGCATCACGGGAGGGGAGGTCCTCCTCAATGGGGCGGATATCCTCAAGCTGGGACGCAACGGCGTCCGTGAGATCCGGGGCTCGAAGGTCTGCTATGTGGCCCAATCGGCGGCGGCCGCCTTCAATCCGGCCCTGCGTCTCGGTGAGCAGGTGATCGAGGCAACGCTGCAGCACGGCATCATGAGCAGGGCGGAAGCGGAGGAGCGGGCGATCTACCTGTTCCGTGTCCTTGGGCTTCCGGATCCCGAAACCTTCGGGCGACGCTTCCCGCACCAAGTGTCAGGCGGACAACTCCAGCGTGCAATGACCGCCATGGCGCTCTGCCCCAATCCGGAGCTGATCGTATTCGACGAGCCCACGACGGCTCTCGATGTTACGACGCAGATCGACGTTCTTGCCGCGATCAAGCACGCGATCGAACAGACGAAGACGGCGGCTCTGTACATCACCCACGACCTCGCCGTGGTCGCGCAGGTGTCGGACGACATCATGGTTCTGCGGCAGGGCAGGACCGTCGAGTACGGCTCCGTGAGGCAGATCATCGAGGCGCCGCGGGCGGAGTACACCCGGGCCCTGGTCAACGTGCGCAAGAGAAACCGCGAGCAGGCCGCCGAACAATCCGGCAGCCTGCTGAAGGTGGAGAATGTCAGCGCCCGTTATCCGAACGGTCTCAACGTGCTGCATGACATTTCCCTGCATGTGCCCGAAGGCCAGACCCTGGCCATCGTCGGAGAATCCGGCTCGGGAAAATCGACGCTGGCCCGCGTCATCACCGGCCTCCTGCCGCCGAGCGAGGGCCATATCACGTTTGCCGGTCAGCCTCTGACCCCAGCGCTCAGGAACCGCTCCAAGGACGAACTCCGGCGCATCCAGCTCATCCATCAAATGGCCGATACGGCCATGAACCCGCGTCAGACCGTGCGAGAGATCATCGGCCGTCCGCTCACGTTCTATTTTGGCCTTCGCGGCGCGGCGAAGGACGCTCGCATCAGGGAGTTGCTCGACCAGATCGAGATGGGAGGCGGCTTCATGGATCGATATCCGGCGGAGCTTTCAGGCGGCCAGAAGCAGCGCGTGGCGATTGCGCGGGCTCTTGCCGCCAAGCCCGAACTCATTCTCTGCGACGAGCCGACATCGGCACTCGATCCGCTGGTGGCGCAAGGCATCCTCGACTTGCTCGTGAGACTTCAGGAGGAGACCGCCGTCTCCTACGTCTTCATCACCCACGATATCGACATCGTGCGCGCAATTGCCGACTCGGTTGCCGTCATGCATCAGGGGCGCGTCGTGCGCTCGGGCCCCAGGTCAAAGGTCCTTTCGCCGCCCTTCGACGACTATACCGACCTGCTCCTCAAATCCGTGCCGGAGATGGAGGTCGGCTGGCTCGAGCGCGTGCTGGAAACACGCCGGATGGAAAGCGTCGGGCACTAGCCGCTGTTCCCGCGTCGGCTGCACTTGCAGGAGCGGCTTCGCGGATTGAAAGTCCATCTGGGCGGCTGCCCGGTTGAAGCGCCGTTCATGACAACGATAAGATTGATTCCATGGCAAAACGTACATTCACCGTTATCGAGAACGAATGGATCACGCTCGCGGACGGCACGCGTCTCGCCGCCCGGATCTGGATGCCCGAGGGGGCCCAGGCCATTCCAGTTCCAGCCGTGCTCGAGTATCTCCCGTACCGCAAGCGCGATGGAACGGCGCCACGCGACGAGTCCACTTATCCCTCGTTCGCCGAAGCCGGCATTGCCGGCATACGGGTGGATATCCGCGGCTCCGGCGAATCCGATGACGTGAGCGACGGCGAGTACACGCCGCGGGAGCTTTCCGATGCCTGCGAAGTGATCGCCTGGATCGCCGCACAGCCCTGGTCGAACGGTTCGGTCGGCATGATGGGCATCTCCTGGGGCGGCTTCAACGCACTTCAAGTCGCAGCCCTCCGGCCTCCGGCTCTCAAGGCAGTGATCTCGATCGCTTCCACGGTCGATCGCTACAACGACGACATCCACTACAAGAACGGCTGTCAGCTCAGTGCGCAACTGTCCTGGGCGGGCACGATGTTCGGCTATCTGTCCCGGCCGCCGGATCCCGCCCTCGTGGGCGACCGCTGGCGGGAAATGTGGCTCGACCGCTTGGAGAACGAGCCGTTCCTGATGGCCGAATGGCTATCGCATCAGCGCCGGGACGAGTTCTGGCAGCACGGCTCGATCTGCGAGGACTTCTCCGCCGTCCAGGTGCCGGCGCTCGTCATCGCGGGCTGGGCCGATGGCTACCGCAACACGCCGCTCGCCGCTGTCGAGGGCATGCCGGAGAATGCCAAGGCGCTGATCGGACCTTGGGTTCACAAGTACCCGCACTTTGCCTGGCCCAAGCCACGGCACGACTTCATCGGCGAGGCCATAGCCTGGTGGAACCGATGGCTGCGGGAGGAGCCCAACGGGGTCGACAAGCTCCCGCAGGTTCGCGCCTACATCCTGGACGGGCCAAAGCCCCTGCTGCCACGCTACGAGGATCCGGGCTTCTGGATCGCCAAAGAGCGCTGGCAGGAACCGGAAGCCCTGCCTCTCTCCGTGGACGCCGCCGGGGTGCTGCGGGAAGGCGCCGCAGGGACGCAGGCGGAGTCCAGGCCGGTTTTCATCAAGTCGCCCCTCGACACCGGGACGGCGTCCGGCGAGTTCTTCACCCTCAAGCCTGATGCGGAGCTCCCCGGCGACCAGCGCATGGACGACGCCGGTTCGTTCGTGATCGAAACCGCTCCCCTTGAGGAGGCGCTCGATCTGCTCGGTCGGCCGGTCCTTGTCGCAATGGTGTCCTGCAATGAAGAATGGGCCAATCTCTGTGCGCGGCTGGTGGACGTTCATCCGGACGGTTCGTCGACCCGCATCTGCTTCGGTGTTCTCAACCTCGCTCACCGGGAGGGCAACGCTCGACCGAAGCCGATGCAGCAGGGCCAGCCCACCCAAATCCGCATCGTGCTGGATGCCTGCGGCTATCGCATCAACAAGGGCCATCGGCTTCGCCTGTCGCTCTCGACAGCCTATTGGCCGATGATCCTTCCGCCGCCTTTCGATGCCGGCGTCACGGTCGATCTGGCGAGCCTCGGCCTCTTCCTGCCAAAGCTCGGCGTGCATGAGGCCGTTTCCATAGAACAGCCCGACGATCCGAATCCGTTGCCGAAATACGTCACGCACGAGCCGGGTCGCACGGAGCGGACGGTCACACGCAATCTCACGGAAGACCGAACCGAGTATCGAATCTTCGAAGACACCGGCCTGAGCGAGCACCCTGAAACGGGCTTGGCGACACGGCAGGTGCGCGACGAGCTCTGGTCGATTTGCCCCCGTGATCCCTTGTCCATGACCGGGGCCTCCGTCTGGACCTGCGAGATGGAGCGGCCCGGATGGGCTATTCGCACGGTGGCGACGACGAAGATGCGCTGCACCGCCGGGGAATGGCTGGTCAGCGGCCATCTGGTCGCTTTCGAAGGTGGGGAGCAAGTCTTCGAGAAGACCTACGAACAGGCGGTTCCGCGCGATTTCATGTAGCCATGGAACGATGAAACCGATAGGGCGTGCCGACGTTGCCGGGCAGCCCATCGAGCAACGAAGCGGGAGGGCTCCTTCGACGGTGCCGCACACTCCCGCTTCGTCGCGTCGCGGAGTTCCAATGATCGAGCTTCTCACCATCTTGCGCCGAGTTTTCGTTCTGCTCGTCGCGGTGTTTCTCCTGATGGTCGGCAATGGTCCCTTGACCACGATCATCAGTGTCCGCTTGGGAGCGGCGGGGCATTCGCCTGCGCTCATCGGAATCGTCATGTCCGCGTATTTCGCGGGATTGATGCTCGGCTCGCTGTTCGCTTACCGGGTCGTAAACAGATACGGTCACATCCGCGCATTCACCGCTTTTGCTTCGGCGCTGTCGGCAACGGCTTTGATCTATGCCCTCCATCTTGCTCCGCTGCCATGGGGCGCGCTGCGCTTCGTCGAGGGCTTCTGCATGGCCGGCCTTTTCATCTGCGTCGAGAGCTGGCTCAACGACAGCGCAACAGCCCAGACCCGGGGGAAGGTCCTGGCTCTCTACATGGTCTTCCTCTATTCAGGGCAGGCGGTTGGCCAATTCATGCTGAACCTTCATGACGCCTCCGGGCTCCTGTTGTTCATGCTGATATCGATTCTTGTCTCGGTTGCTGTCATTCCGGTGGCTCTGGCGCGTGTATCGCCGCCCATTCTGCCGCATGTGGAGGGATTGAGCTTCCGGCGTCTCTATCAAGTGTCCCCGCTGGGTATCGTCGGAACGATCTCCAGCGGGCTCGTCCTCGGTTCCTTCTACAGCCTGGCTCCAGTCTTCACGGGCCAGATAGGCCTCGATCTCTCGCAGACGGCTCTTTTCATGAGTGCGGTGATCTTCGGCGGTGTCGTGCTTCAGCTCCCAATCGGTCGGCTTTCGGACGTTTTCGATCGCCGCATGGTGATCGTTTGCACCCTCGCGGCTATTGCCCTCGTCAGCGCCGGAACGATCACCGCCTTGCAATTCGGGAACGGAGTCGTTTATCTCGCCGCCTTTGTCTTCGGCGGGTTCTCCTTCGCGCTGTATCCGTTGTGCGTGGCACATACCAACGATCATGTCCGTCCCGAGGAAAGGGTGTCGGCCAGCGGAGGTCTTATCCTCGCCTACTCGGCAGGGGCCACGCTCGGGCCGCTGTTCTCGTCGGTCGTCATGACAGGTACAGGGCCGACGGGACTGTTCGCATTCACCGGCGGGCTCAGCGGAATGACTCTTCTTTTCGGCCTTTGGCGCATGCGCGTTCGACCGTCTCCGCCGGCAGAGCAGCAGGGCTCCTATCAGCCTTTGCCCCGAACCACGCCCGTTTCGGTACCGCTCGATCCGCGTACCCTGTCAGCGACGGAAGATGCCGGCGACTGAATTCCGCGCCACTTTCAGACAGCGTCCGTCCTTCTGGTGCTTCTCGCCCCTCCGTGGCGGGGAGGGGCTACCCCTTTTGAGTGCACTGTCTGAGACAAACGGCACACAAATTGCAACAACAGGCAAAGTAAACCACGCGACAATCCGCTAATGTGAGAGAAGTATCGTTGCAGAGGGAAAAAGGATGACCGCAAGAGACCTTCAGCTCTGCCTGCGACAGAGGCTCGACACCGGCCGGAAGCAGCAACAGGAGCGTCGTGATCCGGCCCTATCGCAGGTGGAGACAGAAGTTCTTCGCTGTCTCATGAGCGGTCGAGAGATAGCTGACATCGCCTTCCAGTTTTCGGTGAGCGAAGCTGCCGTCAAGAGGCACATCAAGTCCGTTTTCTACAAGGCCGGGGCTCTGATGAAGGCTGACCGGGCAGGGGAGTTCCCTGTCCTGTAATCTCCGCGACGGAAGGCGCAGATCCTCATCCGTGAGCGATACAATGTATGTACGGGAGGGAATGCACCCGTCGCCCGCTCGCCCTAGCGCACAGCGCAAAAGAGTGAAGATGGGTTTTCTCTGACAGGGGCCTCCGGGCCTCCAATGCTGCCCTTCGATCCATGTCCGGTGCTCTCGCGAAGATTACGACCGGCTTGCCGATTCGATGTTCATTAGCGGTCGCCACCGCAGCATCAGTCTTATTTCGTGCCAGTCAGAGCGGCGTATCAAAGCCGAGGCACATCTTGCCGCGACCCACCAATCAACCTGACGAGCCTTGTCTGATTATGCACAGCGGAAGCGGGGTGCACGAAGTCCGCCGACGCAGATCGCCGCAGTTGAAAGGGCAGAGTTGTTGTTGAGTCTCCGAAGAAAGCCGACTACACAGCGGGCTCGTTCCCATCCGAACATTCCCATGCATCGGCAAATCACTCCCATCAGACCGCATCGGCCAGCCTGGCGAAGCATCTGTCCGGCCAGGAGCCTCATTCTGCCGGAGCATGGACAAAGGCAGCGATCTCGCTTCGGATCGACACTCTCGCCCCTGGCGATGAGTTCCGCGCCAACCGGCACCCTCGTTTTGGTGCCTTCCCCCCCGCAGCCGGCTTGAACGACTACCGTCGCCGGCAAGACCCGGCGACCTCCTTTCATTCCGCATCTTCATTCGGTCATGATGCAGGATCGCCGGATCTCAGCCTCAATGAGAGAAGGAGAGCCCTGAAGTGAACAGGGTATGGACGGAAGAAGAACTCGACATTCTGCGCCGTGACCGGGCTGCAAAAGTTCCGGTGCCTGTGACCGCCGCAAAACTCGGGCGGCCGGTCCCTGCAACTTATGCGCGGGCGCGGCTGATCGGCACCCTCGTCCAGCCCCATCAACCATGGGACGAGGCAAGCGTAGCGCGTCTGCGCGAATTGGTGCTGGCCGATCCGCCGATGACGGATAAGCGGATCGCGGAAGAACTCGGGAGAACCGTCACCCAGATCCGCTGGAAGATGCAGGACCTTGACTTGATCGGTGTCAGGGATCTCTCGAAGCTTGCTAAAGTCACGGCGTCTGAATCGGCTCCGGCCCGGGTTGCGAAGGTTTCCGTCCAGAAGCCTGTACCCCGCACGCTACCTGCATCGCAGAGATCGCCTTCCGCTCCAGCCGTGACACCGCAGCTGCGGGCGACGGATCCCGTGCGCAGGGTCGTTCCTGCGCTGACGGCGCCTCCCGCGACGGCCGATCCTCGCGCAGCCCTCGAGCGCGCAGTCAAGCGCCTCGAAGCCAGGTTGGCGGAACGCCTGAAGAGTTCCATTTCCGAAACGGAGGCCGGCATGGTTCGGGCCGCGACGGACGCCATTGCGGAGAAGCGCCGCATCGACCAACGCCTTGCTGATCTCGGAAGGTCGATCGGCGAGGCTCAGGCCGAAAAGACGAAAGCCGAGCGGATGAAGGCCCAGGCGCAAATCGCCCATGTGCCTGCACCCCCGCGGCGAGCGCAGGATGCCACCCTCGCGGATCGCGAGGAAAAACCGGCATCGAAGGAACAGAAGCGCCCAGCCGCCCGCCCCGTCGCGAGGATGCCTGTTGCTCCTCCGGCCCAGGGTGTGTCTCAAGCCGCGGCACCTCGCCAGCCGCAGCCGCCTGCCCCCCCTGCGGCTCCGAAGATCGTTGTCGTCGAGACCCCGGTGACGCCACGCCCGGAGCCAATCCCGAATCCGGACCCCGTTCAGGTGTCCGGCCGCGGAGGCTGGAAATCCGTGCGTCGGGACCCGGCGCGCGTTGCGGCTCAGGCCAAGGCGAAGGCCAAGGCGACGAGCCGCGCCGATGCCGTGGACCTCGCCTTGGCGGCTCAGGCTGCCATTGACCGTTTCATTGCGGAGCGTGGTGTCACGAGGACCGAGAGGAACGGCATTCAGGCGATTGTCTCCCGCCTGCAGGCGCGGGGCTATATCGTGGTGCAGGACGGAGACGGCTGGGTCATCGACCAGCGCCATCGTGTCGACGGGGAATCGGCTCTCATCGCCTTTGCTGAGGCGCGCGGCATCTCGTTGGATGTAGCGGCGTGATGCGGCCGGGCATGCCTTCTGTGCCGGAACGCGCATGAGGCATGCCCGCCATCTCGCCGCCTGGCCTTGGCTGGTGCGGGGAGGGGGCGGCTTGCGAGTTTTCTTTGGGTTTTGAGTGTTGGGTTTTGATGCGGGGAGGCGCTGGCGGGTGTTGCTCGGAGGGGGTTGCTCGGGCTTT
>JAPSLB010000088.1 GCA_031181145.1 Microvirga sp.
CCGGGCTCGGGCTTGCCGATTTCAAAGAAGTCGTCGGGAAGCGCGGCGATCACGCGGTTCCCGGCAATGTCCACCACCGGCACGAAGGCCTTCGTGAAGGGCAGGAGCGCGGTCGGTCCCTTCTGCGGGGGAGCGATTTCGAGCAGATCCCCGCCGCCGTAATTCGGCACGGCGACGATGGTGCCGATGGTCTCACCCGCCCCGTTCTGAACTTTGAGTCCGATGAGATCTGCGAGCAGGAACTCGTCCTCGTCCTCAGGCGGCGGAAGCCTGTCGCGCTCCACATGGAGCTGTACGCGGTTCAGGGCTTCCGCGGCTTCACGCGTGGTGATGCCCTCGACGACCGCGATCAGAAGATCGGGCGCGCCGCCGGGCGCGGGACGAACATTCGTGAGGGAGTAGGTTTTGCCGTTCGTTGCGATGAGCGGCCTGTAACCGGCAACCGCCTGAGGATCGCCGGTATGGGATTTCAGCCGCACCTCGCCCTTGAGCCCATGGGCCCGGCCGAATTCGCCCACGAGGACGAGACCGTCTCCGACAGGTGCGATTCGGGCCTCCTCCCCCTTGCGGGAAAGAGATGTAGGTGGGGGTGTCAGCGCACCCTTCGATGAGTCTGCGCTGGCACCCCCACCCCTGCCCCTCCCCGCGCGGGGGAGGGGTGAGGCGGAGCGCTGGTGGAAGCGCTCCTTCTTCGTCATGGTGCTTACGCAGCCTCGCCTTCGCCGGCGGCAGCCGCAGCGGCCTTGGCCTCGGCGCGCTCCTGGGCCTTCTTGCCCGGAACGGCCTTCTGCGGGTTGCTGCGGGCCGGACGCTTCAGGAGGCCGGCGGCATCGAGGAAGCGCAGAACGCGGTCGGTCGGCTGGGCGCCCTTGGCGAGCCATGCCTGAATCTTCTCGACTTCGAGAACGACGCGGCCGGCATCGTCCTTCGGCTTCATCGGGTCGTAGGTGCCGACCTTCTCGATGAAGCGGCCATCGCGCGGGGAGCGCGAGTCGGCCACGACGATGCGGTAGTAGGGACGCTTCTTCGCACCACCACGGGTGAGACGGATCTTCAGGGACATGGGTAACTCCTTCTAGTGTCCTGTGATCAACCTTGTGCCGCTCCGGATCGCCCGGAACGGCGAAACCTATTTCTTCTTCCCGAACGGGAATCCGCCGAGGCCAGGCATCTTCGGGCCGCCGCCGAGACCCGGCAGCCCCGGGACGCCCTTCGGCATGGGCGGAAGAGGGCCGCCTGCGCCGCCAGGAAAATCGGGGAGCTTGCCGCCCATCTGCTTCTGCAACGCCTCGATCTGCTCAGGGGACGGCTGCGGCATGCCGCCACCGCCCAGCCCGAACATTTTTCCAAGCGCACCCGCCATGCCCTTGGCCTTGCCGCCGCCCATCATCTTCATGACATCGGCCATCTGCCGATGCATCTTGAGCAGCTTGTTGATGTCCTCGACCTTCACGCCGGAGCCTGCCGCGATGCGCTTCTTGCGCGAGGCTTTCAGGATGTCCGGATTGCGACGCTCGGCGGGCGTCATGGAATCGATGATGGCGCGCTGACGCTTGATGACCTTGTCGTCGAGATTGGCGTTCTCGAGCTGCGACTTCATCTTGGCGATACCGGGCAACATGCCGAGCATGCCGCCGATTCCGCCGATCTTCTCCATCTGGGCGAGCTGATCGCGCAGGTCTTCGAGGTCGAACTTGCCCTTGCGCATCTTCTCGGCCATGCGCTGGGCCTTTTCGGCATCGAAGTTCTCGGCGGCCTTCTCCACGAGGGAGACGATGTCGCCCATGCCGAGGATGCGGTTGGCGACGCGGGAGGGATGGAACTCCTCCAGGGCATCGACCTTTTCGCCCGTTCCGATGAGCTTGATCGGCTTGCCCGTCACGGCGCGCATCGACAGCGCGGCACCACCGCGGGCGTCGCCGTCCATTCTCGTCAGCACGATGCCGGTGACGCCGAGACGCTGGTCGAAGGCGCGGGCGGTGTTGACCGCATCCTGGCCGGTGAGCGCGTCGGCCACGAGCAGAACCTCATGCGGACTGGCGGCGGCGCGCACTTCGGCGGCTTCCATCATGAGCGACTCGTCCACGGTGACGCGGCCCGCGGTGTCGAGCATCACCACGTCGTAGCCGCCGAGGCGCGCGGCCTCCATGGCGCGTCGGGCGATCTGCACCGCCGACTGGCCGGCCACGATGGGAAGCGTGTCGACGCCCACCTGCTTTCCGAGCACGGCCAGCTGCTCCATCGCCGCCGGGCGGCGCGTATCGAGCGAGGCCATGAGCACGCGGCGGTTCTCGCGATCCTTCAACCGCCGGGCGATCTTGGCGGTGGTCGTCGTCTTGCCGGAACCCTGGAGGCCGACCATGAGGATGCCGACGGGCGGAACGGCGTTAAGGCTGATCACCTCCGCGTCGGCGCCCAACATCTCCACGAGTTGATCATGAACGATCTTCACCACCTGCTGACCGGGGGAGACCGACTTGATGACTTCGGCGCCGACGGCGCGGGCACGAACCTTGTCCGTGAAGGAGCGGACGACTTCCAGCGCCACGTCGGCTTCGAGGAGCGCGCGGCGGACCTCGCGCAGCGCGGCGTTCACATCCTCCTCAGTCAGCGCGCCGCGGCGCGTGAGGGAATTGAGGATATTGGAGAGCTTGTCGGAAAGGCCTTCAAACATGATCAATCAATTCCTTTTGCGATGAGAGGTACATCGCGTTGCTCAAGGGCCTTTTCAAAGTGATTGATTGCCGCTTCGAACTTGTCGCGGCAGCCGGGATTGCAGAAGCCGACCACCTCGCCCCGATAGAGGGTGAGCGAATCCGCCGCGATCGGCTTTCCCGACCACGGGCAGGTCTCGTTGACCGCGTCCTCGATGCGCAATGTCGTGTTGGCCATCGCCTTGTCCATCCAACCCGCCAGACCCAAAGAGAAACGCGCCCGAGGGCGCATCGCGCTGTCGGACGTTGACCTCCAGCCTCTCGGGCTGGTCGGCGGCTCAAAGGGGCTCGCTCTACAGATTTGCGCTCAGCCGATAGAGGAAAGATGGCTTGGAGTCAAGGAAAGGTGCTGTCGCACAGAGGGTTAGACTTGGGTCGGACTCGGGTCGGACTTGGGTCAGGCTTGAATTTGGACCCGGATCGCCCCCTCTGAGCAGTCCGGGCGATCCGTAGGCGGCTCGCAGGAGCTCCCGATCTGTGGCGCGCTCACCTGAAGCTGTAACGGACACCCAGCCGCACCTCGTGTGCGCCGATAGAGTCCACCTCGACCCCGGCGCCGCTGCCGTAAGAGCGCGTCTTCACGTCGCCTAGGCTGACGTAGCGATAGCCGAGATCGAGAGTGAAGCTCGATGACAGCCGGTACCCTACGCCGGCCATGAGCGCCCAGGCGAGATTGAAGCTGTCGCCTCCGGCCAAACGCTCCACGGTTTCGATCCCCGTGGCCGTGTCATAGATCGTCAGCGTGTGATCGGAGAGAACGTTGTGGGCCATCCCTATGCCCGCGCCGATATAGGGCGTAAAGCCCATGACGGGCTTGAGATCCAGGTAGCCGTTCACCATGAGCGTCGAGGTTTGGAACGAACCTTTATCGGTGATGGACGCGGTGGCGAGGGCCGGCGCAGGTGCGGCACCTTTGAAGCGGGCGTCGAAGGTGTGGTCCAGCGTTACGTCTGCCCGGACGACCGGATTGAAGCGGTAGCCCAGACCGGCACCGACGACGGCGGCATGGCTCAGGCTCTCACGGGTGAAACTGCCCGTGAACGGTTGAACGGCGAGGTCCGCGTCGGGACGCTTGTAATCGACATAGCCGATTTCGCCCCGCAGATACCACCCGAGTGAACTCTCTCGACTGCCCCGGATCACAGGTGACGAAGGCAGAAAGACTTGGGAAAGATCGGCGGC
Organism: Microvirga sp.; assembly: GCA_031181145.1. GTDB lineage: Bacteria > Pseudomonadota > Alphaproteobacteria > Rhizobiales > Beijerinckiaceae > Microvirga. The sequence goes on from JAPSLB010000088.1 coordinate 3,897, forward strand.
CACGGCAGTCGAACCGATTGCGGCGCAAAAGCCGGCCAAGGCCGTTGTCTTGATCATCTTCATCGAAGTTCGTCCTTACGCAATCTGTCACATCCATCGCCGCGAATCCAAGCAGCAACGTTACTATGTGTCGAAACATGTAAAGAGAACGTTAACCTAGATGCTCGTGTGCCCGGACCGGCCCCCCGATCGTTTCGGCCTTGGGAAATGGCCCCTCCGCAACACCATTTCCACGGAACCGCGGGTGGGTTGTCTCTCATCCGGCCCGCCCGAGCGACAGGCCGGAACCGCAGGGTTCATCAGCCGATGGACCCGATGCGAGCGATCCGGGGCTTCGCGCAGATCCCTTGGCTTTGTCCCTGCCCAGCCGGGATCGTCTCAAGACAGCCGGTCATCGAAGCTGCCCGGCCTCAACCTTGACCCACCGGCCCTGCCATACTGTTTCCCGATTTCCGTAAGAAGGTTCGACTTGGTCCTCGAGCAAACCGCCTGTCCCGTTGTTCATTCGTGAACGATTTTGCACGCGGGCAATCTGCACGTGCGTTTTTGCATAGAACCTGCGGCAACCGACATCGCCCCCGTTCGGTAAGCGGCGCCCTGAGCTCTGGGACGGGAACTTAAGAAAATTAGCTTACGTATCGTTTAAACCCCTGGCAGTTCTCGGAATTTTTCGGGAGGTAACTGTACTGCGCCGTAAAGTCTCACGGGCTCGGGCCATATCTGGAATTCTCGTTACATTGTTTGAGGTTCTGGATTCTGAAGACCGTCCCGAACACTTCCCGCTTGCTGGCGGCAGTTGCCGCGATGGGGCGTTTGCTTTTTCTTGAACATACCGTAACAGTATAGCGTCATAAGTAGCGCAGACTCATCCTGCGGCCCGCAAGTGTGACGCGGTCCCGGTGCTGACGTCTGCTCTCCATGAGCGAATTGCAATTGCAACGATGCACAAGCATTGGAGAAGGCCATGCGTATAGGTC
>JAPSLB010000003.1 GCA_031181145.1 Microvirga sp.
TGGCCCGCAAGGGATTGGCTCATGTGCCTATGGGCCGTCAGTTGTTCCCGAATATGAGCGTCCGGGAAAATCTGATGCTGGGGGCCTACTTGCCTGAAGCAAAGGCTGCCCGGCACGAGAACATGGCGAAGGTCGAAGCTCTCTTCCCGGACCTCGTTCGCTACGCCGACGCCATGGCTGGGCAATTGTCGGGTGGGCAGCAGCAGATGGTAGCTATTGCACGTGCGCTCATGCTCGGCCCCAAGATGCTGATCATGGACGAGCCAAGTCTCGGCCTGTCACCGCTTTTCGTCAAAGAGGTGATGGCAGCCATCAGGCGCGTCGCAGAGACTGGTCTTCCAATCCTGCTGGTGGAACAGAACGTAAAGCAGGTGCTCACTGTCAGCCACCGCGTTTACGTGCTCGAAAATGGCAGGCAGGTGCTCGATGGCCCTTCGGAGGAGCTACAGGGACACCCGATGATCCGTAAGGCCTATCTCGGCCTTTAGCCTGTGAGCGAGAAGCGTATCGAGGCCAGCGTGCATGTATGCCGGGCTCGTAGATATCAGGGGAGGGACGTTCCACCACGCATTCTGCCGGTAGGGGCAGCAATGGTCAGCTCCTGGCATGAAACGGAAGTTGCTCATCCAGCGGATCACAGGGTGCTGGCGGCAGAACAGGCGGGGTAGGGAATTTCGGCCTTTAACCCCTTACGGTCCTTCGCTGGTGTCGGCTCCCGTGAGCGGAGCAAGGCACTTTGGATACCTGCACGACTCCTTGGTGCACAGCGTCAACCGGCGGGGTGAGCGGGTCGGGAGGGGCGGGCCAGCTGGGTGATCCACACGTCGGCAAAGTCGATCGAGGCAGAGTGCTTCGTGAACGTCCGCTGCTTCGGTTGCTTCGCGCGCACATCGCTTGGCGTCACCCAAAAGGCCTCCCGAAAGCAGCGGTGGAAGTGGGGAGCGCTCACAAACCCGCACACGCGCCCCACATCCCTGGCCCGCGCATGTGGGCTGGTGGGATCCGCCAGCAGGGCATAGGCCTGCGCCAGACGCCGGTTCTGGATGTACGCCGCCACCCCTCCCAGCCCCGCGAACATCCGGTACAGGGTCGGCCGCAAGATCGCCAGAGCGCGACAGATGTCCGCCGGCCCCAGCTCGGGCGAACCCAGATGGGCGTCCAGATAGGCCTTCACCCGGTCCATGCTGATCGTGTCCGACCGATGTTTGGGTTCGCTGGGAAGCAGCGCTCCGACGCACGCGCTCACCGTGGAGGCAATCATCTGCGCGAGGGCAGGGGCGGCTTCCTGCACGGGATGGGAGATCTGCCGCGCGACCGACAGCAGATGATCGACCAGAAGACCGGCCGTGGGCATCCCCGGCTGAAGCACCAAACCGCTGAGAGACACTTTGCGCAGAACGCCCAGGTCCAGCAGAGTGCGCGGGATGATGACGTCGATGGTCCTTGTGGGCATCGCCTCCAGAGCCAATGGACGGGCAAGGTCGATGACGGCGATCTCGCCTGCGGAGGCGGCCATTGCCCGGCCGAGCCTGTGGGGAGAAACGCGTTGACAAGTCCAGGAATGGATTGCCCGCGAGCGCTGACCTGCCATCAGCGGGACCGGTCGGTTCCCGGCCTTGCGGTCATGGCAAGAGATGAGACGTCCATAGGCTCGGGCTTGAGCTGATGAGCACGCTAGTGGACGTCCTCTGCCTCGCCCCAAGCCTCGACCAGCCGCTCTACCGTGAAGCCAGGGCTGCGGGCAGCTCTCAGGACAGGAGCTTCTTTTCTCGTCACGAGGTCGATGGCACGAGGGAGTTCCGCTGCAATCCGGGGATCGATGATGACTGCGCCGTGGCGATCAGCGTGGAGTAGATCATCGGGCCGCACCGTCAGTCCGAAGACCTCCACTGGACAATTGTACGCCTCGATCCGGACAAAGGCATGGCTCGGGCTGATTGAGCCGGCCAGTATTTGAAATCCGGGGTCGATGGTGCCGAGGTCGCGCATCGAGCCGTTGGTCAGAACGCCTCGGACCCCAAGACCCTTGTGGATCGCCACGTTGACCTCGCCCCAGAACGCGCCCAGACCGGGCCTAGGGTCGACGTCCTGCAGAACTACCACGGCAGGGCCGGGCTGGGCCGCGGCATAGCTGTAATAGGCGAGCCGGCGCTGCCGCACGGCCTCCGGGTGCTCTTGCGCAGGCTGCGAGCTGCGGATCATGCCTGTGCGCGCGTAGCCCACGACGGCCGGCAGATTCGGATGGGCAGCGAGAACCGGTTGGGTCGTAAAGCCTTCTGCCGTCCGGCGGCCGAGGATGAGCTCGATTGCGTTGCAGACCGTCGGCGTATCGACCCTCTCGAGTGCGGCGAAGATTTCGGAGGAGAGCGACTGTTCCATTCCCGGCTTGTCCTGTTTCAAGTGAGTTGGTGCTCATAGGATAGTCACGGTCCCGAGCGGCATGCTTCCGGATGTCATCGTGTGGGGGGCGATGAATTGCGGAGTGGCCAAATGCCTACGGGATATCGCGGTTCGCCGCCATGCCATTCACCACGACGCCCGTGTTGTCGAAGGCTGTATCCGCGCTAGAAGTTGACACGATCTCCTCCCTTCAACGACAGCATGTTGCGTGCGTCATCGGGAGTAGCGATCTCCAGGCCCAATCCCTCGATGATTTGGCGCGCCATTTTCACCTGCTGCGCATTCGATTGCGCGAGCTTTCCCGGTCCGATCCAGAGCGAATCCTCGAGCCCGACACGGACATTGCCTCCCATCGCGGCCGCCTGTGCTGCAATGGCGAGTTGGCTCTTGCCGGCTCCGAGGACCGACCATTGGTAGTCATCTCCAAACAGCCTGTCGGCCGTGCGCTTCATGTGGGCCACGTCCTCGGGATGCGGACCAATGCCGCCCAGGAGACCGAAGACGCTTTGAACGAAAAGGGGCGGCTTGATGAGACCCCGGTCCACGAAATGGGCGAGAGTGTAGAGGTGGCCGATGTCGTAGCACTCGATCTCGAAGCGGGTGCCGTTCTCGGCGCAGGTTGTCAGGATGTATTCGATATCGGAGAACGTATTGCGGAAGATCCTGTCCCGCGATCCTTCGAGGTACGGCTCCTCCCAATCGTATTTGAATTCCTTGAACCGGTTGAGCATCGGGTAGAGCCCAAAATTCATCGAGCCCATGTTGAGGGAGGCGACCTCGGGCTTGTAGTGAGCCGCAGGACGCACCCGCTCCTGCACCAGCATGGTCGGCGCACCGCCTGTCGTGATGTTGATGACGCAATTGCTTCGTTGCTTCACCACCTGCAGGAAGGGTGCGAAGGCTTCCGGCGTCTGATCGGGCTTGCCGTTCTTCGGGTCGCGCGCGTGCAGATGAACGATCGCTGCCCCGGCTTCCGCCGCGCTGATGGCGGCTTGGGCGATCTCCTCGGGAGTGATCGGCAGATGAGGGGACATGGAGGGCGTATGGATCGCGCCGGTCACGGCGCATGTGATGATGACTTTGCGGGCCATGGACTTGGTTCCTCTCGAGAGATCACCGATCTGGTTGCGACTGCTTGTGGGCCTTCAAAGCAGCCAGGCGTTTGTCCCGCCAGGCAGAGCGCCGTGCGAGCGCATCGGGGCCAGGCGCTTCGCCCCAGGCTCCTAGGATGCGGCTCACGTTCGCCTTGTCCCAGACTTCGGGCTTGGCGGGATCCTCGGAGAGACGACGGTAGAAACCGGTATAGCGGTCGCAGTAATCGGCGATTCCACCGGGAGCATTGAGCTCGATGGTCTCGAAGGGCCCGATGAAGGACCAGCGCAGGCCGAGACCGTCCTTGAGGGTCCTGTCGAGGTCCTGCGGACTCACCACGCCCTCGCCGACCAGCCGGAACGCCTCTGCCAGGAGCGCGCCCTGGAGCCGGTTCAGGACGAACCCCTCGACCTCGCGGTTCACGATGATGGGCACCTGCTCGACGCTGTCATAGACCGCTCGCGCGCGGGCGATCGTCTCGGGCGCAGTCCAGGGTGTTCCGCAGAGTTCGACGAGCGGCACGAGGTGAGGAGGGTTGACGGGATGCGCCACGAGGCACCGAGCGCGGCCCGACAAACTTTCGGTGAAGTGGGACGCGACAATCGCGGAGGTCGACGATGCAAGAATGCAGTCCGGTGGTGCGAGCCGGTCGAGTTCGGCGAAGATGATCCGCTTGGTCTCGATGATCTCGGGGCCATTCTCCTGAACGAGGTCGGCTCCGTTCACGGCCTCTGCCAGCGTAGGCACGGCGACGGCGCGCCTGGATGCATCTTCAGGGTTGGTGACGAGGCCATGTCTTGCTAGCTCCTCAAGCCCTTCGCGGATGAGACTGGGCGCCTTCTCGAGCATTTCGGGGCTCGGGTCGGTGATGCGCACGTCCCAGCCGGCCCGCGCGAAGACGATCGCCCAAGATCGGCCGATCAGCCCCGCGCCAATGATCCCAGCACTCGGCATTCCGTAATCTCCCTCAAGGCTTACAGCCACAGGACCTTGCGGCGGAGCGCAAGATCGTCCCTCAGGTCCTTCGATGGACCGGCATGGATCACCCGTCCGCGTTCGAGTGCGATCGTCCGGTCGGACAGGGCGAGCGCCAGATCGAGGTGATGGTCGACGATGATGATCGAGACCTCGTGCCGGAGCTTGTCGAAGCTCTCGAAGAGTTGCTCGACGATGGCCGGAGCAAGACCTTCGAAGGGTTCATCCAGGAGCAGCACCTTCACGTCGCCCGAGAGGGCGCGTGCGATCGCTACCATCTGCTGCTCGCCGCCGGAGAGGAAATCCGCCGGGGTGTCTAGCCTCTCGCGGATCCGCGGGAAGTACTCGAAGATCCTGTCCAGATCCCACCGGACGCCCCGGCCTGTTTCGCGCTTGAGCCGCCCGAGCTCAAGATTCTGGGCCACGGTCATTCCGGCGAAAAGACCACGTCCCTGCGGCACGTATCCGATTCCCAGGCGAGCGATCTCGGCCGGGAGTCGGCCAGCGATCTCCTGACCATCGAGCTGGATTGAGCCCGAACCGGGCGTCGCAATGCCGATCAGGGTCTTGAGCAGTGTCGACTTGCCGGCGCCGTTGCGGCCCAGAAGCGCGACGATCTCATGTTGACGCACATCGAAGGATACGTCCGCCAGGGCATGGCTTTTGCCGTAGAACGTGTTGACCTTCTCTGCCGCGAGCACAATCGCCGCCTCGGCGGCGCTCTGCCGGGGCCGTGCGGCAACGGTGACCGCGCCGGAGCCGATATAGATCTCCTGTACCTCGCGGCTGGAGCGGGCATCCTCCACCGTCCCGTCGACCAGCACCTCGCCCGCATTCATCACCGTGACGGCATCCGCGATCTGGAACACACGGTCGATATCGTGCTCGACGAGCAGCATCGGAACGTCCGCGGAGATGCGCTTGATGATATCGCCGATGCGCTGCCGCTCAGCGGCGGCAAGACCGGCGAGCGGCTCGTCGAGCAGCAGCACTCTCGGTTTCGTAGCAAGCGCCAGGCCCATGTCCAGGAGGCGCTGCCCGCCATACGAGAGGGCGCCCGCCTCGGCCTTTTCGATGCCGGCGACGCCGAGATAGCGGATGACCGCCGAGGTCTCGGCTTCGATCTGCTTGATCGACCGCGCGGCCGTCCATGGGTTGAAGCGCTGCGGGTGGCGGGCCTGCACGGATAGGCGGACATTCTCCTCGACCGTCAAGGCCGGGAAGAGGTTCGTAATCTGGAACGAGCGTCCGATTCCGGCCTGCGTGATCGCTTCAGGAGAAAGCCCCGCGATAGAGCGGCCCTGAAGGAGCACATCGCCTTCATCGGGCGTGTAGAATCCGGATATCAGGTTGAAGGCCGTGGTCTTTCCAGCGCCGTTCGGACCGATCAAGGCATGGAGACTGCGGTCTCGTACGGCGATGTTGACCGACTGAACGGCCTTGAGCGCGCCAAAGCTCTTCGTAATGCCGCGAGCCTCGAGGATGATACCATCCACATGGTTGGAGGGCTTAAGAAACGAGGGCAAGGGCTCATCGGTCAGGGTGCGACCCGCCATGGCGGCCTCCTCCGTGACCTTGGCCCGGAACGGTGCCGCAATCCGCTGTGCAATCCCCACCAATCCCGTTGGCGAGAGGACGATGAATCCGACGAAAAGGAGACCGAAATAGAGGAGCCAGTGCGGGGTCCAGATCGACAGGAACTCACGAAACAGAATGTAGAAGAGAGCTCCCAGGGCCGGCCCGAGAAAACTCCGCATTCCGCCGATCACCACCATCGCGATCAACTCACCCGAGAAGGCGACGGAGAGAGGCTCCGCCGAGGCGAAGCGATGATTGAAAACGGAGAGGATGCCCGCGATCCCCACGGTCGTGGCGGATACCACGAACCCGAGAAGCTTGTAGCGATTGGTCGGATAGCCGAGAAAGCGGGCGCGTTGCTCGTTTTCGCGGATGGCCACCAGCACGGTCCCGGCGGGAGAGCCGTGAAAGCGCAGCAGGGCAAAGCAGACGGCAAACGCCACCGCTGCCACGAACCAATAATAGGTCCAGTCCGAGTTCAGATCGAGGCCAATCGCACGCGTGCGCACGATGCCGCCGAGCCCGCTCTCTCCGCCCGTGAGCGCGGTCCAGCGGTAGGCGACGGCAAAGAGCATGGCCGCCAATGCCAGCGTCAGCAACGAGAAGTAGACGCCGCGACGCCGCAGAATGAGCGCGCCTAGGAGAGACGACGCACCGGCAATGAACACGATGGCGACGAGAGCCGGAAGGAAGATGCTGTCCGGGAACCAGTGGAGCTGGCTTAATGCCGCCGCATAAGCTCCCAGTCCGAACCATACGCCGTGCCCGAAGGAGACGAGGCCCGTGTAGCCGACCAGAACGTTCAGGCCGAGGCAGGCGATGGCGAACACCACCACATCGATCGACGAGCGAAGTGGCAGGCCGACAGGATCGAGGACGAAGGGCAGCAGAATGAGCGCTGCCGCCGCGATGAGAAGGGACCCGTAATTCGTGCGCATCGACCTACTCGAATCTCTGGATGCGTTCGCCGAGCAACCCGCGCGGCCGCAAAAGCAGCACAAGCGCCATCAGCAGGTACATCGAGGCTTCACCCGCAGGTGGGAAGAAGTAAATCGTGAGACCGCGCACGACGCCCACGAGCGCTGCGGCCATGATGACGCCCCAGAATGACCCTAGCCCACCGATGACGACTACGACAAAGGCGGCCGTGAGGATCTCGGCCCCCATGGCGGGGTGCACCCCTGAGATCGGGGCCAGCAGGACTCCAGCAAGGCCCGCCAGGCCGATGCCGAGGGCAACGACGGCCGTCATGTACGGCTGAAGCGAGATGCCGAGCGCTCCCACCATGTCCGGGTTTTGCACTCCGGCCCGGACCACACGGCCGAAGGCGGTGCGGTAGACCAGGAACCAAGTCGCGATGACGGCTGCGAGCGCCACTCCGAAGATGATGAGGCGGTAACGCGGATAGATGAAATGACCGAGGAAGACCTGACCTCGGAGGGCCGACGGAATGGAGAAGGGCAGGGGAGCCGCCCCGAAGATCATCCGCAGGCTTTGCTCGATGATCATGGCAAGCCCAAAGGTCAGAAGCAGGCTGAGAATGGGATCCGAGCGGTAGAACCTTCGAAAGAGCAGGCGCTCGATGACGACGCCAAGGAGTGCAACGAGCACCGGAGATGCGATGAACGCGCCTGCAAATCCAATCCTGGGTGCCAACGTCACGGCGAGATAGGCACCGATCGCATAGAACGCGCCATGGGACAGGTTCACGATTCCGCCGAGCGAAAAAATCAAGGACAGGCCGAGGGCGATCAGCAGATAGTAAGCGCCGACCAGAAGACCATTCAGTACCTGCTCAAGGAGAAAGACGAACGCCAAGCGAGACTCCTGTTCCGATCCTGGGAAGCCTCCTCCCGCGAGGAGCCCGAACTGAGGGAAAACGGAATGCTGTGCTCTCGGCGGCCGGAACGGCGTTCAGCCGTCCGGCCATACCAATTCCTGTCGTGTCACGCCTGCATCTTGCAGGTGCCATCCTTCGGCGGCGCCAAAACCTCGAGGTCGTCGTTCGGGCCGGGGACGGAACCCAGCGGGTCGTAAATATCCCACTGGTCCTTCATCTTGTCCGGATCCTTCGCGCGGACGGCATACATCTCCTGGACCATCTGGTTGTCGTAGGCGCGAAAATAGCCTTCGCGGCTCTTCAGAATGTCGAATTTTGCGCCTTTGCGCAGGTGTTCGGCGAGCTTCTGCGGGTCCGCGGACTTCAGTTCGGTGAAGGACTGCGCGACGATCTTGAGGGAGTTGTAATCGCCCCAGCTCTGGTTCTCCGGCGGCTTGCCGTATGCTTTCGTGAATGCCTCCACAAACCTCTTCGATGACGGCGTGTCGACCATATGGTGCCAGATCAGCGGCCAAATGCCGGAGAAGTTGCCCTTGCCGGCACCCCAGGCCACCGCCGTGTCGAAGCCGAATCCAGTGATCGGGAATTGGAGTCCATATTCGGCATACTGCTTGATGAAGTTGGTGATCTGGTTGCCGGCGAGGTTGGAGGCGACGATATCGGGCTGAGCCTGTCGGATCTTGAGGAGATAGGGGCTGAAATCGGTGGCGTCGGTGGGGACGAGTTCCTCGCCGATGAACTCGCCGCCGTTCTCCGTCACGAACTTCTTGGCGACCCGGAAGAGATCGTGACCGAAGGCATAATCGGCCGTGAGGGAGTACCATCGCTTCCCCTGGATCATGTTCTCGGTCTTCAGGTACGTGCCGACTGCCGTGACCATCATCGAGTTCGCTGCCTCGATATGGAACATGAAAGGATTGCAGCTGGCTCCGCGCAGGGCGTCGGAATTGGCGCCGGTGTTGATGAACACCGTCTTGGTCCTGTCGGCGACCTGACCGATTGCCAAGGCCGAGGCAGAGGAGATTTCGCCGATGATCATCGCCACCTTGTCGCGCTCGATCAGGCGCTCGGCCTTGGCGGAGGCCGTCTGCGGGTTCACCGAATCCTCTATGACGAGCTCGATCTTGCGTCCCAGTACGCCACCGGCGGCGTTGATCTCCTCGGCTGCGAGCTTCACGCCCATTTGGGCGAATTCGCCGAGCGGTCCCAGGAAGCCGGTGATGGGCGTGAGGTGCCCGATCCGGATCACGTCGGATTGTGCCTTGACGATCGCAGGCATCCCCAGGCCTGCGATCGCGGTCGCGCCAGCGGCTCCCTTCAGGAGCGTGCGACGGGTCAAGTCATCGGAATGTGCCATGGCCGTTTCCTTCCTCCCGGAATGGTGTCGCGGTGTCTTGCCGCGATCTGTGATCACAGTTAGACTGTCGGAAAATGAGCAACTTGTCGAGCCCCCGCCCAACCAAGACGCCAACGGCCATCGCCCAGATCGGCCGGCTGGAACGCGTCACGCTTGGCGAACGCGTCCATACCGAGCTACGTGAACTGCTGATGAGCGGTGAGCTTGCACCCGGGCAGAGAATGTCCCTGCGCAGCGTCGCCGAAACCCTCGGCGTATCGATGATGCCGGTGCGGGAGGCGGTCGCGCGGCTTGTGGCCGATCAGTCTCTGGAGGTGCTGCCGAACCGTGCCGTGCGCGTCCCACTCATGACCCGCGCACGCTTCCGGGAGCTGACGGCCGTGAGACTCGCGGTCGAGGGCTTCGCGGCAGAGCAGGCGGCCAGGAGCCGCGCGGAGTCAGACCTCGCCGCTCTGAGCCAATTCGAAGAAGCGTTCCTCGCCGAAGCCCGAGACCCTGATCCTCATGCGGACAGGGCCGTCCGAGCGAACAAGGAGCTCCACTTCGCAGTCTATCGAGCGACCGGCTTGCCGACGCTGGTGGGAATCATCGAGGGTCTCTGGCTGAAGATCGGGCCTGTTCTGAATTTCGACCTTAAGGCCTCTCCCGAGCGTTTGCGCACAGGCGGCGCAACCGAGCATCACCGCCATCTCGTGGCTGCGGTGAATGCCGGTGACGCAGCCGGCGCGCGCAAGGCGCTCATCGACGACATCGAGGGCGCCGCCAGTTTCATCGAGAGCACCGGACGCCTGTTGGACTAGACTGATGCTCAGGCTTTCGGACACCACAAAACGAGCGGGCGCCGAGTGCAACGGTGTCCGGTTCAGGGATGGAGACGACGAAGATGGACCTCAACATCGCCGGGCTGCGTGTGCTCGTGACGGCTGGCGCCGAGGGCATCGGGCTTGAGATCGCCCGCACCTTCCTCCGCGAAGGCGCGCGCGTGCATGTCTGCGACGTCGACCGTGCCGCCCTCGATGCGGCGGCCGCAACCCATCCGGACCTGACCTCCTCCTATGGCGACGTGGCGGATCGCGGCGATGTCGCTCGGGTCTTCGAGGAGGCTCTGAGCGTTCTCGGCGGGCTGGATGTCCTCGTCAATAATGCCGGCATCGCAGGGCCGACGGCACGGGTCGAGGAGATCGACCCGGAGGATTGGGACCGCTGTCTCGAGGTCTGTATCACCGGCCAGTTCAACTGCACGCGCCTGGCAGTGCCCCACCTCAGGAAAAGCCAGAATGCCTCGATCGTGAACCTGTCCTCTGCTGCAGGCCGGTTCGGCTTTCCCCTTCGCTCGCCGTACGCTGCCGCCAAATGGGCCGTGATCGGGTTCACGAAGTCGCTCTCACGCGAGCTCGGTGAGGACGGCATCCGCGTGAACGCAATTCTGCCCGGAGTTGTCGCCGGCGACCGCCAGCGCCGGGTGCTTGAAGCCAAAGCCCAGCAGCTTGGCGTTTCATTCGAAGAGATGCAGGGCCGGGCGCTCGCAAACACGTCCTTGAAGGAATACGTGACGGCGCAGCAGCTTGCCGACCAAGTGGTCTTCCTGTGCTCTCCACTAGGGCGAACGATCTCGGGACAGGCCATTGCGATCGACGCAGATCTCCAGGCACTCTTCTGAGGAACAACGATCGGCGCCGTCCAGACTTCTGTTCCTTTCAAACTCATTGTGGAGCTCCAGTCATGACCTCTCCCGAGACCCACCCCAGGATTCCCGACCTTGCGGGAAAGGTCATCCTCATCACCGGCGCGAGTACCGGGATCGGAGCCGCGGCCGCAGTGGCCTTCGGGCACAACAAGGCGCGGGTGGCGATCCATTACAACGCCAGTGAAGACTCGGCGCAGCAGGTTGCCGATGAGGTGAGTGCGGTCGGCGGGGAGGCATTCCTGATCCAAGCGGACGTGACCCGGCCCGAGGCGGCAGCGCGGGTCGTGGCAGAGACCGTCGAGCATTTCGGCCGGCTCGATGTTCTCGTCAACAATGCCGGCGGCCTCGTCAAGCGGACCCCGATCCAGGATTATACGGACGAGTACGTGGACGCCGTGCTTGCCTTGAACGTCGAGCAGGTCGTGCGCTTCGTTCGCGAAAGCGTCTCGCACATGCGGGCGCAAGGCGCCGGTTCCATCATCAATGTGTCGTCGATCGCAGCGCGCCACGGCGGCGGGCCGGGCTCGATCATCTATGCCGCCGCCAAGGGATTCATCTCGGTGGCTACGCGGGGCTGGGCCAAGGAGCTGGTCAAGGACGGCATCCGGGTCAATGCGGTTTCGCCTGGAGTCATCATGACTCCGTTCCATGAACGCTATTCGACGCCGGAGCAGCTTGCCGCCATGCAGGCCACCATTCCGATGGATCGCCTCGGCACGCCGGAAGACTGCGCCGGTGCCTTTCTCTACCTCGCCTCGAACCAGCTTAGCGGATACGTTACGGGGCAGGTGATGGAAGTGAATGGCGGCCAATTCATGCCGTAAACGCGCTCCGTGCTCGAGAGGACGGCAGGAGGGGACCTGAACAGATGATCGACTTTCTCTACCGCACAATTCTCATCGGGGTCGGCGCAACGGCGCTGCTCGACCTCTGGGCGCTGATCCTGCAATGGTTCTTCAGGGTGCCGGCGCCGAACTGGGGACTCGTCGGGCGCTGGTTCTGCCACCTGACCAAAGCGAAGGTCTTTCATGACGACATCGCACTCTCTCGCGCCTATCCTTTCGAGCGTGCCATCGGCTGGATTGGCCACTATGTCATCGGCATTGCCTATGCCGGCGCTCTCCTGGCGTTCGCGCGCCCGGATTGGGCGTCGGCGCCGACATTGGCTCCCGCGCTCGCCGTGGGTATCATCACCGTGGGAGCCGGATGGTTTCTGCTCCAGCCCGGCATGGGAGCGGGCATCGCCGCGTCGAAGCGGCCCAACGCCAAACAGATCCGTTCGATGAACATCGCCGGCCATATCGTCTTCGGTCTCGGGTTGTACGGGAGCGCACTGCTCATCCGATAGGATTATTGCGCGGCGATATCACAGGACATCAGGCAATCGTGAAGTGGAAAATAAGTAAGGCTAGCCAATAATGGTTTCGTAACTCAACCTAAGCCAAAGACCGGCTCCAGGTGCAAGAGGAGCCGGCGCATCGGGAGGAAAGAATGCTGCGTCGTGGTTTCCTGAAGACACTGGCCGTTGCTGCCATCACATCGGTCTCCGCTGTCGGGTATGCGTGGGCCGCCTATCCTGAGCGACCGATCACCATCATCGTTCCCTGGGCCGCCGGTGGCGGCACGGATGCGACCGCCCGCATCATCGGCTCCCTGCTTGAGAAGGAGCTTGGGCAGCCGGTCAACGTCGTCAACAGGACCGGAGGCAGCGGCGTCGTGGGACATGAGGCTATCGCGGCGGCGGCGCCGGATGGCTACACCCTCGGTCTTGCGACGGTCGAGATCGGCATGCTGCATTGGCAGGGACTCACCCAGCGCGACTACAAGGACTACACGCCCATCGCCTTGATGAATCTCGATCCGGCGGGCGTTCAGGTGCGAGCCGACGCACCTTACACGACTGTCAGCGACCTGTTGGACGACATCAAGAAGAACCCGGGCAAGTTCAAGGCATCCGGGACAGGGCAGGGCGGCATCTGGCACCTGGCAATCGCCGGCATGCTCGACAGCCTCAACATCGATCCCAGCACCGTCCGCTGGGTGCCGAGTCAGGGGGCCGCGCCCGGACTTCAGGATCTCGTCGCAGGCGGTGTCGAGATCGTCCCCTGCTCGCTCCCGGAAGCACGCTCCCTCATCGATGCCGGCCGTGTGAAGAGCATTGCCATCATGAACCCCGAACGCAACCCGACGTTTCCGAACGTCCCCACGCTTGCGGAGCAGACCGGAAGCCAATGGGCTATCGGTGCATGGCGCGGCATCGTCGGGCCGAAGGGCATGCCTGCGGATGTGACGAAGCGGCTCGCAGATGCCTTGGACAAGATCTACAAGGGCAAGGATTACAACGACTTCATGAACCAGCGGGGCTTCGGCGTGAAGTTCGCGGCGGGTGAGGAGTTCCTCGCGTTCTGGAAGAAGAGCGACGAGGATCTCGGAGCCGTCATGAAAAAGGTCGGGTTGGCGAAGTAGCCCGGCGGATCTCGATGCGCATCAACGATGCCATCACCGGAGCGGTGCTCCTCGCCTTCGCGATCGGGATGTTCGCCTATGCGAGGACACTTCCGGCCATTCCGGGACAGGAATACGGCGCGGCCGTATTCCCGATGCTCATCGCCATGGGTCTTGCGGGCTGCGGAATCCTGATGATCGCTTCGGGTTGTCGGCACTGGCAGGGTGCTGTGGCCTGGAACGACTGGGCGCGTACCCACCATGCCTGGGTGAGGCTTGCCGTCGTCTTGGCCTTGATCTTGGCCTACATCCTGGCCGCGCCGATACTCGGTTTCGTGCCCATGTCGCTCGTCATCCTGCTGGTGTTCCTACTGATGATGGGCGTCCGCTGGTGGATCGCCGCGGCAGTGGCGGTCGCCGCAACGATTCTGATCCAGCAGACCTTTGTCGGATTGCTGCGCGTCCCTCTCCCACTCGGGCTCCTTGGGCCCTGATCCTGGTGACGTCATGAGTGCGATCCAGACAGCTCTTGGGCTCGTATTCCAGCCGACGGTGCTGGTGACCATCTTTCTCTCAGCCCTGTTCGGCCTCGTGGTCGGCGCGATCCCCGGACTGACCGCCACGATGGCGATCGCGCTCCTGGTTCCGGTGACCTTCTTCATGGATCCCGTCCCGGCCGTGGGAGCCATGGTGACCTGCTCCGCCATGGCTATTTTCGCTGGCGACATTCCCGGCACGCTGCTGCGCATTCCGGGAACTCCGGCATCCGCGGCGTATACGGACGAAGCGTACATGATGACCCGCAACGGCGAGGGGGAGATTGCGCTCGGCGCCAACCTGCTCTTCTCTGTCATCGGTGGATTGTTCGGAACGGTCGTGTTGATCCTGTCGGCTCCCGTCCTCGCCGAGATTGCCTTGCGGTTCAGCTCCTTCGAGTATTTCTGGTTGGCGTTGCTTGGATTGACCTGTGCGGTCTTCATCGGAACAGGATCGCCGGTCAAAGGCCTTGTGAGCCTGTTCATCGGTCTTTTCGTATCGACCATCGGGCTGAACAATCCGGCCGGGGTGCCACGCTTCACGTTCGGAAACGTCGAACTCACCGGAGGCGTGAACTTCATTGCGGCGATGATCGGCCTATTCGCCGTGTCCGAGGTCTTTCGGTTCGTCATCTCCCCTAGAATTCAGGCCGGGCCGCAGGCTGTGATGGGCAATCTCTTCCGGGGCTGGGGGCGCATGATGGTGCAGTACTGGCCGCAGCAGCTGCGCGGCAACGTGTTGGGCACGATCATCGGAACCCTGCCCGGAGCAGGCGCCGATATCGCTGCTTGGGTCAGCTATGCGGTCAGCAAGAAGATGTCACGCACCCCTGAAAAATTCGGCAAGGGGCACGTGGAAGGAATCATCGAGAGTACGTCGTCGAACAATTCGGCTCTCGCAGGGGCCTGGGTCCCGGCGCTGGTCTTCGGCATCCCGGGAGACAGCATCACGGCCGTTGTTATCGGCGTGCTCTACCTGAAGAACATGAATCCGGGCCCGACGATCTTTCTGAACAATCCGCAGTACATCTATGCGGTATTCATCATCTTCATCCTGGCCAATCTGGTGATGCTGCCCTTGGGGTGGGCCGCCATCAAGGGAGCCCGGACCATCCTGCGCATTCCGCGTGAGATCCTGATGCCGTGCATTCTCATGTTCTGCATCGTGGGGGCCTTCGCTATCAACAACTCTGCATTCGGCGTGGCTGTGATGCTGGTGTTCGGCGTGCTCGGGTTCATGATGGAGGAGAACGACATTCCCGTCGCGCCCTGCATTCTCGGCATCGTACTTGGGCCGACGCTCGAGGAGAACTTCGTGACTTCCATGATCAAGTCGGACGGCAGTTACCTCGCATTCTTCGAGCGGCCGATTGCCGGCGGGCTCGGGGTCGCAACGCTGCTCGTCTGGCTCTCGCCGCTGCTGATCATGGCTCTGCGTTCCAGAAGGGTGGCTTTTCCAGGAAAGGGCTGACCATCAGGCGATTGAAAGCTGCACGGGTCGTCGTCAACGTATGAACTGATCGATGTAGTCGGCTCCGAGGCCATTCTTCGCATAGTGTGCCCGGCACTTCTCGATCCGGGTGAAGACGTCGTCGAACCCGGTCGCATTGCCGTCCGGGTCGACATAGATCATGGCGCCGTTCACCTGGAACAGGGTGATCATCTCCTCGACGTGCGGATCGACCACCAGCGTATGCGTCTCGCCGGGAGCCTCGTACGCATAGGAGCCCTCGGTCGCAATCCAATCGTGTTCCAAGTAACGCCATTCTCCCTTCAGCACGAATGCATGCACCGGTTGGGGATGGCGATGGCGCGAGAGCACGCCCGACTTCCGCACACGCAGAAGGTTCATCCAGTATCCGCGCGAGGCCGCAAGCAGCAGCGGGCGGAACCATACGTTCTCCTCCACGGGAACCCAGATCCGCTCGTCCGTCGGGATGGCGTTCGGAATCACGAGCTCCGGTGGAGAGTCCTTCGGCTGCGGGTGCTTATAAGGCACCCACTTGTCGTTCATGGGTGGGACGAGGGAGGTGGGCTCTGGGCTGGACATGCGCTCTGCTCCTGTGCGCTCCGTTGTATTTACATGGTCAGATAACCGCCATCGACGGCCAGGATGGTGCCCGTCACGAAACGGGCTGCGGGCGAGGCCAGAAAGATGACGCCGCCGGCCACTTCCTCCGGTGTGCCCCAGCGGCCCATGGGGGTGCGCGAGAGGATGGGGCGGCTGCGCTCGGGATCATCCCGGAGGGCCTGCGTGAGCGGCGTCGCGATCCAGCCCGGTGCGACGGCATTGACGCGGATGCCATCCGTCGCCCATGCGGCGGCAAGGCTCTTCGTCAGCTGGCCGATGCCGCCTTTCGAGGCGCTGTAGGCTGGAACCCGGGGGCCGCCGAAGAAACTGAGCATGGACGCGAGATTGATGACGGTCCCCTTGGTCTCACGCAATCTTGCTTTGGCGGCGGAGCAGACCCGCATGGCGCCGGTCAGGTTGACAGCGATGACGTCGGCGAAGACTTCCGGGTCGTGCTCCATGTCACGGCGGATAACGCCCGCGGCGTTGACCAGGACATCCAGGCGGTCGAGTTGCGTGAGCAAGTGGTCGATCGCCGGACTGTCGCGCACATCGAGGACCGCAAACGAGATCCCTCCATTGGTTCCGTCGTCCTCCGCCCGCATCCGCTCGGCCTCGCTCGCCCCCGTCGCCGTGACGTGGGCTCCCAGGTCTCGGAAGGCCTTGGCGCAGGCAAGCCCGATTCCGCTCGTCCCACCCGTGATCAGAACGGCTTGGCCGTTGAACAGATTAGAGGCAAAGGTGTCTGTGATCGGCATGCCGTTTTTGTTTCCGGAAGATTGATCGCATACTTGGCGGGAAACAAAACATAGTGCTTCGAAGAGGTTGATCAAATTTAATCTACCATGGGCTGTCGGACTGTCTAAGGGCATCAGACGATCCACACCGGATGATTCGTAGGATCGCTGTTTCTCGGATCCATTTGCGGCCGCCCAAAAAGATAGGAAGGTCCGGCCCTGGCACTTCTCACACCCAAACCAACGGCCGCTAGCCTGGTTAAGGCCGACATTCGGGGAGCGTGGGGGGGATCCTGATCTGACCCCAGGCAGGCTTTATGATACAACCGGCCTTATAAGAAATTGCTTCAAAGGCAGTGTTCAACGGAGAGGACGATATGTTCAGATCACCAGTAGAACGCCGCCCGTCCGATCCCTGGAAGGCTGCGGAGGCCGCCTTCAAGATGGCCGCGACGAAGTCGATCGAAGGTTCCGAAAGTTCCAGCGGTCCCGGGATGCGCATTGACCGAGGTGGCTCGAATATGTCCGGCAGGACGGCCCGGGATGGCAGGACCGCATCGATGCGGCGCTACGGGAAGGCAGCAGGCAAGTCAAGGGATTGTCTCATGAACGCAGGAACTCCTGTCTCGGCCAGGGCGGTACTGGCCGCACTCTTGCTGGTGAGCGCCCCAGCCGCGATTGCTCAAGATCTTCAGCCTGTTCACTACACCTGTGCGGATGGCACAAGGCTTCAGGCGACCTTCTCTCCCCCGAGCTCTGCGTCGGGATCGGTCAAGTTGGTCTTTGCCGGATCTTCGACCCAGACGATACTCCCGCAAGCCGTCTCGGCCGATGGTGGTCGCTACACGCAAGGCGACGTGGAGTTCTGGATCAAAGGGCAGGGAGCAACGCTGGCCCGCGCGGGAAAATCGACGACCTGCCAAGTCGGCCGCTGATCGAGATGTTCGCGCTCATCGGCGAATGTCCGCAATCGTGCCGTGAGCGAACCTTAACCGGGGCACGTCCATGGACCGGCCCTGACAAGGCGGAGGCTTTGCGCCCGCATCAGGTTGTCCAGACCTGACCTGGTCGCATCGCGGCGAAGCGTCGGGCGGATATTCCCTGCGCCTGAAGTGCGGTGGCAAGATCTTAAGGCGGCTCGTCAACGCCCTCATCGGAGAGCCGGAAGCTGCCCCAGTGGTAACCTAAGGCAGACTTCGCCTTGAGAATGCGGAACGCGCGCACCGCCTCCTCGGGGTTCATATGATCGGGTGCCATGAACCAGCGGGGTTCATCGGCGCTGATAGGCAGAAGGGCAACGTCGAGGCCGCGATGTCGGGCTGCAATGGCCTGAAAGCGCCGGCCGCCGCCGAACCCGGTGTCACCTGCAAAGTAGACGGAGTTTCCCCCGCGCACGCCGAAGGATGCCCACAGCGCGTGATTGCGGTCGTTGGTGGCCCGCGCGGGATCACATCTTCGGGCGGTCGCGTTTGCAGAGACGTGCGAGGGCGGGAAGGTCCAGATGATCAGAGTGGTGATGTAAGACGAGCACCGCATCGATCCGCGGCAAACCATCGAACGGCGCGCCGGGCGGGTTGCGTCGCCGGGGACGACGAACGACACGGGACTGGCTCTTTCGGATCAACCGGGATCCGTGAGAGTGTCATAGCCGGCAATCTGGATCAGGAAGGTCGCATGCCCGACGAAGCTGATGCGCAGAGCGCTTTCCCCAACACATGCTGGAGGCTTGTCTTGGAACGGGCTCGGGTGGACCTCCGAAATGAAAGCTGCCCGGGGCGGAGTTGGCTTGCGAGGCGGCGGTCAGAAATGGAAATGATCCGATAAGCTGTACAGAGCTTCTGCGCGATAGCACGGCTCCTCCTCGGTCTGAACATTGTACCCGAACAGCACTCGAGGCTCCGCTTGGGATGTCTCAATCAAGTGCCGTCAATCACTGCGGCTCCCCCTGGGGCTTCTGGGCCTCGAACGCCGTTCTCGATCTCCATACTGAGTTGCGGATCGATTGGTCTATAGGGGTAAGCGGCAGAACAGGCAGGGCAGGGAACTTCAGCTTGCGACCCGTTTCAGACGTTAAGCTCTGCGCGCCCAGTGGATGGACCGATCCACTCTCCCCGGCTAAGTCAGCATGAGGCTTCCGTAGCCGGGGTCGGCAGGTTAGAGGTTGCCTGACGATTCCCGGGATCGGTGCGGCTCGGTCCTCCCGGCGCCTCGAGGTACAAGCTCCTGTCATGCGGAGGCCAACGGTTTCATGAAAGTGATCATCTGCGGTGGGGGGCAGGTCGGCTCGACCATCGCCCGCCATCTCGCCATGGAGGGGATCGACGTCACGGTCATCGATTCCTCGCCCGAGCAGGCCCGTCGTGTCGACGAGAGCTATGATGTTCGCGGCATGGTGGGCCATGCCTCCCACCCCGAGGTGTTGGAGAGGGCAGGAGCCCGGGATGCCGACATGCTGATCGCGGTGACCCGGTCCGACGAGGTCAACATGGTGGCCTGCCAGGTTGCCTATTCGCTGTTCAAGGTACCCCGCCGTATCGCGCGCATCCGGCACAGCGGCTACCTGGAAAAGAGGCGGCATAGTCTCTACGCCCAGGATCAACTGCCCATAGACGTGATCATCTCGCCTGAGATCGAGGTGGCCAGCGGGATCGAGCGCCGTCTCAGGACGCCGGGAGCCTTCGACACGGTCCCCCTGGCGGAGGGACGGGTGCAACTTCTCGGCATTCACTGCAATTCGGGAGCCTGCTCCCTGATCGGACGTCCCTTAAGCGAACTTAAGACGCTCCTGCCCGACGCGGGGCTCGTTGTTCTGACGATCGTGCGGAACGGCCAGGCTTTCGTGCCCCACGGCCAAGACCGGGTCGAACAGGGCGATGATGTCTACGTTGTGACAGACACCCGGCATGCAGACCGCATCATGCGCTTTTTCGGCCATGAGGAGCAGGTCGCCCGGCGAGTGGTCATCGTCGGCGGCGGCAATGTCGGCCTGAACCTCGCCAAGAGGTTGGCCCATTCCGCGCCAGGGACCTCTCTCCGGGTGATCGAGAGCTCCCGTGACCGGGCTGAGCTCATTTCCCAGGAACTCGGCGAGCGCGCCATCGTGCTGCACGGAGATGCTCTCGAAAAGGAAACGCTGGTCGAGGCAAACGTCGGGTCTGCCGAGACCATCATTGCCGTCACCAATGACGACGAAACCAACATCTTCGCCTCGGTGCTGGCGAAACGCGAGGGCTGCATCCGGGCCATCACCCTGGTGAACAAGTCCTCCTACGAGTCCCTCCTGCCCACCTTGGGCATCGATGCCGTGGTGGCTCCCAACACGATCACGATCTCCAGCATCCTGCGCCACGTTCGCCACAGGTCCGTTTCGGCCCTCTATGCGCTGCGCGAGGGCTTCGGCGAGGTAATCGAGGCGACGGCCCAGCCGGGCTCCCGCCTGGTGCGCGGCAGCATCCGTGAGGTTGGCGTTCCCGAAGGGATGCTGATCGGAGCGATCGTACGCGACGACCAGGTGATCATTCCGACCAGCTCGACGGGAATCGAGCCCGGCGACCGTCTCATTGCCGTGGTCACCTACCGGGCCCTGCGCAAGGCGGAAGCCCTTCTGGTCGGCCCGACGCAGGACAAGCCATGAGAACGACAGGATCCATTCCCGTGTTGGAGCGGTTCTCCCTCGGAACCTGGTCGCCGCCGCATCTGCGTCCGGTGCTGTACCTGGTCGGGCTGATGCTCCTTGCCCTTTCCGCAGCGATGCTCCTTCCCGCGGCCGCCGACCTCGTGGTGCGCAATCCCGACTGGAGGGCTTTCCTCCTCGGCAGCGGGATCACCTTTGCCTCCGGTGCAGGGCTAACCTATCTGACCCGCTGCCGCCTGTCCGGGGGCCTCACCCTCCGGCAGGCCTTCGTGCTCACGCCGCTGGCCTGGACTGCCATTGCCCTCTTTGGCGCTCTGCCCCTCTACATCTCCGACTATGCCCAACTGAGGGACAGCTTCACCAATGCCTTCTTTGAGGCCATGTCCGGGCTCACGACCACCGGCTCTACGGTGATCGTGGGCCTTGATGCGGCTCCGCCGGGGATCCTGCTATGGCGCGGTCTTCTCCAGTGGCTCGGGGGCATCGGCATCGTCGGGGTTGCCATTGCCATCCTGCCCGCCCTCGGCGTCGGCGGCATGCAGCTCTTCCGGACGGAATCCTCGGACCGATCCGAGAAGGTCATGCCGCGGGTGCGTGAGATCGCAGCCGCCATCGGACTGGTCTATCTTGGCCTCACGATCATATGCGGGGCGCTCTACTGGCTGGCCGGGATGACGCCGTTCGAGGCGCTTGTGCATGGGCTGACGACGCTCTCGACCGGAGGGTTTTCAACCTCCGACAACTCGATGGGCAACTTCGGCCCGGCAGCGCAGTGGATCGGGACCGTATTCATGCTGGCGGGCGGCATCCCGTTCGTATTCTACGTCAGGCTTCTCCGAGGGGAGCGGGACAGCCTGCGCAACACTCAAGTGCGGGCCTATCTCGGATTCCTGCTGGCGATGAGTCTTGGGCTCGCGGTCTGGCTGCTGCTTTCGGGCCGCTATGGCTTGGAGGAAGCGGCACGTCTGGCGGCATTCAGTGTCGTCTCGGTGGTGACGACGACAGGTTATGCCACAACCGACTACAGTCTGTGGGGCAACGTCGCCGTCGGCATATTCTTCGGGTTGACGTTCGTGGGCGGATGCACGGGCTCGACCTCAGGCGGGATCAAGATCTTTCGCTTCGAGGTCGTGCTCAAGGTGCTGCGCAGCTACCTGCGGCAGCTCATCTACCCGAAGGGGATCTTCCGGCGCATGTATGCCGGTCGCCTGCTGCCGGAGGACGTGATTGCCTCCATCGTGGTGTTCTTTGCCTTCTTCTTTGCCTCTTACAGCGCACTGACCATCCTCCTGATGGCGCTTGACCTCGATTTCCTGACGAGCGCCAGCGCTGCCGTCACGGCCCTCGCCAATGTGGGGCCGGGCCTGGGGCCAACGATCGGGCCTGCGGGCAACTTCGCGGCCATCCCGGATGCCGCCAAGTGGCTGCTGGCCTTCGGGATGCTGCTCGGGCGACTTGAGCTCTTTACGGTCCTTGTTCTGTTCGTCCCACAGTTCTGGCGCGGATAGGAGCCGGGTACCCGGCAATCTGGTCTGCTTCTCCGTACCTCTGCGCTACTCCGCTGGCCGCGCTCCTCCTGGAAAATGACAGGGCCATCGACCTCCATTCCGAGCATGACCCGAGCTGGTCGGGCCTCTATTTGGTCAGGGTTAGAGCAGCGGACGGCTCTATTGCATCCAAGTGGGGGGCGGAAACGGCAGAGGCCAAAGCTTGTGCCAGATCCTGTATGGCGTAGGGCTTCACCAGCAGAACGGCCTTTTGCAGGTCCTGCTCGGCTGAGACCGCCTCGTCGCCAGTTGCAAAAACGATTCCGAGGCCGGGCCGGTTCTCTAAGGCTCGCCGGGCGAGCTCGACACCCGAGAGGTCGGGAAGCCCGACATCGGTGACCAGGATGTCGACCCGATCTCCCTCCATAGCCTTCAGGGCCGATTTCGCGTCCGCAGCCTCCAGCACCGTATGGCCGAGTTCGGATAGCATCTCGGCGGTACTGCTCCGGATCAGATTATCATCCTCCACCAGAAGAACGGTCCAACTCGTGATGCTTGCGATATTCGCGGTGGGGGGCCCGGCCTGAGGCGATGATGACGCGGCTTGGTTGCGTTGTTGCTGGTTCGCGAGCACATGCCGGATTTTGCGGGCCAAGTCTTCGCGGGAATAGGGTTTTGCCAGAAGTTCCACTCCCGGATCGAGGCGCCCGCCATGAACGATGGCGTTTTCCGTGTAGCCGGAGGTGAACAGCACCGCGATGTGCGGCAGGCGAGCCTTCGCCTTGCGGGCAAGTTCAGGGCTCCGCAGGGGGCCGGGCATGACCACGTCGGTGAACAGAAGATCGATCTCCAGCCCGCTCTCGATCACGCTGAGAGCGCTCGTCGCGTCACGGGCCTTGAGCACGCGATAGCCGAGATCCGACAGGAGCGCGACAGCGGTCTCGCGGACCTCGTCGTCGTCCTCCACCACCAGGATGGTCTCGCTCCCGCCCCGCACCGGCGCGGTGCGCAGATCCGTCAGCACATCCTCCTGCTCATGCACGCGCGGCAGATAGATCTTCACGGTCGTGCCCTGGCCGACCTCGCTGTAGATCTTGATGTGCCCGCCGGACTGCTTGACGAAGCCATAGACCATCGACAGGCCCAGGCCCGTGCCCTTGCCCTCGGGCTTGGTGCTGAAGAAGGGATCGAACACCCGGTCCAGGATCTCGGGTGGAATACCACTTCCGGTGTCGGTCACCGCCAGCATCACGTACTGGCCGGCAGTCACATCATGCTGGAGGGCATAGCGGTCATCCAGCAGGGCATTGCCCGCCTCGATGGTCAGGCGTCCCTGACCATCCATCGCGTCACGAGCATTGATTGCCAGGTTCAGGATCGCATTCTCGATCTGGCCCGGATCGATCTGGGTGTTCCAGAGACCGCCCGAGATCACCGTTTCCACCTCGATCTCCTCGCCGAGCGCCCGGCGGAGCATCTCATCCATGCCCTTGATGAAGCGGCCGACATTCACGACCTTCGGCTCCAGCGGCTGGCGCCGGCCGAAGGCAAGGAGCTGGGACGCCAGCTTGGAACCACGCGACACGCCGGCCAGCGCATTCTGCACCCGGGCCTCGGCGCGTTCGTTGCCGGCGATGTCCTTAGCCAGCAGCTGCAGGTTGCCGCTGATCACCTGGAGCAGGTTGTTGAAGTCGTGCGCCACGCCGCCCGTGAGCTGGCCCAGCGCCTCCATCTTTTGGGACTGGCGAAGCAGGGTCTCGACCTTCTCCCGTTCGGCGATCGCATCCGTTACACGCTGCTCCAAGGTGGCATTGAACGCTTCGAGCGCAGCCCTGGCCCGAAGCTCCTGCTCGATGTTGCGCGCCTCGATCACGGTACCGATGGGCCGCCCCGTTTCGTCCCGGATAGGGCTGGCGGTGAAGGCGACGGGATAGAAGCTGCCATCCTTGTGGACGAAAACCTCTTCGCCTTGCTCCTGGTTGTTCTCGGGGAGCGCCCGGTCGATAGGGCATTCGCACAGGGGATAGGGCGTGCCGTTTGGGCGGGTGTGATGGACGACATCGTGAAGGGGGCGGCCCTGCGTCTCGGCAAGTGTGTAGCCGGTCAGGTCCTCGGCTGCCTTGTTCATGTAAACGCATTGCTGACGGTCATCCATCATGAACACCGCCATTTTGGTGTTGTTCAGGATCGCGTCGAGCCGGCGTGAGGCTTCGGCAAGTTGCTCCTCGATCCGCTTGCGCTCGGTAATGTCGACTACGGTGCCGGGAAAGCGCCAGGGCTTGCCGTCGTCATCGTACAGGCACTCGCCCCGTGCGTCGATCCAAAGGATCGTGCCGTCCTTCTGGAGCAGGCGATATTCCTGCACGTACTTTTCGCCGGTCGCAATGGTGTGGTTGATTGCGTCGCCGATCCTCTCCCGGTCGTCGGGGTGGATGCCATCGAGGTACTCTGCAAGCGACGTACCGGTTTCTCCTTTGTCAGGGGCAACCGAGAACATAGCCGCGAACCGCGCGTCCGAATAGAACGTATCGGTCTGGATGTGCCAGTCGAAGGTGCCGACCATGCCCGCCGCATTCAGCGCATAGGACAGGCGCTCCTCCGATTTTGCCAGCGCCCGCTGGGCGAGGATACGTTCGGTAGTTTCCACCACGACGGCGAGCACGCCCGCCGGTCGGCCGCTCTCGTCCAGGACCGGGCTGTAATCCAGGTTCATCCAGACCTGCTCTGGAACACCCTTGCGGTAGAGCGTGAGTTCCTGATCGCGGTAGGACAGGGTGCCCCCGCTCAATCCAACCTTCATCACGTTGTCGTTGAAGTCGGCGACCTCAGGCCAGCCCTCGCGTACCTTCGAGCCGAACAGGAGTGGGTGACGACCGCCTGCAAAGCCCGAATAGGCATCATTGTAGATCATGACACCGTCAGGTCCCCATAGCAGGACGATGGGCACGGGCGAGCGCAGGAGAATGCCAACCGTGGTCTTCAGGCTCTGTGGCCAGGCCGAGATGGGCCCCAGCGACGTGCGCGACCAGTCATATGTCCGCGTGCGCTGGCCCATCTCGCTGTCGCCCAGAAAGTCGAGATTGGTCGCATCCGCCATTTCGGTAGAAGGGATGTGTAGCATCGATGACATTGAGGCGCGTACCCGATGGCCAAATTCGGCGCATAACTATGGTTCGGCCTTTACCTTGGCAAGGGCTTGGCACCACCTTCGGCCCCGCCAGGAGGGCATCCAAGAGAGGCGGCCACGAAAGCGATATGGGTGCGTCCTGGAGCTCTCCTCGGCAGTTTCGTCGATGGAGAAACGCCTGACTGTCTGGAAGGACCTGCTCGTGCTCCGCCTCCGGCAATCGGCTGAGGTCGTGCATCCCCTCCAGGCTCTGGCAGGCCCTCGATGGCACCCAAGCCGCGAGCGCCGCGTCCAGATCGTCCGACGTGGTCTTCGGGCTCCCGAGGGCTGCCTTGATGATCCCGCGCACCGGGTGGAGCGGGCGCGAGTTCTCTGCCGAAGCTGCTAAAATGTCACTGGCGACTCCGAGCGTTGCGCCTTTACTTCCTCTCTCGAGCCTGCGCAGTGAAATTCTTTGCCACAGCCTTATAATAACGGATCTCATTCTCCCGCTTCACCCGTCTATGCCCCCCAGATCCACTCTGAACGTCTCCCTCACACCTGAACTCCTCCGCCTCATCGGCGAGGATGTGTCCTCCGGCCAGTACCAGAGCGCCAGCGAGGTCGTACGCGAAGCTCTGCGAGGCTTCTACGGGGGACGAGCGACGCCTGACCGCTTCGGCGCGGCCGATGTGGCCCTGACCAGGAGTAGGGAGCAGGTGGAGGCCCTTTTCGCCCAGGCGGCGGCAGGGATGGCCCAGGTCGACTTGACAGGCCGTTTCGTGCGCGTGAACGAGCAATACTGTGCCATCCTGGACCGCCGCCGCGATGAGCTTCTACAGCTCCGCATGCAGGATTGTACCCACCCGGACGACCTTCCGCGCAACATGATATTGTTCCGCCATGCCTTGGAAACGGGTGAGGCATTCGAGATCGAGAAGCGCTATCTGCGCCCGGATGGGTCTGTGGTCTGGGTGCGCAATGCCGTCAGCCCCATTCGCGACGGCTCCGGCAAGCCGGACAGCATCCTGGCCGTCTCTATCGACATCACCGGCTACAAGAACGCCCAGGAGGAACTGCGCGAGAGCGAGGCCCTCAAGGGCTCCATCCTCGACGCGGCCCTCGACTGCATCGTCTCCACCGATCGAGAGAGCCGGATCATCGAATGGAACTCTGCTGCGGAGCGGACCTTCGGCTTCACCCGTGAGGCGGCCTTGGGCCAGGACTTGGCCGATCTCATCATCCCGCCGGAGTACCGGGAGCGCCACCGCCGAGGCATGGCCCGATATCTTGCCACGGGTGAGGGGCCCGTGCTGAACCGGCGCATCGAGCTGGAAGCTCTCCGGGCCGACGGTTCCCGGTTTCCGGTCGAGCTGGCGATCAGTCCGATCAGCAGTGGGGAGAGACCGCGGTTTACGGCCTACTTGCGTGACATTACCCTCAATAAGCAGGTAGCAGCGGCCCAGCGCGAGAGTGAGCAGCGTCTCCGCTTGACCTACGAGCATGCCTTCACCAGCATTGCCGAGGTGGACTCGAGCGGTCGCTTTTTACGGGTGAACGAGCAATTGAGCATTATCACCGGCTACAGCCGGGACGAGCTGCTGCTGCGCACCTTTCTCGACATCACCCATCCGGAGGACAGGGAGCCTGATCTCGATCAGTTCCGCCGGCAAATGGCAGGGGAGCTTGACGCCTACCGGATGGAGAAGCGCTACGTCCGCAAGGACGGGCAGATCGTCTGGATCGAGCTTGCGGCCTCCCGAGTGGATGATGCGGAAGGCCGGCCCCTTTACGGGGTGCGGGTGGCTCGTGACATCACCGAGCGCAAGCGGGCGGAAGAGCACCGGGAGTTGCTCCTGCACGAACTGAATCACCGGGTGAAGAATACCCTCACGACGGTGCAGTCCATCGTCTTCCAGACCTTGCGAAATGCGCCAACTCCGGACGACGCGCAAACTGCTCTTGCCAGCCGCTTGATCGCTCTGTCAAAGGCGCATGACGTGCTGACCCGGGAGAACTGGGAGGCGGCGAGCCTGCATCAGATCGTCTCGGAGGCCATGGAGCCGTTCCGGGCTCACGGTGAGAACCGGATCAGGGTTGCTGGACCTCCGGTCCGCCTGCCTCCCTCAATGGCGCTGGCGGTTGCCATGGCGCTCCAGGAGTTGGCGACGAACGCGGTGAAATACGGGGCCCTCTCCAGTGAGGCCGGAGAGGTGGAGATCCGCTGGACATTGGATAAGTCGAACAGCCCGGCTCATCTCCATCTACGCTGGGAGGAAAGCAGTGGACCGCCCGTGCGGCCGCCGAACCGCAGGGGCTTCGGCACACGTCTGATCGAACGGAGTCTTGCTGGGGACCTCCATGGCGAGGCAAAGATTGAGTTTGCCTCGACCGGGGTGGTTTGCACGATCAAAGCCCCAGTGCCTGACCTGATGGTCGTACGAGCATAGTTCCGCTCGATGTTGAGCAAGCCTCATCCAGCTCCCGGGCCTGCCCCGGCCGAGCCGGGGCCGGTACGATGAACGGTCTTTCGCGAATTCTGCCTGTGAACCTGGAATGTCTGTTTCTGGCACGGCGCTTGTGTCAGCATTTGCCCAATAAGCGGGGTAACCCCGTCGCGGCTCGGTGGGTAGAGCGTCGTGGTCGCCGGTTCCATAGATCCCGACATGCTGCCCACAGGAAATCGGCACGTGCGATAGAGGGTTTATTCCATCGGAACTGTAAGGATCTCGGCCGAAAGTGCCGGCGCATCTTTCTGGACCCCCGTCAGGGTACGTTGTAAACATTTCGGCCGCTTGATTTTAGAGGAGACGCAGCATGGACCGCTTCACGGGCGGTTGCCTGTGCGGCAACGTCCGAATTGTAGCGTTGGGACTCCCATACCGGGTCGGCCTTTGTCACTGTCTCGACTGCCGCAAGCATCACGGGGCCCTATTTCACGCTTCCGCAGTGTTCCCTCAGGATGCGGTGACGATCGAGGGCGAAACACGCGACTACGCTGGACGGTTTTTCTGTCCCCGCTGCGGATCGTCCATTTTCGCACGCACCGCCGACGAAATCGAAGTGAACCTAGGATCCCTGGACGCTCCCGACCAACTGAAGCCAACCTACGAACTCTGGACCGTCCGCCGCGAGTCCTGGTTGCCGCCGTTTCCGCTCACGAGACGATACGAGCGCGATCGTGACGCCACGGGTCGCCATGAGGAGTAGGTCGCACGAACGGTGCGAAGGCGCCGATATGAGTGACCGAGATATATCTATATCTTGATCGAAATCACGAACAAGATGCTCGAGGACAGCGCCTACGATCACGCCGGGGCGTCACTCGGGAAGGCCGGCCTTGCGGTAGCCATCAAGGAAATGCTCAAGCGTCGCAGTGTCGCGGAATGGCTCCGTCGCAGCCCAGTGGCGGGTTGTGAAATGCGGGTTGCCGACGAGGAACAGTTCGACCTCTGCGCGCGCTTCGTCGAGCCGACCCAGTTGGGCAAGGCTTGCCGCCAGAAAGCGGCGTGAGCTCGTCCGATAAGTCTCGTCCCGGCGCAGCGTCTCGACAGCGGCTTCGTATTCGCGGGCCGCGTATTGCGCCTGGCCGAGCGTCAGATAGTACCAACCTGCCGGAAACGGGTTCAGCCGGAACGCCTTGCGAATATGCTCGAGGCCCTCCTCGACCCGCCCGGCCAAGACCGCGATGTCGGATAATGTCGCCCAGGTGTCGGCTTCGTTCGGGTCGAGTTCGATCGCTTTGGCGAATTCCGCATCCGACTCGGCGAAGCTGCGGTCATATGCAAGCAGGTAGGCAAGGACCCAGCGGCAGCCAGCATCGTTGGGATCGATCGCCACAGCTTTGCGCGCCAGTTCCAAAGCAATGCTGCGGGTAGGTTTGCTTGGTTCGCCCCAATGCACCCATCCCATCCAGTGGTTCATGGCAAGCCAGCGATAGGCTTCGGCGTATCCTGGATCGAGCGAAACCGCGCGCGTGAGCATGAGATGTGCTTCCCGCGCCGTCTGTGGCGATTCATCGATCAGCTTGCGCGCCCGCACGCAGAGATCGTAAGCCTCGAGATTCTTGGGGCGATTGCGTGGCGGCGGTGCGCGCAGCCGGCCAAGTAACGCCTCCACGATCCGGCCGGTGACCTCGTCCTGAACCGCAAAGATATCTTCCAGGCTGCGATCGAAGCGTTCCGCCCATAGATGATCACCACTCACCGCATCGACCAGCTGTGCGTTGATGCGCACGCGCCCCGCGGCGCGTCTTGCGCTACCCTCCAGCAGGTAGCGCACCCCGAGAGCCTGGGCGATCCCACGCACGTCCATCGCCTTCCCTTTGTACGCAAAGGCCGAGTTGCGTGCGATGACGAACAGGTCGGAGATCCTGGATAGGTCGGTGATCAGGTCCTCGGTCAGTCCATCCGTGAAGGATTCCTGCTCGGGATCGTTGCTGATATTCACGAAGGGCAGCACGGCTATGGATGGCTTGTCGGGCAGCGGCAAAGGTTCTCGCTTCGCGCCGCCGAGCTGTTGGATGGCCCCTGTGAAGCGGTAGCCGATGCGCGGAACCGTGGCGATCCATTCACCGCCGTCGGCGGCCGGACCAAGCAGCTTCCGCAGCAGCGCGATCTGGACGGTGAGATTGCCTTCCTCGACGGCGGTGCTCGGCCACGCCGCATCCATCAGCTCGGCTTTGCTCAGGATTTCGCCCGGCCGTCCGACGAGCGCCGCAAGCAGTCTTAGCCCGCGGTAGCCAACGGCAACGGGATCACCGTTCCGAAGGAGCGTTCCCGCACCCGGATCAAGCACGAACGGACCAAAGGCAAAGCGCGATCCCTGCATACGGTGCATCTATAGTCCGTTTGGAAGTCTTTTAGAACTATTTGGGCGAGCTTAAGTACGACGCTGTTCGCATCCTGCAGCATTCATCCTCGTTCAGGTCGAGGCCCCGGAGCCCAGACCATATGGAGGATGTCATGAACGATGCTCCCGCCCTTGCATCGGACCCGGGTCAGGCAGCGCAGCGGCCGGGAACGCCCGTGGGCCCGGCGGAAGCGTCGCGCCGGCACCACCGCCTGGCGACCCTGCGAAGCATTGTCGCAACCTGGCGCTGGCGGATACGCTTTCGCAGGAAACTCGCGCAAATGTCGAAGTCCAGCCCTCATTTGATCGACGATATCGGGCTGACGAGAAGGCAGGTCGAGGCAGAGATCGCCAAGCCCTTCTGGCAACGATAAGCGGGATGCTGCGAAGACGATGCGTCCGCGCCGATGTGAGATCATCCCGCGACGGATAGACTTCGGCCCGGTCGGATTCTGCGCTTGCCTGACGATGCGAGCGCCCATCGGTCACATGGCCGGCCGCCTATGGCACATCTCGGACGCGAGCCGAATGTCCGCTTGAGTGTCATCCATCTGCCGGACCGCAGAACCGAGTAAGGGAATGGGCACAGATCGACTGAGCATCACGGACGGAGCAGAGGCCGTGAGAAACCTCAGGCTGCACGTACCTCGCTCACGATTTTCCGCGGATCAGGCCCAGAAACAGGGCGGACGCGATCGACCCCGCTCCGAGCCGGGCCGTTAGCGAGCCGACTCAGGCAGTTCCGAGTTGCTCCCGTGTCGGCATACCTGTTTGAGCGCCATGAGCCAGGCAGGCCAGCGATGCCCCGCGGCAGGCTCGTTCAAGGGCTGTCGCGAAGGGCAGAGCCGCATCGAGTCCGCTGGCCAGGATGCCGACGAAGGTGTCGCCGGCTCCAGTCGTGTCGACGGGCCGTATGGGCTTCGCTTCAACGGCCTCGTGGCGCCCGTTGGGATGAAACGCAAAGGCTCCGCGTGCACCCGCCGTCACTACACATATGCAGCCGGTCTGCGCCAGGTAGGCTCCGGCTTCCTCTAAAGCGGCCGTCTGGCACCCGAGGAGGGTCGCCGCTGCGATAGCCTCGTGCTCGTTGACAACGAAGATGTCGGTCGCACTAACGAGATCCGAGAGATCGGTCGCCGAGAATTTCGATGGGGCCGGTGCGAAGTTCCAGATGACGCGGCCGCCAGCCGCACGGACCTGCCGGGCGACGCTGAGGGATCCAGGGAAGGGGACCTCCATCTGGAAGACGGCGACAGTGGAGGAATCGATCGCGAAATTGCAGATCGACGCTTCCGTTAGCGTAGCGTTC
The DNA here is from genome assembly GCA_031181145.1 of Microvirga sp. GTDB lineage: Bacteria > Pseudomonadota > Alphaproteobacteria > Rhizobiales > Beijerinckiaceae > Microvirga. The sequence goes on from JAPSLB010000003.1 coordinate 31,106, forward strand.
GCCCCGCTGGCGACCGTGATTGCATTCTCGCCGTGCTCATCCACGGTAATGAAGGCACAGCCGGTCGGTTCCGCGCTGATGGCGACGAGATCCGCCACCACACCATTGCGAACGAGGTTGTCGCGCGCGGATCGGCCGAAGGCGTCGTCGCCGACGCAGGCTGCGATCACCACCCGATGCGGCAGAGAGGCGCGCGCGGCGGCGATCGCCTGGTTGGCGCCCTTTCCGCCGAACAAGGTTCCATAGCTCGGCGACAGAACGGTTTCGCCTGGGCGCGGGATCGAGGCCACGCGGGCGACAAGATCGATATTGATTGACCCGAAAACAAGGATCATGTCACACGCGCTCCCCTTTTCATGTCAGCCGACTTCAGCCTTCCGCATCCATAGCGTGGAGCTTCTCCACGCGACGGCGGCAATCCTCATCGGTGGAGAATTGCGCCGACAGGTAGGACGAGACGAGATCCTGCGCGAGCCAGGATCCGACAATCTTTGCGCCGATGCACATCACGTTGACGTCGTCATGCTCAACCGACTGGTGCGCCGAGTGGATGTCGTGGCAAACGGCAGCGCGAATTCCCTTGACCTTGTTGGCCGCGATGGACGCTCCGACGCCCGTGCCGCAGACCATGATCCCGCGCTCGGCCTCGCCGGACTTGACTTTTTCGGTCAGCGCGCGGGCGATGTCCGGGAAATCGACCGGTTTGTCATCGAAGGATCCGACATCAATGACCTCATGTCCGAGCGAGCGCACGTGCTCGACCACCGCATTCTTGAGGGGCCATCCAGCATGATCCGACCCTATTACAACGCGCATCGAAAAACCTTTCCTCTGTGATCGCAGGTCGAGTGGTGCCGGAGCACCACTCGAGTTCCCCGGACTTAGCTCCGCATTTCCTGAGGGAGTTCGCTGCCATGGAACTTTTTGTAAATTTCGTTTAGTTTGCCGTTTTTCAAGTTGGTCGAAATCCATTCGTTGAGCTTCTCGACCAGACGCGGCTCACCTTTGCGCACACCTATGGCAAGATCGAAGGTGCGAATGAGAACCTTCGGTTCGAACGCGCGAGCCGGGTTCTTCACGCCGATCTGGTTCGCAATCGTTGCCGACGTCGCAACGCAGTCCGCCTGTCCGGAGACAGCGGCTGTCACCATCGTGGCGTCGTCGTCGAAGCGGGCGAGGGTAAGATTCCGATCCTTCATGTTCGACAGTTCGGTATCCTGCGTCGTGCCGCGGGAAACGGCAATGGTCTTGCCCTTCAGATCTTCCCAGGTCTTCGCGTCAACAGTCTTCAGGCATGCGACGACGGATTGCAACGCCGCATAAGCGTTGGTGAAATCGATTACCTTGGCACGCTCCGGCGTGACCGAGAGGGTCGAGATGATGATATCTGCCTTGTTAGTCTGGATGTTAGGGATACGGGTTGCGCCGGTGGTCTGCACGAATTCCAGTTCAAGCCCCCAGTCCTTCGCGAGAAGCTGAGCAGTCTCGACGTCCGATCCAGTGGGTTTGAGGTTCGCGTCCATCATACCAGACGGGGGAATAGCCATGTCGGTCGCGACGCGGATCTTCTTTGCGTTCATGATGTCGTCGAGAAGATCGGCCTGGGCTGCGGTGCTTCCGAGTGCTACCATGCAGGTCATTGCGACTGCGGCAGCGTAAAGCGGGCGCTTCATCATCGTCGTTGTCTCCCTAAGTCTTGGTTGTGGTTTAGAGCCCTGTGCCGACGAACTGGGCGAGTTCCGGGGTTGCGGGCGAGGTCAGGATCGTGGCAAGCCCGGTCTCATGGACCTTGCCGCGATGCATGAACACCACCCGGTCGGCGATTCCTCTGGCAAATCCCATCTCGTGCGTGACCATCACCATGGTCATGCCATCTGCAGCGAGCGCCTCGATGACCTTCAGGACCTCGCCGGTCAGTTCCGGATCGAGGGCTGAGGTCACTTCGTCGAACAGCATCACCTTGGGCTGCATCGCGAGCGAGCGGGCGATCGCCGCGCGCTGCTGCTGGCCGCCGGAGAGCTGTTCGGGATATTGGTGGAGCTTGTCCTCCAGTCCGACCTGGGCAAGAACCCGCCGCGCCTCCTCTTTCGCATGGGTCCTCGACATACCCTTCACAGAGCAGGGGGCGAGCGTAATGTTCTCCTCGATCGTCAGGTGCGGAAACAGATTGTAGCTTTGGAAAACGATGCCGACATCCTGACGCAGGGCTCTCAGATCGAGCTTGGGATCGCTGACACGATGACCGCAGACGACGATCTCGCCGCTGTCAATCGTTTCGAAACGGTCGATGCAGCGGAGGGCGGTGCTTTTGCCGGAACCGCTGCGGCCAATGAGGACGAGGACCTCGCCGCGATCGACCTCGAAGCTGACGCCGTCGAGCACCTTCAGCGTGCCAAAGCTCTTGTGCACGTTCTTAAGGGAGACGACCGGCGACGGGGTCGTTGAGTTCAAAGTCTTGTGCATGTCAGGCAGTCCCGAGTGAGAGGCTGGCAGGGCCGCTGCGTCTCTCCAGGCGGCGGCTGATGCGCGAGATCGGATAGCAGAGGGCGAAATAGATCGCCGCGATGATGGTGTAGATCAGGAATGGCTCGAACAGGGAGTTGTTGATGATCTGTCCAGACCGCGCGAGCTCCACGAAGCCGACCACCGACGCCAGCGAGGTATTCTTGATGATCTGCACCATGAACCCCACCGTCGGAGGCGTCGCGATCCGGATCGCCTGCGGCAGGATGACCTTCGTCATCCGCTGGGAGCGACTGAGCGCGAGCCCTTCTGCCGCTTCCCACTGTGGCTTCGGAACGGACTCGATGCTGCCGCGCCAGATCTCGCCGAGATACGCGCCGACATAAATCGTGAGCGAAGCGCCGGCGGCTGTCAGGGGGGAGACCGTAACGCCGAGCGTCGGCAGGCCGAAATAGGTCAGGAACATGATGACCAGAAGCGGCGTCCCCTGGATAAGCTGGACATAGCCGGCGCTGAGCAGTCGCACGATCAGGCTTGGCGAAATGCGGCAAAGGGCGATGACGAAGCCGGCAATGCCGCCGCCGAGGAGGCCTATGAGCGACAGACCGATGGTCCACAACGCTCCGTGGCCTAAGAACATCAGGTGATTGGCATTCAGGGAGCCGCCCATCTTATTCTCCTCACAAAGGGGTGCCGAGACGTCGACGACGCGGGAAGATGACAAAGCCAAGGAGCCAGAAACCGGCGCGCATGATCAGCGATAGGACGATGTAGACGAGCGCGACGAGGATATAGGTCTCGAACGCGCGGTACGTATCGGATTGCACGTAGTTCGCAACCGCTGTCAGCTCCTCCGCCGAGATCTGGGATGTCACCGAGGAGGCGAGCATCAGCAGCACGAACTGGCTGGTCAGCGACGGATAAACCTTCTCGATCGCCGGCCACATGACCACATGCCAGTAGATTTGAGCGCGCGACAGCGCCAACCCTTCGGCGGCCTCGATCTGCCCACGGGGGATGGAGTCAAAGCCCGCGCGAATGATCTCGGTCGTGTATGCACCCACATTGATCGTGAGAGCCGCCGCCGCGACCGTGAACGCGGAGAATTTCACTCCTAGACTGGCGAGGCCGAAATATACGAGGAAGATCTGGACCAGAAGCGGCGTGTTGCGGATCGCCTCGACATAGATGCCGCAGAGCCGTGAAACGATGGGATGGCTGCTGCGTCGGCCGATGGCGCCAAGAACGCCGATGGCCGTGCCCAGCACGGTGGCGATGAAGGCGAGTTGAAGGGTGAGTAGCGCCCCATCAACGAAGGTCGGCCATCGCTCAAGGATGACAGCGAAGTCCAGATTGAGATTCATCCGTACCCGACCCTCGTCACGCGACCGTCTGATTGGTCATCCGGTCGTAGACCCGGAAGAGAGCCTGATTGCCGTTCGTCCCCTCGCCGTGGGCGCGCGCCTCGACATACTGGCTCGTCACGAGCGCGCTAGCGGGCAGGGGAACAGAGAGCGACAAGGCCTGCTCCTGGACGAGCCGCAGGTCCTTGAGCATCAGGTCGATGCGGAAGCCGGCGGAATCATCGCCGGCGATCATTGCCGGGCCCAGCCTTTCGAGCATCCAGGATGCGGCCGAACCGCCGAGGAGCACATTGCGAAGCTGCCCGAGATCCACGCCGGACGCGCGGCCAAGTGCGAGCGCTTCGCAGATGGCCTGGATGTTGATGGCGCAAACGAGCTGGTTGCAGAGCTTGACCGTCTGCCCGGCTCCGGCCTCGCCCACATGGGTGATCGTCGTGCCCATCGCGCGGAAGACCGGTTCAGCACGCAGGAATGCATCCCTTTCGCCTCCGACCATGATCGAGAGTGAGGCGTTCTTGGCGCCGACAGGGCCGCCGGACACGGGCGCGTCGAGGAATGCGATGTCTGCCGCCTTGAGATCTGCATGCATGCGCCGGACCGCGACCGGCGAGATCGTGCTCATGTCGACGAAGAGCCGTCCCCGAGGCGGCGACGCCAGAAGGCCGCCCTCGCCGTAGACGATCTCTTCGACCTGCGGCGTGTCGGGGAGCATGGAAATGACGATATCCGCGTCCCGCACGGCGTCCGCCAGGCTTTCAGCTCCAGCGGCGCCATGGGAGAAGAGAGGGTCGACGGCCTCCTTGCGAACGTCGTAGGCACGGACAGCATATCCTGCCTTGAGCAGGTTGAGGGCCATTTCACGCCCCATCGTCCCCAGGCCTACAAAGCCAACTGTTCCCTTATGGTCGTTTCGCTCCATCATGGCGTCTCGCTCTTGTTGTGTTGTCACGGGGCGTGCCGGGGGCCGGATTCGCCGATTGCCGCACGGCGACGGAAGTCTTCACCGATTGCGAAATGCTCCCGCATGACCTTTTCCGCATGTTCCGGGTCGCGCCCCACGATGGCGTCGAAGATGCGGCGATGGTCCTCGATCAAATAGACCTTCATCGTATCGAAGACTTGAAGGAGTTCGCGCCGACTACGATGGGAACGCATCAGAATCCCTGACATGGAATCGTGCAGGACGACGAGCGTCTCGGACTTCCCCGCCATCACCACGGTCCGATGAAACTCGAAGTCGGCCTCGCCGCCGGTGTCGGCGTCGTCAATCGTTTCGACGATGCGCGTGAGCGCTTGTTGCAATCTCTCGAAGTCAGACACGGTTGCCCGCTCAGCGGCGAGCCGGACGGCTTGGCACTCGATCGCGATGCGCGCCTGCATGACGTCGTCGATGACCTCGGACTGCTGCGCGAAGGCAAAGGTGAAGAAGTCGTTGAGGACGGATAAGTCCGGACGGCGAACAATCGTCCCGACACGGTCGCGAATTTCGACGACGCCGAGGACCGTCAGCGCGCGCAACGCCTCCCGCAGGATAGGTCGGCTGACACCGAGCTGCGCAGCGAGATCGCGTTCGGGGATAAGCCGGTCACCCGGTCGCAATGAGCCCGCGAGCAGGCGCTCGCGCAGGAAGGCGAAAACCTTCTCGAACCCCTTGCCGCCACTCTCCCTAAGACGCGTGATTTCAAGATCGACGTTCATTTATCTTACCTTGGTCAGACCAGAATACATACCACGGTTTGCCAGTCAAGCATGGCGCACCTTCGCCTTTGTTCCTATAGTGTTAAGGTGGCTTTCAAGGTTGCCGGGGATGGCGTGGAGCCACGGTTGAGACAACAGGGCGCCAACCAGGCCTCGAGCTGTCGCGAGTCGGGGATCCGCCGTGACTATTCACGGGTGCGACAGGTTCCTGATCCTGTTCGGGTCGATGAACCGAGCGGTCTTCCGATGTGCCGATACGGAAAGCCGGTGCCCAACACGTGCTTGCCCCTCGTGAGGAACCAGGCGGATCGTCGACGCTGATATGTCGGGCTGTTGCACGGACCCGGGGATCGAGGAAACATCCTGCCCCGGTCCCGGTTGACGGGTCGGGGCAGTGCCGCTTTCCAGGTGAGGTCAGCCGTGACACGCATCGCAACCAGCCGCCGCTACTTGTGGTCAGGCTATCTGCTGGGTTTTGCGCTCGGCGGTTTCTTCGATGGAATCCTGCTTCATCAGATTCTCCAGTGGCATCACTTGCTGAGCACGATAAGCCCCGACGACATCCGCTTTCAGGTGGCAGCGGACGGCTACTTCCACGCCCTGATGTACGTCATCGCCGCTGCCGGGCTCTGGCTGCTGTGGGCGTCGCGGAGCGATCCCCGTGCCTCCGGTCGCTTGCTGTCGGGAAGCATCTTGATCGGCTTCGGCGCCTGGCACGTTATCGATACGCTTCTCTCTCACTGGCTGCTCGGCATCCATCGCATCCGCATGGACAGCCCTAATCCTCTCTTCTGGGACCTGCTTTGGCTCGGCTTGTTCGGCATCGTACCCCTGATCATCGGCTGGGCGTCGGCAGGTCCTCGGGACGAGGACGACAGGCCGCCGCCCCGCGGGCAAACGGTCATCCGGTCCCTAGCGGCTCTCCTGGTCTGCGGTACGGGAGCCCTCGCTCTCTGGCCGCCACGGGGGAACGAGTTCACCACGGTGTTGTTCGCCCCTGGAACCAGCCAGGGGCGCATCTTCGAGGCCATCGCTGCAGTGAACGGGGAACTGATGTGGACCGACCGGAGCGGTGAGCTGGTCGTCATCCGGATCCCGGAGGAGCAATCAGGACTGCGACTGTTCGGGCAAGGCGCGATCCTGGTGAGCGGAGCCGGACTCCCTCCCGGCTGCTTCAACTATGCGAAGATCTGATCCGTCGGGCGCAGGACTGCCGGCCGCGGTTCTGGAGGGTGGCGAGGATTGCGGGCCCGGAAGGCCGGGTTACGACGGCACCATACTTCAGGGCGAACAGGGGAGGGATACCCTGCATTCTGAGCCTGCGCGCCGGCTCGGGCTCGTGTCCACATTGATTGTGACGAAACGGGCTCTCGGTTCGAGCTCCTTCGCCGTCCGTTCGAAAATTGGCGCCATTGCAGAGGCTGCCTGACATGCGGGAGTGACCGCTGTCCAGACCACCAGGCTCCATGAGAATGCCCCCGTCGACCGTGACGGGATGACCGTCGATCAAGGCCACCGAAATTGTCCCTATGACGAAATCCCCGGATGTAGACCGGGGATGCGGGTCCACATGAAGCTCTACTCATCTTCACGCCTGCGGGGTGGCTTACACCTATGGACTGAAGGACAATGTGGAACTCGCGGAGCCGACTGCGTCAACATCTCGGACCAGCGCTGCGACTATGCCGAGGCCGACATCCGGAAAGTGGCCCTGGAACTCGCACGGCTTGCCGCATCAGGATCGCCTCAGAACTCACCGACAGAACAAGCGTGGCCATTGACGGCGCGGACGCTGTGTTGCGGCATATCGTGCGGAGTGGGTGATCTCCGGCAACTGCTCTCGTGCATGGTGACCGGGGGTCTCCGCCGTGAGTTCCGCTTCCTTCCCGGCGATGCTCCGGTGGATCTTATTCAGGCACACAGGATTATCAGAAAGAACGGAGGCAATGTGTCACAGGAACCCGATACGCGAATGCAAGACGCGGAACAGCCGACGGCCCGGATCAATCGGCCTGTCTTTCTCGTCTCCGCAGGCCTCATCGTGCTTTTCGCCGCCTTCGGTGCCGTTTTCCCTGACATCGCCAGCGCCTCCTTCACGGCCGTTCAGCAATCCATCGTCGAAGGCTTCGGCTGGTTCTATATCGCTGCGGTCGCGGGATTTCTCGCCTTTGCGCTCTTCCTCATGCTGAGAGCCGTTATGGGGAGGTGAAGCTGGGGGCCGACGATGCGGAGCCTGATTACAGCTATCTCTCGTGGTTCGCCATGCTGTTCAGCGCGGGCATGGGGATCGGGCTTATGTTCTTCGGTGTCGCCGAGCCGATTTTCCACTACACGGCGCCGCCGGTGGGGCAGGGCAGTACGCTCGAGGCGGCACGCCAGGCCATGGTGATCACTTTCTTCCACTGGGGCCTGCACGCTTGGGCGATTTACATCGTGGTCGGTCTGGCACTTGCCTATTTCTCATTTCGCCACAACCTGCCGCTCACCGTGCGCTCGGGCTCTATCCGGTTCTCGGGGAACGTATCCACGGCCCGGTCGGAAACGCCGTCGACATCTTTGCGATGTTCGGAACAATGTTTGGTGTCGCGACATCGCTGGGTTTGGGAGTCCTGCAGGTGAATGCCGGGCTGGAGCACATCTTCGGCCTGCCCTCGACGGTCAGCGTCCAACTCGTGCTCATAGCCGCCATCACCGGTCTTGCAACGATCTCGGTCGTGCTTGGTCTCGACGTAGGCATTCGCCGCCTGAGCGAGCTCAACATCGTCCTCGCGGTCACGATCCTTTGCTTCGTCCTCGTCGCCGGCCCAACCCTTTTTCTTCTCCGGGCCCTCATGCAGAACCTCGGCGCTTATCTCAGCGACGTCGTGCGCCTGACCTTCCGGACCTACGCCTACGAGCCGAACGAATGGCTCGGCAGCTGGACTTTGTTCTACTGGGGCTGGTGGATCGCCTGGTCGCCTTTCGTTGGCATGTTCATCGCCCGCATCTCCCGCGGGCGAACCATTCGCGAATTCGTCATGGGCGTGCTTCTTGTCCCGGTTCTCTTCACCTTTCTCTGGATGACCGTCTTCGGAGACACGGCCCTATGGATGGAGAGGAGCGGGATTGCACCCATTGCCCAGGTCGTCACGGACAACATGCCTGTGGCCCTCTTCGTGCTGCTGGAGGCGCTGCCGCTGTCTACGATCACCTCTCTTATCGCAACGCTGCTCATCGTCACCTTCTTCGTGACCTCCGCCGATTCGGGAGCCCTGGTAATCTCTATCATCGCTTCGGGCGGATCGGAGGAGCCGCCCGTCTGGCAGCGGGTGTTCCGGGCTCTTGCGGCTGGTATCGTCGCCGCCGTTCTTCTCGTCGCCGGAGGGCTCAATTCCTCGCAGACGGCCGCCATCGCCAGTGCCCTGCCGTTCGCGATCATCATGGTCCTGTTGTGCTATGGATTGCTGCGGGCGCTCCAGAGCGAACGTGTACACCCGGGTAAACGCTTGAGCACCTCGCCCTATCGTCCCGCGCCTTTGCCCGTCGCGGGGGGCAATTGGCAAAGGAGGCTCAACCGGATCGTCCGCTTCTATGGTCGTGACGAGGTGATTGCATTCATGGACGAAAGCGTGAAACCGGCTCTCGAAGCCGTCACGGCGCAGCTCCGGGGGCAGGGCCTGGAGGCTCATGTCGGGCGTACCGGCAACAGTGTCGAGATCCTCGTTCCGCATGGTCCTCACGACGAGTTCCGCTATCGTGTGATCATGAGCAGCTATCGTGTGCCGAGCTTTGCCTTTCCAGAGATGGCACCACGCGAGGGCAAGGAACGGCGCCACTTCAGGGCCGAGGTGTATCTGTCGGATGGCGCACAGCACTATGAGGTCACTGGCTATACCCGCGACCAGATCATCCACGATTTCCTTGCGCAGTATGAACGGCACATGCAAAGGGTCCAGACCACAATGCACTGAGCCTCGGGGCAATGCGGTTCAGACCGAGCTCGAAACTGCCCGGAGCCACTTGCTGCCGACGGTCCGCACACTGAACAGACGGCACTTGATCTTGTAGAGCCTCAGGACTGGGAGTGGTCTCAGCAAAAGACCCCTAGCGGCGCTGTGGCGAGCGGAGCTGGATGAGGGGCAGTGACGTGGCTTTGGCTCGGCCCGGAACGTCAAGAATTCCACAGCGTCCACACGGCGGCTTGAACTGCCGCAGTCCAAAGAGCGCCTTCACGAGGCTGGGGCCTCGGGCCTTCACTTGAGCCCTTTGTTGCTTCGTGACATTGCCGATTGTGATGGACAGTCTCGGCTGAGCAAGCTGCACGTTTCGCAGCGGCTTTCGAAAACGGCTCTAGCCAGCAGCCATGGCGGGCGCACGACCGCCTGAGGCCTTAGAGCTTCATGCCCGTGATCCTGAACGGAGACGAACGTACTCTCCAGCTCCCGTCATCTGCGGCAATCGTCAGAACGAAGCGTTCATGGTCGCTCGCCCATTCGGGGATTCTGAGCGTGGTCTGAAGCGTCCCGTCAGACGTTGTTCGGGCGCGGTCGAGCACCTCGTAGGCCGAACGCGGAGCGCCGCCTCCGACGACGACGCCTGCGTCAGCCGGAAGGCCTGAGGCCGACACGATCACCGAAGTGCCGGCCATGCCGCTCTCGGGGGAGAGCGACACCTGCGCTTTGTCGACATCGACGCTCGGCAGGCTGAAGCGGTCTCCAAGCTGCCTGAGACGCTGCTGGAGATCCGGATTCTCGTTCAGCAGGTCGTCGACGGACGAGCCAAGCTCCTGAGCCATTCCCATCAGGGCGTTGCCGGTTTCCCGTGCGAACGACTTCAGGCGATCAGCCGTCTGCTGAGACGACGATAAGCCGGACGGAAGACGAAGCTGGGTGCCGGCCTGGAGATCGCCCGATCCCTCGATTCCGGGATTGACCCTCAGGAGGGCGGCCTCGCTGGTATCGCACCGCTCGGCGATGCTGCTGAGCGTGTCGGCCCTGCTGACCGTGATGCTGTCCCCGCAAGGGGAGGGCGAAGTCTGGGCTAAACCGGCGTAGGAGCCGCAAGCCAGCATGGTGGCGGTTAGGAACATGAGGTGTCGAATGCCCATTCTCGATCCTCGGATATGGCGAGCCCCGGAGCACCCCACGAGGAGCCGGCATGGGGCTTCGGGGCCGGTTGCAGGATATGCAGGATTAACTGAGGAGGTTCGGGATCGTTGCTTCGAGCGCGCTTTTCCGATGTCGACTCTATTCAATGGAACGGCCGCTGTAGTGTGGCTCCTTTCGAAATCGAGAGACCATCTCCGTCGCCCGGTAGCGCCTTGGGCGTCACGGCTTCGGAGCGACATCTAGGGTCGGCTTGACACTATCCCGACCGGCGGTCTGGATCACTGTAAGTGAGCCGTCCGTCTCCAGCACGACAGCCGCGGCCTCGGCGGCATCCGTCACCCCGTTCGAGCGGAGGGCCGCCATGACCTCTTCCCGTGTGATCCGTTGGGCCCGCATCGCGCCATCGAGGAACCGACCCTGGCGGAGAATCAGGGTTGGCTCGCTTTTCACCAGCTCCTGGAAACCGGGTGACCGGACCGACAGCCATGTGATGGTGTATTGAAGAAGCACGAGAAGCGCCATGGCAAGAACGCCTTCGGCCAAGGCGACCGATTTGCTCAGCAGGACGGTCGCCAGAATAGAGCCAAGCGCGATGGTCACGACGAGGTCGAAGGCGTTCAGCTTGGTCAGCGTGCGCTTGCCCGAAATCCGCAGGATTGCAACCAGGGCCACATAGGCGAGCGTGCCAACGACGAGCACACGGCCCAAGCCGTTCCATGAATCAAAGAGCATGAATGGTCTCCTCCCGGCAGCTGGTCGTGACGTTTACCAGCGCTTGTTCAACGCGGATCAGAACGGCTTTGCGATCGCTCGGGGCAAGGCGCGCTTCTTCGGCAGTCTCGGCCAGCCTGCCGAGATGCTGCGTAATGGCCTCTCTCATGAGCTGGGACCGAATGCTGGGGGCAAGCTGAGCCAGGACATCGGCCATCCGGATCAGCACGGCCGGAACGGCGCTACCGGCCTGCCGTATGGAATCGAATGCGGCATCGGTCAGCCCCTGCAGGTCCGAGCGCTGGGCGATCAGCCGAACCTCGCCGTCCTCATCCCGCCAGACCGCGGGTTCGGGCGAGCGCCGGAAAATCTCCTCCAACGCCGAGCCGAGCTGGTTGATCACGGCAATCGCCGTGAAAGTGTCGTTGATTCCTGGCGAAAGGGCCCGCAGGGCGATCTCGACCAGCTGCCGCATGCTGTATTCCAGGTCCTGCGCAGGGCTGCGCTCGCTGCCCACGACGAAGGCGCTTTGAACGGCTTTGACCGCGTCGGAGCCCAGCGGGCGCTCGGCATGAACGATCACATGCTCGCCGTTCTTCAGCACGAAATGTCCCGCCCGCACCTTCACCTGCAGTCGCGCCTGCTCGCGGCAGGCGAGGTCGAAAAGTGCGTCATAGTCGATCACCTGGATATATCCCGTCCGCCCCAGGGAAACGGTACCGGAGCGTGTATCCACGACCGCGGGCGGGCCTTGCTCCGTCACGTATCCATCTTCCTTCAGGATGTCGCGAATGTTGCGATGCAGGTCGCCTGCCACCCGCGTGACGATGTTATCGGCAATGATCGAGCGGGCGATCTTGTGCAGATAGAACAGCAGGGCAAACAGGCAGACGATGGTCAGGGCGCTGCCGATGGTGACCGCGATGTGAGGCACGCCCTCGGAGCCAAGAGTCTCGTTGAGGCTGCGCAGCACGACCAGCACATACAGAATTGTGCCCAGGAACAGGCCGAGCACTGTCTGGATCTGCCGATCCGCCATGAAGATCGCGATGAGGCGCGGCCCAAGCTGGTTTGCCGCGAGGGTCAGGATGACGAATGTGACCGAGACGATGAGCGAGGTCATCGTCATCAACCCGGAGAGTAGGCTGGACAGGAGGCCCCGGGCCGTGCTCGCGTCCCCGCTGTAGAGCCACCAGTACTCGCCGTTCCAACTCTCCAGGAGGTCGGTCCCGGCTGTCAGAAGCCAGAAGGCAAGAGCCAGGGCAAGAGCGCTGATGAGCAAGGGGATGATCCAGAGTTGTCCCCGAAGGAGCGCGAAGGTGTTGCGGATCCGGCTCATGAATCGCGGCCCGCCTTAGTCGAGCGTTCGCGCGGCACGATGAAGCGCGCCCCACGCGGTTCTGGGCAGCATGTGTTCCGGCTGCGGGCGTAGGCGGTGGCAATCAGAATGGAGAGGCATCGGATCGGCCCAGAGTAAAATGAGAATAATGGCCAACGTCTCCGCCAGGAAGAGGTTCTCCTGTCCGTCAGGCATTGGCCAAGGAGAACTTCGACAGCTTGGATACGGGAGCGCAGGACGGGTGTGATGATCCTCGCGTATCGGGTCGAGGGGGGACCGTCCGGTCATAGCAGCAGTGAAACTTCGCTCCCGGCAGGTCGGTGCCGAGGCCCTTGCTCTCACGGTGATCCGATGTTCCGGGCGGGCCCAGCCCGCACAACCATCTCCCTCTCCGTTGATGCGGCGGGTCTCTCGGGCCGTTGCTGTCGGATGGTTGAAAGAATGGAATGTCGCATTGATGACGGGGCGCGTCTTCGCAATGGCGAAAGGAAACCAAGCCGCGACGGTTGTTCGTCGCGGCTTGTGATGTGCTCGACGGATCAACCGAAGGAGTGTCCCCCCTCTCCGCCGTAGTAATATCGTGTCGATGGCGCCGGCCTGGACGCCAGGCGAGGGTCATATCGAGCGGGACATCACAAAAGCGCACTCTCCTTCCGGCCGGACAGATGAAAGGCCGCATAAACGGCGATCACGGTCATCGCTAGGAGAATTGTCGAGAGAGCCGAGGCGGTGCCGTACTCGCCATCCATGACCGATAGATAGATGCGCACGGGCATGGTGATGGTGCTGCCTACATAGAGCACCAGAGACGACGAAAGCTCGTTCATGGCAGTGACGAAGCTCATGAGCGCACCGGCCATGATGCCGGGCAGGATCAGCGGCACCGTGACTTTCACGAAGGCTTTGCTCGGCGAATATCCGAGGCTCACCGCGGCGTCCTCCAGATTAGGGCCTACTTGCTTCAGCGCCGCTGCAACGGAGCGTGCCGAGTAGGGGAGCCGCCGGACGAAAACCGCCATGACGATGATGAGCCCCGTGCCGGTCAGCGCGAGCGGCGGTTCGTTGAAGCGGGTGATGAAGGCAATTCCCATGACGATGCCGGGTACGACATAGGGCACCATCAAAGTCGCATCCAGTGCTCCCGTGGCGATGCCCGGGCGCCGCGAAATCAGATAACCGATCAGGGTTCCGGTGATGACGATCGCCACCACCGCCGTGGAGGAGAAGATCAGGGTATTCCAGATCGGGTCCGAGACAGTCGAAATGACACGCTCGTAGCTCTGCAGGCTCACGCCGGGTTGGAACACGGGTCCGCTCGTCCGGCGGAACGAGAACAGCACCACGATGATGGCCGGTAGGGCGCCGATGAGCACGATGGCATAGGCGAGGACGTGAAGGCCGACCGCCTTGAGGCCTCCAACCCGCTTGCGTTCCGGCTTCTTGATCAGGTTGCTGTGATAGACGTTCTTGCGCAGGACCCAGCGTTGCCCGAACACGATGACCATCGACAGGACGATAAGGGCGACGCTGAGCGCAGAGGCCATCCCGGGATTGCCGCCGACCTCGCTGCCATAGAGGTTGAAGGCCTCCGTCGCCAGCACGTTGAAATCTCGGCCGATGATCCGCGGAGTGCCGAAATCCGCGATCGACAGAACGAAGGTGAGGAGGGCGCTCGCAGAAATCGCCGGCAGGATCAGCGGGAACGTGACGGTGAAGAGGCGCTTTGTCGGGGAGACGCCGAGGCTTTCCGCCGCCTCTTCGACGGAGCGGTTGATCGAGGCGAGCGCTCCCGACGTGATCAGAAAGACGTGGGGAAAGAACTTGAAGGCGAATACGAGGATCACGCCGGCAGCGCCATAAAGCGGCGGAATGGAAATGCCGATCGCGTCGAGCCCCTTGCGCACGACGCCGCTTGCGCCGAACAGCACGATCCACGCATAAGCTCCGATGAAGGGTGGGGACACCAGAGCCACCACAGCGAGAGTTTGAATCAGCGCGCGGCCAAAAATGTGGAACCGTGTCGTCACGAAGGCGAGGGTGACGCCCAGAATGAGGGCACCGCTCATACCCCCGAACCCGGCGAGAAGAGTGTTCCCGATCGCCCGTTGATAGGCCTTGACGGTCGCGATCTGAAAATAGTGGACGAGGGAGAACGCTCCCGTGTCGTTATCGAGCAGGCTGGCGTGCAGGACCGACGAAAGCGGCCAGATCAGAAGGGCAATGAGGATGACCCAGGCCGCGATGAGCACGAAGGTCCAGATATCGAAGCGAACCCGCCTTTTCATCGCGCCTGCCCCGCATCGAGCACGTCGCCGTTGAGGCGGAAGAGGGCGATTTTCTGGAGCGGAAGACGCACCTCGACCGGTCGGCCCTCCATCTCGATGAAGTCCTGAGCGGGATCCGCCACCTGGGCCACGATTTCGCCGGCCTCGGTCCTGAGGGTGTAATGGGCTTCACGGCCCAGGAAGGTGACTTTGAGCACCTCGCCTTTGAGGGCGATCGTCCCGCCATGGGGCGAGGTGGAGGCGAGTTCCACGTTCTCCGGACGAATGGCCAGCTCGACAGGGCCCGACGCATCGACCGGAAAGTCGATGGACTGGCTGCCGACGCGGAGGCGCCCGCCTTCGAGTTGTCCCGGCAGGAAGTTCATGGTTCCGACGAAAGACGCCGCGAACCTCCGCAGGGGCTTGCGGTAGATCTCGAAGGGCGTTCCGATCTGCTCGACATTGCCCTTGTTCATCACGCAGATGCGGTCGGAGACCGCAAGGGCCTCTTCCTGATCGTGCGTGACATAGATGGTCGTGATGCCCAGCCGCCGCTGGATGTCGCGGATATCCTCGCGCAATTCGATGCGCAGCTTCGCGTCCAAATTCGACAGCGGCTCGTCCATGAGGAGAAGGGTCGGCCGGATAGCCATGGCGCGCGCAAGGCCGATACGCTGCTGCTGGCCGCCCGACATCTCGCCGGGAAGGCGATCCTGATAGCCGTCGAGGCGCACCATCTTGAGGCTCTCGTTCACCCGCGCCTCGATTTCACCTTTCGGAAGAGAGCGCGCTTTGAGCCCGAATGCCACGTTGTCGGCGACCGAAAGGTGCGGGAAGATGGCGTAATCCTGGAACACCATGCCGATGTCACGCTTGTGAGCGGGCTTGTGGTCGATGCGCTCGCCTTTGACGATGATTTCGCCCCGGTCCTGGTGCTGGAATCCGGCGATCGTCCGCAGGAGGGTGGTCTTTCCACAGCCGCTGGGGCCGAGCAGGGTGAAGAACTCACCCGATGCGATATCGAGATTGATGCTTTCCAGGACCCGGACGTCCTTATAGCTCTTGGCCAGCCCCTGGATCTTCAAATCGGCCACAACTGGCTCCTTATTGGTTTATCCACGCCTCTAAACGGCCCCGACTTTACAAAAGTTACGCCCTTCAGCAACATCAAGTTACCTGGCTAATTAAATCCATGAGGGGATTACATGTTGAAAGTCGGACTGACGGCGGGCGTACTGCTCGCATCTCTCACCGCTGCGGCCATGGCTCAGGACAAGACCGTTGTGGTCTATACCGCCCATAAGGCATCCATCGTCGATGCGCTCGTGCCGAAGTTCGAGAAGGAGACCGGCATCAAGGTCGATGTCGTGAAGGCGGGTTCGGGGGATATCATCAAGCGCGTCAAGGCGGAGTCCGCTGCGCCGAAAGCCGATGTGATCTGGAGCATCGGCGGCGAGCAGCTCGAGGACAACAAGGATCTGCTGGCTGTCTATAAGCCGAAGGAGGACGATGCCCTTCTGCCGAACTACAAGGTCAGCCCGGAATGGATCCCCTATACGGGCATCCTCTTGGTCATGGCGGTCAACAACAAGGAATTGAAGCCGGAGGAATATCCCAAGACCTGGGCCGAGCTCGGCGATCCCAAGTGGAAGGGCAAGATCTCGTCCGCCCGTGCCGATAACTCCGGCTCCAGCTTCCAGCAGCTTGCGACCGTGCTGATCGGCCATGGCGACAAGGGCTGGGACGTCTACAATAAGATTCTCGCCAACATCAATCTCTCGGACTCGTCGGGAGCTGTTTCGCGCTACGTCAACGATGGCGAGGCGCTCGTGGGCCTGACCCTCGAGGACAATGCTCTCGACTACGTCAAGGGAGGCGGGAACGTCGTGATCGTCTATCCCGAGGACGGGTCTTCCACCGTCGCCGACGGCGTCGCTCTGGTGAAGGGCGCTCCGCATGCGGAGAACGGCAAGGCGTTCATCGACTGGCTTCTCTCGAAGCCCGTGCAGGAACAGCTCGTCTCCGAGATCGGACGCCGTTCGGTTCGCAAGGACGTGACCGGCTCGGGACTGAAGCCCATCAGCGAGGTCAAGCTCGTTGACTACGACATCAAGAAGGTGGCACAGAACCGCAACGAGTGGGTCGCCAAGTGGAAGACGGCTCTGCAGAATCGTTGAGCCGCAACCATTTGAGGTTACTGATCTGACATGCTGATCGAAGCATTCTCCGAGGCGAAGAACCCGTCCTCGCCTCAGACGAACGAGGACCAGCTCGTGATCCTGCCGGGCCGCGCCTATGCGGTCATCGACGGGGTCACGGATCGCCTTGGGACTCGCTACGGTGGAATGCTCTCGGGTCAGTATGCGGCAATGACCGTCAAGCGTGCGCTCGAACATATGCTGAGCGCACCCGATGCATGCATGGACGGTGTTTCCATCGTCCGCGCGCTGACGGCCGAAATTGCCGCTGCCTACGAGGCGCATGGGATGGCCGAGAGGGTCCGGAACGATTGGAACCTTCGCATCTCGGCCGCGCTCGCCCTGGTGCTCGTTCAGGCAGAAACGGTGGATGTTGTCCTTGTCGGCGACAGCGGCGTGCGCATCAACGGCGAGATCGTTCTGCGCATGGAGAAGGATCTCGACCTGATCACGTCCGTTCTGCGCCGTCAGGCTTGGCCCGTAATCGGGCGCAGGACATCGGATCCCGAGAAGCAGGAGCAGATTTCGCGCCGCGTCACATGGCACGGCACGCGTCAGCCCCTCGACGAGGTCGCCGATACGCTCGATGCGGACGATATGGCTCTTATCGAGAGCCGCGCCATTGCGGCCAATCTTGAGACATTGCCCCATGTGTCTCGGGCCGACATCGAGAACCTGGTGCGGGGTGGCATCGTCAATGCGCAAGGGGGATACCAGAACAACCCCTCCCTGCAACTCGGCTATCCTTGCATCGACGGTTTCGAGGTGCCGCAGCACATGATCACGATCGAGCGCTTCCCACGTTCCGAGGTCGAGACGGTCGAGATCTACTCGGATGGCTATTTCAAACCGGGGGACGGGTTCGGTGTGGCGTCATGGGAGCAGGCTTTCGCGGAGGCCGAGCGTGAGGATCCCGCGAAGGTCCTGCTTTATCCGTCCCCGAAAGGATCCACGGCTTCTCTCTGGGCGGATGATAGAACCTATCTCGCTGTGAGATTCTGAAGTCCCTGACATGTATCTCCGGGGAGGACGGCGGCCAAGTCCCGGTTTTTGCACTTTCCGGGCTTGCCTGGATGCCATGGGAGGTGCTTCATTTCACGCCCTTGGAATGGTGCCGGGTTCATCAGCAAAAGGATCATGCATTCTCAGCCGCATCCCGGTGAAGTGTGGCGAAGTTCAGGTTGGCTCGTCCCAGATTTCGCCCTATTTGGACGCAAAGTCTTGGGATGCGGCAAAGGTTCATTTCGATAATCTGTAGTTAGGGTGATCGTGGCTCAATCGGTATGGTCGGGAACCAGGAAATATTCCGCTCTGGTGCTCCTCGCGGGACTCGCGTCCGGTGGGCTGTCGATCCCGCCTGCGATTGCATTTAACTTCTTCGGCCTCTTCGGCGGCGGCGACGAGGCGCCTCCGCCGCCGAATGTGCAAACCCTACCTTATAACCTCGACTTCAAGGTCGTCGGCGAGGACAAGGACCTCGTTCAGATCCTGAAGGACGCCTCGACCCTTCAGAGCCTGAAGGGTGATCCGCCTCCCGACGCGGAGTCTCTCGTGCGCCGTGCCGAGGCGGATCTGACACGCCTGAACGACGCGCTCTGGGGTGCGGGGTATTACAATGCGCGGATCGCGATCAGTGTCGCGGGCGTGCCTCTGTCGCTCCTATCCCCACGCCCCGAGGCCGCCATTCGCGCCGCCACCGTGTATCGTTCTCAGGCGTTGGTGCCGATTCAGGTCACCGTCGATCCCGGCCCGCAATTCGTCTTGCGGAATATCGCCGTTCTGGATGCAAGGACCGGACGCCCGTTCATGCCGGACGCTCTGCCGCCGCGTGTCGTCAAGATCGAGCCCGGAGATCCGGCCCGCGCAGCGGACATCGTGGCGGCCCAGACACGGATCGTCGATCACTTCCGGGCCCAGTCGCGTCCTTTCGCGAAGGTGACCGGGCAGAACCCTGTCGTCACTCATCCGGCGCAGGTCATGGACATCAGCCTGACGGTGGATCCCGGGCCACAGGCAGGCATCGGAGGAATTGCGATCCGCGGTGCGGAGAACGTGGACCCGGCGGTGGTGCGCTCTTTCATCTATACCGAACCGGGCGATCCCTACTCGCCGGCAGCCCTCGCCTCGATGCGCAAGTCGATCCTGAACATCGAAGCGCTGTCGTCCGTGCGTATCCGCGAAGGGGAGACGCTCGACGCCTATGGCAATCTTCCTCTCTTCGTCGAGCTCACGGAGCGCCCGCCTCGCGTCGTCGGCGCCTCGGTGCAGTATTCCACCACCGACGGTCCCGCGCTTCGGGCCTATTGGGCGCACCGCAACCTGTTCGGAGGGGCCGAGCGGCTGAGGCTCGAGGGCAGCCTCTTCTATCTCACCGAAAACGGCGGCCGTCCCGAAAATGACGATAATTTCGATTGGGACGATCTGGGGGGACGCTTCCGGGCAACCTTCCTCAAGCCCGCTCTCTGGGGCACACGCAACGATTTCCTGGCCGAAGCCCTTGTGGAGCGGGATCGCACGGAGGGCTATACGAGCCGCCTAGTCAACGGGACGGCGGGCATTCGCCATCGCTTTAGCGAGAAGTTCTCGATCCAGGGCGGGATCGAGTACGAGAAGGGACAAGCCTCGGACATCCTCGGGCAGGTGGACTACACCCTCGTAGGCCTGCCGCTGTCCGTCACATACGATTCCACCGACAACACCCTCAACCCCACGCAGGGCATGAAGCTGCTCGCATCGGTGACGCCTTATCCGGATTTCCTCGGCTCCTCGGTTCCCATGACCATCGCGCGGGGAACGGCTTCGGCCTATTGGTCCATCGACGAGGAGTCCCGCTACGTGCTCGCCGGCCGTCTCGGCCTCGGTTCCATCCTAGGGCCGGACCTTGAGGAGATTCCGGCGAACCGCCGCTTCTTCGCGGGTGGCGGCGGATCGGTGCGAGGCTTCGGCTATCGCACCTTGAGCCCGACTTTCCTAGGCGAGCCCATCGGTGGGCGTAGCCTGCTCGAAGCCTCGGTGGAGGCGCGGATCAAGGTTACCGACACCATCGGCATCGTCCCCTTCGTGGATGCGGGAACAGCCTTCGAATCGAGCTATCCCGATTTTGACGAGTCCATTCGGGTCTCGGCGGGGTTGGGCCTGCGCTATTACACGGCCATCGGCCCGATCCGCCTGGACGTTGCGACTCCTCTTCGTCGCGAAAGAGGGGATGATCGCTCCATCGCGATTTACGTCGGCATTGGACAGGCGTTCTGATGATCATGCTGCGCCGCCTTCTCACCCTCTTGGCCTTCGTCGTGATTGTGACACTCGGCGTGTTCTGGTTCGCGGCCGGTTCGCAGAGCCAGGCCCAGACGGATCAGAGCGTTCTGGCGAATCTGATCTCGCGCCTGCTGTCGACGCCGACGACGCGGGTGAGCATCGGCCGTATCGAGGGGGCGTTGTCGTCCAATGCGGTCATCCGCGACGTGCAGATCGCGGATCGCAGCGGCGTCTGGCTGTCGCTCGATCGTGCGCGGCTGATCTGGACCAGGACGGCGCTGCTGCGCGGGCGTCTCGAAGTCAACGAGCTCGAGATCGACCGGCTGCAGATCCTGCGCAAGCCGGAGACGACCGAGGAGGAAGCGGTTTCCGTCTCCGATGAGCCGATCCTGCCCGAACTGCCCGTGAAGGTCATCGTGGAAGGGTTCACCCTGCAGGAGCTTGCTCTCGGCGAGCCGGTGCTCGGCACGGCCGCGCGGCTCTCGGCGCGGGGCTCTGCCAATCTCGGTGATCCGAACGAGGGGCTCCAGCTCGATTTTTCGGCGCAACGCCTCGATGCACCGGGCCAGCTCTCTGTCGATCTGGACTACGTGCCGCAGACGAACCGGCTGTCCCTGGACCTGACCCATCAGGAGCCGGAGGGGGGGATCGCGGCCCGCCTTCTCGATCTCCCAGGATTGCCGCCGGTCGATCTCAAGGTCGCCGGAGAGGGCCCCCTGAGCAATTTCGCGGCGCGGCTCGATTTCTCCGCCGGGCCGACCATCGGTGCGGCGGGAACGACAACCGTCAGGAGGGCGGGGGCGGCCTACACTGTCGATGCCGATCTCGCGGCGCGGATCGAGGGATTGCTGCCCGCGCCGGTCGCTCCCGTCTTCTCGGGAACGACGCAACTCGTTGGCAACGTGGCCATCGGGGATGACGGCAGCGTGCGGCTCCAGCCCGTCCGCATCACCTCGAACGTGGCGAGCTTCGACATGTCGGGAACCGTCAGCGACCAGCAGGCCCTCGACCTGACCCTGCAGGCCCGCGCTCTCCCGAACGACGGTTCCGGGACTCGTGCCGGGGATGCGGAGATCCGCCGCCTCGTCTTCGACGGTCGAGTGCAGGGCACCATGACGGCTCCGCGCATCAACGGGTCTCTCGACGCAGCGGGAGTGCGACTGCCCGAGGGCGCACTCGACACGCTGACGGCGCGCATCGCCATGGACCCGGTGAACGATGCCGCGATACCGGACCGCTTCTCCTTCACCGTGGATGCGAGGGCCAGCGGGATCCAAGCGGCCGACAGGGAGCTCGCCCGCGCCCTCGGCCGGACCCTGTCGCTGACCGCCAATGGCACCTTCGGTCGCGACGGGATCGCAACCGTCGACACGGCGCGGCTGGAAACGTCCACGGCGCAAGCCGGGTTCACGGGTCGGGTCGGCTCGTCGGCGCTCGATGGTAGCCTCGATGCCGAGATCCCGGCGCTCGCCGCCTTTTCCGGCATCACTGGCCGGACGCTGCGTGGCTCGGCAACCCTGACGGCAAGACTCTCGGGCACCCCCCGGCGGTCGGACATCGTGGCGACAATCGATGCCAATCTACGGGATCTCTCGACCGGATCGCCGCCTCTGGATGGCCTCCTCGGCCGTTCTGTCGCGGCGAACGGCGTCCTTCGCCGTGTTCCCGGCGGGTTCGCATTCGAGAATTTACGGATCGACGGAGCGCACCTCGATGCGCGGGTGGACGGGCGGGCCACGCAGAGCGCCGCCGATATGGGGCTCGACATCACCATCGACGAGCTCAGGCGTGTGGACCCCCGCATCACCGGAGGCCGCGCGGATGTGACGGCGCGCCTGTCGGGCTCCTTGGAGCGACCGGACGTGACGGCGACCGCAACGCTGTCCGACATGCGTGCTCTCGACCGATCGATTCCGCGCCTCGTGCTCCAGTTGGATGCGAAGGACGTGACGGGAACTCTCGATGCGGCTCTCAGTCTCGAAGGGCAAGTCGGCGCCAAGCAGGCGACGGGTAATGTCCATCTTGCCCGGTCGACGGAAGGTGGGTGGCTGCTGGACCGGCTCGACCTGGAGGTCGGCTCCGTGTCCCTGACCGGTAACCTGCGCGTCGGGCCCGACCGGCTGGCCCAGGGACGTGTTGCTCTTTCGGGCAGCAACCTCGATGATCTCAGTCCTCTGCTGCTGACAAAGCTCGATGGTTCGATCAATGCCGATATCGTGCTCAGCGCATCGAATCGCCGCCAGGACGCATCGGTCACCGCGAGCGGTTCCCGTGTGGCCGTCGCCGGCGTCGCCGTGCAGAATTTCGACACACAGATTGCCGTCTCCGATCTCTACACGCGCCCCATGATCGACGGCACCGTCCAGGCCGAGGCACTGAGGGCGGCCGGGCAGACCTTCAGGACCGTGCGTCTCACGGCTCAGGGCTCGCCGGACGCTTCGAACATAACGGCTTCTGCGGTGGGGCAGGGCTTCGACCTCAATGCGCAGGCGCGCGTGGTGCCGGGCGATGCAACGCGCATCGAACTCGCGAGCTTTACGGCGCGGCGCGGCAACCGGCGCCTCGCTCTGGCGCAGCCCGCCACCATCTCGATTCAGAGCGGCATCGCCACCATCACCGGTCTCGCGATCGCCGCCGACCAGGGGCGCGTCGGTGTGTCCGGCACCGTGGGCGAGCGGATCGACCTGTCGGTCGACATCCGCAACCTCCCGCTCCAGGTCGCCGAGATCGCCGTGCCCAATCTCGGCCTCGCAGGCACCGTGAACGGCAGCGCCACCGTGCGTGGGGCGGCGGACGATCCGAACGGAACCTACGATGTGAGGATAACGGGGCTTGCAACACCCGAAACGCGCCAGGCCGGGCTGCCGCCGCTCGCGGTCTCTGCACAGGGTCGAATCGCGGATCAGCGGGCGACGATCGAGGCAGATGTCGCGGCAGGGCGTTTCGGGACATTACAGATCTCCGGCAGTGTCCCGCTCGACACCTCGGCCGAACTCGCTCTGCGGGTTTCGGGCAGAACCGATCTTGCGGTCGCCAACAGCTTCCTCTCTACCGGCGGGCAACGCCTGACAGGCAGTGCCGCGCTCGATCTGTCGATCTCAGGGACGACAGCGGACCCGCAGGTCCGGGGTACGGTTGCGCTCGCCGGCGGCAGTTTCGTCGATTCGTTGCAGGGCATCCAGCTGAACGACATCAGCGGGCGGCTTGCCGCGAGCGGGCAGACACTCACTATTGAAAGCCTCAGCGCGCGCACGCGCAACGGCGGATCGCTCGCCGCGAGCGGACGGGTCACCATCGATCCGGCGGGGGGCCTGCCGGCCGACATCCGCATCACGGGCAGCCGAGCCCAGCTCGTAGCCAACGAGACGGTAGACGCAACGGCCGATCTGGATCTTGCGATCACTGGACCTCTGATGAGCCATCCGCGCGTTGCGGGCCGGGTCAACATCATCACGATGAACGTATCGGTGCCCGATCGTCTGCCGACCACCCTGAGGCCATTACCGGGCACCAAGCATGTGCAGCCGACGCCGACTGCTGCGGCGCGGCTCGCCTTGGCCCGCAAGCAGCAAGGTGCAGGCTCACGCGGGCGCCCGCCGTTCAGCGCCGACCTCGATCTCGTCCTCACGGCGCAGAACCGCATTTTCGTGCGCGGCCGGGGGATCAATGCCGAACTCGGCGGCGATCTGCGCCTCCAGGGCACGTCGCGAGATCCCGTGGCCATTGGCGCCTTCGATTTGCGGCGCGGGCGTCTCGACCTCATCGGGCGGCGCATCGACTTCGTTCG
The DNA here is from genome assembly GCA_031181145.1 of Microvirga sp. Taxonomy (GTDB): domain Bacteria; phylum Pseudomonadota; class Alphaproteobacteria; order Rhizobiales; family Beijerinckiaceae; genus Microvirga. Next base: position 55,275 of record JAPSLB010000003.1, read on the forward strand.
GGGACGGCTGGATTTTACCGGCGATCTCACGCCCTCGCTCGACTTCCTGGCCGAGACGCAGGCAGGCGAGGTGACGGCCCGGATCGCCGTGACGGGGCCGGCCTCGCAACCCGAATTCAGCTTCAGCTCGAGCCCCGATCTGCCGCAGGACGAGGTGCTGTCCCGGGTCCTGTTCCAGCGTCCGTCCGGCGGACTCTCGGCCGGACAGGCGCTGCAGCTCGCCCAGACGGTGGCGCAGCTGTCCGGAGGAACCGGAACGGACGCCTTCGAGAGTCTGCGCCGCTCGCTCGGCGTCGACAGCCTCGACATCACCGTCGATGCCAGCGGCGGCCCCGCAGTCGGCGTATCGCGTTATATCAGCGACAATGTCCGAGTCGGCGTCAGGGCGGGGGCGCGGCCCGAGGAAAGCGGCGTCACGGTCGATGTCGATCTTACGCGGCGCCTCAAGGCACAAGGCTCGGTCGATGCCGAGGGCGGGACATCCGTTGGCGTCGGTTTCGAGTGGGAATACTAGGCCGGAATGGGCGAGAGAGACCGCTCGTTGAACGCGTCGCTGAAACGCAGCCGCAACTGATGCCAGCGGGATCTCCCTGGGCGCGCTCCGCCACTGGCGGCGGGAGGCTGCACACTCGGACGTGAAGTGGAGATGGGAACCAGGAAATGGATCGCTCGTTTCCCGCTGTATGAGGCCGCGGCGTGAAATATTGAATCGACCTGTCGTTCTCCTGGTGGAGGACGAGCTGCTCGTGCGCCTGACGCAGGTGGAAATCCTAAGGGATGCCGAGTTCTGGGTTGTCGAGGCGCAGGATGCGGACGAGGCCTTCGATCTTCTGAAAAAGCGCGCCGACATCAACGTGGTGCTGACGGATGTGAACATGCCGGGCTCTATCGACGGCTTCGAATTCGCACGCCTCGTTCGGCAGGGGTGGCCGGATGTGGGTGTTCTCGTGATTTCCGGCAAGGTGGCGCCGAAGTCCGGCGATCTTCCGGAGGGCGCGCACTTCCTGCAAAAGCCGATCCGCGCCGAAGCACTCGTGAAGGCCTTGAAGCAGGCCTTGGTTCCGAGGACCGAGGAAGCGTAAGAATAAGGTTCGATCGGAGCGCTCCAGCTTTCCCGCCGACATGAGCAAGGACCGACATTCATGAGAAGGCCGCGAGCTTCCTTCAGCGGGCGCCATATCCCTTTGCCGCGCTCCAAGGTTCTCAGGATCGGCCTCGGCGTCGGACTTGTGATGGGAGGGCTCTTAGGTTTTCTGCCCGTACTCGGCTTCTGGATGGTCCCTCTCGGGATCATCGTGTTGTCCGTCGACATTCACGCGGCGCGCAGGCTTCGCCGCCGCGCTTCCATATGGTGGGAGCGGCGGCGGCGGGCATGGCGTCAGAACGGCTAGCCCGGCAGGCGTCCGTCCGGAGTGTACTGATCGACGGCATGGGGCAGGTCACGGGACAGGCGCGCGACGATTTCCTCGCGCGAGAGGCCGGTCTGCTGCGTCAGGGTATCCAGCACATCCGGTCCGATGGCCTGTTCGAGATGCTGTGGTGCAATCTCCTTGTTCGGGCCTGTGCCGACCCATGAATCGGCAGCCTCACCCTGGCCGTTCTGACGGAAGCGGTCGACGAGTTCCCCCAGGCCTCCGCTTAAGAGACCGCCTGTATCACCGCCGCCGAGGCTGCCGAGCAAGCCGCCGAGGCCGCCGGTTTGCTGGCCTGGGGATTGCCCGGGAGTGCCGGGCTGTTGCCCGCCGCGCATCATCTCGGCGATCTTGTCCCGGTTCTGATATCCGGCGATGGCGAGAAGCCCGAGAAGGGCGGTCATGGAAGGAAAGCCGCGGCTGCTCATGTCATCAACTCCTGCTGGTGGAATCGACAGGAACAGGCGAGATGGCAAAGGGTTCCGGCAAGTTGCGCAAGGAGGTGCAAAAACGACCCGGAAAGCTCAGCCGCCAGAGGTGTTTCCAGGCCCATCATGCTCGCTTCATGTCACACAAAAACGTGCGGTCGAAATGTCGCGAGCGTATTTAAAAGCGCGACGGCTGCCCCAGATAATTCCGCATGCCAGACAAGACCAAAACCCTCTCTCAGAATTCCTCCTCGCCGATCTCGGGCGCAGCCCTGAGCGCGGCCGTTCGTCTCCATCTCGGCAAGCAGCTCCGCGCGCTTTACGGCGATCCTGCGGAAGACAAGCTGCCCCGTGACCTGGCCAAGCTCGCCGAGCGCGTCGCGCAGGTCATCCGTGCGCATACGGAGCCAGTCGACCAGGCCTTCATCGACGGCGTCATGGAGGCGCTTCCGAATCTGCGTGCCTTCGCGCTGTCGCTCACCGGGAAGCTCGACCAGGCGGAGGACCTTGTACAGGACACCGTTCTCAAGGCGCTGACGAAGCAGGAAACCTTCGAGGCCGGGACGAACCTGCAGGCCTGGCTCTTCACCATTCTGCGCAATGGCTTCTACTCCACCCACCGGAAGACCAGCCGCGAGGTGGAGGACGGGGACGGAGCGCACGCCGCGAGCATGATCGCCATCCCAGACCAGGAGGACAAGCTTGCCCTGCAGGATCTGACGACGGCATTGGAGAAGCTTCCGCAAGAGCAGCGCGAGGCGATTATCCTGATCGGCGCCGAGGGCATGTCCTACGAGGATGCGGCGGAAGCTCTGGGCGTGAAGGTCGGCACCATCAAGAGCCGCGTCAACCGGGCGCGCAACCGCCTCGCGGAGCTGATGGGCGTGGCCGGAGACCGGCTGCAGCACCATCATAGTCATCAGGCCGACGCCTGACGCCCGGCAGATCGATGCGCACCGCGTGTGAATGGGCTGATCCGTCCACGCGCGGTGCATCTGTTTCGACTGCCCAAAATATCAGCGGGCGTGTTCCCGAACTTTTCCTTGGCCTTCATGGTTGAGCTCTCAGCTGGGGTGCTCGCAAACGCTTCTCTGCCAAGGAGGGGAGCATGGAACACAGACCTCTGTCGGAACTCGGTCACGTTGCCGACCTGAAGCCCTCGCAGGTTCCCGTACTGTCGAAACGAGAACGCCTGGACCGCTGGGCCGAACTGCTGGAGCGGGAGCCGGATCGCCTTCTCAGAACGCTCGATGAAATCGAGTGGAAGCCGAAGGCAGTACGCCACGCGATGCGCGCGGACGATTCCGCCCTGACGGTTGCCTTCAACGATCCGGTTCTCCGGACAGCGGGTCTCGTCAGCGACAGGTTCGGGGACGCGGTCAACTTCTTTCAGATCTCCGAGCATGACGCGCATATCGTCCTCTGCTCGTGCCACGGCGGCGAGTTCATGCGGTCGGAAGAGGCGGCCCGGAGGGTGCGCGGCATTCGTTCGCCGAGCCTCTGGTCGCTTTATTTCGGATGGCTCCGATAAAAGGGCCGGCTCCGGCGCGTTTTCAGTCCTTATAGGGGTCGAACTCGCCGGGGCCTGCCATGGCCACCGCGAAGGGACGCAACGTGTGCTCGATGGTGATCGTGCCGTGGTGATAGGCGAGCACCTCGTCGAGACGGCGGTAAACCATAGGGCTCTCATCCACGTCGCCGCCTCTGAGCAGAACGCCTTTCTCGCGCAGCCACGCATCCATCTCGTCGCGGGTGAAGCGGGGAGGGCGGACCCATTCGCCGCGTCTGTTCTTCTTTCCCTTCGCCTCCATGCGCCCGAAGAGACGGCCCGCGCCGTGGACCGTCGAGTAGAGGCTCTCCGCACTCTGTTCGCTCTCCACACCGTGCAGGATCACCGCATTGTCGCCCATGGAGCCGCCCACGAAGCCGCGCTGCCCGGGGAAGGCCGGTGTCGCGCCTTTCCTGACCACCCAGTAATCGCGCCCCCCATGGTTCTCGCGCCAGACGAAGTTGTGGTGGTTGTGAACCGAATCCGTGACAGTGCCGCCGATGATCTGGCGGACGCGCTCCACCACCCATTCGCGTCCCGCATAGGCATAGAGCCCTCCGAGCGCGACGCCCGCGAGATAGCTGCGTCCCACTTCGCTGTCCTGATGGACAAGGGCTGGGTCGACCTCCATCCCATCCTTCGCCCCGACAAGGGCCAGATGCTTGGTCGTGATCTTGTGCCCCAAACCTCGAGAGCCGAAATGCACGCCGATCCAGACGAAGCCCTCCTCGTCTTCGAACAGGTCCACGTAATGATTGCCCGATCCCACGGTGCCCAGCTGCTGGGAGGCCATCTTCTTCAAGTCCCGCACGCCGGCCTCGTCCCATAACGGCGAGTCGAACAACTCGTGATCCACGGTCACGGCGTTCTTCTGTCCGATCCCGAAGCTGATGGTCCTGCCGATGTCCCTCAGGATCGTGCCGGCCCGTCCGGCGATATCCTCGTAGCGGGTGTCGAGGCGCACGGCCATGTTGCCGCAGGCGATGTCGAAGCCGACGCCGCTGATGGAGATATGCTCCTCATAGGCCACGACGCCGCCGATGGGATGGGCGTAGCCCAGATGTCCGTCTGCGCAGAGTACGCCCTTGACGGCGCTGCCCGCCTCCATGCAGCGATTCAGTTGCTTGATCGTTTTTTCGTCATGCTCGCCGTAGATACGCGTTTCCATGCAGGCTCTCTGGTACTGTTCGGTGACAAACCCGTATGGCGAGGACCTGTTCCGGCGGGAAACCAGTCGCCCGGAGGCTCACCGGCTTAAGTATTAGCTTGGGTATATAAATAATGCGGCGGCAGAATTTTCTCAGATTGATCCATTAAGCTATCGCGATGCGCAAATTTGCTTCTTGCAAGAAAAAATTGCTAGATAAAATTTAGAAATAACCCTTAAGAGATATCAGAGATAACCTTCCGTCATGCTCTAACTCAGTCGATCTATATGAGGGAAAGCATGGCGTCTACAGTTACGGTTGCACGAACAGGCAATCAGGATATTGATGGAATTCTTTCAGGTTCGGCTTGGAGCGGACTGAACCTTTCTTACAGTTTCCCGACAAGGGCATCCTATTACGGCGGCGGTTATGGATCGGGAGAACCGCAGGACAATTTCGGAGCGTTGAATCCAAGCCAGGTCCGGGCGGCACGCGAGGTTTTCGCGATGATCGCTTCGGTCTCCAACCTGAGTTTCACGGAAATTCCCGAGACCTCCACGAGCCACGCGACCCTGCGGCTCGCCAGGTCAGACACGCCGCCATCGGCGTGGTCCTATTTCCCGGATCCGGCTGCCGAGGGTGGGGACGTGTGGTTCGGCCGCGCCAATGGCTGGTTCGATGCGCCGGTTCGGGGAGGTTATGGCTATTACGGTTTCATTCACGAGATCCTGCACGCCGTCGGGCTGAAGCATGGGAACGAAACGAGCGGCTATGGAGCTATGACGGCCGCACGCGACTCCATGGAGTTCTCGGCCATGACCTACAGGTCTTATGTAGGCGCGACCGGACAATATGTGGAGAACGAGACCTGGGGCTATGCCCAGACGCCCATGATGTACGACATCGCCGCGCTGCAGGAGATCTACGGCGCTAATTTCAGCGCCAACGGCAGCGATACGGTCTATCGCTGGAATCCGGCGACAGGGCAGGCATTCGTCGATGGCATCGGCCAGGGCGTCCCAGGCGGCAACCGCATCTTCATGACGGTCTGGGACGGAGGCGGAAAGGATACCTACGATTTCTCCAATTACACCACCAATCTCAGCGTGGACCTGCGTCCCGGCCAATGGTCTCGCCTCTCTACGTCGCAACTCGCCCAGCTCGGGGAGGGGCACGAGGCGCGCGGCAACATTGCCAATGCCTTAACCTACCACGGCAGTGCCCGATCCCTGATCGAGAATGCCGCCGGTGGCAGCGGCAAGGACGTGATCATCGGCAACAGCATCGCGAACAGTCTCAAAGGGGGAGGGGGCGACGACCGCCTCAATGGGCTCGAAGGCAACGACGTGCTCTTCGGAGGAACGGGCAGGGACGTCTTCGTCCTCAACACGAAGCCGAGCCTCGTCTCAAATCTCGATCATATCGCTGATTTCTCCGTCAGGGACGACACGATCTACCTCGAGAATGCCGTGTTCACGAAACTGAGCGCGGGCAAACTGTCATCCGCGGCGTTCTGGACCGGGGCCAAGGCTCACGATTCCACGGACCGCATCGTTTACGATTCCGCAAAAGGCAACCTCTATTATGATGGGGACGGAACCGGGACAGGCGCACCGGTCCAAATCGCCAAGCTCTCGACGGGGCTGAGGATGATGGCCGACGATTTCCACATCGTCTAGACCTGCTGCCGGGGCAGGCCATCGTCCCGGCGCTACCTTCCGTCAATTTGACTTCGCGACGGGTTTGGAGGACATCAGCGCCTTTGTGGGGGTAATCCCGCCTTTATCCTTGTCCGCAAAGGCATGTCACCGATGGACGGTTCCGTCGCTCAGCAGAATCTATCCCTGCGCCGCTTCTCGGCTGCACACCTGGCGAGCTTCATGGAACGCAGCCATGCCCGGCTCTGCGCCGTCCTGGTGCTGCTGTCGCTGGCCTGCTTCCTGCCGGGTTTCACCACCCTCCAGCCCATGGACCGGGACGAGCCCCGCTATGCCCAGGCCTCCAAGCAGATGCTGGAGACGGGCGATTTCGTCGATGTCCGCTTCCAGGACGAGGCGCGCTACAAGAAGCCGGTTGGCATCTACTGGATGCAGAGCGCGAGCGTCGCCATCGGCGATGCCCTGGGCGTTCCGGAGGCTCGTACCACGATCGCCCTCTACCGGGTCCCGTCCCTGTTCGGCGCCGTCGCGACGGTTCTCCTGACCTATTGGGCGGCCCTGGCCTTCTTTGGCAGGCGGGGGGCCTTCCTGACGGCGGCGCTGATGGCCACCTGCGTGATTCTCATGGTCGAGGCGAGGCTCGCCAAGACGGATGCGATGCTGGCCGCCTGCTCCGTCGCGGTCATGGGCGGCCTGGCGCGCGCCTATTTGAGCCGAGGGGCCGGGGTTCTGCCGAGGCGCGCCCTGCTGATCTTCTGGACTGGTTTCGCCCTTGGGATCCTCATCAAAGGACCCCTGGTCCTGATGTTCGCCGGCCTCACGGCCGCCGTTCTCTCCTACAGAGAGCGCTCGACCCGCTGGCTGCTGACCCTGAGACCCTGGCTGGGCTTGGCGTTCACGCTGGCCGTGGTCCTGCCCTGGTTCGTTGCCATCGCCATCAAGAGCGGTGGCGATTTCTATGCGCAGGCCGTGGGCCATGACATGCTGGGCAAGGTCGGCACTGCGCAAAAGTACCACTGGGCCCCGCCCGGCTTCTATCTGCTGACTTTCTTCGCCACCTTCTGGCCCGGCGCGATCCTGGCGGCCATTGCGGTGCCGTTCGCCTGGATTCACCGCCGCGAGGAGCCGGTGGCCTTCGCGCTGGCCTGGATCGTCCCCTCCTGGCTGGTCTTCGAGGCCGTTCCGACCAAGCTGCCGCACTACACTCTGCCGCTGCTTCCGGCGGTGGCAATCGTCACCGTCATGGCAATCAGCCGTCATTTCGTAGGGCCGCACCGGCCGCTGGCCAAATTGTCCACGGTTCTCATCCCCTTCATTCCCGTGGGGCTGACCATCGGCCTGTCGGCGGCGAACTGGTCCTTCGACGGAATGCTGCCGTACCGGGCGCTTCCCGCCATGGTGGCCGCCTCCGCGATCGCGCTCTATGCCTGGTGGCTCTTCATCAGGAACCGTATGCTGAGCTGCCTCTGGGCAGGGTTTCTGTCCTCCGTGTGCCTCGCCATTGGCGTCTTCGGTTTCGCCCAGCTCGATCTGCGATCGCTGAAGATCTCGGACAGGCTTGCGGGGGCGGTGCTGGATTTTCCATCCCCTCAGGTGAGCGTCGGCACCCTCGGCTATCGTGAGCCGAGCCTCGTTTTCCTGACCGGAACCGATCTCGACATGCTCGACAATGCGTCCGAGGCTTCGGCCTTCCTGGAAAAGAGCGGCTGCGCGATGGTTTTCGTGGACAGGCGCTTCGAGGCCGACTTCCGGGCCGAGAACGAACGGATCGGCCTTGTGCCTGCCCTCTCGACCAGGGTCTCGGGTTTCAATATCAACAGCGGGAAGCGTGTGGACATCGGCGTCTATTCCGTCGACGCCGGCTGTCCGTGAATTCTTCTCTCAAGAGGGGGCCCGCAAGAGCCCTTGATCAATGAACGACTTCAACCCGGCACCACGCCTCAGCGTCGTCGTGCCCGTCAAGAACGAGGCTTTGAACATCCTTCCCCTCGTGGAGGAGATCGAGCGCGCCTGTGCGCCTCTCGCTCCCTTCGAGGTGATCTACGTGGATGACGGCTCGACGGACGATACCGCCGAACAGGTGAGGGCGGCCCGCGCCACCCGGCCCTGGCTGCGCCTCATCCGTCATGAGGCGAGTTGCGGGCAGAGCGCGGCGGTCAGGACAGGCGTTCATGCGGCGCGCGGGCCCATCGTCGCCACCCTCGACGGCGACGGGCAGAACGATCCGGCCTTCATCCCGCAACTCTTCTCGGCCCTGGACGATCCGGCGATCGGCCTCGTCGCGGGGCAGCGGCTCGGACGCAAGGGCACCGCCAAGCGCTGGCAGTCGCGCATCGCTAACGGCGTGCGCGGACGCGTCCTGAAGGACGGAACCCGCGACACCGGCTGCGGCCTCAAGGCCTTTCGACGCGAGGTCTATCTGCGCCTTCCCTATTTCGATGCCCTACATCGATTCATGCCGGCCCTGGTCAAGCGCGAGGGTTACCGGATCGCCCATGTGGACGTGGTCGACCGGCCCCGGCATGCAGGCCAGTCCAACTATGGCCTCTTCGACCGGCTGTGGGTCGGAATCCTCGACCTTGCGGGGGTCTGGTGGCTGATCCGCCGCCGCCGCCGCGTGCCCGTTTCTCAGGAAATCCTCTGATGCTGATGCGTCTGTCCCACGATATCGGGCTGTACTTCTACGATATCGTCATCGCCCGTTTCGACCTTTGGGCCGCATTCGGCGTGCTGGCCCAACTCGTCTTCGGCGCGCGCTTCATCGTGCAGTGGATCGCAAGCGAGAAGGCGGAAAAGAGCGTCATCCCGATGGGATTCTGGTTCCTGTCCATCGCAGGCGGCGTGATGACGCTCATCTACGGCTTCGCCCGGCGAGACATCGTCATCATCTCAGGCCAGGCCCTGTCGGTATTCATCTATGTCCGCAACCTGATGCTGATCGCAAAGGAAAGGCGGCGGAAGGCCGAGGCCGAACTCCCGACCTAATCGGCCTCCCGCAGACGGGCGAAGCCCGCGTCCAGATCGCGCTTGAGATCGTCGAGGTCCTCGAGGCCGATGTGGAAACGCAGGGCGGGGCCGCCCGGCTCCCACTTCGTGGCCGTGCGGTAGCTCGCGCAGTTGAACGGGATCACGAGGCTCTCGAACCCACCCCAGGAATACCCCATCCCGAACAGCGCCAGTCCGTCCAGCATGGCCGCGAGGGCCCTGTCCGAACAGGGTTTGAGGATGACGGAGAACAGGCCGGACGAGCCCTTGAAATCACGCTTCCAGATATCGTGCCCCGCATAGGATCCGAGCGCCGGGTGAAGAACACGCTCGACCTCGGGACGGTCGGCGAGCCAGCGCGCCATCTCCAAAGCCTGCTTCTCGTGCTCGCGCAGGCGCAACGCCATGGTGCGAAGACCGCGAAGCCCCAGGAACACATCCTCCGGGCCTGGGCTCATGGCGAAGGAATCATAGGCCGCGCGCAGATCCTTGAAGCAGCGCTCGTTGGCCGAAACGAGGCCGAGCAGAAGATCGGACCCGCCGCTGAGATACTTGGTGCCCGCCTCGATGGCGATGTCGACGCCTCTTTCATGGGGCGGGAAGAGCAGGGGGGTTGCCCAGGTATTGTCCATGAGAACCACGGCGCCATGCCGGTGCGCAACCTCCGCGATGGCGGGGATGTCCTGCATCTCCAAGGACTGGGAGCCGGGGGCCTCCGTGAAGACGGCGGCCGTGTTCGGACGCATGAGAGACGCAATTCCAGACCCGATCGTGGGATCGTAATAGGTTGTTTCCACACCAAATTTCTTGAGTATTCCGTTACAGAATTGCCGTGTGGGAAGATAAACCGAATCCGTGACCAGCAGGTGGTCGCCGGCCTTGAGGCAGGACATGAGCGCTACCGTAACGGCAGCAAGTCCCGAAGGAGCCAGCACAGTGCCTGCCGCTCCGGTGAGTTCGGTCCAGGCCTTCTCGAGGGCTTCCGTGGTCGGAGTCCCCTTCGTTCCGTAGGAATAGCGCCCCCGACGGTGCAGGAGATCGTCCGTCGTCGGGTAGAGCACGGTGGAACCGCGATAGATCGGGGTGTTCACGAAACCGTGCTGTTCGAAAGGTTCACGGCCCGCATGGACGAGCAGGGTGCGTTCGGCTAGACGGGCAGGCTTGGAGGGAAGTTTTGACATCGGTTCAAGGACTTGCTGAAGGGGACACGATCTGAAGCCGAGGTGGGGCCGGCGTCAACCCTCCGACGAAAAACCATCCCATCAAGACTTGACCGGTGATCAATCATGGAATGTGATGGATCGATGCCGTAATCGACCGATGCGGCGTGGAACGGTCTGACCGTGGCTCGGCTGGGGGAACAAGAACAGGCGAGCCGGATGGAACTATTGGGAGAATAAACCAACATGAAAAAGGCTCTCGTATCGATTGCCTTCGGCCTCACGGCAAGCCTGCTCGCAACGGGCGCTTCGGCCCAGGCGACTCTGAACAGCGTCAAGCAGAAGGGCTTTCTGACCTGCGGCTCCAATACGGGTCTCGCCGGCTTCGGCCTGCCGGACGCCCAGGGCAACTGGACCGGACTCGACGTGGATCTCTGCCGTGCGATGGCCGCCGCGATCTTCGACGATCCGACCAAGGTGCGCTTCATCCCGCTGGCCGCCAAGGACCGCTTCACCGCGCTCCAGTCGGGCGAAGTGGACGTGCTGTCCCGCAACTCGACCATGACCATGTCGCGCGACACGCAGCTCGGCCTCGACTTCCCGGCCATCAACTACTTCGACGGCCAGGGCTTCATGGTCCGCAAGTCGCTCGGCGTCTCCTCCGCGAAGGAGCTGAACGGCGCTTCGATCTGCACCCAGCAGGGCACCACCACCGAGCTCAACCTCGCCGACTACTTCCGCGCCAACAATATGAAGTACGAAGTGGTGGCTTTCGCGACCTCGGACGAGACCTTCAAGGCCTATGACGCCGGCCGCTGCGACGCCTTCACCACGGACGCTTCCGGCCTCTATGCGGAGCGTCTGCGCGCTTCGGCTCCGGACGACCACATCGTTCTGCCCGAGATCATCTCGAAGGAGCCCCTCGGCCCGGCAGTCCGCCACGGCGACAATCAGTGGGGCGACATCGTCCGCTGGACGCACAACGCCATGCTGAATGCCGAAGAGCTCGGCGTGACCAAGGCCAATGTCGACCAGATGATGAGCTCCGACAACCCGGAGATCAAGCGTCTGCTCGGCACCGAGGGCAAGTTCGGCGAGGCCATCGGTCTGACGAACGATTGGGCCGTGCGCATCATCAAGCACGTGGGCAACTACGGCGAGGTGTTCGAGAAGAACGTCGGCGAAGGCTCCAGGCTGAAGATCAAGCGCGGCCAGAACGCCCTTTGGACGAAGGGCGGGCTTCAGTACGGCATTCCGGTCCGCTAATTGGTCCTACATGGTTGAAGCGCCCGGGTATCCGGGCGCTTCTTTATAATAATAACTGCCGCTCGTTCATGGCAGCGACAATTGCATGAACATGGGGGAGGACGGCGTAACAATGCCAGCCGTCAGAGGATTGAGTTCAGTGCAGACCGTTGTCAGCCAGACATCGCCACCCAAAAAATCGTTTCTCTACGATCCTAAGTTTCGTGGAGTATTCTACCAGCTCCTGCTGATCGCCGTCGTCGGCTACCTCTTCTATATGGCCGCGACCAACGCCGTCGAGAACCTGCAGCGGGCCAGGATCGCTTCCGGCTTCGGCTTCCTCAACAACACGGCGGGATTCGACATCAGCCAGGCGCTGATTCAGTTCAGCGCGGCGGGCTCCACCTATGGTGACGCCTTCATCGTGGGCCTGCTCAACACGCTCGTCGTTTCCGCCATCGGCGTCTTCTTCACCACCATTCTCGGCTTCGTCATCGGCATTGCTCGCCTGTCCAAGAACTGGATGGTAGCGAAGGTTGCCATGGTCTATGTCGAGGTCCTGCGCAACGTCCCACTGCTGGTGCAGCTGCTGTTCTGGTACATCGCGGTTCTCGGTCCGCTGCCGCAGCCGCGCAATTCCATCGAGATGGGGGCGGGGTTTTTCTTGAACTCACGCGGGCTCTTCATGGCCCGCCCGATCTATGCTGCTGATGCCTGGGCGATTCCGGCGGCGCTGCTGATTGGTCTCGTGGGGACGTTCATCTATCGGCGCTGGGCGAGGGCGCAGCAGGAGCGCACCGGCCAGCAATATCCCGTCGGCCTCGTGACCCTTGGGCTGGTCGTGGGCCTGCCTGTTCTGATTTGGATCGTCCTCGCCCTTTTCGGTGCGAATCCGATCAGCTTCGAGGTTCCTCAGAAAGGGACCTTCAACCTGACGGGCGGCATGCAGATCCTGCCCGAGTTCGTGGCGCTCCTTCTCGGCCTGACCACCTATACCGCGGCCTTCATCGCCGAAGTGGTTCGCGCCGGCATTCTGGCCGTCTCGAAAGGGCAGTCCGAGGCTGCGGCCTCGCTCGGCCTCAAGCCGGGGCAGATCCTGCGGCTGGTGGTGATTCCCCAGGCCATGCGCGTGATCATCCCGCCGCTGACGAGCCAGTATCTGAACCTGACGAAGAACTCGTCGCTGGCCGTGGCCATCGGCTATCCCGATCTCGTGCAGGTGTTCATGGGCACCGTGCTCAACCAGACGGGTCAGGCCATCGAGGTCGTCGTCATCACCATGGGCGTGTATCTCACGATCAGCCTCGTGACCTCCGCCCTGATGAACATTTACAACCGCCGTGTGGCGATCGTCGAACGATAGGAGTTCCGATGAGCACCGCCGTCGATATGCCCCGTTTCGTCCGTGCCAAGCAGGTGGAGGCGCTGCCTCCGCCGAATCTGGCGCGCGGCCCCATCGCCTGGGTCAGGGAAAACCTGTTCTCGGGCCCCTTCAACACTCTTCTGACCCTGGTGGTCTTCTACCTGCTCTATATCAGCGTCCCGCCGATCGTGAAGTTTCTCTTCATCGACGCGGTATGGAGCGGTGCCGACCGCGCTGCCTGCCGCGCCGATATGGGCGGTCGCGAATCCGGAGCCTGTTGGGCCTTCGTCCGCGAGAAGATCAACTACTTCACCTATGGGTCGTATACTGTCTCGGAGCGCTGGAGAGTCGATGTCTTCTTCGTTCTCCTCGCCTTGGGCGTGGGGTGGCTGCTGTGGCTGAGGGCGCCGAGGCGCGACCTGGGGGCGGTCTACTTCTTCTGGCTGTTCCCCGTGGCCTCCTACATCCTTCTGACCGGTGGCAATGCCGATTTCAGCGGCAGCTTCTGGGTCGGGTTCCTGGTCTTCGGTACCCTGCTGATCGCGGCCTTCGCCTCCGTGGCCGCAATCCTGAAGACGTCGGTGCGCGCGGCCCTGATCGTCGGGGGCGGCATCGTCGCGGTGATCGGCATCACGCTGGCGGCGATGGACATGGATTTCGGCCTGCAGCACGTGCCGACCTCCCTCTGGGGCGGCATTCTCGTGACGCTCCTCGTGGCGACCGTGGGCATCGTGGTTTCGCTGCCCTTCGGCATCCTGTTGGCGCTCGGACGCCGATCGAAGCTGCCGATCGTCCGGATGGCCTCGGTGATCTACATCGAGTTCGTGCGCGGCGTTCCCCTCATCACCGTGCTCATCATGGCCAATACCATGCTGCCGCTCTTCCTGCCGGGCGATATGACGGTGGATCGCCTGCTGCGGCCCCTGATCGGCACGGCGCTCTTCTCCTCCGCCTACATGGCGGAGGTGGTGCGCGGCGGTCTCCAGGCCATGCCGAAGGGGCAGTACGAGGGGGCGATGTCGCTGGGCCTCAACTATCCGCAGATGATGATCCTCATCATCCTGCCGCAGGCCCTGCGCATCGTGATCCCCGGAATCGTGAACACCTTCATCGGCCTGTTCAAGGATACGTCCCTCGTGGCGATCGTCGGCATCTTCGATGTGGTCAAGACCATCGAGGCATCCCGGATCGATCCGAACTGGGCCGCTCCCACCATCGGCATGACGGGCTATGCCTTCGCGGCCCTGTTCTATTTCATCTTCTGCTTCGGCATGTCGCGCTATTCGCTCGGGGTCGAGCGGCGCCTCGCAGCAGGTCAAAAACGGTAAAAATCCATGGCAACAGTGACATCCCAGACAGTTCAGACCAGCGCCGTCGATGCCCAGGCCGAGGCCGCCGTGCAGATGATCGACGTGCACAAATGGTATGGTGAGTTCCACGTCCTGCGCGACATCAACCTCGATGTGCGTCGCGGCGAGCGCATCGTGATCTGCGGTCCTTCGGGCTCCGGCAAGTCAACGATGATCCGCTGCATCAACCGCCTGGAGGAGCATCAGAAAGGCCGTATCATCGTCGACGGCGTCGAACTGACGAACGACCTCAAGCGCATCGACGAGGTGCGCCGCGATGTCGGCATGGTGTTCCAGCACTTCAACCTGTTTCCTCACCTCACGATCCTCGAGAACTGCACGCTCGCGCCGATCTGGGTGAAGAAGATGCCCAAGAAACAGGCGGAAGAGGTTGCCATGCACTACCTGACCCGGGTGAAGATTCCCGAGCAGGCGAACAAGTATCCGGGCCAGTTGTCCGGCGGGCAGCAGCAGCGCGTGGCGATCGCCCGTTCGCTTTGCATGAGCCCGAAGATCATGCTGTTCGATGAGCCCACCTCCGCGCTCGACCCCGAGATGGTGAAGGAGGTGCTGGACACCATGGTGGGCCTTGCCGACGAGGGCATGACCATGCTCTGCGTCACCCACGAAATGGGTTTCGCCCGTCAGGTGGCCGACCGCGTGATCTTCATGGATTACGGGCAGATCGTGGAAATGAATACTCCCGACGAGTTCTTCAAGAATCCGCAGCACGAGCGCACCAAGCTCTTCCTGTCTCAGATCCTGCACTGAGCAGGCCCGCGACAGGAGAAAAAGAGGCCCCGGTGATCCGGGGCCTTTTTGTTGGGGCTTCGACCAAGATGGGAAATGAGGTGCGGAGGCGCAGTCACCGTGTCCTTGCCGGGCCCGTTTCCACCGGCAGATCCTCGCGGGAGCCCCATTCGGACCAGGAGCCGTCATAAATCGCCTTTGCCGGATGCCCCAGGGTTTCGAAGGCAACCGACAGGACGGCGGCCGAAACGCCGGAGCCGCAACTGGCGATGATGGGACGGTTGAGATCCAGACCTGCCTCCTCGATCGCTCGCTTGAGACTGGCCTTGTCCTTGAGACGGCCGCTCTCCACGATCTCGCTCCAGGGGAGATTGAGGCTTCCGGGAATGTGTCCGGCCCGGAGGCCCGGCCGCGGTTCGGGGGCCTCGCCTCTGAACCGGTCGGCGGCGCGCGCATCGACCACCTGCGCGGTGTTCGACAGGATCGCGTCGTGAACAATGGCGGCGTTCGCAACGGCCGCAGCATTGAACGATGGCGTGAAAGTGCGATGAGGGCGGGGCTTCTCCGGCCCTGTCTCGACGGGACGGCCTTCCTCCTTCCAGGCTGGAAACCCTCCTTCCAGAATATAGACCCGGGGCGCTCCGAAGACCTGGAACATCCAGCGTATCCGGGGAGCGGAATACAGGCCGACGCCGTCATAGACGACGATGGTCATGTCTTCGCTGATCCCGAGTTTTCCCGCTGCTTTTGCGAATTCCTGCGGAGAGGGCAGCATATGAGGCAGGGGCGATGACGCATCTTTGACCGCTTCGATGTCGAAGCGCAAAGATCCAGGGATGTGGCCCGCCAGAAACTCGGCCTGCGGGTCCCTGTTCAGGGCCGGCAGATACCAGGAACCGTCGAGAATCACGACATTCGGATCGTCGAGATGTTCCTGCAATCGCTCGGGGGAAACGAAAGGTTGGGACATGGGAATGCTCCTGGCGATCGTGTGGACGTCCAAATAGCGTTTCAATCGACGAGGGACAGGCGGACGCGGCGGTTCTGCTTGCCCTTCTTCTCGATGTCGGTGACGCTGGCCCGGCCGATTTCGCTCGTGCGGCGCACATGAGTGCCGCCGCAGGGTTGCAGGTCGATGCCCTCGATCTCCACTAGGCGCACCCTGCCGGATCCGCGCGGCGGCTTGACCGACATCGTCTTGACGAGACCCGGATTGGCATCGAGCTCTTCATCCGTGATCCAGCGTTCGGTGACGGGGGCGTCGCGCGCAATCAGTGTGTTCAACCTGTCGGTCAGCTCGGCTTTGTCGAGGCCCGCGTCGGGAATGTCGAAATCAAGTCGCCCGTCGCCGTCGCCGATGGCGCCGCCGGTCACCGGGTAGGGCAGGACGACGCTGAGCAGATGGAGCGCGGTGTGAACGCGCATTCGCCTGAACCGGCGCTCCCAGTCGAGCTGCAATTCGACCTCTTCCCCGGGAGCAACACGGCGGGCCGCATCCGGTCCGACGAGATGAAGGATCCGCAGGCGGTCCGGTCCGTAAACCGTGTTCGTGATCTCGACCCGGTCACCGCCCGGACGCAGGAGGATGCCGACATCGCCCGGCTGGCCGCCTCCCTGAGCATAGAACACGGTCCGGTCGAGAACGATTCCGCCCTCGGGCGTCACGTCGAGAACGGTCGCCGTACAGGAGCGGGCATAGGCATTGTCGCGAAACAGGAGGTCGGTGGCTGTCATGGTCATTCCGTAGGACGAGGGTGCAGGCGAGTTCCTGCCCGGAAGCCCGATGCTGACGGCAACCGGCGCGACGGGTCAAGTCGCTCCATGCCGGGCGATTCAGAGAGTGCGCCGGAGAGGGGCATGAAACTGTCCGGGCGAATGTGGACAAATCTGGAGGGACCGGCAGGGGCGCAGGTTCGAACCCCTGGACGAAATATTTTTTGCACCGCGGGCGGTCCCCATGGCGCTCCCGAGCGAATCCTGGGCTCGAGGCAGATCTCGCATCCCGATCACGCCTTCTGCCGCAGGCGGGATCGGACCGACTCGCACGCGGTGGCGAGCATTGGCCGAGGACCGATTCCTGGGAACCGGTTCTAGGGAGATGTTCTTCGCGAGGGTCGAACCTTCGACCTTGGGGACGCGGAAGAGCAGGGGGCTAACAAGAAGAACGGTGGGAATCGGCCGCGAAAGCCGGAGGGGCATCTCTCCTTGCCCTAACGAAAGAAAAGGCGCTTGCCGGCATGATCGCGTGTAACGTCAACGATCCCATCCGAGAGCGTCGGAGGGAGCAGGGAAAAGCGTCTGATTGTAAGGAAAGTTCGGGGAAAGTTGGCTCCGGCGGTAGGATTCGAACCTACGACCAACGGATTAACAGTCCGCTGCGCTACCGCTGCGCCACGCCGGAATAAGCCATACCCTCAGAGGCCATGCCTCTCTTCGCCGTGGCTGCCGGAGCAGGTCCCGTCGGCGACGGTGCGTGGCATATAACACGGGTTTCGACGGTTGCAAGCCCCTTTCGTCAGCGATCGTGCAAAACGGACTGTTGCTCTTTGGAGGGGGGCTTGCTATGAGGCTCCCGCCGCGTTCGCGGTACGCCCCGGATGGCCTCGTGGCGGAGTGGTTACGCAGAGGACTGCAAATCCTTGCACCCCGGTTCGATTCCGGGCGAGGCCTCCAAGTCGAATTTCTGAGGCAATCTTTATGGTCGATTTCTCGCAAGCGCGCCGGATGATGGTTGATAGCCAGCTGCGCACTTTCGATGTGAACGACATTCCGCTGCTCGACGCCATGGGTAGCGTTCCGCGCGAGAAGTTCGTTCTCCCCGGCCGTGAGGAGCTTGCCTATATGGACCAGGATATCCTGGTCGGTGACGGCGCTGCCCGCCGCTTCATGCTCTCTCCCATGAGCCTTGGCCGCATGATCCAGGGTCTGAGCGTGAAGCGCGGCGAGAAGGCGCTGGATGTGGCCGCCGGCCGCGGCTATGCCTCCGCCGTGCTTGCTGAGCTCGGCGCCCAGGTCACGGCGCTGGAATCGGACGAGGCCCTCGCCGCCGAGGCGGGGAGAAGCCTCGCGGCCGCCGGCGCCGTTGATGTCCAGGTTGTGACGGGCGCTCTCGACCAGGGCTATGCCCAGAATGCCCCGTATGACGTTATTCTCATCAACGGCGCCGTCGATCTGCGCCCTGACGCACTTCTGCAGCAGTTGGCCGAGGGTGGTCGCCTGGTTTGCGTGAAGGGCCGTGGGCGCGCGGCGCGGGCAACGCTCTATCTGCGCTCCGGCAATGCCTTCGGTGAGAGGGCCCTGTTCGATGCGGCCGCCCCCGTGCTTGCGCCTTTCGTCCGCGAGCCGGGCTTCACGTTCTGAGTCCCTTCTTTCTAAAGCCTTAATATCGTTCGCGAAAGGTGTCGCTTTTTTGCGCCACCCCTCGGCTAAAATGATCTGACCGTAAGCGCCGTGTTGCCGACTCATCCGTGATGGTTATTGTTGCGCTTTGAATGATGTGGATCTTGTGAATCGGTTTCGATCGCGAGTTTTTGGTATTTGGGGTCATTAGGCAGGTGAGCGTGAACGGGAAGCAATCCAGTAAACAGTATCGCATGCTCCTGGGAGCCATGACTTCCGTGTTCGTTCTTGCGGGCGCGGGGGGCGTCTCGGCCGAGACGCTGGAAAGCGCCTTGGCCAAGGCTTATGGCAACAATCCCAGTCTGAACGCTCAGCGCGCCGGCGTTCGTGCGACCGATGAAAACGTCGCGCAGGCAAAATCGGGTTACCGCCCCCAGATTACCGGCACTGCGGATATCGGCCGTACCTATTCCAAGTATGACGACCGCCAGCCGCCGAATTTCCTGGGGACCGGAGGAGAGCAGATCTCGCGCCTGACTCCCCGCGGCTTCGGCATTCAGCTCAATCAGACGATCTTCGACGGCTTCCGGACGGACAATTCCGTGCGCCGCGCCGAGTCCGGCGTTCTCGCGGCCCGCGAGGAGCTCACCACCACGGAGCAGAACATTCTCGTCAACGCGGCCACAGCCTATATGGACGTGCTGCGCGACACGGCGATCCTCGATCTGCAGCGCAACAACGTCGAAGTGATCGACGAGCAGCTGCGCCAGACACGGGACCGATTTAATGTCGGCGAAGTGACCCGTACGGACGTGGCTCAGGCCGAATCGCGCTTGGCGGCATCCCGCTCTCAGGCGAGCCAGGCGGAGGCCAACCTGCGGGGCAGCATCGCACGCTACCGTCAATATGTCGGCGTCGAGCCCCGGCAGCTGGCTCCGGGGCGCCCTCTCGACAGGCTGACACCTCGTTCTCTGGATGCGGCTCTCAAGATCGCGTTCGGGGAGCACCCGGCGATCAAGTCCGCCCAGCACCAGGTCGATGCCGCCGAATTGCAGGTGAAGATCGCGCAGGGGGCTCTGGCGCCGCAGCTCGGCGTGACGGCGTCCGTTGCCCAGCGGTACGATACTCGGGTCGGCAACGATGAAGCGCTTCAGGCTTCCGCCGTGGCAACGCTGACGGTTCCGATCTACGAGGGCGGTCAGGCCTATTCCGCAACGCGTCAGGCCAAGGAACAGGTCGGTCAGGCCCAGCTCCAGGCCGATTGGATTCGCGATCAGGTGCGGGCCGCCGTGGTCTCGAACTGGGGCGCGCTCGAAGCGGCCCGCGCGCAGATCCAGGCCGCCCAGGCTCAGATCGATGCGGCCGAGACCGCTCTCAGCGGTGTCCGCGAGGAGGCCCGCGTCGGCCAGCGCACCACGCTCGACGTGCTCAACGCTCAGCAGGAGCTTCTCACGGCCCGCGTCAACCTGATCCAGGCGCAGCGTGACCGCGTGGTGGCATCATACCAGCTGGTCAGCGCGATGGGACGTCTCACCTCCCGTGCCCTGGGTCTTGCGGTGAATCACTACAGCCCCAAGATCCACTACGATCAGGTCAAGGATCTTTGGATCGGCACGACGACGCCTGACGGTCGTTGATAAGTTTCGGGGCCGGAACGGTTTGGTTCTGGCCCCGCTTGTTTCCTGTAGAATTGCGTAAAATACTAAGAACATTCGCAAGAATGAGATTCTAAAAACACAATTTTATTGGGTGGGGCTATGGGTTCGACGAACCTGAAGGTCAATGAACCGTCGATGGAGGACATTTTAGCTTCCATCCGCCGCATAATCTCGGAGGACCCCGAGCCGGATCCCGACGAGTCCGAGCCGTCGCCCCTGAGAGCCGTCCTCGATATCGCCGAGCGCCACCTCTCGGGCAATCTCCATCCCGAAACCCTGCCTGACCCCAGCGCGGAGGAGAGGCGGCTCCTCCTGGACGGTTCCTTTCAGGAACCCCCCATCGCGCGCTCGGTGGAGAGGTGTGAAACCGCGGAGCCCGCTCGGTCGCCTGCGCCTGCAAAGCCTCGGCCGGTTCAGGCCTTCGGACAGCCTTGCGAGCGGAAACCGGGGGAGGCCCTGATGTCCCGCTCGACGGAAGCCTCCGTATCCGAGTCCTTCGGCCGCCTCGATGCCGTCAGCGCCGCAAGCCGGTCCCAGACCGTGGAAGAGCTGATGAGGGAGATGCTGCGTCCCATGCTCAAGGCATGGCTCGACGAGCATCTTCCCGTCCTCGTGGAGCGCCTCGTTCAGGACGAAATCGCGCGCGTGACCCGAGGCTAGAGAAGTTTTCGGCGAAGTGGATCCGTTTCGCCGCCAAGAATGGGGCAACCGCCGAGAAGAGATATTTCCACTAGCGTGGAAATATCTCTGGGCCCGAAGTTTTCGTCCGTCGGTTGACTTCGCTCGATCCGTCCGGTTTGTAGCCGTCTTGCTTCGCGCGTTTTGGCGCGCCAACTGGCCGGTATCGCATCATGATGGACAAGACGTTCGACCCCGCTTCCGTCGAAGCACGCATCGCCACCCGCTGGGATGAGGCTGAGGCCTTCAAGGCCGGACGGCCGGATCGCAAGGGCGCGGACCCCTATACCATCGTCATCCCGCCGCCGAACGTGACCGGGTCGCTCCACATGGGGCACGCCCTCAACAATACCATCCAGGACATCCTCTGCCGCTTCGAGCGGATGCGCGGACGCGACGTGCTCTGGCAGCCGGGAACCGACCATGCGGGCATCGCCACCCAGATGGTGGTCGAGCGCAAGCTCATGGAGAAGCAGATTCACCGCCGGGAGCTTGGCCGCGAGGAGTTCGTCAAGCGCGTGTGGGAGTGGAAGGAGGAGTCCGGCGGCACCATCGTGCGCCAGCTCAAGCGCCTGGGCGCCTCCTGCGACTGGTCGCGCGAGCGCTTCACCATGGACGAGGGCCTGTCGAAGGCCGTTCTGAAGGTGTTCGTGGACCTCTACAGGCAAGGCCTCATCTACAAGGACAAGCGCCTTGTGAACTGGGACCCCAAGTTCCAGACCGCGATCTCGGATCTGGAGGTGATGCAGGTCGAGGTGAAGGGCAATCTCTGGCACATCCGCTACGCCATCGAGGGCATGCCGGACCGTTCGATCACGGTTGCGACCACACGTCCCGAGACGATGCTGGGCGACGTGGCCGTCGCCGTTCACCCCGAGGACGAGCGCTACAGGGACCTCATCGGCAAGTTCGCGATCCTGCCGCTGGTGGGCCGCCGCATTCCCATCGTGGCCGATGAATATTCCGACCCGGAGAAGGGCACCGGCGCGGTGAAGATCACGCCTGCGCACGACTTCAACGATTTCGAGGTGGGCAAACGTCACAAGCTGCCGCTCATCAACATCTTCGGCACGGAGGCGCAGCTGGCGCTATCCGGCAACGAGGGCTTCCTCGAAGGCCTCCGGCAGACGGACGACCTGAAGGCCGTGCTCGCCCTCGACGGTCTCGACCGCTTCGAGGCGCGCAAGCGCATCGTGGCAATGCTCGAGGAACGCGAGGTTCTCGTCCATATCGAGCCGCACACTCACATGGTGCCCCATGGGGACCGGTCGAACGTGGTCATCGAGCCCTATCTCACGGACCAGTGGTACGTGAACGTGAAGCCGCTGGCGGATCGTGCGCTCGATGCGGTGCGCAAGGGCAAGACGAAGTTCGTGCCTGAGAACTGGGAAAAGACGTATTTCCAGTGGCTCGAGAACATCGAGCCGTGGTGCATCTCGCGCCAGCTCTGGTGGGGGCACCAGATCCCGGCTTGGTATGATGATCACGGCAATCTGTTCGTGGCGCATTCCGAGGAGGAGGCGAAGGCTGAGGCCCGCGCAAAGCACGGCAAGGACGTTCCGCTCAAGCGCGACGAGGACGTGCTCGACACCTGGTTCTCTTCCGCGCTCTGGCCCTTCTCCACGCTCGGCTGGCCGGACGAAACGCCGGAACTCAAGCGCTATTACCCGACCAACACCCTGGTCACCGGCTTCGACATCATCTTCTTCTGGGTCGCCCGCATGATGATGATGGGCCTGCACTTCATGGATGAGGTGCCGTTCGACACGGTCTACATTCATGCTCTCGTGCGCGACGAGAAGGGCGCGAAGATGTCGAAGTCGAAAGGCAACGTCATCGATCCGCTCGACGTCATCGAGCAATACGGTGCGGATGCGCTGCGCATGACGCTCTCCGCCATGGCGGCGCAGGGACGCGACATCAAGCTCTCCGTGCAGCGCGTGGAAGGCTACCGCAACTTTGCGACGAAGATCTGGAACGCGGCTCGCTTCGCCGAGATGAACGAGTGCAGGCGTGTCGAGGGCTTCGATCCAGCGACAGTGAACGAGACGCTCAACAAGTGGGCACTCAGCGAATGCGCGAAGGCCATCAACGAGGTGGCCGCCGGCATCCAGGCCTATCGCTTCAACGAGGCAGCGCTCGCGGCTTACCGCTTCGTCTGGAACGTGTTCTGCGACTGGACGCTCGAACTCGCCAAGCCGGTGCTGCAGGGCGCGGATTCGCCCGCCAAGACCGAGACCCGCGCCACCATCGCGTTCATCCTGGACGAGATCTGCAAGCTGCTTCACCCCTTCATGCCCTTCCTCACGGAGGAACTGTGGGAGGTGAAAGGGCAGGAGGGGCCGAAGCGCGAGACGATCCTGGCTCTCGCGTCCTGGTCGAACCTCGACCACCTCGTCGACAGCCAAGCGGAGGCCGAAATCGGCTGGGTGGTGGATCTCGTCAACGAGATCCGCTCCGCCCGCTCCGAGACGAACGTGCCTGCGGGTGCTCAGATTCCGCTCGTGCTCGTGGCGTCCTCCGCTGACGTCAAGGCTCGTGCAGAACGCTGGGGCGATATTGTGAGGCGCCTGGCACGCCTCTCGGACATCTCGTTTGCGGATGCCGCGCCGAAGAGCTCGATCCAGCTCCTCATCCGCGGTGAGGGGGCGGCGCTGCCGCTCGAGGGCGTGATCGACCTCGCCGCCGAACGCGCGCGCCTCGCCAAGGAAATCCAGAAGCTCGACGCGGAAACGGCAAAGATCGATGCGAAGCTCGGGAACGCGGACTTCCTCAAGCGCGCACCCGAAGAAGTCGTCGAGGAGCAGCGCGAGCGCCGCGAAGAGGCGCTTGCACGCAAGATGAAGATGAAAGAGGCGCTGAGCCGCCTAAAGGACGCGTAGGCCGTCCTTGAAACACTCGTCATCGCCGGCCTCGTGCCGGCGATGACGATCCGGGTGTGCGTTGATGTTCCAATCGCGTCGGCCGTAACGGAAAGGGCATGACCCCCATCGAAGCCCGTGCTTCAATCCAATACGAAATCCACCAGAAGCTTCATATTCAGCATCACGATCACCGTCGCGATGACGCCGGCGATTGCGGTGAGCCAGCGCGGCGTGACGAGATCGCCCATCTTTGCCTTCGAGGCGGTCATCGTCACCAGCGGAATGACCGCGAAGGGAAGCTGAAGGCTCAGGATCACCTGGCTGAGGATCAGCAGTTTCGCGGTGCCGCTCTCGCCATAGGCGATGGTGACGGCGGCGGCCGGTATGACGGCGATGCCGCGGGTGACGAGGCGGCGCAACCACGGGGCCATCTTGAAGTTGATGAAGCCCTCCATGACGATCTGGCCGGCCATGGTGGCCGTGACGGTGGAATTCAGGCCGCAGCAGAGCAGCGACAGGCCGAACAGCATGGGGGCAATGGCGGTACCGAGAACGCCATGAAGGAGCGTATGCGCTTCGCCGATCTCGGCGATTTCGGTGCGGCCCGTGTGATGAAAGGCCGCCGCCGCGAGGATCAGCAGGGAGGCGTTGATGGTAAGCGCGAACATCAGGGCGATGGTGGAGTCGAGAGTGGCGAAATGCAGGGCCTCTCGCTTCTCCGGCAGGGTCTCGCCATAAGCACGCGTCTGCACGATGCCGGAATGCAGATAGAGATTGTGGGGCATCACCGTCGCGCCCAAAATCCCGAGTGCGAGATAGAGCATGTCCGGATTGGTGACGATCTGGGTAGTCGGCGCGAACCCGGCGATCACCGCGCCCCAGTTGGGATCGGCCATGGCGATCTGGATGCCGAAGCAAACGGCGATCACGCCGAGCAGCGCGATGATGAACGCCTCGACCCACCGGAAGCCGAGGTTCTGAAGGTACAGGATCAGAAAGACGTCGAGTGCCGTGATGACGACGCCCATCTCCAAGGGAATGCCGAAGAGGAGATTGAGGCCGATCGCAGTCCCGATGACCTCCGCCAGATCGGTGGCGCAGATGGCGAGCTCCGCCAGGACCCACAGGCCCCAGGCGACCGGCCGGGAATAGGCATCCCGGCAGGCCTGGGCGAGGTCGCGGCCCGTGGCGACCGCGAGGCGGGCGCAGAGCGACTGCAGGATGATGGCCATGATGTTCGAGATCAGGGCGACGGAGAGCAGGGCATAGCCGTACTTCGAGCCGCCCGCGATGGAGGTCGCCCAATTGCCTGGATCCATGTAGCCGACGGCCACCAGATAGCCCGGCCCCAGGAAGGCCGCCGCCCGCCGCCAAGCAGAGCCGGGGCGCACCTTGATCGAGCGGTTCACCTCGGGAAGGGAGGGCAGTGCGGCTTCCTGACGCCAGGCTGCCTTGCGCACGAGAGAAACGGGGGCTGATTGATCCATGGGTACTTTATGCAGTTGCAATTCATTTGCAAATGAAGGGCAGAAGCTGGTGAACGCCTGGGCAAGAGGAGAGTTGCCGAACAGGAGAAAGTGTTGAAATCGGAGGTGCGATCGGTGCGTCGGCCACGGCCTGCGCGACAGGTTGGGATTCTCAACGGCTTTCTGGTGTTCTCTCCCAATACGGGCGGAGATGGACGGCCGGGACGCGGGTGAGGGGCTGAGTCTCGTCCGGTGAGAGGCCCGCCACATCAGCCCTGACGCTTCTGCCACAAGGAAGGCCGCGCGGCCGCGACGTTGCGGATCCTCAGGGTTGCTCGATACTCGACTTTGCTGCGCCGGGCCGCGTGAGACTCCAACAAGTTGCCGATGGCCCTAGCTTCGGAGGTGACAAGCGGCATAGGTTTTGCTCTAGCTGCTGACAAACCGAACCTGAAGTCGGATCTGAAGGGATGGCCATGCTCGAGAGTGTCCTCATCGCCAACCGCGGCGAGATTGCCTGCCGGATCATCCGCACCGCCAAGCGGCTGGGGATGCGCACCATTGCCGTCTATTCCGAGGCGGATGCGAACGCGCTCTTCGTGCAGATGGCCGACGAGGCCTATCTGATCGGACCCGCTCCCGCCCGGGAGAGCTATCTCAGGATCGACAAGATCATCGAGGTCGCCAGACACGCCGGGGTGGCCTCCATCCATCCCGGTTACGGCTTTCTGTCCGAGCGCGCCGAATTCGCCGAGGCCTGCGCGGCCAACGGAATCGTTTTCGTCGGCCCCCCGGCCTCGGCCATCAAAGCCATGGGCCTGAAGGATGCGGCGAAGGCGCTCGTGCAGCAGGCGGGCGTGCCCGTGGTGCCCGGCTATCACGGCTCGAAGCAGGACCCCGATTTCCTGCGCCAGAAAGCCTACGAGATCGGGTACCCGGTTCTGATCAAAGCCGTGGCAGGCGGCGGCGGCAAGGGGATGAAGCGCGTCGAGAAGGCAGCCGATTTCGATGCCGCTCTGGAGAGCGCCCAGCGTGAGGCCTCGAGCGCCTTCGGCGATCCGCGGGTGCTGGTGGAGAAATACGTACTCTCGCCGCGCCACATCGAAATCCAGGTCTTCGCCGATGCACACGGCAACGTGGTGCATCTCTTCGAACGGGATTGCTCCCTCCAGCGCCGTCATCAGAAGGTGATCGAGGAAGCGCCGGCTCCCGACATGACGCCTGAGATGCGGGACGCCATGGGCCGGGCTGCCGTCGAAGCCGCGCGCGCCGTCGGCTATGTGGGCGCGGGAACGGTGGAGTTCATCGCGGACGGACGCGAGGGACTACGCCCCGACCGCTTCTATTTCATGGAGATGAACACGCGCCTGCAGGTGGAGCACCCGGTCACTGAAGCGATCACCGGGCTCGACCTCGTGGAGCTGCAGTTCCGGGCGGCCTCCGGCGAGAAATTGCCGTTTACTCAAGATGATCTGACGATCAACGGCCACGCGGTCGAGGCGCGGCTCTACGCGGAGGACCCGGAAAAGGAATTCCTGCCCTCGACCGGTAAGCTCTGGGCTCTGGAATTTCCCGAAGGCGAAGGCATTCGCATCGACACCGGAGTCGAGGCCGGAGCCGAGGTGACGCCTTATTACGACCCGATGATCGCGAAGGTGATCGCGCATGGGGACACGCGCGACGAGGCCTTGTCGAAGCTCGCGGACGCGCTCGGACAAACCGTCGTTGCCGGACCGAAGACCAATACGGCTTTCCTTAAAAAACTGTGCGAGGCCGAAGACTTCAGGGTCGGACGATTCGATACGGGCTTCATCGACCGCAACCTCGATGCGCTCGGCGTCGGGCCGCAGCCGCTCGACGAGGTGGCTGCTTCCTTCGGAGCCGCCGCGTTGATTTCACGGGAGATCGACCGCCTGCGGATGTCCGAGCATCTGAAGAACGACGAACCCTCATCTCCCTGGTCGCAGCCGGACGGCTTCCAGTTGCTCGGAACGCGCAGCGTCGGCATGGCTCTGCGCGTGGACGGCGAACGTGTCGAGGCGCGCGAGGTGTTCAGTGCCGAACATCGCGGAGCCAGCACGGTGGCCGTAGGCACGAGCGATCCATGGGCCGACGAGCAGGTCGACCGCGAGGTCGAGGCACCTCACGGCGTCTATGTCATCCGCAATGGACGGCAGACGCTCGTGCAGCCTTACGATCCCTTCGACGTCGATCTCGAACACATGGACGAGGGCGGGGCGGTGAAGGCTCCGATGCACGGCAAGCTCGTGGCCGTATTCGTGCAGCCGGGCGACAAGGTCGAGAAGGGGCAGAGGCTCGCGATCGTCGAGGCGATGAAGATGGAGCATGTGCTCGTTGCGCCCTCAGATGGCGAGGTGGCGGAGATCGCCGCCGAGCCGGGTGCGCAGGTGGCCGAGGGCGCGCGTCTGATTGTGCTGAAGGCCGAAGAGGAATAGGAGTGCGGCGGAACGCCGGATTTGCGATCCGCCGCGCGCATGGTTCAACGCTGACATGGCTCTTCACCTGATCAAACTCTGCGTGGGCTGCGAATCCATCACCGATCTCGAGGAATGGATCGAGGAGAACCGCGCCCACCATCAGCGGCTCGGCCGCGATTACGAGCAGACGCATACCACCCGCATGGTGCCCAAGCGCGTGGAGGAGCTCCTGGACGGCGGTTCGCTCTTTTGGGTCATCAAGGGCCAGGTCGCCGCGCGCCAGAGGCTCCTGGACGTGCGCCCCTTCACGGATGCGGACGGCATCGGGCGTTGCCGGCTGGTGCTGGAGCCCAAGGTGATCCCCGTGGAGCCGCGTCCCTACAGACCCTTCCAGGGATGGCGTTATCTCCCGCCCAAGGACGCCCCACGGGACATCGACGGGAAGGCTGGCGATCTTGCCAAGATGCCTGAAGACATGCGACGTGAATTGGCCGAACTCGGCCTGCTGTAACATATGTGAATCCCGGAGAAGGTCATGAAGCGTCTGGCGGTTCTTGCGTCGTCCCTGATCATGCTGTCGGGGCATGCCCTTGCGGAAGGATGCCGCATTCCGGATCCGAAGCCGGGTCAGTCGCTCCAGGTGCCTTCCGCATGCAAGGATGCGGTGCGCCCCAAGCAGCAACGGGCGGAAGCGCTGAAGAGCGAGTCGGGGACGATCGATCTGGGGAACGGCACGACGGTTCGTATCGGAGGGCGCGTTCGCGCCGAAATGGGCTGGCGTCGTTAGACTTTTTTGCCGGGGATCATCTTGGAACCCCGCTGCCCGGATTCGCATTGGCCTAGCAGTTCAGTTGAGTGGAGGTTCCGATGCTCCTGTCTGCATCCGAAGGCCGGCACTGGCGTTATGAAGTGTGTGAGCACGAGGACGGATATCTCGTCCAGATGCGCGATCTGATGACCGGGGAGCTGGACGACGATTTTTCCACGATCTTCCGCACGCTGCCGGTCGCGTTCGCTTACGCGGAGATGTCCGCTGCATACGAGCGCTATGCAGCCAGTGAACTCGAACAGGTCGAAGACGAGCAGATCGAGTTCGACGTGGAAGCCACCGAACGCCATTTCATCGACTTGAGTGACCGCCTGCACGATTCCGGGATCAACGGCGTCGTGATCCAAGCCTGGGAGCGGGAAAGCCAGCGCGGCTCGGCGCGTCTTCTCCACTAGAGCATCGGCCCCTAAGCGGAGCCAGAAGCCGGAAGCGAATCGATAGGCGGTTTCCTGCCCATCACAGCCGCCGATCCGGAAGAGCCGGGCCATTCACCCGCTTGATGCGCCAAGCCGCGCCGCACGGGATTCCAACGCAATTGAGAAGGCCGGTCCCTCGAAGGAGGGGCCGGCTTTCGTGCGAATGAGACCTTGCCGATTTACAAGCGCCTCAAGGCAGCCCACATCTTGGGTTGGGAATGAACACATGATGCTGCTTTATGGAATTGCTGCCGCCGCCCTCGTGTGGTGGCTGCTCAAAGTTTTCGCCCGCTCCGACGCCGCGGCCGTCGTCAAGGCCGCGAAGATCGTCGCAGGGATCGCCGCCCTTGGGGCGGCTGCGGTGATCGGTGCGAAAGGGCAAATTGCCTCAGCCCTTCTCGTGGGCGGCCTGGGGGCCTGGATGCTGGGCTGGGGCGGATTGTCGCTACCTGGGCCCTTGGGACGATTCCAGAAGGTGTCCGGCCGCTATTCGCGAATCCGGTCCGCCATGATCGAGATGGAAATCGACCATGCGACGGGCGGAGTGGAGGGCAGTGTCCTGGCGGGCGCCTTCGCGGGACGGCGCCTGTCGAGCCTGGGCCCCGGGGATCTGCGCCGTCTCTATGACGAGTGTACTGCCCTCGATTCCGAAGGCGTATCTCTCCTAGAGGCTTATCTTGATCGCCGGTTTGCCGGCTGGCGTGAAGACGCTCAGGGAGATCGAGACACGCGGACGCGCACTCAGGCGCAGGCGGGCGTAATGACGAAAGATGAAGCCTACCAGATCCTGGGGCTTCAGTCTGGAGCGAGCCTCGACGAGATCAGACATGCGCATCGCACGCTGATCAAGAAGCTGCATCCCGATCAGGGAGGGACGGCGTATCTCGCCGCTCGCGTAAATCAGGCGAGAGAAGTCCTGATGAGCCGACATCGCTGATACTCCACGCGCGATTCCGGTTTCGATGAACAGCGACGGAGCAGATACTGCGCGCCGTCGCCAATGATTAAAGACGCGAGAGGATTAAAACTTCGTCAGCCGCGAGAGGCGAAGCAGTTCAGACCGCTCTTCTTCAGCGCCTTGCAGGCCTTCTCCGCATCGCCGGACTCCTTGAAGCCTGAGAAGCGGGCGCGGTAGAGGGTGCTGCCGTTCGAGACCACCTTCTCCGTGTAGGGAGAGGCTTTGCCGAGCAGCTTGCCGAAGCGGCTGCGGGCGGAGTCCAGAATACCCTTCGCCTTGCCCTCGTCATCGGTCGCGCCAAGCTGGATCACCCAGCCGCTGACGGCCTTCTTGGGTTCGGGGACTTCGGCATTCAAGGACGCGACCTTCGTCCGCTCGGTCTCGGCCGGAGCAGGCGCCCTGGCCTCGATCTTCGCCTGGAGGGCGGCTCTCTGGGAGGCCGAGATCTTCGGAGGCTGAGCCGGAAGCGCAGCATAGGCCTGAGCATTCAGCGGCAGCGGCTCGGCGCCCTTCTGCCAGCGGACGGAGGCGCTCGACGACGGGGTCGTGGTGGTGCTGGCACCGGTTGCGGAAGCGACGACCGGGCGCAGGGTGTTCAGGTCGAGGGGCTTGCGCTCGGGAACGGGGACGGTGGGCGGGACAGCGGCCGTCACGGCGGCGTCCGGCATGGCCGAGGCGACCTGGGTCGCCTGGGCGCCGCCTTCGACGACCGGCGGCACGATACGGGCGCCGGCATAGGCACGAGGCAGGTGGCTTTCGATGAGGCCCGCCATCTTCTGATCGCGCGAGGCGGCGGAGCGGCCGCCGAGCACCACGGCCACGATGCTGCGGCTTCCCGTATTGACCGAAGTCAGCAGGTTGAAGCCGGAAAGGCGGGTATAGCCGGTCTTGATGCCGTCGACACCGTCAACCTTGCCCAAGAGTCGGTTGTGGCCGCGGATCGTGCGCTTGCCGAACTGGAAGGAGCGCGTATCGAAATAGGCGAAATATTTCGGAAAGCGATCCTGAATCGCACGGCCGAGGATGGAGAGGTCGCGCGCCGTCGTGATGTTGGGCGGTGAGTGCGGCAGGCCGTGGGGGTTGTAGAATTCCGTCGAATTCATGCCGAGCTGCTTCGCCTTGCGCGTCATCATGCGCGCGAAAGCCTCCTCGGAGCCGGCGATGTTCTCGGCCACCACGACGGAGACGTCGTTGGCGGAGAGGGTCACCATGGCCTTGATCGCGTCGTCCACCTCGATGGTCGAGCCCGGGCGCAGGCCGAGCTTGGTCGGCGGCTGGCTCGCTGCGTATTCGGAAACGGTGAGGGGGGTTTTCGGGCCTATGCGCCCTTGTTCCATTTGCTCGAACAACAGGTAGAGGCTCATCACCTTCGTGATCGAGGCCGGAATGCGAGGTGCGTCGATGTTCTCTCCCTGCAGGACCTTGCCGGTTTTCGCATCGACGACGATGGAAGCCGCGGGAGGGTTGTAACCGCCCGAGGACGGCTTGCGCTTCGCCGCTTCAGCGGGACCGGAGAATGCAATGACGGCAGAAGTGATAATACCAATAAACGTCCAAGCAGTTCGGCGTCCTACCCAAACCGAAGTCATGCTGAAAAATCCCTGTTGAGTTGGGTTCTTGGCCTCCGCGACCGGTTCTCCAAACGGAGATTGTTGCCGGCGCAACACATCGTCCGACCGTACGAGGATGGGGTTACGAGGGCGTTAACAGGGAATGGTTTGAATGCATACCGATTTGTGCAGCGCACAATAAAACTTGACATAAATTGTGCAGTGCACATAATGCACTCCGTCACTACAGACCGGCACTTGCTGCCATCAAACTCCTAACTGTCGAGGTTAACAATGTTTCAATCGTATGCAAGCCTGCAGAAGCTTGGCCAGGAGAACATGGAAGCTGCGCTCAAGGCGGCGGGTGCCTTCTCCAGCAATGCCCAGGCGATCGTCAATGAAAGCGCCGAGTTCGCCCGCAAGTCCTTCGAGCACAACTCGGACACGTTCGAGAAGCTGGTCGGCGCTCAGAGCCTCGAGAAGGCCATCGAGGTGCAGACGGCCTACGTGAAGGGCGCCTATGAGAGTCTCGTCGGCCAGTCGGGCAAGTTCGGTGCGCTCTACACGGCGCTCGCCACGGATACCTTCAAGCCCTTCGAGGGCCTCCTGTCCAAGTCCATGAAAGCCTGAACAGGCTCTGCCGTTTCATCGGTTTTGCAGGGAACGCCCGGTCGCCAGGCCGGGCGTTTCGCGTTTGCAGGGCAGGGCAAGCTCGGCCTTGGGTCGGCTCACGGGAGAGTGAGAAGATGTCGCGCTTTCCAATGCCGCATCGGGCTACCATCTGGTTGATCTAGCGAACCGGATGGAGCGACTATACATTTGACTCAGGCGCTGCGGGCGAGCGGAAACGCACGGTGCAGGGCAGGGGCCAATAACAAGGGGTCGGTCGAAATATCATGCTGCGGTTAGCTCAGGACACTCTGATCCGGACGAAGCGGTTCCCACTCTCCGCTGCCGGCGGGTCACAGCCCCCTGGCGGCGACGATGATGGCCGCTCGAATACCGCCATCATCACAAAAGCCAAACCGCGCACGAAACGGCCGAACCTTTACCGCGTTCTCCTTCTGAACGATGATTATACCCCGATGGAGTTCGTGGTGCACGTGCTGGAGCGTTTCTTCAATAAGAACCGAGAGGATGCGACCCGGATCATGCTTCACGTTCATCAGAACGGCGTCGGGGAGTGTGGAGTTTTTACCTACGAGGTTGCGGAGACCAAGGTGACCCAGGTGATGGATTTCGCCCGTAAGCACCAGCACCCTCTGCAATGCGTGATGGAAAAGAATTAGCCGAGACCCGTCTCATAAAGGACAAGCCGTTGCCGAGCTTTTCTCGCAGTCTGGAACAAGCCCTTCACCGAGCCCTCGCTCTCGCGGGCGAGCGGCGACACGAGTATGCAACCCTCGAACACCTTCTCCTTGCACTGATCGACGACCAGGACGCGGCCGCCGTCATGCGGGCCTGCAATGTCGATCTCGAAGTCCTTCGCCGGAACCTGGTCGATTACGTTGACAGCGAGCTCGCCAACCTTGTGGCCGACGGACGCCAGGATTCCAAGCCGACGGCCGGTTTCCAGCGCGTGATCCAGCGGGCGGTGATCCATGTCCAGTCTTCGGGCCGTGACGAGGTGACCGGTGCGAACGTGCTCGTGGCGATCTTCGCCGAGCGCGAGAGCCACGCCGCCTACTTCCTGCAAGAGCAGGACATGACCCGTTACGACGCCGTGAACTACATCAGCCACGGCATCGCCAAGCGCCCCGGCCTCACCGAGAGCCGTTCGCCGCGCGGCACGGAGGAGGAATCCTCCAACGAGCGTCCGACTCAGGACGAGGCCGATGCGCGCGGAAAGAAGAAGGGTGACGCCCTCGAGTCTTACTGCGTCAACCTGAACAAGAAAGCGAAGGACGGAAAGATCGATCCGCTCATCGGCCGCGAGGCCGAGGTGCAGCGCACGATCCAGGTCCTCTGCCGCCGCCAGAAGAACAACCCGCTCCTCGTCGGCGATCCCGGCGTCGGCAAGACCGCCATCGCGGAAGGCCTTGCCCGCAAGATCGTGCAGGGCGAGGTGCCGGAGGTTCTCAAAGGCGCCACGGTCTTCGCGCTCGACATGGGCACGCTGCTCGCGGGCACCCGCTATCGCGGCGACTTCGAGGAACGCCTGAAGCAGGTGATGAAGGAGATCGAGTCGCACCCGAACGCGATCATGTTCATCGACGAGATCCATACGGTCATCGGCGCGGGCGCCACTTCCGGCGGCGCGATGGACGCGTCGAACCTGCTAAAGCCTGCCCTCGCCCAGGGCACGCTGCGCTGCATCGGGTCCACGACCTACAAGGAATACCGTCAGTATTTCGAGAAGGACCGGGCCCTCGTCCGCCGCTTCCAGAAGATCGACGTCAACGAGCCTTCGCTGCCGGATGCCATCGAGATCGTGAAGGGCCTGAAGCCCTATTTCGAGGACTTCCACAAGCTCAAGTACACCAACGACGCCATCAAGGCGGCGGTGGAGCTGTCGGCCCGCTACATCAACGATCGGAAGCTGCCGGACAAGGCGATCGACGTGATCGACGAGACCGGCGCCTCCCAGATGCTCCTGCCCGAAGGCCGCCGCAAGAAGACCATCGGCATCAAGGAGATCGAGGCCACCATCGCCACCATGGCTCGCATCCCGCCCAAGACCGTGTCAAAGGACGATGCGGAGGTGCTCGAGCACCTTCAGGACACCCTGAAGCGCGTGGTTTACGGCCAGGACAAGGCCATCGAGGCCCTGTCGTCCGCCATCAAGCTGGCCCGCGCTGGCCTGCGCGATCCGGAGAAGCCCATCGGCTCCTATCTCTTCGCCGGTCCCACGGGCGTCGGCAAGACGGAGGTGGCCAAGCAGCTGGCTGTCTCGCTCGGCGTAGAGCTCCTGCGCTTCGACATGTCTGAGTACATGGAACGCCACACGGTCAGCCGCCTGATCGGCGCGCCTCCCGGCTATGTGGGCTTCGACCAGGGCGGTCTCCTGACGGACGGCGTGGACCAGCATCCCCATTGCGTGCTCCTCCTCGACGAGATCGAGAAGGCGCACCCGGACCTGTTCAACATCCTGCTCCAGGTCATGGACCACGGGAAGCTGACGGACCACAATGGCAAGCAGGTCGACTTCCGTAACGTGATCATCATCATGACAACGAACGCGGGCGCCGCCGACATGGCCCGCCCGGCCTATGGCTTCACCCGCACCAAGCGGGAGGGCGAGGACACGGAGGCGATCAACAAGCTGTTCACGCCGGAATTCCGCAACCGTCTCGACGCCGTCATTTCGTTCGGTCACCTGCCGAAGGAGGTGGTGCAGAAGGTGGTCGACAAGTTCGTCATGCAGCTCGACGCGCAGCTCGCGGACCGCAACGTGTCCATCGAGCTGACCGACGAAGCCCGCGACTGGCTGGTCGAGCACGGCTACGACGAGGCCATGGGCGCCCGCCCGATGGGTCGCCTGATCCAGTCCACCATCAAGACGCCGCTGGCGGACGAGGTGCTGTTCGGTCGCCTGAAGAACGGCGGAGCCGTCAAGGTCGTGGTCAAGACGGACGAGATCGGCTTGCAGAGCCTGGGCTTCGAGTATGTCGAAGGTCGGGTCAAGCCGAAGCCGGAGAAGGACGTAACGAACGCGGGCAAGAAGAAGCCCCGGGCAAAGTCGTCCTCCAAGGCGAAAAAATCCGTGAAGCCAAAAGGATCAGGTGGTAATGGGGGCGGAGGTATCCGCACCGTTCCGAAGGTTCCATTGGTTAGAGCATGACATCCGAGCTGCACGAGGGCCCGATCGAGGCCACCCGGATCATTGAGCCGCGGCCGAAGCTGTCCTGGCGCGAGCAGCGTGAGCTGCGTCGGCGCCGGCGGGTCTGGTTCGAGGAAATCCTCGGTTGGATCCTGGTGCCCGCCATCATCTTCGGCTGCTACTGGTTGTTGAACGTGGGGCTTGCCGCCATGGGGACCTCCCCGGAGGCCCTGATGGAAGGTCTCAAGACCATTACCGACGCCCTCTGAAATCGTCTCGGCTCGAGCTGAAGCGGAGCGCGGACCTGCAAAAGGTCCGCGCTTTTCCTTTGGCGTCGGAAGACCTTCTTCCCCAGCACGTCTCCGGTTCATCAGGGCGCCGCTCGTGCTCGGACGCCCAGGGTCTTCCCGTTCGCGGAGAGGAACGGCAGTGGGCGCCCGATCGGGTGAGAGCTCCAGGCATGTGCTACTGGCAACCCTCCTCCCACGGAAAGCCGGGTGTGCCGGACGTGCCGGAGAGAAAGCCCATCTCGGGGACGGCCGAGATAAGCGGGGAGGGAAGCCGGAGCTCGATCCCGAATCGGTTCACGCAGACCGGGAGGACGCCTCCCGTCATCTCCCCATTTCCACGTCATGGCCGGATATGCCCCGGCGTCCCGACCGGAGGAGGGGCGGGCAGGGCTCAGTCCTCTCCCCGGTGCCTGAACGGAGTTGCCTCCGCGAGCTCCTCGGTGGTCTCCGCCACATAGGCGCGCTCTTGGCTCAGATAGGCCTGCACTGCCTTTCTCAAGGAAGGGTCGGCGATGTCATGGGCCGAGGACGTGATCACCGGCCTGTATCCGCGCGCCAGCTTGTGTTCGCCCTGGGCTCCCGCTTCCACGCGGTCGAGCCTGTGCGCGATGGCGAACTCGATGGCCTGGTAATAGCAGACCTCGAAATGCAGGAAGGGGTGATCCTCGATGCAGCCCCAGTTGCGTCCATAGAGGCGCCTGTCGCCGATGAGATTGATGGCGCCGGCGATATAGCGACCCGTCCGCTTGGCCATGACGAGCAGGATCCTGTCGGCCAAGCGCTCGCCGAGGAGCGAGAAGAAGCGGCGGTTGAGGTACGGCCGTCCCCATTTGCGCGATCCCGTATCCATGTAGAAGGCGAAGAACGCATCCCAATGCGCCTCCGTGATCTTTGCGCCGGTCACCCACTCGATGGAAATCCCGTTCGCCAGCGCATCCCGCCGCTCCCGCTTGATGACCTTGCGCTTGCGGGAGGCCAGCGCCGCCAGGAAATCGTCGAAGCTGCCGTAATCGTCGTTGAACCAATGGAACTGCTGATCGTCCCTGCGCAGGAAGTCGTGACCGGTCAGCGCGGCGAGATCGTCCTGCTGGAGGAAGGTGGCATGGATCGAGGAGGCCCCGATCCGGTCCCGCAGGGCGCGCAGGCCCGCGATCAGATGGGCCCGCACGTCGTCGGCCTGCGCGCCGCACGGCACGAGAAGGCGGGGGCCGGTCACGGGGGTGAAGGGGACCGCGACCTGGAGCTTGGGATAATAATGCCCTCCCGCGCGCTCATAGGCGTCCGCCCAGGCATGGTCGAACACATACTCGCCCATGGAGTTGGACTTCACATAGCAGGGGGCAGCGCCGAGCAGCTTGCCGCTCCCGTCCTCGACCAGCACATGCACCGGAACCCAGCCGCTCCTGGGGCCGACGCAGCCGGAATCTTCGAGAGACGACAGGAAGGCGTGGGAAACGAAGGGATTGAACGGATCGTCCTCGTCCGAGCCCGCGCGAAGAGCGCAGGCGTCCCAGGCGGGAGCAGGAACCGCTTTCAGGCCTTGGGCGATTTTGACTTGAAAGGTCACCGAATGGAAGGATCCCGCCGTTCGAGCCTAGCGCATCGTGCGAAAAAGCGGATCCGGTTCCTCGCACGGAACGATGCGCTGCTTGAGGTCTGAAGCATCGGATGGATCCTGAAAGTGCAAATCCACTTTCGGGTCCGATGCTCTAGAGCTAATCGCTCGGCGGGATCGTTGCAATGGTCAGGGAATGAACCCTTCGAAGACCATCTGGTCGGCATGCTTCTCGGCGCGGGCGCGATCTTCCGGGTTGCGCACGGTCCAGGTCATGACGGGGATCTGGCCCAGAAGCCTGGCCAGATAGGCCGAGGCGCAGGGCAGGTCCTTCACGCGCCAGGACAGGAACTGCGGCTGCGTCTCGGAAAAATGCAGCAGGTTCGCCATCCGGTGCTTCTGCTCAGGGCTCAGGAAGCTGTCGGATTTCGACGCATATTCCAGCTCGCCGATGAAGCCGCGCGTGATGTTCGGCGCATGCTGGCGCAAGTAGGCCACGATGTCCGGATCGAAGGACTTAACCACGAAGGGGCCGCTGTAGTCGGCCAGGATCTCGACCACGCGTTTGGTCAGGCGCATGTCGCCGTTGAACTTGCTCTTGATCTCGATGACCAGCGGCGTGCGCCCGGCGATCTTGGCAAGGTAATCCTTGAGCGCAGGAATCCTGTCCCCGCCCATGGTGCCGGCAATCTCGATCCCGGTGAGGGCGGAAAGATTGCGCTCGATGACGGGACCCGTTTCGCCGGTGACGCGGTCGAGCTCGAAATCGTGGAAAACGATGGCTTCGTTGTCGGCGGTCAGCTGAACGTCGAGTTCGATGGGGAAACCGCGCACGATGGCGGCTTCCGCGGCTGAAATCGTATTCTCGACGATGCCGTTCGCTTTGTCGTGGAGGCCGCGATGGGCGATGGGCTTCGCGACGAGCCAGCTGGGCGTGCTCATTTGACTTCGAACATTCCTTCGACTTCGACGCAGGCATCAAGCGGCAGCTCCGCGACGCCGATGGTGGAGCGGGCATGGCGTCCCGCCTCGCCGAGCACCTCGACCATGAGGTCGGATGCGCCGTTCATCACGGGCGCGAGGGCCGCGAAGGTGGGAACCGCGTTGATGAAGCCGCCGAGACGGACGCAACGCACCACGTTGTCGAGGTCGCCGACAGCCGCCTTCAGCTGCGCGAGCAGGTTGATGGCGCACAGGCGCGCCGCCTGCTGGCCGACCTCGGGAGCAATCTCCGCGCCGAGCTTGCCCTTGTGGGCGTCGGCGAGCTTGCCGTCCTGGCCGAGGCAAAGCTGCCCGGAGATGACGACCAGATTGCCCGTACGCACAAACGGCACATAGTTCGCCACGGGGGCGGCCGGATTCGGCAGGGTGATGCCGAGGTCCTGAAGTTTCTTGTCGACTGCGCTCATGGAAGCCCTCTGCTTGCAACAGTGTGGGGGATTAGTGGCGGATGACGTCCGAGGACGCAAGCCGGAACATTGCCCTGTCCTCAAGGTGCTCCTATTTTCGATTGGCGCTTCGTGCGGATCCGGACCTCGTGGGCGAAGAGTGGGCTCGACCTTCGAGAGCACGGCCCTTCGGATCCGCACCGAACGATGCGCCGTTTGAGCAAGGGGAGCCTCGGATGGATTCCGGAAGTGGTTTCCACTTTTCACGACCTCTGCCCTGGGCGAATTCTGGAGATGACATGCGTTCCCTCATCGTGGCCACCGGCCTTTCCTTCGCTGTGCTTGCCCCCGCCTGGGCTCAGGCCGCGAAAGCCCCTGTTCGCCTCGTTCCGCACAGGGCTGTGTATGACCTGTCGCTTCTCCAATCCGGAGGCTCCAAGGGCGTCGGGTCGGCAAGGGGGCGCATCGCCATGGAGTTCGGCGGCGATGCCTGCGACGGCTACACCCTGAAATACCGTCAGGTCACTGTGCTCGAAAGCAGCGAGGGGGGCTCGCGCACCCTCGATACTCAGACTGCGACCTACGAGTCGGGCGATGGCCTGTCCATGCGCTTCAAGAGCAGCTCGACGGTCCAGGGCCTCGTGCGCGACGGCATCGACGGCGATGCGCAGCTGCGGCCCGACGGGTCCCTCGACGTGCGCTTCAATCAGCCCCGGAACGATAGCTTCGCGGCCACGGGACAGCCGGTCTTCCCGACCGAGCACATGAAGCGTCTCATCGAGATGGCCCGGAACGGGGAGCGCACTTATTCCGCGCGGGTCTACGACGGCTCGGACGACGGCAAGAAGGTTTACGAGACCCTGAGCGTGATCGGCTCCCGGATCGAGCCGGGAGCAGGCGGGGACATGGAGGAGCCCGCGCGCCAGGAGGCGCTGGCGAGAAATCCTCGCTGGCCGGTCACCATCAGCTATTTCGAGGAAGGCAACGCCGACCGGGAGCCGGCCTATACGATTTCCTTCGAGCTGTATGAGAACGGGATCGCTCGCTCCCTGAAGATCAATTACGGCGAGTTTGCCCTCAAAGGCGACCTCAAGAGCCTGGAGGTTCAGTCCGCCACGAGCGCCTGTCAGCGCTGAGGTTTGTTGCGGAGCGCGATGCCCTTCTGAAGGGCGCCCGCGCCGAACTTGTCACGGATCCTGTCGATGGCCGATTCCATCTTGGCCTGCTTGATCACGCCCTGATCGGCGAGATCGCCGCGATCCGCCTCGGCCGCATCGCACAGATCCGCCGCTCCGATGCCGATGAGGCGATAGGCCGTGCCGTCGCAGGCCGCTTTCAGAAGTTGACGGGCCGGTTCGAAGAGGCGCGCGGCGAGCTGCGTCGGGGCCATGCCCGAGCGGGTACGGGTGAGGAGGCGAAACTCCCTGTCCTTCAGCTTCAGGGTCACGCTGCGTCCGGCGAGACCCGCGGCCTTCAGGCGGCGCGATACTTTCTCGGACAGGCGCCAGAGGATCGGCTCCAGGTCTTCGAAGGATCGGAGGTCGCTCTCGAAGGTCGTTTCCGCCGAGATGCTCTTGGTTTCCCGCTCCGGCGTCACGCGACGGGCATCCTCGCCCCAGGCGAGGCGCGAGAGGCGCTGCGCATCCCGGCCCAGCGCCTCGAACAGGGTCTTCAGGGAAACCTCTCGCAGATGCTCGATCCGCGTTACGCCCACTTTCGCGAGCCGCGCCTGAGCGGAGGCTCCGATGCCGGGAATGACGCCGACCGGCTTGTCGGCGAGAAAATCCGGGGCCTCC
This sequence comes from Microvirga sp., assembly GCA_031181145.1. Taxonomy (GTDB): domain Bacteria; phylum Pseudomonadota; class Alphaproteobacteria; order Rhizobiales; family Beijerinckiaceae; genus Microvirga. Next base: position 95,307 of record JAPSLB010000003.1, read on the forward strand.
TCGCGCCCGATGATCGAGAAGCCTCGCGGTTTCTGGAAGTCGGAGGCGATCTTGGCGAGGAACTTGTTGTAGGAAAGTCCCACGGAGATCGTGATCCCGATCTCCTTCTCCACCTTGTGGGCGAAGCGGGCCAGCGTCAGGGCAGGGCTCCCGTGGTGGAGACGCTCCGTACCCGTCAGGTCGAGGAAGGCCTCGTCGATGGAAACCGGCTCGACCAGGGGCGTCAGCTCCAGCATCAGCGCGCGTACCTCGTGCCCTGCCTTGCGATATTTCTCGCCGTTGGGCGGGATCACCACCGCGTGGGGGCAGAGCTTGAGGGCCTGGAACATGGGCATGGCGGAGCGCACCCCATAGGTTCGCGCCACGTAGCAGGCGGTGGACACCACGCCGCGCTTGCCGCCGCCGATGATCACCGGCTTGTCGGCGAGAGACGGATCGTCCCGCTTCTCCACCGCCGCGAAGAAGGCATCGCAATCCACGTGGGCGATGGAAAGCTGGTCGCGCTCCATGTGCCGCAACAGGCGCGGAGACCCGCAAGCCTCGCATCGCCCTACCAGCGGCGAGGCTGCGAGGCTCAGGCAATCGCGGCAGAAGGGGGCGTTGCTCATGGGGTGCAGGGGATCTGGGGCCGGGCGATCACTCGAACTCGGAGGGAGAGAGGGTCCAATGCGCCGCCATGACGTGCTCGGGCTTGGTGTTCAGCTCCTTCGCCAGGGCGATCAGCAGGGGCTCGTCGGAGGCCACGTAATCCAGAATTCCGGCGAAAAAGCCGGGTTCGGAGGCCGCGGAGCGGATGGTGTCGGGTCTCAGCCCCGAAACGGCCAGAAAGCGGCCCATACGTTCCTCGTCGCTCGTGATGAACGCGAAGGCGCTGACTGCGACGTTTTCGGCCTCGTCCCTGTTCATCTTTTTTAAGGGAGTGTTCATGCTGTCGGTTTGCACTTCATCAATAGGTTATGCCTTAACTATACCATTCTTAGAAGAAATGGGTCGGTGAAATGCCGCGTCGGGCCCAAGGACAGTGCCAATGAAGAAGACCGTGCTCATCGTTGAGGACAACGAACTCAACATGAAGCTCTTCAACGATCTCCTCGAGGCCCATGGCTATGCCACGCTGAAAACCAGCCACGGCATCGAAGCCATGGAGCTGGCGCGCGCCCATAAGCCGGACCTGATTCTCATGGACATCCAGCTGCCCGAGGTGTCGGGCCTCGAAGTCACGCGCTGGCTCAAGGCCGATGAGGAGCTGAAGTCCATCCCCGTGATCGCGATCACCGCCTTCGCCATGAAGGGAGACGAGGAGCGAATCAGGGAAGGGGGATGCGAAGCCTATATGTCCAAACCGATTTCCGTGGCCAAGTTCATCGCTACTGTGAAAACATACCTGGAGGCGGATGGAGCCTCTTCCTAGCTGTCAAGCCGAGGCGGGCGCATTTTTCCGGCAATCTTGGCCGTCCCATTAACTTTTCTGGGAAAATGCAGCTTTTCAGGCACATAGGCGCTTGCATCGGCCCATGTTTCCAATATGTTCAAGCTAACTTTCCGCCGAGGCGGAAGAAATGCCCTACGGATGCTCAGGTCCGCCGCATCTCCTGGGACTTCGTGGGCTCGGCCAGGCTGGAAGCGGATCGTTGCCTCCTCAACACCGCTTCCGGCCGGCCACCTTCCCAAGGTTCAGACAGCGCCGCAAGGCGCTTTTTTGTTGCCGGCCTCGCAGCCTCCACCCTGTCCCCGCTCCCTGCACGCTCTAGCTCTCCTTCGGCATCCAGCCGCGTTCCGGAGGGCCGGGAACGCGAATCGGAATTGTTCACAGGGCTTCAGCTTGCAGGTTAAGCTTGGCCGTGACTATTGGGACGAATAGCCGATGCCGCTGGGGAATAGGCCCTGGAGGGCACCGGCCCGGAAAGGGGATCGACCATGGATCATCGCACGCCTTCACTGCCCCCGAAATCGTCTCTGACACGGTTTTCCGTGGCTCCCCTGTCCACCATGACCCGGCGGCTGGCGGATGTCGCCTCCGGCCGCGCTCCTGCCGATCTGGTGATTACCGGCGCGCGGGTGCTGTCGACCTATAGCGAGCGCATCGCCGCCGAGCGCGAGGTGTGGATTGCGGGCGGCCGCGTCGCGGCGGTGAAGCCCGCCGGTTCCTACACCCGGGTGAACGGCACGCCCGGGCGGGTCTACGACGCGAAGGGCGGCATCATCGCGCCGGGTCTCGTCGATCCGCATATCCATATCGAGAGCAGCATGGTGACCGCCTGTGCCTACGCGGAGGCCGCGCTGCTCAACGGCACCACCACGATCTTCTGCGACAGTCACGAGATCGGCAACGTCATGGACGCCGCCGGCATCGAGATGATGCTGGAAGATGCCCGCCATGCGCCGCTCTCCATCTTCCTCACCGTGCCGAGCACCGTTCCCGCCACCTCTCCGGATCTGGAAACCGCCGGCGGCGACCTGACTCCTGAAAAGATCGCGGCGCTCTTCGACCGCTGGCCGGAGGCCGCGGCGCTCGGAGAGAAGATGGATTTCGTGCCCGTCACCATGGGTGACGAGCGAAGCCACGCCATCCTGGCCGCCGCCCTCGAACGTGGAAAGCCCGTCTCCGGCCACATCTACGGGCGCGAGTTCGTGGCCGCCTATGCGGCGAGCGGCGTCACGGACACGCACGAGGCCATCGACCGCGACATCGCCGACGACCTGCTCGACGCGGGCATCTGGATCTTCCTGCGCGGCGGCCCTCCCACGACTCCGTGGCACTCGCTCCCTGAAGCCATCAAGACCATCACGGAGCTCGGCGCCTCGCACAAGCGCATCTGCGTCTGCACGGACGACCGCGACGCGGACGATCTCATGATGTTCGGCATGGATTGGGTGACGCGGGAGGCGCGCCGCGCGGGGATGAGCCGCGAGCAGGCCTGGAGCATGGGCTCGCTCCATCCGGCGACGCGCTTCGGCATGGAAGGGGAGATCGGCGGTCTCGGTGGCGGACGCCGTGCCGACGTGGTGCTGCTCGACGACGAGCTGCAGGTGCGAAACACCTGGTATGGCGGCGAGCTCGTGGTCGAGGACAAGAAGATCACCCCCGTTCTCGATCAGGCGCTCTCCCATCGCTACCGTTATCCGGATGCGGCCTATCGCACGGTGCATATTCCGAGCCTTCCGAAGCTCGTTCCGGAGCTTCCGGCCCAGGCCTGCACCGCGAACGTTATCCGCGTCGCGCTGCCGGGAATCGTGCTCTTCCACGACAAGGTGAAGCTGGAAAAGGAGGAGAGCTGGGACGCGTTGCTCTCCAAGAACGGCCTGACCTTCGTGACGGTCATCGAACGCCATGGGCGCACCGGCGGCAAAGGCGTTGCGCACGGGCTTCTCAAGGATTTCGGCCTGGATAGCGGTGCGGTGGCGAGCAGCGTTGGGCATGATTCCCACAACATCATCGTGGCCGGGACGAACGAGGCCGATATGCGCGTGGCTCTCGAGGCGCTCATCGGATCGCAGGGCGGCGTCTGCGTGGTGGACCGCGGCGAGATCGTCGCCATGGTGCCGCTGCCGGTCGCAGGGCTTCTTTCCGACAAGCGCGTGACGGAAGTCGCCGAGGAGACGCGCGCGCTGAAGGAGGCATGGGACAAGGCTGGCTGCAAGATCCCCTATATGGGCTTCAACCTGATCCCCCTCTCGGTGATCCCGGAGATCCGCATCACGGATAAGGGCCTGGTGCTCGTGCCCGAAATGGAGCTTGTGCCGCTCTACGAATAGGCGACCTGCGCCGAGCCGGTGCCGGAGCAGAATAGCCGATTATTCGGCCGCTTCGGCATTTCCCTTCCGCGCCAGCTCGGCCGTACGGGCCAGCAGATCTTCCACGTTCTTCCGGAACTGCTCGAAGGCAAAGCCGAGGGCGAAAACCTGTCCGAAGCTGCCGTGGGGGAGGTCGTGGGAGAACGCGTGGGAGCGCAAAGACTCCGTCTCGCTCACGAAGGCCCGGAGGGCCGCCTCGAATGTCTCGGGATCCGGAGGCGCCGTGCGCGTCCCCAAGGATTTGGCAATGCCCAGGAGAAGGGCGCAGGTCTCATCCCTGAGGGCCTTCAGGGAAGGGCCGAGCCTGTCGAGGATACGCTCCGGCAGGGGGCTCGCAGAGGCACGGCCGATCATCACGAGATCGTGGCGCACCCGGTAGAGCGTACGGATGAGCGGTTCCGGATCCGCCGCGTCGGTGAGATGGCTCTTGCGCTCTCGCGCGGCCTCCTCGGCGGCGGCTTCCGCCTTCTTGAGGGCGGCGCGGATCTGCGGGTGGATGGTTTGCAGGGCGCTCCGGCCCTTCGGCTCCGCCAGAAGCTCGCTCACATGGAGCTCGATCAGACTGGCGTTGAGCGAGACGACTTTGGCGGCGGCCTCCATCATCAGCGTATGCGCCCGTGCCGGCAGAACGAACAGGGACACGACGACGCCCACGATGTTGCCGAGCGTGATCTCCGCCACCCGGTCGATGGCGGCCGCGAGGGGGCCGATGGCCTGGCCGGCTGGCGGCAGAAGCATGATCAGCCCGGTCACGGGCGCCACGCGGAAGCTCGGTTTGATGGACGCGAGAAGCGCCAGCGGAAACACCCCGAAGGCGACCGCGAGCCCCATGCCGAGCGGCGAGCCGTGCGGAACCAGGGCCGCGACCATGCCCCCGTAGACGGCCCCCGCGAGCGTGCCCAGGAAGCGCTCGATGGCTGCCTTGAGCGAGCCGCCGACGCTGGCCTGCGTGATCACCACGGCAGTGATGGCCGCCCAGTAACCCTGCGGGAGGTTGAAGAATTTCGTGATGGCGAAGGCGAGCGTGCCGGCGATGGTCACGCGCAGGGCGAGCTTCAGTTCCGCTTGACGCGCTCCGATCCGTCCCGTCGCCTTTTCGATCCACCCTGACAATGCCATGCGATTCTCCGAACGCAGAGCATAGAGGGTGGTTCGCAGATCGGGCTAGGCGCCTTGAGCCCAGGAGGCCTGCGCCTCGTCCCCGAGCACCTGAAGGCTGGAGCCGCAATCGGCGCATGTGCCGAGTTCCGGCGATGCGATCATTTGCATGGTGCGGCATTCCGGACAGCCTTTCATTGCCATCCGGAGCAGCCCCTGCATCTGGCTCGCGCCTTGTCGATGGGCCTCGCTGACCTGTACGGCTTGTTCGAACATGGTCGCCTCCATGGAAGGAGACAACGTTACTCTCATGCGATTCGGACGGCAAGAGAGATAAAGGGGGATCAGGCGGGCTCGCGATGCCCGGTGGCGAGCGTGACCTCCATGCGGGTGACGAGGCTTGCCACGACGGAGAAGAGTCCGAACAGAAGATGCGGCAGGTAAACCCGCTCGGAGAACCCGAGCAGGAAGGGTGAGGCGGCAAGCAGGGCGCCTGCGGCACCGTCCAGGATCAGATGGAGGGACATGGGCAGGATGCGCAGCATTCCGAGTTCATAGGCAGTGAACGCGGAATAGAGAATGGCTCCCGCGCCGAAGACGACTGCGACCCATTTGGCCGTGGCTACATCCGCGAAGCCGAACAGCCAGGGAGATGCAAGGAGAGCGACGCCCCAGAGATAGTCGATCGCACCGTGGATACGGCTGGGAAGAAAGCGCATTCTCGGCCTCTTGCTGCTCGGCAGCGGGCCAACGTCTTGTCGAGGGGTCTGTTCCGGCGCGAGCGCTTGTGCCTGAGCAGGGCTGCGCTAGATCGGGGTCATGAGCAGAATTCGATGGCAGCAGGACGCGGTCGCCGGCGTGCCGCTCAACCGCCACAAGGGCTTCGTGGGCCCGGTCGAGGTTGGCAGCGTGGCCTATGACGGCAGCAACAGGTTCTGGATCTGGTCGACGCCTCTTCAGGAGGACGCCTGGGGCTATGGGCCCACGGAGGAGGCGGCGAAGACGGCCCTTGAACACTGGCTCGTGGCTTGGCTCGGCAATTTCAGGTCCTACTTTCAAGCTGACGCGTGAGCGCCAGCTCGATGAAATTCGCCTCGCCCGCCGCGCTCAGATCCGCGTGGTGCGGCCGCGCCCCAGAAAGTAATACAGCAGCCCGGCAATCACCACGACAGCGAGGACGACCCACAGCCAGGTGCTCGTCTCCCCGCCGCCGGCGGTTCCCGTGGCCTCCGGGGCGGCGGTACCGCTTCCCGCGTCGCCGGGAGTTCCGCCCGGAGTGGTCTGTGCCATGGCCAGAGCGCTCCACGCCGTGAGCATCATTGTCAGCAGCGATACCTTGATGGTCTCGATCATCCGTCTTCCTCCCAGGGCAAGAGCGCCCGCAGATCAACGTTGCCTGGGTCGGGCTGTTCCTGAGACGAAGCGCCCCGAAGGAGCAGGAACACGGAGCTCTTTCGCGTGTTTGTCGCGACAGCGCCTGCGCGGCCGCAAGTCCAGCCGGAGATTATCCCTTATCGCCGAGGACTTAGCCGCACGTCATGTTATTATATATTGCGATTGCCAGGTGAGGACAGGCCATGAGTCACGTAGTTCTGCTGGGCGACAGCGTGTTCGACAACGGCGCCTATGTGAGGCCAGGAGAGCCTGATGTCCTGGCACAGGTGCAGGCCAGGCTCCCGACGGGCTGGCGCTGCACGAGGAACGCCGTCGACGGGGCGATCACGACAGGTCTGGGACGCCAGCTCGCCTATCTGCCTGATGATGCAAGTCATTTGGTCCTGAGCATCGGCGGCAATGACGCGCTGGGCAGCAGCGCCATCCTCCGTGAAAGTGCTCGCTCCGTGGCGGAAGTCATGTCCCGGGTCGCCGACGTTCGGGATTCCTTCGCCCGCAGTTTCCGCAAGGCGCTGGATCAGGTGATGGTTTATCGTCTGCCGACAATCCTCTGCACGATCTACGATGGGCGTTTTCCGGATCAGGAGGAGCAGCGCCAGGTGGTGGCCGCCCTGTCGGTCTTCAACGATGTCATCACGCGTGAAGCCTTCCTTCGAAGGCTGGCGTTGATCGACCTGCGGCTGATCTGCAATCAGCATGAGGATTACGCAAATCCCATCGAGCCTTCGGCGAAAGGCGGCGCCAAGATCGCGACTGCGATCGTGCAGGCGGTTGCGGGAGATGCCATTTTTCCACGTTCCCAAGTTTATGCGGGATGAGCGGGGATATCCGTTTCGAAGCCTATCTCCGATCCGGGTTCATGACCGATACAGCCAATTACTTCATGTCTGCAATGCTTGGCAGTATTAGAGTTGTCGCCCAGCAATATGAACGCTGTATGAATGGTAATCTAAATAATCGGCCTAGTAATGGTCGAGAATGAAACCTTTTTTATTTTTGTAGATTGGTTACGCACAAATGGTGCTCACCATTTTGGTATGAGGTTTGTCATGAAGAAGGTGATCCTGCTCTCGAGCGCTGCCTTGCTGACAGTCGCGAGCATCGGCTCGGCCCAAGCTCAAAGAGTTTATCGCGGTGACGGCTGGCGTGGCGGTTATCACCACCATCACTATCGTCATCGCGGCTGGGGCAACGGCGGTGCCTTGGCCGCCGGCCTGATCGGCGGTGCGCTGCTGGGCGGCCTCGTCAGCGCCGCTGCGACTCCGGCCTATGGCTATCCCGCCTATGGCTATCCTGCCTACGGATACCCGGCTTACGGCTACAGCTACGGGTACAGCTATCCAGCTTACAGCTATGGCTACGGTTCCCCCTATAGCTATGGCTATTATGCGGCTCCCGTTTCGACCCGCGTGGTCTATGCTCCCCCGGTCTATCGCACGCGGGTGGTCTACCGTGAGCCGGCCTACCGCACCCGTGTCGTCTATCGCCAGCCGCAATATCGTACGCGGACCGTCTATCGCCGCGACGGCCGGCGCGCCCGCGTCGTCCGCGCGGCCCGTCGCGATGTGGTCACCACCGGGTCCATCCGTGAGCGTCGTCCCGTCCAGGTGAACTACCGTTGAGCCCAAAGCACTCGCCAGCTGAGGCCGCCTCCTTTCAGAGGCGGCCTTCATCGTTTTTCAGCGGCCGTCCTGCGGGGAGAGACCTTTTACCGTCGCGCCTATGCTGAAGCAGTCTCGCGCACGACGGCGTCCGGACGGGTCCGGATCTCCGGCAGCAATTCAAGGCCGAGGCCGGGCTTCATGTTCACCGTGACTTCTCCCTTCGTGACCGTCGGCAGCTCCGTCACCAGTTCCCTGTACCAGCCCATATAGAAGGCGCGGACGCTCTCCTGGATGAGCGCGTTGCGGGCATGCAGGGAAAAATGGCAGGACGCCGCATAGACCACGGGCCCCGTGCAATCGTGCGGGGCGACGGGAACATGCCAGGCTTCCGCCAGGGCCGCGATCTTGCGCGCTTCCGTCAGGCCTCCGCACCAGGACAGATCGAGCATGGCCACGCCCGCGACGCCGGTTTCGAGATATTCCCGGAAAGCGTGGGTGTAGGAGAGGGTTTCGGAGGCGCAGACCCAGGCCTTCGAATGACGCGCGTATTCCTTCAGGTCGCCGATATTGTCGAGACGGAAGGGGTCCTCGTGCCAGTAGGTGTCGAACTCCGCGAGCGCGCCCGCGAGCTTCTTTGCCATCGGGAGGCTCCACAGGGAGTGAAACTCCACCATGATGTCCATCTTGTCGCCGACGGCGTTGCGGATCCTGGCGAAGGGTTCGAGCGCGGTCCGCAATTCATCCGGTGAGATGTCGTAGCCGTTGCTGCGCTCGGCTGCGACGTCGAAGGGCCAGATCTTCATGCCGGTGATGCCCTGTTCCAGGAGAGAGTGGGCCAGGTCGTCGGCGTGATGCAGAAAGGCTTCCAGGTCCTCGTAATCGCCTTCGACCTGCCCGATGCCCCAGTTCGCCACCTTCTGCGCGCGGCCGTCGCGGATATAGCGGTAGCCGGCGCAGGTGTTGTACACGCGGATCCTGTCCCGCGAGCGGCCGCCCAGCATGTCGCAAACGGGCTTGCCGTGCGCCTTGCCGAAGATGTCCCAGAGGGCGATGTCTATGGCGGAGTTGCCGCGGGTTTCCACGCCCGCAGAGCGCCAGCCGAGGTAGTTCTGCAGGTCGCGGTTGATCCCTTCGATCTGAAGCGGGTCGCGTCCGATCAGCTTCGCCGCCACCGTTTCATGAATGTAGGCCTCGACGGCGGCGGCGCCCATGAAGGTCTCTCCGAGCCCGACGATTCCCTCATCCGTGTGAAGCCGCACCCACACGATGTTCGCGAATTCCTGAAGGCGGATGGTTTCGACCCGGGTGATCTTCATAGGCGTCTCTCGCGGCTGCGTCCCTGAAACGGCGCCGGGCGGCAGGGGGAGCGTGTCCTGATTCAGGGGCAAGCATATCCATGCCCATGCCGGGAGATCCACCGAGACCGGCAGCAAAACAGCTATTCATAAGTCGAATGTGTAACATCGATGCGGCGTGGCGTCTCATACCATTAGCTGATCTCGCTTCGCCCCTGCTCGGCTTGAATAATTCACCCCCGCGAACAGAATAGTAGCAAAGCAATAATCCAGGGCGGGAGGAGCCGTGAGCAGGATAGGAGCCTTCTTCTTCAAAGGCTTGGAAGGACTCATGGTCTTTCTTCTCGCCGGCATGGTCGTCATGGTGTTCGGCAATGTCGTGCTGCGTTACCTCTTCGACACCGGCATCGACGTGTCGGAGGAGCTGTCCCGGTTCTTCTTCGTCTGGCTCACCTTCATCGGCGCCGTCGTGGTCGGGCGGGAGAATGCCCATCTCGGCGTCGAAACCCTCGTGTCGAAGCTCGGAGACAGGGGCCGCAAGGTCTGCATGGTCCTGTCCGACATCTTCGTGATCATCTGCTGCGCCATCTTCTTCTGGGGAACCTGGCTGCAGGCGGAGATCAACGCCACGAACTTCGCCCCCATCACCGAGATCTCCATGCTTTGGGTCTACGGCATCGGTTATTTCACGAGCGTCGGCCTGGGTCTGATGGCGGTCTTCAGAATTCTGCGGGTGCTCACGGGACGGATCAGCGAGCGGGAACTGAGGGCCTTCGCCGGGGACTACAGCGACGATGAAGCCCATGCCTTGAGGGAGCGGCTCGAGTGACGATCCTCGTCTTCCTTTTCTCCCTGCTTGGGGCGATGGCGCTCGGCATGCCGATCGCCTTCGCGCTCATCGTCTGCGCGCTCGCGCTCATGTTGTGGCTCGGCAATTTCGACAGCCAGATCGTGGCCCAGAACATGATCATCGGCGCGGATAACTTCCAGCTTCTGGCCGTCCCGTTCTTCCTCCTGGCAGGGGAACTGATGAACGCGGGCGGCCTGTCGAAGCGCATCGTCAACTTCGCTCTCGCGTGTCTCGGGCACATTCATGGAGGATTGGGCTACGTCGCCATCGTCGCGGCGATGATCCTCGCCGCCCTGTCGGGGTCGGCGGCGGCCGATACGGCGGCGCTCGCGGCGATCCTGATCCCGATGATGCGCAATGCGGGATACGACATTCCGCGATCGGCAGGTCTCATCGCGGCAGGCGGCATCATCGCGCCGGTGATTCCGCCGTCCATCGGCTTCATCGTCTTCGGGGTGGCGGCGAACGTATCGATTTCGCAACTGTTCCTGGCAGGCGTCGCTCCAGGCATCATGATGGCTCTGTCGCTCGTCGTCGCCTGGTGGATCGTCAGCCGGAAGGACAAGCTGAAGACCTCGCCTCGCACCAGCATGCGGGAGCGCGGGAAGGCTTTCGTCGACGGTTTCTTCGCCCTCCTGATGCCTGTGATGATCCTGGGCGGCATCAAATGGGGCATCGTCACGCCGACAGAGGCGGCCGTTCTGGCCGCGGTCTATGCATTCGTTATTGGCATGTTCGTCTACCGCGAGCTGAAGCCGTCGATGCTCTACGGCATTCTCTTGCGAGCAGCCAAGACGACGGCCGTGGTGATGTTCCTCGTCGCGGCGGCGCTGGTGTCCGCGTGGCTCATCACCCAGGCCAATATTCCCGCTGAAATCAGCAACCTGATCCAGCCGCTCATGGGCAACCAGATCCTGCTCATGTTCGTCCTGATGTTCCTGGTCGTCATCGTGGGCACGGCGCTGGACTTCTCGCCGACGGTGCTGATCCTGACGCCGGTCCTCATGCCCATCGTGAAACAGGCGGGCATCGATCCGGTCTATTTCGGCGTCCTGTTCATCATCAACAATGCAATCGGGCTGATCACCCCGCCGGTGGGCATCGTGCTCAACGTCGTGAGCGGCGTCGCCCGTGTTCCGTTGGGAGCCGTGATCAAAGGGGTCAATCCCTTTCTGATCGCGCAGCTCGTCGTGCTCGTTCTGCTCATCGTCTTCCCTGACCTCGTGATGGTGCCCCTGTCGTGGCTGAGGGGGCGGTGAGCAGAGGGGAAAGAAGAAACAGAGAGGAAACCACAATGAAGGCTTTGAAATTCGCACTTGCCGCGAGCGTCGCGGTCACGCTCCTGTCGGCGCTTCCGGCGGCCGCACAGTTTACGGAGCGCAATATCCGCCTGTCCAACGGCGTCAACGAGGATCACCCGAACGGCAAGGGCGTCGAGACGTTCAGAACCTGCCTCGCCGACAGGTCGGGCGGCAAGATGAAGGTTCAGGGTTTCTGGGGCGGAGCCCTGGGCGGCGATCTCCAGGCCACGCAGGCTCTGCGCTCGGGCACGCAGGAAATGGTCGTCACGTCGAGCTCGCCGCTCATCGGCATCCTGCCGGAGCTCGGCGTGTTCGACTTGCCGTTCCTCTTCGCCAACGAGAAGGAGGCCGATACCATCCTCGACGGCGAGTTCGGCAAGCATATCGATGCGAAGCTCGAAGGCGTGGGGCTCGTGAACCTCGCCTATTGGGAGAACGGCTTCCGCAATCTCACGAATTCCCGCCGCCCGGTGGAGAAGTGGGAGGACTTCAAGGGGCTCAAGGTGCGCGTCATGCAGAACAACGTGTTCCTGGACACGTTCAAGAACATGGGCGCCAACGCGGTACCGATGGCCTTCGGAGAGGTGTTCACGGCGCTCGAGACCAGGGCGATCGACGGTCAGGAAAACCCGTTCGTGACCATCGACACCTCCAAGTTCTACGAGGTGCAGAAATATCTGTCGGTCACCCGCCATGCCTACACGCCGTTCCTGGTTCTCTACTCCAAGAGGCTGTGGGACGGGTTGTCGAAGGATGAGCAGGCGGCCCTTCGCGAATGCGCCGTCGCCTCCCGCGACGAGCAGCGCAAGGTCTCGCGCGAGCTCTCCCAGGCCTCCCTCGAGAAGATCAAGGGCTCCGGGGTTCTCGTCAACGAACTGAACGAGCAGGAGGCCAACCGCATGCGCGAGCAGGCGAAGGCCGTGTGGGAAAAGCACGCCTCCACCATCGGCCCAGAGACGGTGAAGATGATGCAGGACGAGCTGGAAAAGATGCGCAAGAAATAGCGCGCCCTGTCAAGATCGAAGGCACGCCGTCCGGAGCCCGGCGTCCCGGACGGCGTGAACCGCCTTTGGACGCTGCTTTTCGAAAAGATATTGAACGATGCGGATTCTCATTCTCGGGGCGGCCGGAATGGTCGGCCGGAAGCTCACCGAGCGGCTTGTCACGGACGGGCAGTTGAACGGGCGGGCGATCACGCACATGATCCTGCACGACGTTGCGGAGCCCATCGCTCCGCAGGCTCCCTTCGAAGTCACGGCGCTCACCTCCGACTTCTCCCGCCCCGGCGAGGCGGACAGGCTCGTGGCGAGCCGTCCGGATGCCATCTTCCATCTCGCGGCCATCGTCTCGGGCGAGGCGGAGGCGGATCTGGAGAAGGGCTACAGGATCAATCTCGACGGCACCCGCTTCCTCTTCGACGCCGTCCGTCGGGTGGGCGACGGCTATCGTCCGCGTCTGGTCTTCACATCCTCCATCGCCGTGTTCGGCGCTCCGTTCCCGGAAGCCATCGACGACGCGTTCTTCCTCACGCCGCTCACGAGTTACGGCACGCAGAAGGCCATCGGTGAATTGCTTCTCGCCGACTATACGCGGCGCGGGTTCTTCGACGGCGTCGGCATCCGCCTTCCCACGATTTGCGTGCGTCCGGGCAAGCCCAACAAAGCAGCTTCCGGCTTCTTTTCGAGCATCATCCGCGAGCCCCTGAACGGGCAGGAGGCCGTGTTGCCTGTGCCGGAAGACGTGCGCCATGCCCATGCATCGCCGCGCTCCGCCGTGGGCTTCCTCATGCATGCGGCGACTATCGATACGGAAACGATCGGTCCGCGCCGCAATCTCACCATGCCGAGCGTTTCGGTGACCGTTGCGGAGCAGATCGACGCGTTGCGGCGCATCGCCGGAGACAAGGTCGCGTCCAGAATCCGCCGCGAACCCGATCCTGACATCATGCGCATGGTGGCCGGATGGCCGCCGCGCTTCGACGCCAGCCGCGCCGAGAGCCTCGGTTTCAAGGCGGAGGAGAGCTTCGACGAGATCGTCCGCCTGCATATCGAGGATGAACTCGGCGGCAGGATTGCGGGTTGACCGGCATTGTCATCGCGCCCTCGGGCAGCCCTTCCTCTTCGTGCCGGTGGGGCATGACCGGCGATCAACATGCGGTTTTCAAGGCGATTTGCGCACTTTCACGACATTTGCCTTGTGGAAACGGCGCTTAGGCAACTTGGAACTTTGTTCCCAATCACTATGCAGATAGTGCTAAATACGAGTATGGCCTCGTGAAAGGAGTTTCCAGTGGCAAAGAGTGCAACCAAGAAAGCCCCGGCCCGCAAGGCCGCAGCAACCAAGGCAACCAAGGCTCCGGCCAAGGCGACAGCGGCAAAGGCGGCAGCCAAGTCCGCAAACAAGACCGCAGCCAAGGCGACGGCCAAAACGGCCGCGAAGACGGCAGCCAAGAAGCCGGTGAAGGCCGCCGCTTCCAAAACCTCTGCGAAAACCTCCGCGAAGGCTGTCGCGAAGAAGCCCGTGAAGGGGCCGACGACGAGCAACGGCATCCTGACGCTGCGTCACATCTCTGAGGCGCTGTCCGAGATGCACGAGCTTCCGAAGCGCCAGGTGAACGAGATGATGACCCAGGTCGTCGATTTCATCGCCAAGAGCCTGAAGAAGGGCGAGAAGATCCGCCTGACCGGCCTCGGCATCCTCCAGGTTCGCAAGCGCGCCGCCCGCATGGGCCGCAACCCGCAGACGGGCGAGCCGGTGAAGATCAAGGCCTCGAAGAAGATCGCCTTCCGCGCCGCTAAGGACCTGAAGGAATCGATCTGAGGTTTCAGCAGCGGTGCGGCACGGACGAGGCCGCACCGCAGTTTCGCGATTGCGCCGCCTATCAGCCCTCGGATTTTCTGTTCCCAATTCCGGTTGAGCGCAAGCCGCGTGTGAGGGTGAGGGAAGAAGCCGCGGCTATGTTTCTCACCTCGACGACAGCCCACCCGTATCAACATCGGCGATGAGGATTGCGGGACGTCCGCAGGCGCAGCGTGCCCGTCTTTCGGCGCACATATCGCCCAGCAAGGGCATCGGCTCGCGGCGTCCGCCGCTCGTCAGGTTGCTTGTCTCACCGCCTTGTGCCGGGCTTCCCGATTTGAAGAATTCACAAACGAAAAAGCCGCCCCGATGAGGAGGCGGCTTTTCGATTCTGCGGCTGTTCGCAGGAAGCTTACTTGATCTTGGCTTCCTTGAACTCCACGTGCTTCTTCGCGACCGGGTCGTACTTCTTGAACGACATCTTGTCGGTCATCGTGCGGGAGTTCTTCTTCGTGACGTAGAAATAGCCCGTGTCGGCGGTGGAGACGAGCTTCACTTTGATCGTTGCGGCTTTGGCCATGGGTTGGACCTCTTGTTCGGTTGCAACGCGCTCGGTTGGCCCCGCGGCGTGGCCGAAACGCAAAGGCCGGGCGAACCCGGCCGGAAAATCATGACGTTCCCATGCCCGATTATGGCGCTTCCGTCAAGGGTTTCGGGGAGAAGGAGGCGAGATTTCCCTTCGGATGGGCTGACGAAGTCTTGCCCCGTCATGGCCGTGCTTGTTCCGGTCGTCCCGGTCGGAGAGGCGTGGCGTCTCTCAGAAGCGGGAGCGCCGGCGCGAGGCCGGCGACGACGGGCTGGGAGCGCTCTAAAGCAGCTCCCGCACGAAATGGCCACGCTTCTGGTAGAAGAAGGGGACCGGGATCTGAGGCGCGAAGCCTGCTGCGATCCGGGCCTCCAGCTCGCCGAGGAGGACGCCGGTAATGGCCGGAAGATCGAGCTTCCTCGCCTCGGCCACGGTCACCCAGGCCAATTCCACGAGCTCGGATTCGGGGCCGACGGCACCCTCGATCTCGTGAGCGATGGCGCTTCGGTCGACGGCGAAGAATCGGGTGTCGAACCGTTTGACGCGTTTCGGCGGCGTGATGGCCCTGCCGACGAAATGCAGCGTTTCCAGATCCGGGAACACCCCGTGCTCCCGGAAGGCCTCCCATGGAGTGCCTGCGGGCACCGATTCGGGACTGCCGTAATCCTTGGTGCCGAGGAGCAGGCCGGTTTCCTCGAAGGTCTCGCGGATGGCGGCGAGCGCCAGCGCCCGGCTGCGCTGGATGGACGGGCGGGTGACCCGCGCCATGAGAGCCTGTTCCGCCCGCGGATGCAGGGCTCCGGCGACCGTCATGGAACGGTCGCCCGCCTCGATGCGGCCGCCGGGGAACACGAATTTGCCGGGCATGAACTTGTGTCCGTCGTGGCGCCTGCCCATGAGGACCTTCGGGTGTCTGGTCCTCCGGTCGATGATGATCAGGGTCGCGGCGTCGACGGGTCGAAGGGTGGGAGCGTTCGCTCTACGCTCCCCGGCGACCAGCGTATCCATTCTGGTCAGTATCTGCGCTTCCGTCACCCGCATCCTCCCTGTCTGCACGTCCCGCCTGGCGGGCCGCGCCGAAGCCGTGCATTCCTAGCGCGTACTGGAGCCCCACGACAGCCCCTTTGACGGGTTGGAGAAGCAGCATGGCCAAGACGATGGTCAGGAGGGGCCAGATCGCCAGATGCGCCCAGAGGGGCATCTCCATCTTGGTCTCCGTCATGAAGATGCCGTAGCCGATCAGATGGCCGACGATGGTGATCACCACGTAGGGCGGCAGGTCGTCGGCCCGGTGATGGTGAAGTTCCGTGCCGCAGGCCTCGCAGCGATCCGCCACCTTCAGGAACCGGCCGAAGAGACGGCCCTTGGCGCAGGCCGGGCAATGGCCGCGGAAGCCGCGCTTCATCGCCGGCACGGCGGCCACTTCCTCCACTGTCGCCGGAGAGGCCGTTCGCATGGTCAGGGGCATGTTCGCTTCCTATCAGGCGCGGCCGCGCCGTTTCACCTTCACTCGTGTGGGAGCGCGGCGGTCCGAAGCCGCCTTCGCGGACTTCTTCGCTCCCCGTGGGGGACGTTTCGCGCCCTTGCGGCCCCCTGCGGCCTTGCCCGTGAATCGGCCCTTGGTGAGCAGCTCGAACCGCAAGGCGCCGGCCACCGGTGCGGCTTCTACCAGCTTCACCTCCACCTTGTCGCCGAGGCGGTAGGTCTCACCCGTGTGCTCGCCGCGCATGGAATGGGTCTTCTCGTCGAAACGATAGTAATCGTCACCGATGGTGGCCGCCGGAACGAAGCCGTCCGCGCCCGTTTCACTAAGCTTGATGAAGAGACCCGCCTTCGTCACCCCCGAGATCTGCCCATCGAAGGTGGCCCCGATCCGGTCGGCGAGAAAGTGCGCGATCAGGCGGTCGATCGTCTCACGTTCCGCCGCCATGGCGCGCCGCTCCGCCGCCGAGATCTTGGCGCTGATCTCGATCAGCTCCGCGCGGGTGGTGTCGGGCGGCAGCCCGTCCTTGCCGAGCTTGAGGCCGGTGATCAGCGCGCGATGGACGATGAGGTCCGCGTAGCGGCGGATCGGTGAAGTGAAATGGGCATAGCGCTTCAGGTTGAGGCCGAAATGCCCGTAGTTCTCCGCCGAGTACTCGGCCTGGGACTGCGAGCGCAGCACCACCTCGTTGATGAAGAGCTGGTGCTCGGATCCCTCGACGCTGCGCAAGATCCGGTTGAACAGCTCGGGCTTGAGGGCTCCCTGCGTCGGCATCTTCAGGCCGATGGAGGCCAGCACCTCGCTCAAGCTGCGCATCTTCTCAAGGGAAGGCTCGTCGTGGACGCGGTAGATCAGGTCGGATTGCGCCTTTTCCAGGGACTCCGCCGCCGCCACGTTGGCGAGGATCATGAACTCCTCGATGAGCTTGTGGGCCTCCAGCCGCTCGGGCACGAACACCCGGTCCACGGTGCCGTCGTCTTTCAGCACGATCTTGCGTTCGGGCAGGTCGAGATAGAGCGGCTCACGGATGTCGCGGGCCCTCTTG
Source organism: Microvirga sp. (assembly GCA_031181145.1). GTDB lineage: Bacteria > Pseudomonadota > Alphaproteobacteria > Rhizobiales > Beijerinckiaceae > Microvirga. Next base: position 112,558 of record JAPSLB010000003.1, read on the forward strand.
ACCAGCGCATAGCCGGCCCAGAGGGGCTTGAGGATCGTGGCGAGGATGGGCTTCGTCACGTCGTCCGGCCTGCCGTCGATGGCGGCCTGCGCCTGCTGGTAGGAGAGTTTTTCCGCCGAGCGCATCATGATGCGATGGAAGGAATGGCGGATCTTCCGGCCGTCCGGGCCGACGACCATCCGAACGGCAAGGGCAGGGCGATCCTCGCGCGGGCGCAGGGAGCACAGGTTGTTGGAGATCCGCTCCGGCAGCATGGGGACGACCCGGTCGGGGAAATAGACCGAGTTGCCGCGCTCCTGCGCTTCCCGGTCCATGGCGGAGCCGGGCCTCACATAGGCGGCGACGTCGGCGATGGCGACGGTGAGAACGTAGCCGCCCGCGTTGTTCGGGTCAGGATCGGGAGCTGCATGGACCGCATCGTCGTGATCCTTGGCATCGGCCGGATCGATGGTGATGAGGGGGAGCTCCCGCCAGTCCTCGCGGCCTGCGAGCGTGACGGGCTTGGCCGCTTCCGCCTCGTCGATCACCGCCTTCGGGAACTCGTTGGGGATGCCGTGGGCGTGGATCGCGATCAGGCTCACGGCCTTCTCCGACTTGATGGAGCCGAGACGCTCCTTCACCTTCGCGTGGGGCAGGCCATAGCGGCCATGCTTCACGATGCTCGCTGCGATGAGGTCGCCGTCCTGGGCTCCGGACTCGTCGCCGGGATTGATCTGGAGTTCCTGGTCACGGGACTTCTTGTCCACCGGAATCAATCGGCCGCCGCCCTCCGGCAGCGAGCGGAAGATACCGAGCACCTGGGCCTGCTTCTTGGCCAGGATCTTCGTGACGCGGCCCACATAGCGGTGGATGTCGCCAGCCTTCAGGGGATCGACCCGCAGCAGCGCCCGGTCGCCCAGCCCGGCCACCGGCATGCCCGGTTTGTGCTTGCGCGGAGGCATGATGATGATGGTGGGAATGGAGCCGTGCTCCTCCTCGTCCCATTCGGTCGGCACGGCGATCAGCTCGCCGTCACGGTCCCGCTTGACGATGTCGGCCATGACCATCGGGGGCAGCTGGCCGGCCTTGTGGACGCGCTTGCCCCGGCGGTTCACCGTGCCTTCGTCTTCCAGCTCCTTCAGCATCTGCTTGAGCCAGATCCGGTCGCCGCCTTTGATGTTGAACGCCTGTGCGATCTCGCGCTTGCCGACCTTGCCGGGGGTTTCGGCGATGAAGGCGACGAGATCCTCCCGGGACGGGAGGGTGGAGGAGGAATGAGCTTTGGAACGTTTGGCCAAGGGAAAAACTCTTTGAGTCCGTCAGGTCTTGTCGCATGCAAGCTTGGCCGCGGCTAGAGCATCGGACCCAAAAGTGGATTCGCACCTTTGGGACCCATCCGATGCCCTTCTCTTGCTGGCGCATCGTTCGCTGCGGAAAGCCGGGTCCGCTTTTCCGCACGACGCGCTAGTCCGGGAAGCCCGCCTGTGGAATGACGCGCGAGAGGCTGCATGGATCCATCAAGACGTTGACGGCTTTTCAGGGCCAAAAAAAAGGCTCCGTTGAGGAGCCTGTAAGGGACCGACCCGTGGGGGCAGAATGGGCCGGTGATGCCAATCAACGATCGGGTTCAAGGTTGGTTCCAAACTTTCTTCAAAATTTCTCCACGAAGTTTCCGTTTCGGCATTGGCGGCGGACGAATCTCGCCGTGGAAGTTGTCCGCGCAGGAGGTCCGATGCTCCCTCGTTCAAGCCGCGCATCGTCGTGCCGCGAAGAACCGGGTCCCCATTCTCGCACGATGCGCCAGCGCCCCATGGGGCGCGAGGAGGGGGGCGCGAGGAGGTTCATCGCGGCTTGGGCGTATCGTTATCGTTCGCAGCTCTCCGACCGGTAAAGTGCAATACTCCAAGGATCGGGGGCACCGGCGCAAGTCCGGTGACGGCTAGGGGAGGGGCGCTGCGAAAACTGGCGCGGAGAGGCTCCGCGCCACCGTGATCGGCCCCGCGAGGGCCATCAGATATCGAGATCCGCTTCGTCCGTGAAGGCGGCCCGTTCCTGAATGAAGGTGAAGCGGGCTTCCGGCTTGTTGCCCATCAGGCGCTCCACGGCATCGTTGGCTTCCGGCCGGTCGTCGGCCTCCACGACCACCTTCAGAAGCAGGCGCTTCTTCGGGTCCATGGTGGTCTCCTTCAGCTGCCCCGGCAGCATTTCGCCCAAGCCCTTGAACCGGCTGATCTCGACCTTGCCCGACCCCTTGAACACCGTCTTCAGCAGCCGGTCGCGATCCGCCTCGTCCCGGGCATAGGCCGATTTCGCGCCCTGGCTGAGGCGATAGAGCGGCGGGACGGCGAGATAGAGATGCCCGCCGTCGATGAGCTTGGGCATCTGCCGGTAGAAGAAGGTGATGAGGAGCGTGGCGATATGTGCGCCGTCCACGTCCGCGTCGGTCATGATGATGACCTTCTCGTAGCGGAGATCGGCCTCACGGTAAGCGGAGCCCGTGCCGCAGCCGAGCGCCTGCACCAGATCGGAGATCTGCTGGTTCTGGTGCAGCTTGTCCCGGCCGGCGGAGGCCACGTTGAGGATCTTTCCGCGCAGGGGCAGGACGGCCTGCGTGGCACGGTCGCGGGCCTGCTTGGCCGAGCCGCCGGCCGAGTCGCCCTCGACGAGGAAGAGCTCGGAGCCCTTGGCGCCCGCGTTCGAGCAATCCGCCAGCTTGCCGGGCAGGCGCAGCTTGCGGGTTGCGGTCTTGCGGGCGACCTCCTTCTCCTGGCGGCGGCGCAGGCGCTCCTCGGCCCGGTCGATCACCCAGTCGAGCAGCTTGTTGGCCTGCTGCGGGGAGGCGGCGAGCCAGTGGTCGAAGGTGTCGCGGATGCCGTTCTCGACGATGCGGCCCGCTTCCACGGTCGCGAGCTTGTCCTTGGTCTGGCCCTGGAACTCCGGCTCGCGGATGAACACCGAGAGCATGGAAGCGCAGGTGGCCATCACGTCGTCGGTGGTGACCGCCGCCATGCGCTTCGACTGGCCGACGCGCTCGGCATGGTCGCGCAGGCCGCGCAGCAGCGCGATGCGCAGGCCGTTCTCATGCGTGCCGCCTTCCGGCGTCGGGACCGTGTTGCAGTAGGAGGTCGAGAACCCATCCTCGTTCGACATCCAGGCGACCGCCCATTCCAGCGAGCCGTGGCTGCCGGGCTTGGTGATCTTGCCGGAGAAGATCTGGTCCGTGACCAGCTCCTTCCCCTCGATGTCGTGGAGCAGGTAATCCTTCAGGCCGTTCGGGAACTTGAAGACCGCTTCCGCCGGAACGTTCTCGATGCCCTGGATGAGGGAGGGGGCACATTTCCAGCGGATCTCGACCCCGCCGAAGAGATAGGCCTTCGAGCGCGCCATCTTGAACAGGCGGCGGGGCTGGAAATGGGCATCCTTTCCGAAGATCTGCCAATCGGGCTTGAAGCGCACCTTTGTGCCGCGCCGGTTGAGCACGCGGCCCACCGTCTCGAGCTTGCCCTGGGGAATGCCGCGGGAGAAGACCTGCCGGTACAGCTGCTGGCCGCGCGCGACCTCGACCTCGAGGGTCTCGGAGAGCGCGTTGACCACCGACACGCCGACGCCGTGCAGGCCTCCGGAGGTCTCGTAGACCTTCGAGTCGAACTTACCGCCCGCGTGCAGCGTGGTCATGATGACCTCGAGCGCCGACTTCTTCGGGAATTTGGGGTGCGGGTCGATCGGGATGCCGCGTCCGTTGTCGGTCACGGACAGCCAGCCGCCTTCCTCCAGCTCCACCTCGATGAAGGTGGCGTGGCCGGCGACCGCTTCGTCCATGGAATTGTCGATCACTTCGGCGAAGAGGTGATGCAGGGCCTTCTCGTCCGTGCCGCCGATATACATGCCCGGGCGGCGGCGGACGGGCTCCAGACCTTCCAGCACCTCGATGGCGGACGCGTCATAGCCTGCCTCGCCCGGCGTGCCTTGCTGCGGCGCAGGCGCGGCGCGGGAGGTTTTCACGGCAGCCGTTCTGGCCGCTGCAGGCGCGGCGCGTTTCGCGGCTGCGCCCCCGAAGAGATCGTCGTTATCCATTGGGACCTTGGTCCGTTTCGATGATTCGCGCTTGTTTACACTATTTCTCATTCCGTTTTTATACGAGAACAAAACGGAAACGGGAAGGCGGTTTAGGGTCACTAGCCACAAAAAGGCGGCCTTGGGAACCCTGCTTCGGTCAGTATCCCGATTGCCTCTAAAGGATGTCTTTCACCTGTCATCAGGAACTGTTTAATTACCATTCACGTTGGCTGGGTAAGCATGGGCTTAACGGAGAATGAGGGCAACGATGCGCACGACGATGGGACCGGCTCAGAAAATTCACCTGGACCGTGCGGCGCGCACTGCGGGAGAGGCGTTTGCCTTCGACGAGCCCGACACGACCTCGTCCCCGAAGAGCGGCACCTTGGGCTCGAGCCTGCTGTGGCTCTCCATCGCCACCGTCGCGGTGCTCGGCCTCAGTTTCGCTTTTTAGCTAGTCGTCGTCCTCAACGGTCTTCTCGCGGCCTGCGAACAGGCGGGTAAGCCAGCTCTCCAGCGGCTTGCCGAAGGTGAGCATGAAAAGCGTCATCGTAGTCCCGGCGAGGGTGATGAACCAGGCCCCGAGCCCTGCTGTGACACCGAGAGCGGCTGCGATCCACACCGTCGAGGCGGTGGTGAGGCCCTGGACATCCCTGCCGTCCCGAGCCTTGATGATCGCGCCCGCACCCAGGAAGCCGAGACCCGTCAGGATGCCCTGAACCACGCGGCTGACCGCGTCCTGGCTGAAATGCAGCCCCTCATAGACCGAGCCTGAGAGGATCACCGTGGCGGACCCCAGCGCCACGAGACCCAACGTCCGCATACCGATAGGCTTGTTGTAGATGTCCCGGTTCAGCCCGACGGCCATGCCCGCGAGCGCCGCCACGCAGAGGCGAAGCAGAATCTCGACCTGATCGGCATGATCCACCAGGAACCAGGACAGCCACTCTCTCATCTCATTCGGCCGCCTTCGCGGTCTTCTTGGCCGCGGTCTTCTTGGCGGCGGGCTTCTTCGCAGCCGCCTTCCTGGTGGTCTTTGCCGCGGCCTTCTTGGCCGGGGTCTTCTTCGCGGCGGGCTTCTTCGCAGGCGCCTTGCGGCCGCGCGCGGACTTCTTCGACGGCCCGGCGGCCCGGCGCGCCTTCAGAAGCTCGATGGCTTCGTCCAGGGTCACCGCTTCCGCAGCCATGGTCCGGGGCAGGGTGGCGTTCGTCTCGCCGTCCGTCACGTAGGGACCGAAGCGCCCGGCCTTCACCACGATGGGCTTGCCCGATTCCGGATCGTCTCCCAGCGGGCGGCCCGGATCGGCCGCGCGACGGGCGTTGCCGCCGCCGCTTTCCTTGGTGACGATCAGGTCGATGGCGCGGTTCGCTCCGATCTCAAGCACGTCGTCGCCCGGGGCGAGATTGGCGTAGGTCTTGCCGTGCTGCACGTAGGGCCCGTAGCGCCCGATGCTCGCCAGGATCGGCTCGCCGGTTTCCGGGTGGGTCGCGACCTGGCGCGGGAGAGCGAGGAGCTTGAGCGCCTTCTCCAGGTCGACCTGCGACGGGGCCAGACCCTTGGGCAGGGAGGAGCGCTTGGGCTTCTCGCCCTCGCCGAGTTGGACGAAGGGTCCGAAGCGGCCGTCGCGCAGAGTGACCTGCTGCCCGGTTTCCGGGTCGTCGCCCAGAACCTTAACCCCGGGCGCGCCGCCGTTCTCCGACGAGCCTTCGCCGTCGCCCTCGGCGCCGGAGGCGGCGAGCTGGCGGGTATATTTGCACTCCGGATAGTTCGAACAGCCGATGAAGGAGCCGAACTTGCCGAGCTTGAGGGAGAGCTGGCCCGTGCCGCAATTCGGGCACGTGCGCGGGTTCGAGCCGTCTCCCTTGTCGGGGAAGATATGCGGGCCGAGCAGCTCGTTGAGGGCGTCCAGCACCTCCGTGGTGCGCAGCTCCTTCGTCTCGCCGATGGCGGCGGAGAAGTCGCGCCAGAACTCGCGCATCACCTGCTTCCAGTCGATCTCGTTGTTCGAGACGCGGTCGAGCTGCTCCTCCAGATCCGCCGTGAAGTCGTACTCCACGTAGCGACGGAAGAAGCTCTCCAGGAACGCCGTGACGATGCGGCCCTTGTCCTCCGGCACGAGGCGCTTCTTCTCGATGCGCACGTATTCGCGGTCGCGCAGCGTCTGAAGCACGGCGGCGTAGGTGGATGGGCGGCCGATGCCGAGCTCCTCCATGCGCTTCACGAGCGAGGCCTCCGAATAGCGCGGCGGCGGCTCGGTGAAGTGCTGGGTCGCTTTGATGCGGCGGCGCTCCAGGGGATCGCCCGCCTTCATGGGCGGCAGGCGGCCTTCGTCCTCGTCCGCCTCATCGTCCTTGCTCTCGTTGTAGAGCGTGAGGAAGCCGTCGAACTTGATCACCTGGCCGGTGGCGCGCAGCTCGAGCTTGCGAGGCCCGACCTGGGCCAGGATATCGGCGGTGGTGCGCTCGAGCTCCGCCGATTCCATCTGGCTCGCCACGGTGCGGGTCCAGATGAGGTCGTAGAGACGGGCCTGCTCGGGCTCCAGATACTTGGCCACCATTTTGGGGAGGCGGCCCATGTCGGTCGGGCGGATGGCCTCGTGCGCTTCCTGCGCGTTCTTGGCCTTAGTCGCGTACTTGCGCGGGGCGGCGGGCACGTAGCGGTCGCCGTATTCCTTGCCGATCACCCGGCGGGCGGCCTGCACCGCCTCGGGGGCCATGTCGACGCCGTCCGTACGCATATATGTGATGAGGCCGACCGTCTCGCCGCCGATGTCGACGCCTTCATAGAGACGCTGCGCGATGCGCATGGTCTGCGCGGGCGCGAGGCCCAGCTTGCGCGAGGCCTCCTGCTGCAGGGTCGAGGTGGTGAAGGGCGGGTAGGGGTGGCGCTTGGCGGGCTTGGCCTCGATATTCGCCACCGAGAAGGTCGCCAGCTCCAGATCCTTCTTGAAGGCCTCCGCGTCCTTGCCGTTGCCGATGTCGAGGCGCTGGATCTTCTTGCCGTCGGCGCCCACGAGGCGCGCGTCGAAGACGCCGCCCTCCCTGGTCGCGAGCGTGGCGATGAGGGACCAGTATTCCCGCGGCTTGAAGGTCTCGATCTCCAGTTCGCGGTCGCAGACGAGGCGCAGGGCCACCGATTGCACACGGCCCGCCGAGCGCGCGCCCGGCAGCTTGCGCCAGAGAACGGGCGACAGGGTGAAGCCCACCAGGTAGTCGAGGGCGCGGCGGGCCATGTAGGCATCCACCAGCGCCTGATCGATCTCCCGCGGCTGACGGAGCGCCGTCTGCACCGCGTCCTTGGTGATGGCGTTGAAGGTCACGCGCTCGACCGGCAGGTCCTTCAGCACCCGCTTCTCGCGCAACGCCTCGACCACGTGCCAGGAAATCGCCTCGCCCTCGCGGTCCGGGTCGGTGGCGAGAATGAGCTTCTCGGCGCCCTTGATCGCCTTGGCGATCTCGGAGACCCGCTTCGAGCCCTTGTCCTCGAGCGTCCAGATCATGCGGAAATCGGCATCCGGGTCGACCGAGCCGTCCTTGGCGGGCAGATCGCGGATATGCCCGAAGGAGGCCAGGACCTCGTAGTCCTTGCCGAGATATTTATTGATCGTCTTGGCCTTTGCAGGCGACTCGACGACGACGACTTTCATGGACGACTTCCCGTAGATGGCCGCGAGCGGATGCTCAAAGTTTTGATGTAGGTGGCGGCGGTCAGTGACGACCGTCGGAGGCGCGATAAGTGGTTGATGATCGAGGACAAGTCAAATCGGCCGTCCCGCCCATGGTGTTATATGGTGACGAAAGCCCGTTCAAGCAAGAGGCCCGCCGCGTCCCCCAGGTCGTTCGCGCCCGTCATGCGGGCAGGCCGGGAGAGCCTCGTCAGGGCGAAGCTCTCGGTGACCGGGGAAGGAGCTGAGCGCGCCAGGGCCGCCGCCGCCGCCAGGGTGAAGAGCCGCTCGGCGATGAACCGGGCCTTGGCCTCGGCCTCGGGGGATTGAAGCGCGAGGACGATGTCCCGGGCCGTGTCGGATGCTCCCGGCAGGTCTCCGGCGTCGGCCATGAGCCGCTCCAGGACGGAGGCTGCCAGCTCCGTCTCCCTTCTTTCGGCGCGCAGCAGGTCGAGGGCGATCACGTTGCCGGAGCCTTCCCAGATCGCATTGACCGGCGCCTCCCGGTACAGCCGGGGCAGGGGGCTCTCCTCCACGTAGCCGTTGCCCCCGAGGCTCTCCATGGCCTCGTAGAGGAGCCGGGGCGCGGCCTTGCAGATGCCGAACTTGGCCGCCGGCGTGATCAGGCGGGCATAGGCAGCCTCGTGCTCGTCCCGCGTTGCCAGATCGAAGCTGTGGGCCGTGCGCAGGGCGAGCGCCGTCATGGCCTCGTTCTCCAGGGCGAGATCGGCCAGCACCATCCGCATGGCCGGCTGGTCGATGAGCTTCCTCTGGAAGACGCTGCGGTGGTGGGCGTGGTGAAGGGCGAGGGTCAGGCCCATCCGGACGAGCCCGGCGGAGGCGACGGCGCAGTCGAGCCGCGTGAGCTGCACCATGGTGATGATGGTGCGCACGCCTGCGCCTTCCTGGCCGATGCGCCAGCCGAGCGCCTCCGTGAACTCGACCTCGGAGGAGGCGTTGGATCGGTTCCCGAGCTTGTCCTTGAGCCGCTGCAGGCGCAGCCCGTTGAGGGTGCCGTCCGGCCGGAAGCGGGGCACAAGAAAGCAGGTGAGGCCGCCGGGGGCCTGGGCGAGCACCAGGAAGGCGTCGCACATGGGGGCGGACATGAACCATTTGTGCCCGGTGAGCGCATATTCGTCCCCGACGACCGGAACGGCGCAGGTGCTGTTGGCGCGCACATCAGTTCCGCCCTGCTTCTCCGTCATGCCCATGCCGAGGGTGACGGAGCTCTTCTCCCAGAAAGGAGCGAAGCGGGAATCGTAATCCCGGGAGCGGATCCTCGGCAGCCATTCCTTCAGGCGGGCCGGGGCGGCCGCAAGCGCCGCCGCGGAGGCGTGTGTCATCGTGACGGGGCAGACATGGCCGCTCTCCACCCCCGCCACGGTGTAGATCCTGGCCGCCCGCGCCACATGGGCGTGGCCCGACCCGGGCTCGTCCCAGGTGGAGGAGTGGAGCCCGTCCGCCATGCTGGCCCGCATGAGGGCGTGATAGGCCGGGTGAAACTCCACCGCATCGATTCGATAGCCGCGCGCGTCGTGCGTGCGCAGCTTCGGGGGATTTTCGTTGGCGAGCCGCCCGAGGTCGAGCCGCTCCGCGCTGCCCCAGGCCTCGCCGAAGGCGATGAGGCCCTCAGCCTCCGGGTCGGCGCCGTTGGCCTTCAGGGCGTCGAGGAGCGGTCGGTCGCCCGCGATCAGGTTCACACCGCCGAAAGGGGGCGTCTGGTTGAGGATCTCGTGGGTTTGGAACGCGGACATGATCTTCGCCCCGGAAATGTCGTCTCGATTCCGATTCTAGCGTGAAACGTCACGGAACGGAGAGAGGCTGCTTGCTGCTCCTGTCCGGAGAGCCTATAGCGATGGCTTTAAGATGACAGACACCCCGCGATCCGTTTTTCCCCACCGACACCTCCTCGGCATCGAGGGATTGTCCCCTTTGGATATCCAGGCTCTGCTCGATCTGGCCGACAACCAGGTCGAAGTCAGCCGGCAGGTCGAGAAGCGTAAGACGACCCTTCGGGGCCGCACGCAGATCAACCTCTTTTTCGAGCCCTCCACCCGTACGCAATCCTCCTTCGAGATCGCCGGCAAGCGCCTCGGCGCGGACGTGCTGAACATGGCGGTGGCGTCCTCGTCGGTGAAGAAGGGGGAGACGCTGATCGACACGGCGGCGACGCTCAACGCCATGCGGCCCGACATCATCGTCGTGCGCCACCATGCGGCGGGCGCGGTGCACCTCCTGGCGCGGAAGGTCGATTGCGCGGTCGTGAACGCGGGCGACGGCGCGCACGAGCACCCGACGCAGGCGCTGCTCGACGCGCTCACCATCCGCCGCAACAAGGGACGGATCGGAGGGCTCATCGTCGCGATCTGCGGCGACATCCTGCATTCGCGCGTGGCGCGCTCCAACATGATCCTGCTCGCCGCCATGGGCGCGCAGGTGCGGCTCGTGGCGCCCACGAATCTCCTGCCGCCGGGCTTCGCGCGCCTCGGCTTCCCGACCTTCACGGACATGCGCAAGGGCCTGGAAGGGGCGGACATCGTCATGATGCTGCGCCTGCAGCGCGAGCGCATGAACGGGTCCTTCGTGCCGTCGGTGAAGGAGTATTTCCGCTTCTACGGTCTCGATCAGGAAAAGCTCTCCTACGCCAAGCACGATGCCCTCGTGATGCATCCGGGGCCGATGAACCGGGGCGTCGAGATTTCCTCCGACGTGGCGGATGGCGCGCAGTCGCTGATCCGCGAGCAGGTCGAGATGGGCGTGGCCGTCCGCATGGCGGTCCTCGAGGCTCTCGCGAGCCATCTGCCGAACGGGTGAGACGCGATGGGCACGAAACCTCTTCTCTTCAAGAACGCACTCCTCGTCGATCCCGATACCGGGCGCGAGGACAAGGGCGGCCTTCTCGTCCGCGACGGCGTGATCCAGGATCTCGGGCCGCATCTGACCCAGGCGGCGGATGCCGATGTGATCGAGTGCGCGGGCCAGGTGCTGGCTCCCGGCCTCATCGACATGCGCGCCTTCATCGGCGAGCCCGGCGGGCCCTATCGCGAAACGCTGAAAAGCGCGGGCGAGGCGGCGGCCGCCGGCGGCGTGACCACGATCGTGTCCATGCCGGATACGAGCCCGGTTCTCGACGATCCGGCGGTGATCGACTTCATCGTGCGCCGGGCGCGCGACACCTCCGTCGTGAACATCCTGCCTGCCGCCGCGCTCACGAAGGGCCTCCGGGGCGGGGAGATGGCGGAGATCGGGCGGCTGAAGGAAGCCGGCGCGATCGCCTTCACGGACGGTGCGCGCTCCGTCACCAACGCGCAGGTGATGCGCCGGGCGCTGACCTACGCCCGCGATTTCGATGCCCTGATCGTCCACCACGTGGAAGATCCCGACCTCGTGGGGCAGGGCGTGATGAACGAGGGCGAGTTCTCCTCCCGCCTCGGGCTCCCGGGCATACCGCGCGAGGCCGAGACAATCGTGCTCGAGCGCGACGTGCGCCTCGTGCGCCTCACCGGCGCGCGCTACCACGCGGCCATGATCTCGACGGCCGATTCGGCCGAGATCGTGCAGGCCGCCAAGGCGAGGGGATTGCCGGTGACCTGCGGCGTCTCCATCAATCACCTGTCGCTCAACGAGAACGACATCGGCGATTACCGCACCTTCCTGAAGCTCTCGCCGCCCTTGAGGCACGAGGACGACCGGCAGGCGATGATCGCGGCGCTCGCCGACGGCACCATCGACGTGATCGTCTCGGACCACAATCCACAGGATGTGGAGAACAAGCGCCTGCCCTTCGCCGAGGCCGCGAACGGAGCCGTGGGGCTCGAGACGCTGCTCTCGGCGGCGCTCCGCCTCGTGCACGCGGACCGCATCACCCTGCCCAGGCTCCTGCGCGCCATGTCCACGAAACCCGCGGAAATCCTGGGGCTGCCGTCCGGGCGGCTGAAGATCGGCGCTCCCGCCGACCTGATCGTGTTCGATCCCGATGCGCCCTACGTGCTCGACAAGCGGAACCTGAAATCCCTGTCCAAGAACTCGCCCTTCGACGAAGCCCGTCTGGAAGGACAGGTGACGATCACGATGGTTGCGGGCAGGATCGTGTTCGACCGACGCTCGACGTGACGAGGAGCGAATGCCCAACGAAATGAACATGCTGTACCTGCTCGGGGCCCTGGCCTTCGGCTATCTCCTCGGCTCGATTCCGTTCGGGGTGATCTTCACCCGCATGGCGGGACTGGGGGACATCCGCAAGGTCGGCTCCGGCAATATCGGGGCGACCAACGTTCTGCGCACCGGCCGCAAGGGCCTTGCCGCGGCGACCCTGCTGGGCGATGCCCTCAAGGGAACGGCCGCGGTGCTGATCGCCGCGCGCTGGGGCGATCAGTTCGCGACGCTCGCCGCGCTCGGGGCCTTTCTCGGCCATCTGTATCCGGCATGGCTCAAGTTCAGGGGCGGCAAGGGCGTAGCCACCTTCATCGGCGTGCTGATCGGCCTGAACTGGATCGTTGCGCTGATCTTCGCCGCAATCTGGCTGGGCGTCGCCTTCGCGTCGCGCTACTCCTCCCTGTCCGCCCTGGTCGCCAGCGCCGCGACGCCGGTCGCCCTTTGGCTCCTGAACGAGCCCGCCATGGCGGCCATGGCGGTGATCCTCGTGGCGCTGCTCTGGTGGAAGCACAGCGAGAACATCAGCCGCCTGCTTGCCGGAACCGAGGGCAAGATCGGCCAGAAGGGCTGACGCCGTGAACCTGACGGATGAGCAGCGCCTCGACTGGCTCCGGCTGATCCGGTCGGAGAGCGTGGGGCCGCGCACGTTCCGCACGCTGATCAACCGGTACGGCGGCGCAGCCGCGGCCCTCGAAGCCCTGCCCGATCTCGCGCGGCGCAGCGGGCGCCCGGCCCTGAAAGTGACGAGCCGGGCGGAAGCCGAGAAGGAGATGACCGCCGCCGCGCGTCTCGGGGTGCGCCTCATCGCCATGGGCGAGCCGGACTATCCGAAGACCCTGCAGGCCGTCGACACCGCGCCGCCGCTGATCGCCGTGCGCGGCTCCGCGGAGGTGCTCGCCAGACCCTGCGTCGGCATGGTCGGGTCCCGCAACGCGTCCGCCGCGGGGCTCGCCTTTGCCGAGCGCCTGTCGCGGCAGCTGGGCGAGGCTGGCTACGTCGTCGTCTCGGGGCTCGCGCGCGGCATCGATACCAGGGCGCACCGGGCGACCTTGGACACCGGCACCATCGCGGTGCTCGCAGGCGGCCAGGACGAGATCTATCCGTCCGAGAACGAGCCTCTCCTGCGGGCTATCGTGGAGCGGGGCGGGGCCGTCGTGTCCGAGATGCCCATGGGCTGGGAACCGCGCGGGCGTGATTTTCCGCGCCGCAACCGCATCATCTCCGGCCTGTCCTATGGGGTCGTGATCGTGGAGGCGGCGCGCCGTTCCGGCTCGCTCATCACCGCCCGCTTCGCCCTGGAGCAGGGACGGGAGGTATTCGCGGTTCCGGGGTCGCCCCTCGATCCGCGCGCCGAGGGCACGAACGACCTCATTCGGGAAGGGGCTACCCTCTGCGCGGGTGTCGAGCACGTCACGAGCGTCCTTGATCCGCTGATCGCGTCGGGCCCCCGGACCGAGACGGGCGCGGAGGAAACCCATCGTCTCCTGGATACGGAGGAGTTATGGGACGAACTCGATCTCCCGGAGATTCCCCGGGCTCCGACGGGCTCCGTTTCGCCTGATGCCGGGTGGGACGACGAGCAGGCGGATCTGGCCACAGGGCTCATCGGGCTCCTCGGCGCCTCGCCGATCTCGGTGGATGATCTGGTGCGCCAATCCGGGTGGTCGATCCGTGCCGTTCAGACGACTTTGCTCGAACTCGAGATGGCTGGGCGCCTGGAGCGCCACGGCGGCAATGCCGTATCCCTGATCCCGGGCCGCTGATCCTACGACCTCCGTTTGCCGTCCTGGACGGCCCGCGCGGCCTCGAGCCGGGCCATGTCCAGGAGATAGGCCAGCAGATCAAGTCTCGTCTGCCGCGCGAGATAGGACAGCTCCGCCGTGAACTCGGCGATGTACTGCGCCGTTTCGACCGCGCTCAAACCGTCCTTGCGGATGCTCCAAGCGGGAGCGGCGGCCTCCCGGTCATGAGGCGAGGGGGCAGGAAGGACGCGGCGCGGAGGTTTGGACATGGGGTGCGGCTGTGCCTCTGTTTCAGTCGGCACCATTATCAATGCAACCGATGATCAAGCAAGGGTGGCCTTGGCCACCATAGGTTGTAAAATTCCGCCGATCGATCAACCTAGAAGAGAGATCATGAGCGGCATGGAGCCGAGCGCCAGCAGGGTTTGCAGGGTCAGGATCTCCGCCATGAGGGGGGCATTGCCGCCCATCTGCCGCGCCAGGACGTAGCCGGCCGCTGCGGAAGGCACAGAAGCGGCGATGATCGTGACGAGAAGGTCGCTCCCGCTCACCCCGCCGTAACGGGCGAAGGTCACGGCGAAGACGGGCATGAGGGCGAGCTTGCAGGCCGTGGTCAACGCGTGGGGCAGCCCGGGTTTGGCAAGCCGCCGGATGTCGAGGCCAGCTCCCACGATCAGAAGCCCTGCCGCCAGGGCGGCGCGCCCCATCAGGTCGATATAGGCGGTCACGGGCTCCGGCGGAGGCGGCGCGAGAAGGTTGAGCGCCAGGCCTGCCGCGCAGGACCAGATGAACGGATTTGTGGCGAAGGACCGGAGGATTTCCCAGGGGCTCTGGCGAGGTCTGCCGGCGAAACGGATGAACACATAGACGGCGAGCAGGTTCAGAAGCGGCACCATGGCCGCGATCGCGACCGCGATCAGGGCGATGCCGCGCTGTCCGAACAGGCTTCCGGCCACGGAGAGAGCCACGAAGGTGTTCCAGCGCGTGGCGCCCTGAAAGATCGAGGTGAAGCTCGGCCCGTCGATCCCGGCATAGCGCTCCAGGAGAGGGCGCAGCAGCAGCATGAGGCCCGCCATGAGCAGGATGGATCCGACGAGCGCTCCTCCGACGCCGAGAACCGGCACCGATCCGAGATTCGCTCGGGCCAGCGTGTCAATGATGAGCGCGGGAAAAAAGATCACGTACGTGACCCGTTCGAGCCCTGCCCATTGCTGCTCGTTCACGAAACCCGTGGCGCGGCACAGCCAACCGGTGGCGATGATCAGGAATGTCGGGATGAGGCTGGCGAAAACGGCGGACATGGGAGCGCTTGCAGGACCGGACATGCCCGGTGAAAGGAGGGCACAAGCCGCTTAAGGCTTAAAGCCGAGGTCGACAAGCGCAGGTTTAGCCCTCATTGGACATGAGGCTCTCACGCTCCACCTTCTTTTTTCTCGTCCTGTCCCGCTCGAGGCCCCGATGATCCAGGTGACGAACAGCATTGCGCTCGATGAAGCCGAACTTCAGGAGAGTTTCATCCGCGCCTCGGGACCCGGCGGGCAGAACGTCAACAAGGTGGAATCGGCCGTCCAGCTGCGCTTCGACGTGCGCAACTCGCCGTCCCTGCCGGAGGATGTGAAGGCCCGCCTGGAGCGGATCGCCGGAAAGAGGCTGACGAACGAGGGCGTGCTGATCATCACGGCCCAGCGGTTCCGTACGCAGGAGCGCAACCGCGAGGACGCGGTCGGCCGCCTCGTCGAGCTGATCCGTCAGGCCACGGAACGTCCGAAGACGAGACGGCCGACGAGGCCGACCCTCGCCTCCAAGAAACGCAGGCTGGAGGCCAAGGGGCGACGCTCGGACATCAAGAAGGGCCGAACGGCCAAACCGGTTTTCGACTGATGCGGAACCGGGTCAGCTGTATCGCCCCATTTCCGCCTCCGCCGTATCCGGCACGGTGCGCGTCGTCAGGGCGAGACCCACTTCCAGGATGCCGATGATGACGTGAGGCCACATGACCCGGTCGGCGAAGCCGAAGAGCCAGGGCGAGGCCAGGAGCAGCAGGCCGGCTGCGATATCCATGCCCAGATGCAGGGGCATGGGGATCAGCTTGACCACCGAGAGCTCGAAATCCGTCACGAGGGCCATGCCGAGAATGGCGATGCCGACGATCATGGGGACCCATTGGGCTGCGCTGCCGTCCGCAAACCCCAGCAGGTACGGAGCGACGAGCAGCAGAAGGCCGACGATGTAGTCCATGATGCCATGGACGCGGGTTGGGATGAAACGCATGAGATTGCTCCCTTCAGCATTCCTTACAATGCTGAAGGGAAAGGAATTTATCGCCCGGCTTGTTCCGTCGCATCCCGTCCGCTCGCGTGAAAGCGATAGGACCCTTAACCTATGTTAGTCTTCGGGCGGGTAGGCGTGCTCGCGGCCCCGGAAATCCGAAACCGTATAGCGGCCGTCTCTCTGCCCGACCGTGTCGGGAGCGATCACGGCCTTTCCGTACCCGCCCGGAATGTCGAGCACGTAAGTCGGCTGGCAGAGCCCCGAAATCCGGCCGCGCAGGCCCGCCACGAGCCTCCGGCCCTCCTCGAGGGAGAGGCGGAAGTGGCTCGTGCCGGGTGCGAGATCCGGGTGGTGCAGGTAATAGGGCCTGATGCGGGTCTCCACGAAGGCGCGCATGAGGGCGGCCAGGATCTCCGGATCGTCGTTGATGCCCTTGAGCAGCACCGACTGGCTGAGCATGACGATGCCCGCATCCACGAGCCGGGCGCAGGCGGCGCGGGCAGCGGGCGTGAGCTCGCGCGGGTGATTGGCGTGGAGCGCCACGTAGACTGCCTTTCCGCTCGCCTTCAGAGCCGCGACGAGGTCTTCGTCGATCCGCTCCGGCTCGACCGCCGGGACCCGCGTGTGGAAGCGAATGATCTTCACGTGATCGATGGCGGCAAGCCGCTGCGTCAGCTCGGACAGGCGTCTGGCGGAGAGCACCAGCGGGTCTCCCCCGGTGAGGATCACCTCCCAGATTTCCGGGCGGCCCGCGATATAGGCGAAGGCCCTGTCCAGGGCGTCCGAGGAGAGCGTGCCGAGGCCCTGGGGTCCCACCATCTCGCGACGGAAGCAGAACCGGCAATAGACCGGGCACACGTGCACGGCCTTCAGGAGCACCCGGTCCGGATAACGGTGAACGATTCCTTCGACCGGTGAATGGGCGAGGTCGCCGATGGGGTCCCCGCGCTCCTCCGGCGTCGTCGCAAGCTCGGCGGGATCGGGCACGAACTGACGCGCGATCGGATCGTCCGGATCGTTCCGGTCGATGAGCTCGGCCATGGCGGGGCTGATCGCGATGGCGTAGCGTTCGGCCACGGTCCCGATTTCGGCCTCCCGCTCGGGTGCGACGAGGCCCGCCTCGACCAGCTCTGCCGGAGTCCGGAGCGTGCTCACGAGCCTGTCTCCGGAACGGGAGCCCAGATCACCTGGTCGATGCGCGACGCGCCGGCCGCGAGCATCACGAGCCGGTCGAAGCCGAGCGCGATCCCGCTGGCATCGGGCATGTGGCCCAAGGCGGCCAGGAAATCCTCGTCCACGGGATAGCTTTCTCCGTACACCCGCATCTTCTCACGCATCTCCGCTTCGAACCGCCGGCGCTGCTCGTCCGGGTCGGTGAGCTCGCCGAAGGCGTTCGCCAGCTCAACGCCGCAGGCATAGAGCTCGAACCGCTCGGCCACGCGCGGATCGCGGGCCGTGGGACGGGCGAGCGCCGCCTCCGCCACCGGGTACTCGTCGAGGATCGTGGCGCGGCCGAGGCCGAGATGCGGCTCGACCCGCTCCACGATGACGCGGCTGAAGAGGTCCGACCAGGTGTCGTCCTCGGCCACCCGGATTCCGGCGCCCCGGAGGCTCGCTGCCAGATGGTCGCGATCCGTCGCTCCGCTCTCGTCGATGGACCCGAGCAGGTCGATGCCCGCGAAACGCCGGAAGGCTTCCGCCACGCTCAGGCGCTCGGGCTCCTGGAAGGGATCCGCCCGCCTGCCCCTGTAGGCGAGGGTGCGGGTGCCCGCCGTCTCGGCCGCCAGGGCGAGCAGGGCGGCGCAATCCTTCATCAGCGCCTCGTAGCCTTCGCCCGCCCGGTACCATTCGAGCATGGTGAATTCGGGATGGTGCAGGGGGCCGCGCTCCCGGTTGCGGTAGACATGGGCGAAGCAGGCGATCCGGGTTTCGCCCGCCGCCAGAAGCTTCTTGCAGGCGAATTCCGGCGAGGTGTGAAGGTAGAGCGGAGTCCGCGATCCGCTCAGGCCGACGGCTTCCGTCGCGAAGGCGTGCAGATGCGCCTCGTTGCCGGGCGAAGTCTGGAGCGTTGCGGTGTCCACCTCCACGAAACCACGGGCCGCAAAGAAGCCCCGGAACGCCGCCTGGATTCGGTTCCGCCCCAGCAGGAACGGGCGCCGATCCGCATGCACATGCGGCGTCCACCAGGGTGAGGGGGCAGGCGTGGCGTTTTCCATCGCGGAGGACTTCCTAACACGTCAGGCTGGCGATTCTCGCCAAGATAGGCTAGTTGCGGCAGTGAAACCGAATTTCGACGCCGCCGGGGCCGGGCTGCCTGGCCCTGCGGCGCGCCCCTATCTGTCACAAGGAACGCTTCCCGTGAAGGTCATCGCCTCCTCGCTCCGCAAAGGCAACGTCGTCGAAATGGACGGCAAGCTCTATGTCGTGCTCACTGCCCAGAACATCCACCCGGGCAAGGGCACGCCGGTCACACAGCTCGACATGCGCCGCATCTCCGATGGCGTGAAGGTGTCCGAGCGCTACCGCACCACGGAGCAGGTCGAGCGCGCCTTCGTGGAGGACCGCGAGCACACCTATCTCTACGAGGACGGCGAAGGCTTCCACTTCATGAATCCCGAGACCTACGAGCAGGTCGCGGTTCCGGCAGACATCATCGGCGACCAGCGGCCCTATCTTCAGGAAGGCATGGCCGTGATGCTCTCGACCCATAACGGCGTGCCGATCGCCATCGAGCTGCCCGCCCGCGTCACCCTCGAGATCGTCGAGACCGAGCCGGTGGTGAAGGGTCAGACGGCCTCCTCCTCCTACAAGCCCGCCATGCTCTCCAACGGCGTGCGCACCATGGTGCCGCCGCACATCACCGCAGGCACCCGCGTCGTGATCATGACGGAAGACGGCTCCTACGTGGAGCGCGCGAAGGACTGAGATCCTTTTCCCCCGCCGTCATGGCCTGTCCCGGCCATGACGATAGGCGCTACGAAAACAGATTGAAGGGCAGGGGATTTCGGTGAAGGCTCGCCGGGTTTCCTGCCTTTTCCTTATCCGGAGCAGAATCGTCTCATGAGCAGCGGCCCCTTCAACCCCGTCAATCCCCTCGTCGCCGATGTCGGCAGCCCTCCGATCCCGGAGGCACAGAGCTGGACCCGACGCTATGACGGATCCTACGGGCCGCTGATCAACCTCTCGCAGGCGGTTCCCGGGAATGCGCCCCATGCGAGCTTCCTGGAGCGCCTCGCAGCGGTCGCCGGCGAGGCCGGGACCTCCCAGTACGGGCCCATCAACGGGGATGCGGGTCTGAGACAGGCCTACGCGGAGGAGATGTCGCGCCTCTACGAGGGGCGCATCGAGGCGGCCGACACGGCCGTCACGGCCGGATGCAACATGGCCTTTTTCGTCGCCATGATGCTGCTCGCCCATCGCGGCCAGGCGGTACTCCTGCCGACGCCCTGGTACTTCAATCACCAGATGAGCCTGGACATGCTGGGCATCGAGCCGCGTCCGCTGCCGTGCCGGCCGGAGAACGGGTTCGTCCCGCGTATCGAGGATGCGGAGCCCCTGATCGACGAGAAGGTGCGCGCCATCGTGCTCGTCACGCCCAACAATCCCACCGGGGCCGTCTATCCCGCGCATATCATCGAAGCCTTCGCGGAGCTGTGCCGTCGGCGCGGAATTTATCTCGTGATCGACGAGACTTATCGGGACTTTCTGCCGCAGGGGATGAACCGCGCTCACGGGCTCTTCACGGGCGAGGCATGGCGGCAGAACGTGATCCAGCTCTATTCCTTCTCGAAATCCTATGCGATCCCGGGGCACCGCATGGGGGCCATCACGGCCGATGCCGCGCTCATCGGTGAGATCGCCAAGATTCTCGATTGCGTCCAGATCTGCGCGCCCCGGGCGGCGCAGGCCGTCCTGCCCTGGGCCATCGAGGCCCTGCGCGACTGGCGGGAGGAGAACCGGGCCGAGATCAACCGGCGTGCACAGGTTTTTCAAGCGGCGCTCGCAGCACTGCCGGAATGGCGCATCGAATCGCTGGGGGCCTATTTCGCCTACCTGCGGCATCCTTTCGCGGGAGCGAAAGCACAGGCCGTCGCCGAGAAACTGGCGACCGAGCGCGGCGTATTGTGCCTGCCCGGCAGCTATTTCGGCCCAGGCCAGGAAGGGCACCTTCGCATCGCCGTCGCCAATGCCGGCGCCGATGTCCTGGCCACACTCACGGAGCGCCTGAAGGGCATGACGCTCTAGAACATCGGACCCGGAAGCGGACTCCGCTTCCGGGCCCCGTCCGATGCTCCCCGTCCTTCAAGCAGCGCATCATCGTGCGCGAAAAACCGGGTCCACTTTTTCGCACGAGGCGCTAGCGCCTCGGGAGAAGGTGGTCACAATCTGCGTCGGCAACCCTTGGCAGATGCAGGCGGCGGTTGTTACTCTAAATGGAACACCGGCGTTCTGCGAGAATGCCCAAGGATTCAAGTTTGACCGTGAAAGCCGATGCGACGACCGAAGTGAGAGATCGACGCGCGGACCCATCTCCTGGGGCCGAAGACGGCTCGTCTTGGTCTTCCCGACATTCGGCCACATGGGGCAGGCGAGATGCGAAGCGACGTTCGTCGCGAAGCTACGCGGCCCTCGATCTCGGGACCAACAATTGCCGGCTGCTCATTGCGGAGCCCGCCCATTTCGGGTTTCGGGTCACCGACGCCTTCTCGCGAATCGTGCGGCTCGGCGAGGGGCTCGGTCTCGGCAACGCCTTGAGCGAGGACGCCATCGAGCGGACCATCGACGCGCTTCGGGTCTGCCGCGACAAGATGATCGCGAAGGGAGTGATCCGCGCGCGGCTCGTGGCGACGGAAGCCTGCCGGCTCGCCGAGAACGGCGCTTCCTTCATCGAGCGCGTGCGCAGCGATCTCGACCTGGATCTCGAGATCGTCGACCGCAAGACGGAGGCCTATCTGGCCGTGACGGGCTGCGCGGCCCTGGCCGATCCGAAGGCCCAGTCCGTGATCATTTTCGATATCGGCGGCGGATCGACGGAGATCGCCTGGCTCGACGGCCCGGCTCCTCATGCCTTCGCCGATCCATGCAAGCGCATCCGCGCCTGGGATTCGCTGCCCGTCGGCGTCGTGACCCTGGCGGAGCGCCATGGCGGGGTTCACGTGAGCCCCTCGACCTTCGAGGGCATGGTCGAGGAGGTTTCCGAGCTTCTCATGGATTTCGCCCTCGTGGCGGCGGAGGCGGGACGGGCCAGGAACTTCCATCTCCTCGGCACCTCGGGAACCGTGACGACCGTGGGCGGCATTCACTTGGGCCTGGCCCGGTATGACCGGCGAAAGGTCGATGGCATGTGGATGCGCAACGGAGAGATCTCGACAGTGATGAACCGCCTGCTGCATTCCAATTTCCAGCAGCGGGCCGAAAACCCCTGCATCGGCCGCGAAAGGGCGGATCTGGTTCTGGCGGGCTGTGCCATTCTCGAGGCGATCCGGAGGGCGTTTCCGTCGGATCGCCTGCGCATCGCCGACCGGGGCCTACGCGAAGGAATTCTGATGAAAATGATGAGAGAGGACAGCGTGTGGCGGGGGGGAAGCCGACGGTGAGCACCAAGTCCGGTTCGGGTGTCCGCAACCTCAAGCAGCGCGTGAAGACCGCCAACAAGCGGTCTCTCTCTTCCCAGAAATGGCTTGAGCGCCAGCTCAACGATCCTTATGTGGCCCGCGCCAAGCGCGAGGGCTACCGTTCGCGCGCGGCCTTCAAGCTGCTCGAGATCGACGAGAAATATCACATTCTCAAGCCCGGGCAGCGGATCGTCGACCTGGGCGCCGCCCCGGGCGGCTGGTCTCAGATCGCCGCGAAGAAGGTGGGGCCGAAAGGCAAGATCGTCGGCATCGACCTCCTGCCCATCGATCCCATGGCGGGGGTCGAGTTCATCCAGCTCGACTTCCTGGACGAAAGCGCTCCGGGCAAGCTCATCGAGATGCTGGGCGGGCCCGCGGATGTGGTGATGTCCGACATGGCCGCCAACACCACCGGCCACAAGAAGACCGACCACCTGCGCATCATCGGCCTCGCGGAAGCTGCGATCTACTTCGCCCGTGAGATCCTGGCGCCAGGCGGTGCTTTTGTCGCCAAGGTGTTCCAGGGCGGCACGGAAAACCAGCTTCTGGCGGACCTCAAGCGCGACTTCGCCGTGGTGCGCCACGTGAAGCCTGCGGCAAGCCGGGCCGATTCGGCGGAACTCTACGTGCTGGCGACCGGTTTTCGGGGTGCGGCAGACCGGACGCCTTAAGCCCCGAGGGGCCCTGCGTGATCGCCGCTGGAGGAAGGACCACGCACATGACCCCACACAAGATCGGAATCATCGGCCTCGGCAAGATCGCCCTGGATCAGCACCTGCCCGTAATCCGGGCCAACCCGAATTTCGAGCTGCTGGCGGTGTCGAGCCAGCGTGGAATCGCCCCGGACGATGCGCAGTACACTTTTCAGGATTACCGCGATCTCCTGGGGCTCAAGGATGTCGAGGCGGTGGCCGTCTGCACGCCCCCGCAGGTCCGGCATGGGATCGCCCGCGAGGCCCTGCTGGCCGGCAAGAGCGTGCTGCTGGAGAAGCCCCCCGCCGCCACGTTGAGCGAGCTGGAGGATCTCGGACAGATTGCCGAGAGGGTGGGCAAGACCGTCTTCACCACCTGGCATTCGCAGTACAACAAGGCTGTCGAGGAGGCGAGGAAGGCGCTTGCCGGCTGGTCCATCAAACGCCTCCAGGTAACCTGGAAGGAGGATGTGCGCCACTGGCACCCGGGTCAGCAATGGATCTGGGAGCCCGGCGGATTCGGCGTGTTCGATCCTGGCATCAACGCGCTCTCCATCGTCACCCGCATCATGCCGGAGCCGGTTTTCATCAAGGCCGCCGAACTGGAATTTCCCGCCAACAGGGACGCGCCGATCGCAGCGACCCTGCAATTTCACACCGCCCATACCGACCGCAACCTCCAGGCGGTGTTCGACTGGCGCCAGACCGGCCCGCAGAGCTGGGACATCGAAGTGGAGACGGAGGCGGGCTTCGCGCTCAAGCTCAGGCACGGCGGCTCCTGCCTCGAGATCGACGGGCGCCTCGTGGTGCAGGAGGAGCCCGCCGAGTATCAGGGCATCTATCGCCGGTTCGACGCGCTCCTCACCATCGGCCGCTCCGAGGTCGACGACGCCCCGTTCCGCCTCGTGGCCGACGCCTTCATGGTAGGCAGGCGCGTCCAGGTGGACGCGTTCGAGGATTAGGGGAGCTAGCGCATCGTGCGAGGAAGTGGAGCCGTCTTTTCGCCAAGAACGATGCGCGGCTTGTAAGTGGGAGCATCGGATGGGGCCCAAAAGCGGATGCGGCTTCCGGGTCCGATGCTCTAGGCGTCTCACCTTGCGTCATCCCCGGCCCTGTACCGGTGATCCCGGTGCGTGAGGCACGGCGCCCTTCCTGATCGGGATGGCCGGGACGAGCCCGGCCACGACGTTTGAGATGTTCATCAAGCCAAGTGCTTCTTCAGGAAGCCTACCGTGCGGCTCCAGGCGAGATCCGCGGCCTCCTTGTCGTAGCGCGCGGCGTTGGTGTCGTTGCTGAAGGCGTGGTTCGCGCCCTCGTAGACGTAGAGCTCGTAGGTCTTGCCCGCCTGCTTCAGCGCCGCCTCGTAGGCCGGGATGCCCGCATTGATGCGCTCGTCCAGCCCGCCGTAATGCAGCATGAGGGCGGCCCGGATCTTCGGCACGTCCTCCGCCTTCGGCTGCCCGCCGTAATAGGCCACACCCGCGCTGAGGTCCGGCTCGTTCACGGCCAGGTTGTTGACCGCAGCGCCGCCCCAGCAGAAGCCGATGGCGCCGACCTTGCCGTTGCCGTCGGGGTGCCCTTTGAGATAGGCCGCCGCGGCCTTGCCGTAGGCGATCACGTCCGGTGCCTTGAGCTGTCCGATCATCTCCCGGCCCTTGTCCTCGTCGGCGGGCGTGCCCCCCATGGGCGAGAGATAATCGAGACCGAGCGCCATGAAGCCTTCGGTCGCCATGCGGCGGGTTACGTCCCTGATGTGCGGGTTGAGGCCCCGGTTTTCGTGAATGACGATCACCGTCGGCAGTTTTCCCGTCGCGTCCTTCGGCTTCACGAGATAACCCTCGAGTTCCTGGGCTCCGGGAATGTCGACCATCTCGGCCGTGATGCGCGGGTCGTTCTCATGTACGGCCTGCGCCATGGCATAGTTGTTCTGCAGGATCGGCAGAAGGGCGGTTGCGGCGGCCGTGCTGCCGGCCAGCGCCGCCAGCTTGTCGAGAAAGGAGCGGCGGCTCATGCCGCCATGGGTGAAGTCGTCGTAGAGGTCTATGATGCGTTGATCCATGATGGCCTCCTGGTCCGAGGCCATGGTAACGCAGATCTAGCGGCGTTCGACCTCCTCACCGAGATTTGTAGTGCCGTCGCCGAGGCCTGTCGCAGGCGGCTTCTGCTCCACTGCCCGATGGCCCGACATCTCCGCGCCCGCGGTGGGTTCGAGACGTACGAAGACGAAACCGGCGAGGGCCGAAACCGCCGCCACGGCCCAGAAGGCCGGGCCGAAATCCTCCGCGGCGATCTCCGTTCGGCCGTGCCAATGAGCGGTCGCCTCCACCGCGAAGGCGCCGAACGCCACGCCCACGCTCAGCGCCACCTGCTGAGCCGCGCTCGACAGGCTCGTCGCATGGCTCATGTCGCGCTTCGACACCTCCGCGAAAGCGATGGCGTTGAGGCTCGTGAACTGGAGCGAGCGGAAGCATCCGCCGATCAGGAGGATGAGCATGATCAGCCAATGGGGCGTCGAGGACGTGAACAACCCATGGAGGGCGATGAAGGCGGCCCCGATGAAGGCGTTGACGATCAGCACGCGCCGAAAGCCGAAGCGTTCCAGGATGCGCTTGGCCATTGTCTTCATGAACAGCGCGCCGACCGCCGCGACGAATGTGAGCGATCCCGAGGCGACCGGGCTCAGGCCGAAGCCGATCTGGAGCATGAGCGGCAGGAGGAACGGGATCGAGCCGACGCCGACCCGGAACAGCGAGCCGCCGACGACGCTGACGGCGAAGGTCGGCACTTTGAGAAGGTCGAGCTTCAGGACCGGGTGGGGCGTCCGCTTGGCGTGCCAGACATAGGCCGCCACGCTGACGGCGCCGACGACGATGCAGGCGAGGGAGACGGATTCGGGGATCAGGTGGCGCCCGCCGGAGGCCAATCCCAGCATCAGGAGCGCGAGGCCGATGCCCGAGAGCAGGAAGCCCGCCACATCGAGGGGCGGGGTGTCGTCCTCACGGATGTTCGGAACGTACATCGTGGCGAAGACGATGCCGAGAATGCCGATCGGGATGTTGATGAAGAAGATCCAGCGCCAATGGAAATAGGTGGTGATGAAGCCGCCGAGGGGCGGGCCGACCACGGGGCCGACGAGGGCGGGGATGGTCAGCAGCGCCAGGGCCTGCACCACCTCGTTGCGGGATACGCTGCGGAGGATCACGAGGCGGCCGACCGGCACCATCATGGCCCCGCCCATGCCCTGCACGAAGCGGGCGATGACGAAGCCTTCCAGGGAATTCGCTCCGGCGCTGGCGAGGGAGCCGGCCATGAACACGCCGATGGCCGCGGTGAAGATGGTCCGGGCGCCGTACTTGTCCGCCATCCAGCCCGAGATCGGAATGAAGATCGCAAGGCTCACGAGATAGGATGTGAGGGCCAGCTTCAGGGCGATGGGGTCGGTGCCCAGGTCCAGCGCGATCACCGGAAGCGAGGTGGAAATCACCGTCGAGTCCATGTTCTCCATGAACAGGGCGGTGGCGATGATCAGCGGGAGAATACGAACCTTGCGCAGCATGACCTTTGGGACTTAGCGCCCTTAGGAAAGGTTGCAAAGCCGTTTCACGCACGGCAGATCTTCTGGGAATGCGGCACTCGCCCCTTTGCGAAAGCAAAGTACCGTGCTACGGACCCGTGCCAACTCGCCAAAGCGTTATCGCTTCATCCGCCGCGCACATCCCAAGGAGTTGGCCATGGCCTCAATCGTCACGAACAAGATCATCGAAGGACTGACCTTCGACGACGTGCTGCTTCGGCCTGGTCGCTCCGAGGTTCTCCCCGGCGACGTGAACGTCTCGACCCGGCTGACCCGCACCATTCACCTCAACATGCCGATCATCGCGTCCGCCATGGATACGGTGACGGAGGCGCGCATGGCCATCGCCATGGCCCAGAACGGCGGTCTCGGCGTGATCCACCGCAACCTGGAGCCCGAGGCCCAGGCCGAGCAGGTCCGCCTCGTGAAGCGCTATGAATCGGGCATGGTGATGAACCCCATCACGATCCATCCCGACGAAACGCTCGCCGACGCGCTGGCGATGATGAAGCACCACGGCATCTCCGGCATCCCCGTGGTCGAGCGTGGCCCGAGCGGGACCAAGGGCAAGCTCGTGGGCATTCTCACCAACCGCGACGTGCGCTTTGCCAACCATCCCGGCCAGCCGGTCTCCGAGCTCATGACCAAGGACCGGCTCATCACCGTCCGCGAGGGCGTGAGCCAGGACGAGGCGCGCCGTCTCCTGCACCAGTTCCGTATCGAGAAACTGCTGGTGGTGGACGATCATTTCCGCTGCATCGGCCTCATCACGGTGAAGGACATCGAGAAGCAGGTCGCCTACCCGAACGCCGCCAAGGACGAGCAGGGCCGCCTCCTCGTCGCCGCCGCCACGACGACGGGCGAGCAGGGCTTCGAGCGGGCCGAGCGCCTGATCGATGCGGGCTGCGACGTGGTCGTGGTCGACACCGCTCACGGCCATTCGGTGAAGGTTCTGGAGAGCGTCACCCGCGTGAAGAAGCTCTCGAACGCCGTTCAGGTCGTGGCCGGCAACGTGGCCACCCGCGAGGGCGCCCAGGCGCTCATCGATGCGGGGGCGGACGCGGTGAAGGTCGGCATCGGGCCTGGCTCCATCTGCACCACCCGCATCGTGGCGGGCGTCGGCGTGCCCCAGCTCACGGCCATTATGGAGGCCGTCGAGGCCGCTCACGCGGCGGACATTCCGGTGATCGCCGACGGCGGCATCAAGTTCTCGGGCGATCTCGCCAAGGCCCTGGCTGCCGGCGCCTCCTGCGCCATGGTCGGCTCGCTGCTCGCAGGCACGGACGAGACTCCCGGCGAGGTCTTCCTCTACCAGGGCCGCTCCTACAAGTCCTATCGCGGCATGGGCTCGGTGGGCGCCATGGCCCGCGGCTCGGCGGACCGCTACTTCCAGGCGGAGGTTCGCGACACCCTCAAGCTCGTGCCGGAAGGCGTCGAGGGGCAGGTGGCCTACAAGGGGCCCGTGTCGGGCGTGCTCCATCAGCTCACCGGCGGCCTTCGCGCCTCCATGGGGTATGTGGGGGCCGCGACCTTGCAGGAGTTCCGCGAGAGGGCACAGTTCATCCGCATCTCCAGCGCGGGCCTGCGCGAGAGCCACGTCCATGACGTAACGATCACCCGGGAAAGCCCCAACTACCCGACGCGGAGCTGAGATCAACCCGAGTTCCGCCCCATGAGCGTCACCGCCGTCCTCCTGCCCGTCTTCGTCCAGGTCGGGCTCACCTTCCTGCTGCTTCTCCGGCTCGGGAGTTCCCGCATCGCGGCCCTCCGCAGGGGGGAGGTGAAAACGGGCGACATCGCTCTGGGCGAGCGCAACTGGCCAAAGCGGGTCCTTCAGCTCCAGAACGCGTTTCACAACCAGTTCGAGCTGCCGGTGCTGTTCTATGTTCTGGCGGCCCTCGCATTGGTCACCCGCAAGGCGGACATGCTCTTCGTGGTGATGGCGTGGATGTTCGTGGCGACCCGGCTGGTTCATGCCTATATCCACACCACGTCCAACAGGGTGATCCGGCGCTTTCAGGCCTTCGTGGCCGGCGTGCTGATCCTGGCCGCCATGTGGATCGTCTTCGGCCTCCGGATCTTCTTTGCGGAGGCCGCCATTTGAAAGGCGGGATGAGCGGCATCGCCCGTGCCGCCGCGTCCGCTCGGTAACGCTTGCCGCTTTCGAGCCGGGTCGTGGCGTCGATCGGCGCGCAGGCGGCGATCGCCAGGGCAGGCCGAGGGCCGAGAGGCGGGACAGGATCGGCACCGTCAGAAGCTCCAAGAGAATCGCGCGGAATGCACGTGGTTCTCGAATTCGCTTCTGAACGTGTCGGAGAACAGGAAACAACATGTCGCTATCGCGGCCAAGCTTGAGCGTGCTTATTCGATGACACCTGCAGCCCGTATCTCCGCCGCCATCGAGGTTATCGGCGATCTCGAAGCCCGCCGCCGCCCAGCCGCCGACGCCCTCAAGGATTGGGGGCTGTCCCATCGTTTCGCGGGCTCGAAGGACAGGGCCGCGATCGCCAGCCTCGTCTACGATTCCCTGCGCCGCAAAGCCTCCGCCACCTGGATCATGGGAGAGACCACGCCGCGCGCCGTGGTGCTCGGCATGCTGCGCCTCCAGCGCGGCCTGGACCCGGAAGCGATTGCAGCCCTTTGCTCGGGGGGGCGTTTCGCGCCCGAGCCTCTCTCGGCCACCGAACGGGAGAAGCTGGCGACGGCGAGCCTTGAAGGGGCGCCCGCGCACGTGGCGGGCGATTTTCCGGAATGGATCGAGCCCTCGCTCAGGCGGCTCTTGGGGGACGAGCTGATTCCCGAGATGCAGGCCCTGACCACCCGCGCGCCGCTGGATCTCCGGGTGAACACCCTCAAGGTGCCCTCCCGGGAGGAGGCGCACGATGCCTTGCCCCATCTCGGCGCGATCGAGACGCCTCTGTCGCCTCTGGGCCTGAGGATCGCGCCGTCCGAGGACGGGCGCGGCCCCGCCGTGCAGTCGGAGCCGGAATTCATCAAGGGATGGATCGAGATCCAGGACGAGGGCTCGCAGCTCGCGGCCCTGCTGTCCGCCGTGAAGCCCGGCGAGCAGGTGGTCGATCTTTGCGCGGGCGGTGGCGGGAAGACGCTCGCCCTCGCGGCCATGATGGAGAACCACGGCCAGATCTACGCCACCGACGGCGATGTCCGCCGCCTGGCACCCATTCACGACCGCCTCACCCGCGCGGGCGTGCGCAACGTCCAGGTTCGGACGCCGCGGGGCGGTGCGGATGCGGTTACCGATCTGAACGGCAGGATCGACTGCGTGCTGGTGGATGCGCCCTGTACGGGCATCGGAACTTGGCGGCGCAACCCGGATGCCAAATGGCGCCTGCGTCCCGGCAGCCTGGAGGTGCGGCTGAGAGAGCAGGCCACCGTTCTCGACCGCGCGGCCTCCCTGGTGAAGCCGGGCGGGCGGATCGTCTACATCACCTGCTCGATCCTGCCGGAGGAAAACGACGAGGCGCTCGAAGGCCTGCTGCAGCGGGATCCGGGATTCGATGTGGCGAAGGCCGACGAGCTGCTCGCCTCGTCGGGGCTGTCGACCCTGTCGGCGGCGCTTCGCGTGACGAGACACGGTCTTCAGCTGACGCCGGGAAAGAGCGGCACGGACGGATTCTTCGTCTCATGCCTGAGAAGGCGATGAGGGGCAGGAGCGCCCTGAAACCCCGCCGCCTTGGCGCAAGGCTTCCGGAACTCCCGGACATGGATAGAAAGAGCCCGAGTGTTGAGAAAAGCGTTATAAACGCGTAACGCGCCATGGCAGTCCCCTCAAAGGGCATGGCACCTCGGCAGGGATGAGGGTAAAGCACCTACACAATCCCTTGCCGAGACATGCCCCTCCTACCCGCAGTGAAACAAAATGGCCCAGTCCCACGACAAGATCCTCATCGTCGACTTCGGTTCTCAGGTAACCCAACTTATAGCCCGCCGGGTTCGCGAGGACGGCGTTTACTCGGAGGTCGTCCCTTTTCAGAAGGCGGCCGAAGCCATCCGGACCATGAAGCCCAAGGGCGTGATCCTGTCCGGCGGCCCTGAATCGGTGACGACCGACGCCTCCCCCCGGGCGCCCAAGGAGCTGTTCGAGGCGGGGCTTCCGGTCTTCGGCATCTGCTACGGGCAGCAGACGATGGCGGCGCAGCTCGGCGGACAGGTCGAGGGCGGACATCACTCGGAATTCGGCCGCGCCGAGATCGAGGTTCTGTCCGAGAGCCCGCTCTTCCAGGGCGTTTGGCAGGTCGGCAAGAAATATCCGGTATGGATGAGCCACGGCGACCGGGTGACCCGGCTTCCGGAAGGCTTCGAGGTGCTGGCGGCCTCCGAGAACGCGCCCTTCGCGGTCGTGGCGGACGAGGGGCACAAGTTCTACGGCGTGCAGTTCCATCCGGAGGTGGTGCATACGCCGCAAGGCGCGCAGCTGATCCGCAACTTCGTGCGCGACATCGCGGGCTGCAAGGGCGACTGGACCATGAAGGCCTTCCGGGAGGAGGCCATCGAGCGCATCCGCGCCCAGGTCGGCTCCGGCCGCGTGATCTGCGGCCTGTCGGGCGGCGTCGATTCGGCCGTGGCGGCGGTTCTCATCCACGAGGCCATCGGCGACCAGCTCACCTGCGTGTTCGTGGATCATGGCCTGCTGCGCGCGTCCGAGGCCGAGCAGGTGGTGAGCCTCTTTCGCGACCATTACAACATCCCGCTCGTCCACGTTCAGGCGCAGGACCTCTTCATCGGTGCGCTGGAGGGCGTGTCGGACCCGGAGGTCAAGCGCAAGACCATCGGCAAGCTCTTCATCGACGTGTTCGACGAGGAGGCCAAGAAGATCGGCGGCGCCGACTTCCTGGCGCAGGGCACGCTCTATCCCGACGTGATCGAGAGCGTGTCCTTTACCGGCGGTCCCTCCGTCACCATCAAGAGCCATCACAATGTGGGCGGACTTCCTGAGCGCATGAAGATGAAGCTCGTCGAGCCGCTCCGCGAGCTCTTCAAGGACGAGGTGCGCGTGCTCGGCCGCGAGCTCGGCCTGCCGGACGCCTTCGTGGGCCGCCACCCGTTCCCCGGACCGGGCCTGGCCATCCGCGTTCCCGGCGAGATCACCCGCGAGAAGCTCGACATCCTGCGCAAGGCCGATGCGATCTATCTGGAGGAGATCCGCAATGCCGGCCTCTACGACGAGATCTGGCAGGCCTTCGCCGTCCTGCTCCCGGTCAAGACCGTGGGCGTGATGGGCGACGGGCGCACCTACGACCATGTCTGTGCGCTTCGCGCCGTGACCTCTGTGGACGGCATGACGGCGGATTTCTACCCCTTCGACATGACGTTCCTCGGCCGCGTGGCCACCCGCATCATCAACGAGGTGAAGGGCATCAACCGGGTGACCTACGACATCACGTCCAAGCCGCCCGGCACCATCGAGTGGGAGTAGGACAGGGATGGCTGCGAAGGAGAGCGTCACGCTCTACGGCATCAGGAACTGCGATACGATGAAGAAGGCGCGCGCGTGGCTCGAGGCCAAAGGCGTCGCCTACATCTTCCACGACTACAAGGTCGAAGGCATCGACCGCGCGCGGCTCGAGGGCTGGGCGCGCGAGGCCGGGTGGGAGGCGCTTCTCAACCGGGCCGGCACGACCTTCCGCAAGCTCCCCGACGCCGACAAGGCCGGGCTCGACGAGGATAGGGCCATCGCCCTCATGCTCGGCCAGCCCTCGATGATCAAGCGCCCCGTGCTCGATCTCGGCGGGCGCATCCTCGTGGGGTTCAAGCCCGAGCAGTACGAAGAGGCGGTTGGATAGGGCAGAACGGTTCCGGCGCATTGTCCGCTTCCGTCATGGCCGGGCCTGTCCCGGCCATCTCTTTTTGAGAAGCGCGGCTCTTCACGGGGCGGAATCACCGGCACAGGGCCGATGATGACGCGAGGTGGGACGTGACAGGCACATCGAAAAAAGGCGGGCCCGAAGGCCCGCCTTTATCGTTTGTCGCCGATGCCGCCTTACTCGATCTTCGGCGGCTCGTCGAAGTTCAGGCCGGGGAGCCCGCCCGGATCGCCCGGGACGCCGAGGCCCGGCACCAGCAGTTCGTCGAGCTTCTTCTGCACGGCCGCCGGATCGACCGCGGGGCCAGCGGATTTGTAGTGCGTCACGATCTGCGGGAACAGGACGACGATGGCGACCATGATCAGCTGAATCACCACGAACGGTACGGATCCCCAGTAGATCTGCCCTGTCGTGACCGGCTCCATGCGCTTGCCCGTGACCTTGTCGGTATAGGGCTGCTTGGGGGCCACCGAGCGCAGGAAGAACAGGGCGAAGCCGAAGGGCGGATGCATGAAGGAGGTCTGCATGTTCACGCCGAGCATCACGCCGAACCAGATCAGGTCGATTCCCAGTTTCTCCGCGGCGGGTCCCAGGAGCGGGATCACGATGAAGGCCAGCTCGAAGAAGTCGAGGAAGAAGGCCAGCAGGAAGACCATGACGTTGACGACGATCAGGAAGCCCACCTGGCCGCCCGGCAGGGACGTCAGGAGATGCTCGACCCAGATATGGCCGTTCACGCCGTAGAAGGTGAGCGAGAACACCCGGGCGCCGATCAGGATGAAGAGCACGAAGGCCGAGAGCTTCGCCGTCGCCTCCGTGGCCTGACGGAGAATCGAGAAGTTGAAGCGGTTCGGATTGTTGTCGAGCTTGCGCTTGACCGCGGCGAGGATCACCGCGCCCATCGCGCCCATGGCGCCGCCTTCCGTCGGCGTGGCGAGGCCGATGAAGATCGTGCCGAGCACGAGGAAGATGAGCAGCAGCGGAGGCACCATGACGAAGGTGACCTGCTGCGCCATGTTGGACATGAGACGAAAGCCCGTGAAGCGCTCGACGAGGCCGACGACGAGGGCGTAGATCGCGCCTGCGAGCACCATCTCCATGGTGAGCGCGAATCCTTCATGGCCCTGGGTGTGCAGCACATAGTAGGCGCCCACGAGGGCCGCCACGAGGACCGCCGAGATCACGATGCGCTTCGCGCCGAGCATCCTGTTCATGAGCGCGCAGATGAGCGCCACCACGGTCGCCACGCAGATCGTGAGGATCACGAAATCCGCGCCCGCCTTGGTGTCGGTCTGCGACAGCACGTAAATTCCGACGAGGGCGGAGAAGAGGACGAGAACGCCGAGCTGCCAGACGCCGCGCGAACCGTTGGGCTCCCGGTAGCCGATGGCCTCCAGGGGGAGGCCCGGGGCCGCCTTCGGGTTTATCATCGAAGCCAGGAAGATGTAGCCGGCATAAAGGCTGGACAGGATCAGGCCGGGCAGGAACGCGCCCTCGTACATGTCGCCGACCGAACGGCCGAGCTGATCCGCCATGACGATCAGCACGAGCGAGGGCGGGATGATCTGGGCGAGCGTACCCGAGGCCGCGATGATGCCCGTGGCGAGACGCCTGTCGTAGCCGTAGCGCAGCATGATGGGCAGCGAGATGAGGCCCATGGAAATCACCGAGGCCGCGACGACGCCCGTCGTGGCGGCGAGCAGCGCGCCCACGAAGACCACCGCATAGGCAAGGCCGCCGCGCAGCGTGCCGAAGAGCTGGCCGATGGTGTCGAGCAGGTCCTCCGCCATCCCGGAGCGCTCGAGAATCAGCCCCATGAAGGTGAAGAACGGGATCGCGAGCAGCACCTCGTTCGACATGGTGCCGAACACGCGGTCGGGCAGGGCCTGGAGCAGCGGCCAGGAGAGGTTGATGGTCTCGGGAGCCAGGGGCGCGAGCTCCACCGCGATGAAGAAGAAGAGAAGGCCGTTCGCCGCGAGCGCGAAGGCGACCGGGTACCCGAGGAGAAGGAAGACCACCAGCGCCGCGAACATGATCGGCGCGAGGTTCTGGGCAATGAAAGCAGCCATGGAAGGAAACTCCGAGAATCAGGGCAGGGCGGGGGTCAGCGGCTGCTGTTTCCCGGAGGCTCGGTCTCGGCCGCGACGCCGGACATCAGGAGCGCAGCCTCGGCTTCGGCTGACGCATGTCCCGTGTGGTCGTGCACGTCTTCCATCCGGCCCTGCATGATGGCGATGCGCTTGATGAGCTCGCTCATCCACTGGAAGAACATGGAGATGAAGCCGAGAAGGATCAGACCCTTCGCCGGCCAGATCAGAAGGCCGCCCGCATTGGAGGAGACCTCGCCGGACGCATAGGACTTCTCGAAATACGGAATCGAGAGCCACAGCATCAGGGCCACGAAGGGAAACAGGAAGAAGAGGTGGCCGGCGATGTCGATCCAGTCGCGGCTGCGCTTGGACAGGCGGCTGGAGACGATGTCGATGCGGATATGCTCGTTCGAGATCAGCGTCCAGGCGGCGCAGAGCATGAACACCGCGCCGAACAGGTACCATTGCAGCTCCAGCCAAGCGTTGGAGGAGACGCCGAAGAACCGGCGGATGATGGCATTGATGGCGGAAACCAGGATGGCCACCACGATGGCCCAGGCCACGAATTTGCCGACGCGTTCGTTAATCGCGTCGATGACACGAGAAAGCTTGATGAGCGCCGTCACCTTCTGCCTCCCCCTTTGAGCGGTTTATGGTTGAAGTCGACGGCCTAGCTAACCGGTTTGCAACCGCCGAACCATGCCGCCTTAGTCTATGGTGAAGTTTGCCCGGGTCAGTACCCGGGAAATTTTCGTGCTGCAAGATACCTGATGTTAAAAGTTTAGGCGTGACAGGGATTTGTCGGCAATCGGAAACTTGCCGCGTGGGAATGCAGCCCTCCTGGTGGGATTATGCCGCCAGGGAAGGGGGGAGCCGCGTAGTCAGTGCGGGCAAGCGCGGCTATAATTTCCTATTCCTTTTGGAGATCGACCGTGACGCTGCTTGTTCTGGGCCTCATCCTGTTTCTCGGCACCCATTCCTTCAGTATGGCGCGGGGCCCGCGCGCGGCATTGATCGGCCGCATCGGGCCCGGGCCGTTCAAGGGGCTCTATTCGCTCCTGTCCCTTGCGGGAATCGTCCTGATCGCCATCGGTTACGGGCAGTACCGGGCGAATGGCTACATCCCGGTCTGGGATCCGCCGGTCTGGACACGGCACCTGGCGCTCCTGCTGGTTCTCGTCTCCTTCATCTGCATCGCGGCGGCATATCTTCCGGGCCGCATCAAGCAGCGCCTCAAACATCCCATGCTGGCGGGGGTGAAAATCTGGGCCCTGGCGCATCTTCTCGCCAACGGGGATCTCGGCTCCATCCTGCTCTTCGGGGCCATTCTGGCGTGGGCGGTCGTGGCCCGCATCAGCGTGAAGCGGCGGGACGTGGCGTCCCAGCACGGCGGGACGGCAGCGCCCGCGGGCTGGCGCAACGACATTCTGGCCGTCGCGATCGGTGGGGCCGCCTACGTGGCCTTCGTGCTCTGGCTCCACCCGCTCCTGATCGGCGTGCCCGTCCTGCCCGCGAGAGCGTGAAGCCTCTTGCTCAGGAAACGTCCGGAAACCTCTCGCCTTGCGCGGGGGGGTATGCTAGGCGACCCACTTCTATTCAAGGAGGCGGCCCCCTCGGCCGCATGAGGACGATGGCCACGAACCGGAACGACGAGTTCATTCGCGAAGTCGACGAGGAATACCGCCGCGACCAGCTGGCGAAGATATGGGCGCGCTATAGCGGTCTCATCGTCGCCGTCGTCGTCCTCGTCGTCGGCGGCATCGGCGGCTGGCGCTACTGGGAGCACGTTCAGCAGACCCGCGCGCAGGCTGCCGCGACCCGCTTCGAGGACGCCCTGAAGCTTTCCGGCGAGAACAAGTCCGAGGAAGCCGAAGCTGCCCTGGAGGCGCTCGCGAAGGACGGCGACACCGGCTACAGCCTGCTCGCCCGATTCCGCCTGGCGGCCGAGCAGGGCCAGCAGAACGCCGAGCAGGGCGCCGCCGCCTACGATGCCCTGGCCGATGATGCGGGCGTGGCGCCGCTCTGGAAGGATCTGGCCCGTCTGCGCGCCGCCTGGCTGCGCCTCGACACCGCCGATCCGGCCCAAATCCGCCAAGTGGTCGAGCCCATGGCCGCCCCCGCCAATGCGTGGCGGCATTCCGCTAGGGAACTCTTGGGGTTGTCGGGCCTTAAGGCAGGCGACATGGATTATGCCGGGCGCTGGTTCGACCAGATCGCGGCCGACCGTGAGACGCCCCCCGCCCTGCGGCAGCGGCTTGCGGTCTACACCGCTCTCGTGGCGGGCGGCCCCGTTCAAGTGACTCAGTAAAGTCGGAGCATCAGGGACATGACGCCTACCGTCGCCATTGTCGGGCGGCCGAATGTCGGCAAGTCGACTCTCTTCAACCGCCTCGTGGGCAAGAAGCTCGCGCTCGTCGACGACCGTCCGGGCGTGACCCGCGACCGGCGCGAGGGCGAGGCGCGTCTCGGCGACCTGGAATTCCGGATCATCGACACCGCCGGCCTGGAGGAGGCGACGGAGGAGTCGCTCCTCGGCCGCATGCGCGCCCAGACCGAAGCCGCCATCGAGGATGCGGATGTCATCCTCTTCGTGGTCGATGCGCGCGTGGGCGTGCTGCCCGCCGACAGGCCCTTCGCCGAGATGGTGCGCCGCTCCGGCAAACCCGTGATCCTCATCGCCAACAAGGCCGAAGGCGGGGCGGGCATGGCCGGGGCCTACGATGCCTTCTCGCTCGGTCTTGGAGAGCCGGTGCCGCTCTCGGCCGAGCACGGCGAGGGCATGGCCGATCTCTTCGAGGCTTTGATGCCTCACTTTCCCGTTCCCGACGAGGACGGGGAGGAGGAGGAAGACCCCAACAAGCCGCTTCAGGTGGCCATCGTCGGCCGCCCGAACGCGGGCAAGTCGACCCTCATCAACCGCATGGTGGGCGAGGACCGCCTGCTCACCGGCCCCGAGGCGGGGATCACCCGCGATTCCATCTCCCTCGATTGGGAATGGCGCGGGAAGCCCGTGAAGCTGTTCGACACGGCGGGCCTGCGCAAGCGTGCCCGCGTCGAGGACAAGCTCGAGAAGCTCTCCGTCGCAGACGCCCTGCGCGCGGTGCGCTTCGCCGAGGTGGTGGTGGTGCTGCTCGACGCCACGATTCCCTTCGAGAAGCAGGATCTCTCCATCGTCGATCTGGTGGAGCAGGAGGGCCGCGCCCTCGTCATCGGCCTCAACAAGTGGGACCTCGTGGCCGACAAGCCGGGCCTGCTGGCCGAGCTGAAGGAAAAGGCCACCCGCCTGTTGCCGCAGGTGAAGGGCGCACCCGTAGTGCCGCTCTCCGGTCTGGCCGGCAGCGGCATCGACCCGCTCATGAAGGCGGTGTACCAGGTCTACGAAACCTGGAACCGGCGCATCTCGACCGCGAAGCTCAACCAGTGGCTCCAGGAGGCCATCGACGCCAACCCGCCGCCCGCCGTGTCGGGCCGCCGCATCAAGATCCGCTACATGACCCAGGTGAAGTCGCGCCCGCCGCACTTCGCCATCTTCGGCAACCAGCTCGACGCCCTGCCGAAGAGCTACACGCGGTATCTCGTCAACAACATCCGCGAGGCCTTCGACCTGCCGGGCGTCCCGATCCGCGTGTCCCTGCGCATGGGGCAGAATCCATACGATAAGGACCGGAAGTAGGTTCTCCCTTCCCATAGGCTCCCCATCGCGGCCGTATCGCTCGCCGTGGCCGGGCTCGTCCCAGCCATGACGAGGAGGGAATGATGAAAGGGACCCGATGGAGCAGAGGGCGGGATTATGTTCTCTTTATGTTCTTTGCTGCGACGTAAATTAGGGATATACCGTTGCGCATCCCGGCCTGCCGAGGGGCGCGCTCGCGAGGCGTCGCAGGAGTGGGGCGGGGAACGGTCCCGCGGCGGGTCTCGCAACCCTGCCGGGGGAGGCCCTGGCTCGGCCCGGGCGTCCGGGCCTGCACAGCCGCCCGCCTTCCGCGTCGCAGCACGTATCGGAGGCGAAGCCGCCAAAGGCAGCCTCGCCCGGAGCCTGCGTCGACAGTCCGCCTAAAAGAACCGTGCGCGGGGAGCCGAGCGGTTCCTCACTTTCCATAGCATCGAGCCGGTCCGCTCCTCGCGCCCCCTCGATCGCCTTTCCTTATCAGGCCGCGCGCCACATGGCCCGCAGCCCTAAGGCGCATGCCGTTTCCATTCCAATCTTGCTTTCATCATCGCCAGGAGACTTCATGATCCGGAACGACGAGATCCCCCTGTCCGACATCCCCGATTGCGACGACACCCTGCGCCGCCTGTCCGATCTGCTCCGGATGCACATGATCTGCCGCAAGCGCGCGTGCCGCAGAAACGAAAGCTGTCAGGGCGGCTACGGTCCGCCGTGCTACCTGGAGCGGCGCCACCTGTTCGCCGAAGGGATCGAGGAGATCGACCTATACCGGGCGCATTGGGACAACATGCGCAAGCGCGTCCAACACAAGCTGTCGCGGACACGGCTCTGACGGGGGATGCCCTATCCTGCGGCGCGCCGTGGATCCGGGCATGTCGGAGGGCGGCGCGATGCCGGGAATCGTGGGCGTCCCGGGATCGCTCTCAGGTCGGCATCTGCGGCGTGAGGATTTTGCCGCCCTGCGCGAAGTCGTAGATCTTGCCGGTCTCGGTCCACGAGGGCAGGGCGAGCTTCACGATGTGGGGCGCGAGGTCCTCGGGCGTCTTGAGGGTCAGCGGGTCCTCGCCCGGCATGGCGGCCCGGCGCATGGACGTGCGCAGGGGGCCCGGGCTCAGAAGCATCACCTTGAGCGGCGTCGTGACCGTTTCGGCCGCGTAGGTCCGCACGAGAGCCTCCAGGGCGGCCTTGGAGATCGAGTAGGTGCCCCAATAGGCATTGCACTTGTGGGCTGCGCCGGATGTCAGGAAGATGGCGCGGCCCGCATCGGAGGCGCGCAGCAGCGGATCGAAGGAGCGGATCAGGCGGTAATTGGCCGTGACGTTCACGGTCATCACCTCGTCCCAGACCGGCTGGTCGATATGGGTGATCGGGGCGAGCTCGCCGAGCTGGCCCGCATTGCCGAGGAGGATGTCGAGCTTGCCCCAGCGCTCGTAGATCGCGGCTCCCAGGCGGTCGAGGGCGTCGAGATCCTTCAGGTTCAACGGGACGAGGGTCGCGGAGGAGCCTTTCGCGCGGATCTCGTCGTCGAGGCTCTCGAGGGCACCCTGGGTGCGGGCCAGCGCGACGATGTGCGCGCCGGCCTCGGCCAGCGCCAGCGCGGCCGCGCGCCCGATGCCGCGGGATGCGCCGGTAACGACCGCGACGCGGTTGAGAAGGGGCTTGTCCATGAGTCGTCCTCAGAGCGATTTTCGGCGAAGTGGCTCCGGTCTGCCGTCAAAAATGCGCCAAACCGGGAAGGAGGTGTTTCCACGCGAGTGGAAGCAGCTCTAGCGCATCGTGCGAAAAAGTGGACCCGGTTTTTCGCCAAGAACGATGCGCTTCTTGAAAGAGGGAGCATCGGTCCCGAAAGTGGAGG
This sequence comes from Microvirga sp., assembly GCA_031181145.1. Taxonomy (GTDB): domain Bacteria; phylum Pseudomonadota; class Alphaproteobacteria; order Rhizobiales; family Beijerinckiaceae; genus Microvirga. The sequence goes on from JAPSLB010000003.1 coordinate 151,747, forward strand.
CCACTCTTGGGACCCGTCCGATGCTCTAGTCGGCTTCCGCCAGGAGGGCGAGACGGCGCGGGGTGGCGACGGACAGGTCCGTCAGGGCCGTCGGGTAATCGCCCGTGAAGCAATGATCGGTGAATTGCGGCTGAGCCGGGTTGCGGCCCATTTCACCCATCGACCGGTAGATGCCGTCGATGGACAGGAAGGCCAGGGAGTCCGCGCCGATGTAATCCCGCATCTGCTCCAGGTCGTGCGTGGCGGCGAGGAGCTTCTCCTTCTCCGGCGTGTCGATGCCGTAGAAATCGGGATGGGTGATCGGGGGACTCGCGATCCGGAAATGCACTTCCTTCGCGCCGGCCTCGCGCATCATGCGCACGATCTTCACCGAGGTCGTGCCACGCACGAGGCTGTCGTCCACCAGGACGATGCGCTTTCCCTCGATGGCCGCGCGGTTCGCGGAATGCTTCATGCGCACGCCGAGCTCGCGCACCGACTGCGTCGGCTGGATGAAGGTGCGGCCCACGTAATGGTTGCGGATGATGCCGAGCTCATAGGGCAGGCCGCAGGTCTGCGCGAAACCGAGAGCTGCCGGAACGCCAGAATCAGGCACAGGAATGACCACGTCCGCATCGGCCGGAGATTCGTTGGCGAGCTCGCGGCCCATGCCCTTGCGCACCTCGTACACGCTGCGGCCGTTCACGATGGAATCGGGGCGGGCGAAGTAGATGTACTCGAAGATGCAGGGGCGGGCCGGCACCTTCTCGGCAAAGCGGAAGGATTCGACGCCCTCTTCGGAGATCACCACGCATTCGCCGTTCTCGACGTCGCGGACGAAGCGGGCGCCGATGATGTCGAGCGCGCAGGTCTCCGAGGTCAGGATATAGCGGCCGTCGAGCTCGCCGAGCACCAGCGGGCGGATGCCCATGGGGTCACGGGCGCCGATCAGCTTCTTGTTGGTGAGCGCCACGAGCGCATAGGCGCCCTCGATCTTCTGGATCGCCTCCACGAAGCGGTCCACCACCCGCCCTTTGCGGCTGCGGGCGACCAGGTGGACGATCACCTCCGTATCGGTGGTGGACTGGCAGATCGCACCGTCGCGGATCAGGTTGCGGCGAAGGGTGAGGCCGTTGGTGAGATTGCCGTTGTGAGCCACGGCGAAGCCGCCGCCGTCGAGCTCCGCGAAGAGGGGCTGCACGTTGCGCAGCACGGTCTCGCCCGTGGTCGAGTAGCGCACATGGCCGATGGCGGAGACGCCCTCGAGTCGCTCGATGGTCGCCCGGTCGGAGAAGCTGTCGCCGACGAGGCCCAGCTTGCGCTCGGAATGGAACACGTCGCCGTCGAAGGAGACGATGCCGGCCGCCTCCTGGCCGCGGTGCTGAAGGGCGTGAAGTCCAAGGGCGGTGATCGCCGCCGCATCCGGATGACCGTAGATGCCGAAGACGCCGCATTCTTCACGCAGAGTATCGCCGTCGAGGTCGAGGTCCACCATCTTGGGGGTGACCTGCCACGTCTCAGACCTGGAAGACATCATGATTTCCTTGGGATCCGCGCCCCCACCGGCGCGGGCTCTATGTAATCCCCCCGGGGCCAAACGCCAATGGGTTTTCCTGTCGCTCGTCAAACCGTGAACAGAAGAGGGTCAGCCCCGGCGCTGGGGAGGCTGCTGCGCGGGAGCGGACGGAGCCGGCGCGGTTCCGCGCTGCGGATCCGGCTCGGCCGGCTCCACGGGCTCGCTGTCCTGCGCGTCGGGCGTCTTGAGCTTCTGGAGCAGGGCCTCCGTGTTCTCCGGCAGCATGGCGATGATGCTGTCGCGGGTGTTCTCCATCGCCGGACGGGTCTTGGAGGCGACGGCCCATTCAGGCTCCTTGCCCTGAAGCAGCCAGCTCAGGAACGCCCATCCGATCACGCAGATCAGAAAGCCGCGGGCGGCGCCGAAGAAGAGGCCGAGCGTACGGTCGAGAGCGCCGATGCGGGAATCGAGGATGAGATCGGAAATCTGGACCGTGATGATGGACACGATGATCAGGGTCACCACGAAGATCGCCCCGATGGCTGCCACGAGCGCCACCGTGTTGCTGCTGATATATTGCTGCGCAATGGGCAGAGCCGTGGGGTGCAGATACCAGGCCGCGGCCGCGGCCACGATCCAGGCCACAATGGCCAGAACCTCGCGGGTGAAGCCGCGCACGGCCGCCAGGAGGGCCGAGATCAGGACGATTCCGATGACGACGAGGTCCAGAACAGAAAAGGGCATGAGCCGAGCCTACGCAGAAACAGGGACAGGGGCCGCATTCGCGGATCGAGGCCAGGCTGTATAGCCCCAAGAGACGCATTCGTCACCCCTATGGTGGGCCGGAGGGACAGCTTTGAAAGGTGTAGAAAGAAAAAGACCCCGGCAAAAGCCGCCGAGGTCAGGGGGAGAGGAGGACCTGTGAACTCTTGCGGGCGATACGGACGCCGACAAAGCTCATGTACCGGTGGTAAAGGATCGAGAGGAGAGATCAATTAGGCCGGATGGCCTAAGAGAAGCCGCTTCAGGACGCCTTTCGCCGCCGCGCGGCGATGGCGGCGACCAGGTCGGTGATATGCCCGGCCGACGAGGTGGCGAGCGGGAGCTTTTCCGGCTTGTTCTTGTCGATGCGCGGGGCCGGGGATACGGCCCTGGAGAACCCGAGCTTCGCCGCCTCCTTCATGCGGGCCTGCTCCTGTGCCACCGGACGGATCGCGCCGGACAGGCCCAGCTCTCCGAAATAGACCGTATCGGGCGGCAGCGGGCTGCCGGACAGGGACGAAACGAGCGCCGCCGCCGCTGCGAGATCCGCGGCAGGTTCCGTGATCCGCAGACCGCCTGCGACGTTGAGATAGACGTCATGCATGCCGAGTTTCAGGCCGCCATGGGCTTCCAGGACCGCGAGCACCATGGACAGGCGGCTCTGGTCCCATCCGACGACGGCGCGGCGCGGCGTGCCGAGCGAGGAGGGGGCGACGAGCGCCTGGATCTCCACGAGAAGCGGTCGCGTGCCTTCCATCCCGGCGAAGACCGCCGTGCCGGGCGTGGCCAGATCACGTCCGGCGAGGAACAGTTCGGAGGGGTTGGGAACCTCGCGCAGGCCCTGATCCGACATCTCGAAGACGCCAATCTCGTCGGTGGGGCCGAAGCGGTTCTTCACCGCGCGCAGGATCCGGAAATGGTGGCCCGTGTCGCCCTCGAACGACACCACCGCATCGACCATGTGCTCGACGACGCGGGGACCGGCGATCTGCCCGTCCTTGGTGACGTGGCCCACGAGAATGACGGCGGTGCCCGTGGTCTTCGCGAAGCGGATGAGGGCCTGGGCCGATCCTCGCACCTGCGTGACCGTTCCCGGCGCCGATTCCACGGTCTCGGTCCACATGGTCTGAATGGAGTCGATGATGGCGAGCGCGGGCGGGCGGCCCTGGCTCAGGGTGGCGATGATATCCTCCACATTGGTCTCGGAGGCGAGCTCCACCGGAGCTTGGCCCAGGCCCAGCCGTTCGGCGCGCAGGCGGACCTGCGCCACCGCCTCCTCGCCCGAGATATAGGCGACGCGCTCCCCGCGATTGGCGAGAGCGGCGGAGGCCTGCATCAACAGGGTCGACTTGCCGATGCCCGGATCGCCGCCGAGCAGGATGATGGAGCCGTGAACGAAGCCGCCGCCGGTCACGCGGTCGAGTTCCGCAATGCCGGACGGCGTGCGCGGGGCCTCCTTGGTCTCGCCGGAGAGGCCTTCGAGCGGAAAGATGCGGCCCTTCGCGCGCGAGGGACGCGTGGCGACGGGACCCGACATGGGGCTTGCGGCTCCCGTCTCCTCGGCGATGGTGTTCCAGCCGCCGCAGGCCTCGCACTTGCCTTTCCAGCGGTTGTAGACCGCCCCGCATTCCTGGCAAACGAAGGAGGGATGACGTTTGGCCATCAACCCTGCCTTCCACCATAGATGCGGGCATAGCGGCGGCCCAGATTGGTGAGGATCTCGTAGCCGATGGTCCCCGCGCGGCGGCCGACTTCGTCCACCGTGAGAGTGTCGCCGATCACCGTCACCGTGTCGCCGCGCTTGAGGTCCTTTTCCGGAATGTCGGTGACGTCGACGGTGATCAGGTCCATGGAGACGTTGCCCGCGAAGGGGCAGAGGCGCCCGGCGACCACGACCTGCCCTGCCAGAAGCTCCTCGCCGCTCTTGCCGCGCGCGCTCGCTGAGCGCGGATATCCGTCCGCATAGCCGATGGAGAGCGTGGCGATGCGGCGGCGGCCGAGGGCGAGCCAGCGCGCGTTGTAACCGACGGTGTCGTCCTCTTCGACCCAGCGCAGCTGTACGATGCGGGCCTCAAGCCCGACCACCGGGCTCATGGGATTGTCCTGATCCGGAAGCGGGTTCCCCCCATAGAGGGCATAACCCGGCCGCACCAAGTCGAAATGCGGCTTCTCCTTGAGGAAGATGCCCGAGGAATTGGCGAGCGACGCCGGCACCTGGGGCAGGGTCTCGCGAACCGCTTTGAAAGCCTCGATCTGGCGGAGATTGATTGGATTGCCGCTCTCCTCCGCGCTCACGAAATGACTCATGAGAAGCGCGGTCTCGAAGTCCTTCAGTTCCGTGCGGTCCTGCAGCCTCAGACCCTCGGAAACCGTGAGGCCGAGGCGGTTCATGCCGGTGTCAACATGGATCGCGGCGGCATGCTTGTGTCCCTGGGCTCGGCAAAACGCCGCCCATTCCTCGATTTCCTCGAAGGAGCCGAGCACAGGGCGCAGGTCATGCTGCAGGTAAACAGAAGGCGTTCCGGGGAAAAGGCCGTTGAGCACGTAGATCGTGGCATCGGCCGCCACTGCACGTACGCGGATCGCCTCGCTCAGATGCGCCACGAAGAACGTACGGCATCCGGCCTTCGCCAGAGCGGGCACGGCCTGCTCGATCCCGGTGCCATAGGCGTCGGCCTTGACCACGGCGGCGGCTTCCGCGCCGCCTGCGCTGTCGCGAAGCGTGCGCCAGTTGGAGGCCAGCGCCGCAAGGTCGATGTGGAGGAAGCCGCCGGCCGCTTCTTGGGAAACGGGGCTGGCGGCGCTTGTCTGTTCGGTCCTGGTCAATCGCCGATCCGTTCGGGAAGTTTGTCTTCGTCTGCGAGGTTGGTGAAGCGGGTGATGTCGGCCTGGAAGGCGAGCTGCACGGTACCGGTCGGACCGTGACGCTGCTTGCCGATGATGACCTCGGCCTTTCCGTGGACTTGATCCATCTCCGCCTGCCACTTGAAGTACTCTTCGGTGCCGGGTTTCGGCTCCTTGTTCTTCAGATAATACTCCTCGCGGTAGACGAACATAACCACGTCGGCATCCTGTTCGATTGAGCCCGATTCACGAAGATCGGCGAGCTGCGGCCGCTTGTCATCGCGCGATTCCACCTGACGGGACAGCTGGGAGAGCGCGATGATCGGAACCGCCAGCTCCTTGGCGAGCGCCTTCAGGCCGGTGGTGATTTCGGTGAGCTCCTGAACGCGGTTCTCGCCCTTCTTGGATGAGCCGGAGAGAAGCTGCAGGTAGTCGACCACGAGCATGTCGAGGCCGCGCTGGCGCTTGAGACGGCGTGCCCGGGCGGCGAGCTGCGCAATCGAGATGCCGCCTGTCTGGTCGATATAGAACGGGATCGACTGCATTTCGCGCGCGGCTTCGGTGATCTTGTAGAAATCGTCCTCGCGCATGTCGCCGCGGCGGATCTTGTAGGAGGGAACCCCAGACTGCTCCGCGATGATACGGGTGGCGAGCTGCTCGGCCGACATTTCGAGCGAGAAGAAGCCGACGATGCCGCCGTTCACCGTCTTCAGGTTGCCGTCCTGTTGCCTCTCGGCCTTGTAAGCCTTCGCGATGTTGAAAGCGATGTTCGTCGCAAGCGAGGTCTTACCCATGGCCGGACGGCCGGCGAGAATGATTAGGTCGGACGCCTGAAGGCCGCCGAGGGACCGGTCCAGATCGATGAGGCCGGTCGAAATACCCGACAGGGCGCCCTCGCGCTTGTAGGCGGCGGCTGCCATGTCGATGGCCGAGGTGAGTGCATCGGAGAAGCGCTGGAAGCCACCGTCATAGCGGCCTGTCTCCGCGATCGCATAGAGGCGTCGTTCGGCCTCCTCGATCTGATCGCGCGGCGAACTATCGACCGGGGCGTCGAACGCGGTGTTCACCAGGTCCTCACCGATATTGATGAGGCTGCGGCGGATCGCGAGATCGTAGATCGTACGTCCGTAATCCTCGGCGTTGATGACCGTAGTCGCCTCGGCTGCGAGGCGGGCGAGATATTGCGAAACGGTGATGCCGCCCAGGTCCTGGTCGCCCAGGAAGGTCTTCATCGTGATCGGGGTTGCGACCTTGCCCTGCTTGATGAGGCTGGTTGCGACCTCGTAGATGCGACGATGGAGATCCTCGATGAAATGCTCGGGCTCAAGGAAGTCGGAGACGCGATAATAGGCGTCGTTGTTGACCAGGATCGCGCCCAGCAGGGCCTGTTCGGCCTCGATGTTGCTGGGAGGCGTGCGAAACTGCGGCTCGGCGGTTTCTAAGCGGGCGATCAGGG
>JAPSLB010000050.1 GCA_031181145.1 Microvirga sp.
TTCGGTGATCCGGCCCTCGGCTATGGCCATGGCCAACAGCGCGTAGGTGATGATGAAGAGCAGCATCACCACCGTTCCGATCAGCTTGCGCAGTCGCATACCCATGATCATACCCTTCCGGAACGCCACCTGAGAGCGGTGCGTCACTGTCATTGATTGCCTCACGGCGATCCAGCCTCTATGTGACAAGCCGTATCCTGGGTTCAAGTCTTAAATTTCCGACGAGAATGAGCATGGCTGTCGCAGTCTCACCCGAGGGCGTGCCGTTGGGGCGCCTGCCTGAAACCCAAGCGCCGCAAGCTAAGTCCCGGACTCTGGTGCGGACCTGGATCCACATTCTCGCGGCCCTGGTCGTGCTGATGATCGCGGTCGGCGGGGCCACGCGCCTGACGGGATCGGGCCTGTCGATCACGGAGTGGAAGCCGGTTACCGGTGCCATCCCGCCCTTGACGGATCAAGCCTGGCAGGCCGAGTTCGAGAAATACCGGCAGATTTCGCAATATGAACTCGTCAACAAGGGCATGACCTTATCCGAGTTCAAGTTCATCTATGCCTGGGAGTGGGGGCATCGGCAGCTCGGCCGCCTGATCGGTCTGGTGTTCCTCGTGCCTTTGGTCTGGTTCTGGCTCCGGGGCACCATCAAGGGCAGGCTGGCCCTGACGCTTCTCGGGATCGGCGCCCTGGGAGGGCTTCAGGGGGCGATCGGCTGGATCATGGTCGCCTCGGGCCTGGAGCCTGGCATGACAGCCGTTGCACCCATCAAGCTCGCTCTGCATCTGACTCTTGCGAGTGTCATTCTCGCCTCTTTGGTCTGGGTGGCGGCAGGCCTGAAGGATCGCGGCGTTTTCCCGGCCGAGGCCGGCGCGAGCAGCTTAGCGCCTCACATCCTCGTCGGCCTGGTTCTGGCGCAGATTGCCCTGGGCGGCCTCGTGGCCGGTTCGAAGGCTGGATACACCTATAACACCTGGCCGCTGATGGACGGCTCCCTGATCCCACCCCCCTCGGCTCTGTTCGTGGTGAAGCCCTGGATCGAGAACTTCGTCGACAACGTTCTTCTGGTTCAGTTCAACCATCGGGTTCTCGCCTATGCGCTTGTCGGCTTTGCCCTCTGGCATGCCTGGACCATGCACCGCCGTGCGCCTGGTTCGGGAGCAGCCCGCCGCGCCAAAGGCATCGCGGGGCTTGCCTTGGCACAGACGGCTCTCGGTATCGTGACGCTGCTCCTTGTGGTGCCGCTCTGGGCCGGGCTGGCGCATCAGGTCTTCGCCATGGCCGTGCTCGCCATGGCGGTCGTCCATGCTCGTGTGAGCCGAGCCACGCGTCCGATGGCAAACCCCGCCGTCTAGAGCATCGGACGTGAAAAGTGGACCCACTTTTGGGATCGAATCCGATGCTCCAGTCATTGAAGAGCGCATCGTCCGACGCGGACCCGAAAGGCCGCGCAAGCGAAAACCGGGTTCGTTTTTCCGCACGATGCGCTAGCGGACGCGAGAGTGTTAACGGCTCTTGTCCAGAATGAGCGCTCGGCCTTGAGGCCGCAGAGAAGGCGATCTTACATCTGATGCTCGGCCCCTCGGGAGGCGATTGAGGGTACGATTGATGCCCTGAGACATCGAAAGTCCGAGGACCATGGGAGGGCCACCCCCTCTCGACGCACGCATTTGAGATATGCAGACGCGAGCCTCGCGCAATCGCCTTCGGCTTCATCTGGTATTCCCGATCGTGGTCCTTGAGATATCTCATCGATATGATATTGCATTATATAATGTTATATCGGGGGATACGCGACGGATATGGCTTCAGGGGGATTCCGCCTCTGTATCCGCTGGCTGCGGAGCACAGCGAAAAATTTACGATCTATCCCACGCGTTTTGGCGGCTTCGATCCTCGTCGCCGGGTTGTCGGCCGGGACATATCTTCATGCCCTTACTGTTTCAGCGATTGTTGACCCGCAGAACCGCTCCACTTGGGTAACCAAGAACTACACGATCTCCGACGATGACATGAGTGTTTTCCCCGTGCGCACGGCGAGCCCTCCGAAAGGGTGGGAGCCGGATCTGACGCAGGGGCTCGACGCTGCGCTTCCGTTGCCCTGGCCTGACGCTTACGCGAAAGCCAGAGGGCAACCCTTCAATCCCTGGGCGTTCTTTCGCAACGTGTCGATCCTGTGCTCACACTGGAAGAAGACTGGAAATGCGGAAACACACCGCATTCTCGGTCTTCTCCACAAGCGCTTGCTGGAATACAGCGTACTGCGGGAGGGAAAGCGCTTTCTCCTCTATCAATTCGAAAAGGACTACCGCGGAAAGTACCATGTCAGGGTCCCTTGGACCTCGGCCTATGCGAGCGGCGCCGCCCTCATCGGACTGACCACGATGGCACAATGCGCTGACAGGCCGGAAGTCTTGCATACCGCCAGAGAGGTTTTGGTCGGCCTGGCCAGCCCGATCGACCCGCGCAATGATCGCCCGGACCTTTGGGTCTCGTTCGTCGACGAAGCCGGATATCTGTGGTTCGAGGAGAAACCCCTCGATCAGGTTGAGCAACCGAGAATCCTGAACGGTCACATTCGCGCGCTTACGGGAATATATATCTACTGGGTCCATACCAAGGACGAAACGGCATTGGCGCTGCTTCGATCCGGCATCAAGACGATTGAAGACCACGCCCTGCGATACCGCAATCCAGGCGGGATCAACGCCTATGATCTCATGCAGCCATACATTGCAGATTATGGCCCTGAACGCACGGTGGTCCAACAGGACATCCTCTACAGGATGACCGGCGATCCGGTCTTCGCGAAATATCGCGATATTTTCGGTGCCGATATGCGAGACGAAATCGAGAAAAGAAAAAAACCATTTAGATAAACAGTAGAATCCAACGGGTTTGCTTTGGTATCCAGACTTTCCTGGTTGGAGTGCGGCTGATTTAGTATGAATAATTCGGAGTGACTTGCCATCGATCAAAGTGAATCGCGCAACTTCGACACTCCAATTCCGAAGAAGTTCGAGCGGCCCTGAGGCCGCTCGAACGATACCGGTTCGCTGGCGTCAGCGGATAACCTGGACGATGCGGCGGGTGCCGGGATCAACCAGAACCGGGGTGTCGTTGACCACGGTGTAGCGATACTGGGTCACGCCGTACTCGGCCGGAACCTCATAGAACTCCACGCCGGAAGCCGGCAGGGTCGCGCCCACGCGGACCTCTTCCGTGTAGCGGTAGGACGGCACGTCCTGCTGGACCACGTACTGACGGAAGCGGGGTTGGGCGTCGCCGGCGAGGCCGCCCACGATCGCGCCGGTCACGCCACCGACGGCAGCGCCGATCGGGCCGCCAACGATTGCGCCGCCGACGGCACCCGTTGCGGCACCGGCAGCGGCGCCGCCAGCCGCCGGGTCTTGGGCGAAAGCGCCAACAGGGGCCAGGGTGGCAAGAATAGCGCCTGCGAACAGAATCTTCTTCGACATGTGTCAGCTCCATTCAATTGGTGAAGTCGGGAGCTTAACGGCCAGGCAAAAAGGTGGTTCCGACAATGGTGGAAAGTTGCATAAGGTGACATTCTGAAGGATAGTTTCCTGAATTTTTGTTCATCATGCGGAGCCAGACCTGCATTCTTACATTGGATATCGGCTTTCCGGCTCGCGATTTCGCTCAGTTGCTTAATCTCTGTTCCTCGCGTTGTGGAGCAGGCGAGAAGGCTCGCTGCGAGCCGGTATATCTTCCTGACGCGTCGTTATGCGTTTTTGCGTGAAAGTCCGCGCTCTGCTTGGGGATATGCACAGAGTGATCGAAGGTGGAATTAGGAAATCAGGTCTTGTTCTGATACAGATGAACAATATTAAGCTCGCATTAACCGAGGGCGGCGGGCTTTCTTAGGCTTATGAGGAGTCAGGCATGAACGTGCTGGTCTTTGCTTCGCGGAAAGGTGGCTCTGGTAAGAGCACGCTCGCTGCTCATCTCGCGAGCTACATCGCCAATCCGTCGCGTAAGACGTTGCTGATCGACAATGATCCGCAGGGATCCCTTTCTCTGTGGCACAAGATCCGCGATCAGGAATATCTCAGCCTGAAGCACAACGTACGCAACCTTGGCGAAGCTCTGAGGGAGGCCAAGCGCGAAGGTTATGAGTGGGTTCTCATTGATACGCCGCCGAACAAATCCAGCATCGTGGCCGAATCCATCAAGCACGCCACGCTCGTGATCGTCCCCACCCGGGCGAGCTTGTTCGACATCGCTGCTCTGCAGGACACCGTCCAGATCGCTCGGGAGCTGCGCAAGCCCTACGCCGCCGTGATCAATGCCGCGCCAGCCAAGCATGGCGATACGGAAGCCGCCGTGGTGGCTGATGCCCGTGGAGCGCTGAATGCGCTGCAGGTGCCTGTCTGGGCCGGCCAGATCACCCACCGACCCGAACTGACCCTTGCTCTCGCAACGGGTGAAGGTGCCAGGGAGTACCAGCCGAACTCGCAGGGCGCCGAGGAGATCGGACGTCTCTGGACGGCCCTGGAGCGTTCCCTCAACGCTATTCACAATACCTATAAGAAAAGCGGCGGTTCCTCGCGCGCGGCGTGACCGGGAAAACGGGTTCTTTTCAGCAAAGGGGCGGCTTAAGGCCGCCTTTTTCGTGGCCCGCTTCTCCGTCTTCTCCGTCATGGCCTGCTCCGGAATTGATCCAGGGATCAGCCCCGGTCATCCCGGTTCTCTGGATCGGGGCATTCCATCAAAGCCTCGTCACCGGCACCAGGCCGGTGACGAGGTACAGAGAGCCGGAACCCTACGGGTAGTTTCTCAAGCCGCATCGAGAGCCTGGTTGAGATCCTCGATCAGGTCTTCCTTGTCCTCGAGGCCGATCGAGAGGCGGACCACTTCCGGTCCGGCTCCGGCCTGGGTCTTCTGCTCGTCGGTGAGCTGGCGGTGCGTGGTCGAGGCCGGATGGATGACCAGCGATCGCGTGTCGCCGATATTGGCCAGGTGGGAGAACAGCTTGAGGTTCGAGACCAGCTTCACGCCCGCTTCGTAGCCGCCTTTCAGCCCGAACGTGAAGACGGCGCCGGCGCCTTTCGGGCAGTACTGCTTGGCGAGGTTGTGATAGCGGTCGGAGCGCAGGCCCGGATAGCTGACCCAGGATATCTTGCTGTGGTTCGCCAGGTGCTCGGCAACCGCAAGGGCATTGTCCGAATGGCGCTGCATGCGAAGGGGCAGAGTCTCGATGCCGTTGAGAATCAGGAAGGCGTTGAAGGGTGAGAGCGCGGGGCCAAGATCACGCAGGCCGAGCACACGCGCGGCGATGGCGAAGCCGAAATTGCCGAAGGTCTCGCCCAGCACCATGCCGCCGTATTCGGGGCGCGGCTTGGAGAGCATCGGGTAACGGTCGTCGCCGGCGAAGTTGAACGAGCCGCCATCCACGATCAGGCCGCCCACCGAGTTGCCGTGCCCGCCGAGGAACTTGGTGGCGGAATGCACGATGATGTCGGCACCGTGCTCGAACGGGCGGATCAGATAGGGGCTCGCCATCGTGTTGTCGACGATGAACGGGATGCGATGCCTCTTCGCAATGGCCGCGATGGCCTGCAGATCGACGATCACACCCCCCGGATTGGCAATCGATTCGACGAAAATCGCCTTCGTGCGGGGGGTGATGGCCGCCTCGAAGCTCGACGGATCGTCGGAATCCGCCCAGACCACGTTCCAGCCGAAGTTCTTGTAGGCATGGTTGAACTGGTTGATCGAGCCGCCATAGAGTTTCCGGGCTGCGATGAACTCATCGCCCGGCTGGAGCAGGGTGTGGAAGGTCAGGAACTCCGCGGCGTGGCCCGAGGCCACCGCAAGAGCCGCCGTGCCGCCCTCGAGGGCCGCGACGCGCTCCTCCAGCACGGAGCAGGTGGGGTTGCCGATGCGTGAATAGATGTTGCCGAAAGCCTGCAAGCCGAAGAGGGAAGCGGCATGATCCACGTCGTCGAACACGAAGGACGTGGTCTGATAAATCGGCGTCGCGCGGGCCCCGGTCGCGGCGTCCGGGGCAGCCCCCGCGTGAATGGCAAGCGTGTCGAAGCCCGGCAAACGGTCTGTCATGGCAGGAGCCCTTTTTCTCTCGAGGATGATGTTCTGTTCTCTTTAAAGAACGAAACGTTCGTCCGGTCAAGGAGCGGCCCGGGGCTCCTGTTTAAGACTTATGGGCGATTGAGGCTGAGCTTCTGGAAGCCCTTGCCGGAGAGGACCGGCTTCTTCGCGCTGAGCATCCGCGAATTCACGCCCTGCCAGGAAATCTCGCCGGACAGGCGGCCGAACTCGATCTTAGGGCAGCGGTCCATCACGACCTTGATGCCCTTGGCTTCGGCTTTCGCCGCCGCCTCGTCGTTGCGAACGGAGAGCTGCATCCAGATCACCTTCGGGAGGGGATCGAGCGCGAGGGCTTCGTCCGTGATTGGTCCGGCCGCTTCCGAGTTGCGGAAGATCTCGACCATGTCGATGGGGGCGGGCACCTCCGCGAGAGAGCCGTAGACCTTTTTGCCGAGAAGTTCGGTGCCTGCGATTCCCGGATTGACGGGAATGACGTCGTAGCCCCGCTCCAGCAGGTATTTGGTGACGATCCAGCTCGGACGGGCGGGATTCGCAGAGGCCCCCACGAGCGCGATGGTCTTCACGCTGTTGAGAATGCCGCGGATGTAATCGTTCGGGTAATTGCTGTGGTCCATGGCGAGAACGTATGGGATAGGGCAGGGCAGTTCAATGAGCATTTGACGCATGGCATCCCATCACCCGATCATGACCAAGGAAGACCTGATCGCTTTTCTCGACCGGGAGTTTCCCCAGATTCACATGGGCGGGCAGACCTACTTCCTGGAGGAAATCGGGCCGCTCTCCGCACGGATGCGCATGGAGTATCACGACCGGCATCTTCGTCCTGGCGGCACCATTTCCGGCCCCTCTATGATGGGCCTCGCGGATCTCGCCCTCTATGCCGCCATCCTGGCCCATATCGGACCGGTGGCGCTTGCCGTTACGACGAGCCTCAACTTCAATTTCCTGAGAAGGCCCGAGCCGCGCGCTCTGATCGCGGATTGCAGGCTGCTCAAGCTCGGCAAGCGTCTCGCCGTGGGTGAGGTGTCGATGTTCTCGGAGGGTAGCTCAGATGTGGTCTGCCATGCGACCGGGACCTATTCGATTCCGGAACGTAGATAGCCCTGAGCGTTATGATGTCGTTTGCTGTCGAGCCGCGTTAAGGAAATCGTCGATCTCCCGCGCCCGGACCGCCGCCGGCCGCGAGCTGATCCGCTGCCAATAGGCCTCAAAGGCCGGGCGCTTCTCGAGGGTGCCGAACATCATGCCCCAACCGATCTGCGAGCCGACATAGACGTCTGCCGCGCTGAAGCGGTCGCCGGCGATGTATTCGGATTGCGTGACGGCATATTCCAGGGCGTTCACGACATCGGGCAGGCCGCCATAGCCGACCATGCCACGTCGCTCGTCGGGCACTTCGAAGCCCAAGGCCTTGTTGCTGACGGCGGCCTCGACCGGGCCGGCGGCAAAGAACATCCAACGGTAATAGGGGCCGCGGCGGAGGTCGCCGGGCGGTGGTGCGAGGCCGGCTTCCGGGAAGGCATCGGCCAGATAGGCGCAGATTGCTGCGGCTTCCGTAACGACAGTGCCTTTGTGGATGATCGTCGGCACCTTGCCCATGGGGTTGAATGCGAGATAGTCCGGGCCCTTCATGGTGGTGCCGAACTCCAGAACCTCCGTCCTATAGGGTTGGCCGACCTCTTCCAGCATCCAGCGGACGATTCGTCCGCGCGACATGGGATTCGTGTAGAAAATGAGGTCTTCGGCCATCGTTGGTCCTCGTATGGGGCAGGCAAGGCAGGACGATAGCCTCCAAGGAATGAGGACGCAATCGAGCGCAGGCATGATGTGGTTATTAGATACCACATATGCGGTATAGGGATACCGTTATATTGCATGTCACTGAAATATAAGGGCTTTTTTCCAGATCTGCCTGGTGGAATTGTCGTTGACTTGCGGCTTCAAAATCACTAAACACCTCTTACTCGCCGCCGCATCCCGCGGCGGTTTGTCGTTTCAGAACCTGAGCCCTGACGGGCTCCAACGGGAAACAGCGCAATGAAGACTACGACTTCGCTGAAGCCCGCCGAGGTCGAGAAGAAGTGGGTTTTGATCGACGCGGAGGGCCTCGTTGTGGGCCGTCTCGCTTCGATCGTTGCCATGCGCCTGCGTGGCAAGCACAAGGCGAACTATACGCCCCACGTCGACTGCGGCGACAATGTTATCGTCATCAACGCCGACAAGGTGGTGTTCACCGGCCGCAAGCGCGAGCAGAAGGTGTACTACCATCACACCGGTTATCCGGGCGGCATCAAGGAGCGCACCGCCAAGTTCATCCTGGACGGCCGCTTCCCTGAGCGCGTGGTCGAGAAGGCTGTGGAGCGCATGCTCCCCCGCGGCCCGCTTTTCCGCCAGATCATGGGCAACCTGCGCGTCTACGGCGGCGCTGAGCATCCGCACACCGCTCAGCAGCCGGAGGTGCTGGACGTGGCTGCCCTGAATGCCAAGAACGTGAGGGCCTAATCCATGGCGACCCTTCAGTCTCTCGCCGATCTGGGTCAGAACACCCAGACCGCCGCTCCGGAAGCTCCGAAGCATGTCCAGAAGCTCGACTCGCTCGGTCGCGCTTACGCCACCGGCAAGCGTAAGGACGCTGTCGCCCGCGTGTGGATCAAGCCCGGCTCCGGCAAGATCACCATCAACGACCGCGCGGTGGAGGTTTACTTCGCCCGTCCGGTTCTCCGCCTGATCCTGTCGCAGCCGCTGCAGGTCGCTCAGCGCGAAGGCCAGTACGACATCGTCGTGAACGTCAACGGCGGCGGTCTCTCCGGTCAGGCCGGCGCAGTCCGTCACGGCCTCGCCAAGGCGCTGACCTACTATGAGCCGGAGCTTCGCGGCCCGCTCAAGAAGGAAGGCTTCCTGACCCGCGATCCGCGCGTCGTCGAGCGTAAGAAGTACGGCAAGAAGAAAGCCCGCCGCAGCTTCCAGTTCTCGAAGCGCTAATCGCTTCCAAACTATTCGTTTTGAAAAGGGCGGCCTCCGGGCCGCCCTTTTTATTGGTCACTAAGGCAGGGTTTGTTGACACGGCACGTTTGCAACCTCATACAAACGGCATGGACCAGAGCCTCTTCATCATCCGACGCCGAAAGATCGCCGCCCCGGCGCGTGTGCGATGACGGCTGTCCCAGGCCTGACCGCAAGCCGCGCCTCAGCGCGGCTTTTTTGTTTTCCAAGAACCTTATCGGCGTTATTGGCTTTAGCCTCGTCGGCGGCCACAGGTGAAACGGATCGACCATGACAAGCATGTCCCAGAACTCAAGCGCCCTCGGTCAGGGCACCAAGACCGTCTTCATCGACGGTGAGGCTGGCACCACGGGCCTGGGCATCCGGGAGCGTCTGCAAGGGGTGCCGGGTGTCGCCATTCGGAGCATCGATCCTGCGCGCCGCAAGGATCCGGAAGCCAAGCGCGCGATTCTGGCGGAGGTCGATCTCGTGGTGCTCTGCCTGCATGACGATGCGGCCCGGGAGACGGTTGCGCTCGTCGATGGCTTGAGCGGCCGCAAGCCGAAGATCCTCGATGCGAGCACCGCGCACCGGGTCGCGCCCGGCTGGGTCTACGGCTTCGCTGAATTGACCTCAGGGCAGAGACAGGCGGTCGTGTCGGCGGATCGCGTCGCCAACCCGGGCTGCTATCCCACGGGCGCCATCGCGCTCCTGCGGCCGCTCATCGATTCCGGCCTTGTCCCGGCCGATTGCCCGATCAGCGTGAACGCGGTGAGCGGCTACAGCGGCGGCGGCCGCACGATGATCGAGGCCTACGAGGCCGGCACGGCTCCGGCCTTCGAGCTGTACGGCCTCGGCTTCGAGCACAAGCACGTGCCCGAACTGCAGAAATATACCGGCCTGACCCGGCGTCCCATCTTCATTCCCTCCGTCGGAAACTTTCGTCAGGGCATGCTGGTGAGCGTGCCGCTTCATCTCGATCTGCTGCCGGGCAAGCCGAAGGCGAGGGACCTCGAGAGGGCGCTCATGGAGCGTTACCACGGCGGAGGGCTGGTCAGCGTGGTGCCCACGATCCTAGAGAGCAAGAAGATCGAGCGGATCGAGCCCGAGGCGCTCAACGACACGGACCGGCTGGAACTCTTCGTCTTCCAGCACGACAGTTACAATCACGCCGTGCTGGTGGCGCGGCTCGACAACCTCGGCAAGGGGGCGTCGGGTGCCGCCGTGCAGAATATCCAGCTCATGCTCGGCCTGGCCTAAGAGGTCGTTTCCCTTCTGTCAGTCCGGGTCTCGTGCCCGTGATCCAGATGCCTGAAGCGTTGCGATCTCCCGGATCGCGCGGCCGTCCCCGGATCAGGCCCGGGGGCGGTCACGGCGGCGGAATATCCGGGCGGTCCTAATGTCCCTTCCGGCCTTTGCTGGTATCCGGCGGGTTGTCCTCGAAGGCAACCAGGCGCTGGCGCTGTTCGCCGAGACCTTCGATGCCGAGGCTCATGACGTCTCCTGCCTTCAGGTAGCGCGGCGGCTTCATGCCCATGCCGACGCCAGGAGGCGTGCCGGTGGTGATTACGTCGCCGGGTTCGAGGATCATGAAGTGGGAGACGTAGGAGACGATCTGGGCCACATTGAAGATCATGGTCCTGGTGGAGCCCGTCTGCATGCGCTCGCCGTTCACGTCGAGCCACATGGAGAGGTTCTGCGGGTCCGGAATTTCGTCTCTGGTCACGAGCCAGGGCCCGAGCGGGCCGAATGTCGGACAGCCCTTGCCCTTGGTCCAGGTGCCTCCGCGCTCCAGCTGGTATTCGCGTTCGGAGACGTCATTGCACACGCAGTATCCAGCCACGAATTCCAGGGACTCGTTGGCTCCGACATAGGACGCATGCTCGCCGATCACGATGGCTAGCTCGACCTCCCAGTCGGTCTTCTGGGACTTGCGGGGGATGATGACGTCGTCGTTCGGCCCGACGATGCAGGAGGGGGCCTTGTTGAAGAGGATGGGTTCCGGCGGAATGGGAGCGCCCGTCTCAGCGGCGTGGTCGGCATAGTTCAGGCCGATCGCAATGAAGTTCCGCACTTGGCCGACGCAGGCGCCGAGGCGCTGCCCGGGCGGCACCAGCGGGAGAGTGCTCGGATCGAGGTTGCGAATGCGCGAGAGGCTCTCCTGCGAAAGGATTGCACCTGTAATGTCCGGGATGGCACCCGAGAGGTCGCGGATTTGCCCTTGGGCATCGACGATCCCCGGCTTCTCTCGCCCAGGCTCTCCAAATCTCACCAGCTTCATCCAATTCTCCTGTCGTAAGGGCATGCTCCTATTTGGCGCATGCGCATTCGCCTACAATGCATGTTCTCGTCTCAAATCTGTTGCCGTTTTGCCACGTGCCCGGAGAAAGCGCCGGATTTCCCCGGCACTGGAAGATGCAGCAAAATTGCAAATATGGCACTTGAATACCTTTGTTTACATGTGAACCAATCGTAGTGAACCGTATTGATCAAAGATGTTCTCTAGAGTGTTTATGTAGTCGTCAGAAATGTCGCACAGTGTTTGAGCAGTCTCGGAACAGGCTTGCTGCCCGGACGGGGAGATTGCGGCAGAAATAAAGCATGGCACAGTGGAGCCAACGCGGGATTCCCGCAAAAACAGAAAAGGGCAGGAATCTTCCATGAGCCGTTTCAATCGTTCTTTGTCCCTCGCCGCCGTCTCCGTCGCAGCTCTCATGGCCGCTCACGGCGGTGCCCAGGCCGGTGCCTTCGGCCTGCGTGAGCAGAGCGCCACGGCGCAGGGCTTCTCCTTCGCAGGTGCCGCTTCCGGTTCGGGCGGTCTGTCGTCCATGTACTGGAACCCCGCCGTCATCACGATGGCGCCGGGCTGGCAGAGCGAGTGGCATGCATCCCTGATCATTCCCCGGGTCTACATCAACCCGCTGCCGTCCGTCCCGACCTTCGCGTTCGGCGCGTCTGGCGATATCGGCCAGGACGCGATCGTTCCGGCAAGCTACGGCTCCTATCAGGTCAACGACAGGCTGTGGGTCGGCCTGTCCACCAGTTCGCCATACGGCCTCGTGACCGATCCGCGGACGAACTGGTCCGGTCAGCTTTACTCGCGCTCGTCCAAGATCTTTTCGGTGAACGTGAACCCGGTCATCGGCGTCAAGGTGAACGACTGGTTCTCCTTCGCCGTCGGCCCGTCCCTCCAATATTTCGACATCACGCTGAAGCGGGCGGTGCCGTTCCCGGGCGCTCCTGCGGGTTCCGCGGTTTTGCCTGGCGCTCCCAGCGCGGCTCTTGAGGGCGACGATATCGGCTTCGGCTTTACGGCCGGCGTAACGATCACCCCCTTTGCCGGCACGACGATCGGCCTTGGCTACCGTTCGCAGGTCGAGCATGAGCTTGAGGGGACGCTGTCGGCTCCTTTCGGCTCCATCGGACCGTTCTCCCGGCTCCCGATTACCGCGAAACTGAAGACCCCGGACCAGGTCACCGTCGGCATCTCGCAGGTGGTCACACCCGCAATGACGGTCCATGCGGGCTTCGAATGGACGAACTGGAGCATTCTTGAGACGCCGCTTGTGGTCGGCCCCACGGGAGCAACCGTCACGGACATTCCACTCAATTACGACGACGGTTTCTTCTATTCCCTCGGCTTCGACTACAAGCTCAACGATCAGTGGGTTCTGCGGGCTGGCGTGGCTTACGAGCAATCGCCGATCGACACGGAAATCCGCTCCACCCGTCTGCCTGACAACGACCGTATCTGGGCCTCAATCGGTCTCGGATATCAGTGGAGCGATCAGCTGTCGTTCGATATCGCCTATACGCATATCTTCGCAAAGGAGACGGATCTCCGCATCCTTCCCGGGCATCAGGACTTCGAAGGCCTGCCGTTCGTGGCTGACGTGGACTCGGACGTCGACATCATCTCGGCGGCCGTCAAATATCGCTGGGACAACCCGGCCAAGGCCATTCCGGCTCCAATCGTCCGCAAGTACTGAGCGGCGAGAGATTCGCAACAAGGCCGGCGGTGACGCCGGCCTTTTTCTTTGGGCATATGAATTTCGGACGCCTTTTGGCGCATCGTGCGGAAAAGTGGCCCCGGTTTTCGCTGACGCGGCCCTTCGGGTCCGCTCCAAACGATGCGCTCGTTCGAGAAGGGAGCATCGGATCCGCAGCGCGGGCGAAGAATGCAGCCCGGGCCAGGAAAGAGGCCGCATTCACGCGAAGGGAAAGCGGCTCTCATCGAGCCGGCAGCCTCAGGCCTTTGCCAGGACGTAAGTGCCCGGTGCCTCGCAAAGCGGTTCCAGCCCGCCGCCGCCTGGCCTGCGCGCGGCGACCTTCTTGGGAGCCTGCTTCTCGATCCATGAGAACCAATAGGGCCACCACGAGCCCGGAGTCTCCTTGGCATTCGCCAGCCAGTCGTCCAGCTCGCCTTCGACGGGGCCGCCGGTCCAGAACTGATATTTCTGCTTGCTGGGGGCATTCACCACGCCCGCGATATGGCCCGAGCCGGCGACAACGAAATCGACCGGCCCGCCGAAAGCCTTCGAGCCCAGGAAGACCGAGCGGGCAGGGGCGATGTGATCTTCCTTCGCGGCGAGATTGAAGATCGGCACCTTGATCTTCTTCAGATCGAGCCTCACGCCCGCAAGCTCCATCTCTCCCTTGGCGAGCTTGTTCTCGAGATAGCAGTTGCGCAGATAGAAGGCATGGTTCGCTGCGGGCATGCGCGTTGAATCGGAGTTCCAGTAGAGCAGGTCGAAGGCCGTCGGGGCCCGACCTTTCATGTACACGTTCACCACGTTCGACCAGATCAGGTCGGTGGGGCGCAACATGTTGAAAGCATTGGCCATGTGCGAGCCGTCGAGATAGCCCCTCTTCTTCATCTGGGTCTCGATGGAGCGGATCTGCTCTTCGTCGGCAAAGACTTTCAGGTCGCCCGCGTGGGTGAAGTCTACCTGCGCGGTGAAGAAGGTGGCGCTGTCGATGCGCTTGTCGCGCTTGGCCGCCATATAGGCCATGGTGACGGCCAGAAGAGTGCCGCCGACGCAATAGCCGATCGCCGTCACCTTCTTTTCGCCGGTCGCCTGCTCGATCGCCTCGAGCGCCGCAAAGATGCCCTCGCGCATATAATGTTCGAAACCCTTTTCGGCATGTTGCGCTTCAGGGTTCACCCAGGAGATGCAGAATACCGTGAGGCCCTGGTCGACCGCCCAGCGGATGAAGCTCTTTTCCGGGTTGAGATCGAGAATATAGTACTTGTTGATCCAAGGGGGCACGATGAGGAGAGGGCGCTTGAGGACCTGCTCCGTGGTCGGCTCGTATTGGATCAGCTCGATCAGATCGTTTCGGAAGATCACCTTGCCGGGCGTCGTCGCGATGTTCACGCCGATCTTGAAATTGCTCGGGTCGGTCTGGCGGATTCTCAGTTCGCCGCGTCCCGACTGGAGATCCTCCGCCAGCATCGCCATGCCCCGGGCGAGGTTCGCGCCGTTCTCCTTGAGCGTCTCGCGGATAAGTTCGGGGTTCGTCAGCAGGAAGTTCGATGGCGAGAGGGCGCTTGAGATCTGCTTGAGATAGAATTGCGCCTTGTGACGGGTCCGCTCGTCGAGGCCCTCCGCCTCGTCCACCATGTCCTCAGCCCAGCGGGAGGAAATCAGATAGGCCTGCTTCAGGAAATCGAAGACGGGATTTACCGACCACTCGGGATCCTTGAAACGGCTGTCCTTGGGGTCAGGCTCCGCCACCGGCTCGGTGGGTTCGCCCTGTGCCTTCTTGAGCGTCGCGGCCCACAGATTGAGGAAGTGGGTGCCGAGGCGGGCCTGTGCTTCCAGCGACTTCTGCGGGTCGCTCATCCAGAATTCCGCAACGCGGCCCAACGTCCTGATCGCTTCGGAGGCGTCGCTTGCGATTTCGGGAGGGGTGCCACGCTCCTCCAGCGGCTTGAGGCAGGCCGCCGTCGCCTTCGTGGCCCCTTCGAGGAACCGGGCCATGTTGCGAGAGAGCTCCTCGAAGTCCGGGCCTGAGAATTGGACCTTCTCTTCACCGTATGGCTTGTCCATAAGGCGATCTCCCTCTATGTCGCGCCATTGCCCAGGGTGCGCATTTCGAGCATCTTAGCGTTAGAGGCCCACTCTGTGCAGTCATCTCTTAGGTTAGCTACAATGCGTATCCAGTTTCCTGCGGCTTCCCGCACCTCGGCTCTCATGCTGACAGTGCTGGTTGCTGCTAACGTTACGGCCTGCACAAGCGGTTCCAACCCTGTCCGCGATATTGCCGTTGCGGTCGGGGCCGGTCCGAAATCCGCGCCGACGCCGGACTTCGTGGCGCGGTCGCGCCCGCAAAGCTTGGATTACATGCCGATCGGCACCGCGGAGGAAGGGCGGCCCACGCCCGCGCGGTCTGCCGCCGAGGTCAAGGCTGAGGAGGCGGAGCTCGAGGCTATCCGGACCCGGAACGAGGCTGCGGGGGCAGCCGCCGCCCGCCTGGGCGGAACGCCTCCGCCCGAACCGGTGAAGCTGCCGGTCAACAAGCCGCAGAGACCCGCCCGGACGACGAATTCCAATCCCGATCGCTAGAATCTATACCGGTTTCATCCGATTCCGCTCGAGGACAGAACCATGTCTGATTTTTACCGCATCAAGCGCCTCCCGCCTTATGTCTTCGAGCAGGTCAACCGCATCAAAGCCGCCGCCCGTGCCAATGGTGCGGACATCATCGATCTGGGCATGGGCAATCCCGACCTGCCGGCTCCGCAGCATGTGATTGACAAGCTGGTGGAGACCGTCGGCAAGCCGCGCACGGACCGTTACTCGGCTTCGAAGGGTATTTCCGGCCTGCGCCGCGCGCAGGCCGGCTATTACGAGCGTCGCTTCGGCGTGAAGCTCAATCCCGACACCCAGGTAGTGGCGACCCTGGGCTCCAAGGAGGGCTTCGCCAACATGGCCCAGGCGATCACCGAGCCGGGCGACGTGATCCTCGTGCCGAACCCGAGCTACCCGATCCACGCCTTCGGTTTCCTCATGGCGGGCGGTGTCATCCGTTCCGTTCCCGCCGAGCCCACGCCGGACTTCTTCGTGGCCGCGGAACGCGCCGTGATGCGCTCGATTCCGAAGCCGGTGGCGCTCGTGGTCTGTTACCCGTCGAATCCCACGGCCTATGTGGCGTCCCTCGACTTTTACCGGGATCTCGTGGCCTTCGCGAAGAAGCACGAACTGATCCTGCTGTCCGACCTCGCCTATTCGGAAGTCTATTTCGACGAGAAGGATCCGCCGCCGTCGATCCTTCAGATCCCTGGCGCCATCGACGTGGCGGTTGAGTTCACCTCAATGTCCAAGACCTTCTCCATGGCGGGTTGGCGCATTGGTTTCGCGGTCGGCAACGAGCGTCTCCTGGCGGCGCTCGCCCGGGTGAAGTCCTATCTCGATTACGGCGCTTTCACTCCGGTCCAGGTGGCGGCGACGGCGGCTCTCAACGGCCCCGACGACTGCATCCGCGAGATGCGCGCCACCTATAAGAGGCGCCGCGACGTTCTGGTCGATGCCTTCGAGAAGGCGGGCTGGCCCATTCCGGCCCCCAATGCCTCCATGTTTGCCTGGGTCCAGATCCCGGAGAAGTTCCGCTGCATGGGCAGCCTCGAATTCTCCAAGCTGTTGGTAGAAAAGGCCGATGTGGCTGTGGCTCCGGGTATCGGCTTCGGCGAGCACGGGGACGATTATGTCCGCATCGCCATCGTGGAGAACGAGCAGCGCATCCGGCAGGCCGCCCGCAACATCCGCAAATTCTTCGACAACGCGGACAACATCCTGCACAACGTCGTGCCGATGGTGCGCAGGGGCTGAGCCCTGAGGGCGAGGCGGTCGGGGATGCCCGGCGAAGTTTCCATGCCCGCATGGACATGGGAGCTTGGCGGTCGTAAAGAGCAACCCGGGTTTGAAGGGAGCTTTCGTCCGTGACACGTCCTCTCAAGGTGGGCATCGCCGGCCTCGGTACCGTTGGCGCCTCGGTTATTCGGATCCTCGAGCGCCGGAACGAGACTGTCGCCCAGAGGGGCGGGCGGCCTGTCGAGGTTGTGGCCGTGTCGGCCCGCGACCGGTCGAAGGATCGCGGCATCGATGTTTCCCGCCTCACCTGGTTCGATAATCCGGTGGATCTCGCCCGGTCGGCGGATGTCGATTGCGTGGTCGAACTGGTGGGCGGTGCCGACGGGACAGCCCTGGAGGTGGTCCGGACGGCTCTCTCTCACGGCAAGCATGTGGTCACGGCCAACAAGGCCCTGCTGGCAAAGCATGGTCTCGCCCTCGCGAAGCTCGCGGAGAGCAAGGACGTGTCCATCGCCTTCGAGGCGTCGGTCGCCGGTGGCATCCCGATCATCAAGACCCTGCGGGAGGCTCTGCCGGGCAACAGGGTCTCGCGCCTTTACGGCATTCTGAACGGCACCTGCAATTACATTCTCTCCCGAATGGAGCTGGAGGGACTGACGTTCCAGGAATGCCTGAAGGACGCTCAGCGCCTCGGCTATGCCGAGGCCGATCCGACCTTCGATGTGGAAGGATTCGATACCGCCCATAAGCTCGCGATCCTCACGAGCCTTGCCTTCGGCACCAGGATCGATGCCGATGCAATCTATGTCGAGGGGATCTCCTCCATTACCCCCCTCGATCTCTCCATGGCGAAGGAGCTTGGTTTTCGCATCAAGCTCCTCGGGGTCGCCGAGCGCACGGGAACCGGAATCGAGCAGCGCGTGCATCCGACCATGGTGCCGAAGACCTCGTCCATCGCGCAGGTCATGGGGGTTACGAACGCGGTGACCATTGATGCCGATGCGGTGCGCGAGCTCACGCTGATCGGCCCCGGGGCCGGAGGGGACGCAACCGCCTCCGCCGTGGTTGCAGACATCGCGGATGTGGCCGCGGGCCTGGCCCAGCCGCTTTTCGGCAAGCCGGTCGGTCAGCTGGAAGCAGCTCCCCGGGCTCCCATGCAGCGCCACGAGGGCGGCTATTACATCCGCCTCACGGTTCACGACCGGCCCGGCGTTGCCGCCGGAGTCGCGACCCGCATGGCGGAGGCCGACATTTCCCTTGAGAGCATCCTGCAAAAACGCTCCGAATTGGCTGCCACACAGGACCCCCATGGGCGCTCCGGCGCTCCCGTTTCCCTGGTCCTCAT
This sequence comes from Microvirga sp., assembly GCA_031181145.1. Lineage (GTDB taxonomy): Bacteria > Pseudomonadota > Alphaproteobacteria > Rhizobiales > Beijerinckiaceae > Microvirga. Next base: position 18,226 of record JAPSLB010000050.1, read on the forward strand.
TACCTATGCGGCGACCGAAGCTTCGATTCGATCTGCGCTGGATAAGATCTCGGGGGATGGTCTTATTGCCGAGCCGCCCCAAGTCATTCGCATCGAGCGTGATTAAACACCCGGCGGGCCCATGCGCCTGCCGATCACCGTCAAGAGGGAGACGACACGTCCATGTCGCAAGTCATTACCGTCCAACCGGGGCAAATCATCGAGCGCATTCTGACCATGGAGCTCGTCCGCGTCACCGAGCGCGCGGCGGTGGCTTCGGCCCGACTGCGCGGGCGCGGCAATGAAAAAGCAGCGGATCAGGCTGCCGTGGACGCCATGCGCCGCGAACTCAACAAGCTCCCCATCGATGGCACCGTGGTGATCGGTGAGGGCGAGCGCGACGAGGCGCCGATGCTGTTCATCGGCGAAAAGGTCGGCAACAAGCAGGGGCCGAAGGTGGACATCGCCGTCGATCCGCTGGAGGGGACGACTCTCTGCGCCAAGGACATGCCGGGATCGATCGCCGTCATGGCCATGGCCGAGGCCGGTACGTTGCTGGCGGCACCCGACGTCTACATGCACAAGATCGCCGTCGGTCCCGGCTACCCCGCCGGCGTCGTCGATCTCGATGCTTCCCCTGAAGACAACATCCATGCTCTCGCGAAGGCGAAGGGCGTGAAGCCGAACGAGATCAACTGCCTCGTGCTGGACCGTCCGCGTCACGCCGAACTCATCGCCGCGATCCGCAAGACGGGTGCCGGTGTCCGCCTGATCACCGACGGCGACGTGGCGGGTGTGATCTTCACCACGAAGCCCGCCGATACAGGCATCGACATGTATCTCGGGATCGGCGCCGCCCCAGAGGGCGTGCTCGCAGCCGGCGCCCTGCGCTGCATCGGCGGCCAGATGCAGGGACGCCTGATCCTCGACACGGAGGAAAAGCGCTCCCGCGCCTTCCAGATGGGCGTAACCGACCCCGACAGGAAGTACGACATGACCGACCTCGCGCGGGGCGACGTGATCGTGGCCGCGACCGGCGTGACCGACGGGGCGCTGCTCAAGGGCGTTCATTTCGGCAAGGAGGTGATCACGACCGAGACGGTGGTCTACCGCTCTGCTACCGGCACCGTGCGCCGCATCCACGGCGAACATCGCGAACTCGCGAAGTTCCACCTGGATTAGGCTCGTCGAGAATAGAGCCCGTGTCGTCTTCGCCATGGCCGGGCTCGTCTGGTCATCCGCGTTGTGAAAGCAACGGAGCTCAAGGGATGGCCGCAATGAACGCGGCCATCGCAAGAGAGCGTTTGAGGAAGTCGCATGATCGAAATCCGCCCCTTCAGATCCGATGATCGGCAGGCCTGGGAGCTGCTCTGGCAGGGTTATCTCACCTTCTACAAATCCACGCTCTCCGCCGAGGCGACGGACACGACATGGCGGCGCCTCAACGATCCGGCCGAACCCATGCATGGCCTCGTGGCCGTGCTCGACGGCAGGATCGTCGGTATCGTGCATTATCTCTATCACCGCTCCACCTGGACGGTTGGCGATTACTGCTATCTGCAGGATCTCTTCACGGCGGAAGAGGCGCGAGGACGCGGCGTTGGGCGCGCCCTGATCGAGGCCGTCTACGAGCGGGCGCAGACCGATGGAGCGAGCCGGGTCTATTGGCTGACGCATGAAACCAACACGGCGGCCCAGGCGCTTTACGATAGGGTGGCCTCCCGCAGCGGCTTCATCCAGTATCGCAGGGTGTTTTGACCACATTTTCATGGTTAATACTCATGCTGTGACCGAATCATCGCCAATTTCCCTACCGAAACCCTTTCTGGGCGTGACCCATTCCGCCCTTGGCCGCACCTGGGTGGAGCGCTGCAGCGCCGCCCAGAGCGCCATTGCGCTCGCCATCGCACAGACCCATGGCGTGCCTGATATCCTGGCGCGGGTGCTCGCCGGACGCGGCGTCGGCATCCACGAGACGGAAGGTTTTCTCAATCCCCGCCTGCGGGATCTGATGCCCGACCCGCATGTGCTGACCGACATGGAAATTGCGGCCAGCCGGCTCGCGGATTCCGTCATGCGGGGAGAAAAGGTCGCGATCTTCGGCGATTACGATGTGGACGGGGCCTGCAGCGCCGCTCTCCTGGCCGAGTATCTGCGCGCGTGCGGCATCTCCTACGCGATCCACATCCCGGACAGGATTACGGAGGGCTATGGTCCGAACGTCGACGCCATCCGCGCGCTGAGGGAGCAGGGGGCCGACCTCCTGGTGACGGTCGATTGCGGCACGGCCAGCATCGATCCGCTTGCGGAGGCTAAGCGCCTCGGCCTCGACTCCCTCGTGCTCGACCACCACCAGGCGCCCGAGCGCCTGCCCGAGGCTTTCGCCATCGTGAACCCGAACCGGCAGGACGATCTCTCCGGATTGGGGCATCTCTGCGCGGCCGGGGTGGTGTTTCTCTTCCTCGTCGCCCTCAATCGGGTCTTGCGCGCACGGGGGCTCTTCCACAACCGGCCCGAGCCGGACCTGATGGGCAGCCTCGATCTCGTGGCCCTCGCCACCGTCGCCGACGTGGTGCCGCTCGTCGGGCTGAATCGCGCCTTCGTGCGCCAGGGACTCGCCGTCATGCGCAACCGCCGCCGCCTGGGCTTGGCGGCGCTTCTGGATACGGCGGGGCTGACGGGCGCTCCGGAATGCTGGCATCTCGGCTATCTCGTCGGGCCGCGCATCAACGCAGGGGGGCGCATCGGCGATGCGGCGCTCGGCTCGCGCCTTCTGTTGACCGAAGATCCGGTTCAGGCGGGGCGGATCGCCGCAGAACTCGACCGGCTGAACCGGGAGCGCCAGGCCATCGAGGTGGTCGCGGTTCAGGAGGCCGAGGCCCAGGCCATGATGGCGCTCGAGAAGGCGCCCGACCAGCCGGTGCTCGTAACCGCTTCCGCAGAGTGGCACCCGGGCGTCGTCGGGCTCATTTCCGCCCGCACCAAGGAGCGCTTCCGGCGTCCCGCCTTCGCCTTCACCCTCAACCCGGACGGTACGGCCACGGGCTCGGGACGCTCCGTGCCCGGCGTCGATCTGGGCCATGCCGTCCGTGCGGCGGTGGAGGCGGGCATCGCCATCAAGGGGGGCGGACATACCATGGCGGCGGGGGTGACGATCCGGGCTGAAGACCTCGATCGTTTCCTGGCCTTCGTGACGGACAGGCTGAACGAGCCTGTCGGCACCATGCGCCTGAACGACCGCTTCGCGGTCGATGCCACGCTCACGGCAGCGGGTGCTCAGCCTGCGCTCGTGACGGCTCTGGAGCGGGCAGGGCCATTCGGCTCAGGCCAGCCCGAACCCATGTTCGTCTTTCCACAGCATCGTATCATTGAGGCGAGGGAGGTCGGCAGCGGCGGGCATATGCGGGTGAAACTGCGCGGCGGCGACGGCAGCTTCATCGGTGGAATCGCTTTTCGCGCGGCAGGTCAGCCCCTTGGAAATGCGCTCTCCGACGCCATCGGAAACACTCTCCATGTGGCAGGGACGCTCTCGATCGACCGGTGGGGCGGACAGGAAAAGGCCGAGCTGCGCATCATGGATGCGGCAAAGCCTGAATAATTCGAAACTGACGCTTGCGGTGCGTCAAGAACCCATCTATATGTCCGCCCACTTCAGGGGCAACGCCTCGAAGCACAGCGCGCCCTTCGTCTATCGGTTAGGACATCTGCCTTTCACGCAGAAAAGAGGGGTTCGACTCCCCTAGGGCGCGCCACTCTTCTTCTCCTCGTGTCATGAACGTCGGCAGGTCTGCGAAGGATTCTCAACCTCAGATGGGGTTGCCTTTGACCCTCGTCACCATTTCCCAGTTGTCGCCGGCTGCGATCAGACAGGCTTTCCCATCCGGCATGGTCATGACCATCGACCAGGTTCCGGCTTGCGAGGCGAAGACCTCCAGCACCTGACCCGGCTGTGAAAGGCCGATGCCGACGGGATCTTCCTTGTATCGATCAGAGAGCAGTTTCACGATTTCATGACGCGGCCCGCACGAGGCCTGAGTCTGAGCGAGGCTTTCGGTGGGAGCCAATAGGACGGAGCCGCCGAGAGCACACAGCACGGCAAGGGATCGATGAAGCATGGCACATCCTAAGCGGTTTTCCCGCACGAACCCTTGGCGAGTCGTTCAACGCACGAGACCTCGAAAAGGCTCCACGCCGCCGGTCCCGCCAATATGTGCTGCAGAACTTGGCCCTGCACGAAGATTCCGGTGTCAAAGAGAGGCTCGTTGCCCTTAGAGTGAACCTGCCGAAGTGAAAGGCGTTTTCCCGCCGTCTCCCTATTCTCGAGCGTTCCGCCATGCCTCGCTTTTTCTTCAACATTCGCGATGGTTACGATGTCGATGAGGATGATGAAGGCATCGAACTGCCTGATCTTGAAGCGGCCCGCGCAGAGGCCATCGCCACGGTGGAGGAGCTGCGCGAGGAATTGAGCGATGCGGGCAATATCGAGCTCGAGATCGTGGATGAGACGGGCCGCCGTCTGCTGACGGTACCGTTCTTCCGCGGAGGGCGTGGCGGCAAGCGCCGCTGAGGCCCTCTGCGAAAAAAACCCGGCGCATGCCGGGCTTTGCCTTCCGATCAGGTGCGGTCAGCACTCGGTCGTCCGTTTCGTCGTGGTGTCACCGAACTCGTCGGTCTTCTGCTTGGTCTCGGTCGTGCAGCCTACGTCTGAATCGGTCGTTACCGTTGTGGAAGAGGTCGTGCTCGGCTCGCGCTTCTGCTCGATCGTCGTCGTGCTGCCGAGGAGGCCTTCCTCCTTCTTGATCGTGGTCGTGGTGTCCTGCGCGAAGGCCGCCGTGCTCAGGACGGAGGCGGCCAAGACGAATGCCAGTTTCTTCATGCGTGGAACTCCTATGCAAGCCTTTGCGGTGTGAACGCAGGCGCTACGTGGCGGTTCCGGCGAAGGAAAAGGAGCCTCAGCCCGAGCGGAGATCCTTCCATGCGGCCGCGAAGGCGCGCGCATTGTGCACAATGTCCTCAAGGGACATGGCCGGGGTGAAGAGGGCAGAGCCAAGACCGAACCCATCGGCGCCAGCATCGACATAAGGCTTCATATTGCCGGGTTTGATTCCGCCGACGGGCAGAACGATCGCATCTTTCGGCAGCACCGCCCGCCAAGCCTTGACGACTGCCGGCGGAACCCCTTCGGCCGGAAAGATTTTGATTGCATCGGCGCCCGCTTTCAGTGCCATGAAGGCCTCCGTTGGCGTGGCGACACCCGGCGTGCATATCATGCCGTGTTCCTTCGCCCGGCGGATGACGTCCGGATCGCTGTGCGGCATGACGATGAGCTTGCCGCCGACATCTCGGACGCCGTTGACGTGCTCCGGATCGAGTACGGTTCCTGCGCCGACGAGAACGTCGTCCGGCATGGTCTTCGCCAGGATGTCGATGCTTCGGAACGGATCCGGCGAGTTCAGCGGAACCTCGATGATGCGGAAGCCGGCCTCGACCAGAGCCAAGCCGACTGCCTCGGCCATCTCAGGCCGCAATCCGCGAAGAATCGCGACCAGGGGAAGATCGGTCAGATAGTCCCGCAACAAGACAGCACCTCTCAAGAACGATTGCGTCGCTCATGCGAGCTTAACGCAAAAGTCGTGATGGTTTTCCAGCGGGTTTTGGGCTTTGCCTCGGCTTTTTTGCAACTGCCGGGCTGGCTGTCCGTCATACTTGCCGAGTATGCGATCCGCGGCATCCCGCTCCGGCCGCCGTGATGAGGTTGCGGGTATTGGACCGGAGCGCCAAGCGCAGCAAACTTTCTGTCGTTTGGCCGGCCGTCCGTGGCCGATGTCATAGGGGCTTTCATCCGATCCTCGATCAAACCCGCACGGAGCTCTCTTCACGCTCGGGCTCTGAATCATGAGGGCACCCGCGCATTCGGACAGTTCCAGCGCCAGCGCCTGAGCGCCTGTCTCCGAGAGACGGCAGATCGGGGCTCTGCTCGGGAACGGGTGGGGCAGGTCGGATCATTTCGGAGGTTGGCTACGAAAGGGAGCATCATCGGCGAACTCGCTCTTTGCAAAGGGCAACGCATGAGCGATGTAGCTCACAACGCTGCCAATGGTGTCGCGCGCGCCGGAGGAATACTCAATGAACCAATCTTCAAGGGCCAAGCTCCCGTAGAGCTCTTCAATGCCGGAGAAGAACTGCATGAGCTGTATCGAGTCGAACCGCAGGTCACGGGTCAGAGACATGCTCAATTCGATACGGGGGACGCTACCTTCGCTGATCCACTTGCAGAGATCGACGACCTGACGAGAAATCTCCGCTTCCAGCTGATAAGTCATTGTGTGCCTCTGCAGCGGCTTACGTTGAGTACACGGGTAATGGTTCTTCGTATTTGTTGCTATACTGTAGCAATTGTCCGGTATCTTGCAAGCTACCTTTGGGAACAGCATAGGTTCGCCCTTGGCTTTCCGGTGGACGAGGCGCTTTCCCGCGGTCTGATGGCCGTCCCTCATTCCAGTCTGAAAGCGCAGGGTCCTGCCCGGCGGGCCGCCGAATGCAGCCTCAGGACGGAGGGCGCCGCAGGCATTGCTGTGCCACGCGCGAAATCTGCACCTCGTCGTCCGCCGTCGTGCTGCCGCTGAGTACTTTCCTCCAGAGATCGCCCTGGCGAAGCGCGTCGACGGTGCAGGAACAGACGGAGCGGCAGGTCGCGGCTTCGGCGTTTTGCATGAGGCAGGTCGCGACGCAGTCCTTCATGAAAGGGCTGGCCTCGGCAGCGGGATTGGGGCCGGTGATCTGGAGAGCCCCGTAGAGGAGCGCGAGCAGGACGGGCTGATGGATGAGGTAGATCGGCAGGCTCTTTCGTCCGGCCCACACGAGGGGCCTGGCCAGAGCATTCCGCGCCCGCCAGCGCGCCACGCTCAAGGTAGTCTTCTGGGGCAATAGCGCCTTGCCGAGAGCGACCCCGACCAGGACCATCCCGAACCACGGAAAAATGGGCACGTAGTCGTTCGTCGTCGGCTCAGCGGCGCCGAGTCCCAGCCAGTCCAGATAAGGTGCATCGAGCGCTGGGCTCGTGAACAGCAACGGTCCCACGAGGAAAAAGGCCGCAGCGAGCAAGATGAGGGCAAACGGCAAACGCAGAAACGGGAGAGCCAGCACGCTCGATGCTGCAATGCAGTGGAGGATTCCGAAGAAGATATAGCTGTCGGGGAATGCAAAGAACGTGACGAGTGTCACGGCCAGAGCCGCGCCTCCGACCTTCAGGAGACGCCTCAGGAACTGGAGAGGACGAAAGCCCTGCGCATGAGCAAGAGCGAGGCTCACTCCGGCGAGCAGCAGGAACGAGCCGGCGATCCCTCGTGCGAACCAGCGCCATTCGGGGACCTGGAGAATGTTGGTCTCGATGAGCCGCAGGAAACTGAGATCCCAGCTGAAATGATAAACGATCATGGCCACGATCGCGAGGCCGCGCGCAACGTCGATGGCATCCCACCTCTGAGACGCGGCGACCTGAGATTGCCGAGCTTCCACGTATATCGGGCGGGGGCTCCCAACGGTTTCGACCTGGGGAAGATCGTCATTCACCTGAGGCTGGTTCCTGTTGTTGCATGGTGCTTCTATCCAAGGGGCAACGGCTTATATCAGTGACATGACCGAGAAGCTCGCGCCGTCAATCGCCAGACTGCAGGAAATGATTCAAGAAGCCCGGATCGTGGCCGGTTTCACGGGAGCGGGCATTTCGACGGAGAGCGGTGTTCCGGACTTCCGCTCCGCCGACAGTCCCTGGATGCGGAACAAACCGATCCCGTTCGAACACTTCCTTCAAAGCGCTGAGGCGCGGCGTGAGGCATGGCGGCGCAAGTTCGTTATGGACGACCTCTATCGTGACGCGCGGCCCAGCCGGGGACATCTCGGCATCGCTTCGCTCATAGCATCGGGGCGCATGCCGGCGGTGATCACGCAGAACATCGACGGGCTTCACCAGGCCTCCGGACTGTCCGAGGAGCAGGTCGTCGAACTGCACGGCAACGGAACCTATGCGGCATGCCTGTCCTGTGGGCGCCGCCACGAGCTCGATTGGATCAGACGGCAATTCGAGGCGAGCGGCGATCCGCCCGAATGCGTCAATTGCGGCGGCATCCTGAAATCCGCCACCATTTCCTTCGGCCAGTCGATGCCGGAAGGGCCGATGCGGCGGGCGCAGAAGCTCATGGCGATCTGCGATCTTTGTCTCGTCGTGGGGTCCTCCCTGGTGGTTTATCCGGCCGCTGCCTTTCCTGTCTTCGCCAAAGAGAACGGGGCACAGCTCGTGATCGTCAATCGGGAACCGACGCCGCTCGACGGCATGGCCGATCTGGTGATCCATGCAGAAATCGGATCGGTTCTTTCGGCATTTGTCTCATGATTTCAATGCTCTCGGCAGATGCCCAAAAATTCATCGCATTTTAGATCGTGTTTCCGGCTTCCCCTGATTCAGGACGATGTTATCCTCTTTTTAAGAATCGGGTTTTTGATTCGAGTTCGGGTTTATTCATGACTAGCGATTTCGGCTCCAACTCCTTCAATTTTCGAGAGGAAAACTCCTCTTTCGATCAAGGTCGCCGCGAGGTCGCACAGACCCCTGCGGAGGAGAACTCCCTCGAACTCATTCAGGTAAGCGGCCGGATCAAGTGGTTCGACGTCGCCAAGGGCTTCGGCTTCATCGTGCCCGATAACGGCATGCCCGACGTTCTCCTGCACGTGACCTGCCTTCGCAGGGACGGCTACCAGGCAGCCAACGAAGGTGCTCGGATCGTGGTGGAGGCTGTCCAGCGCCCCCGGGGGCTGCAGGCTTTCAGGATCATCTCGCTCGATGAGTCGACGGCATTGCACCCGTCGGAGTTGCCGCTGCCCCGTACTCATGTCCAAGTGGTCCCGACGAGCGGTCTGGAGCCGGCTGTCGTGAAGTGGTTCAACCGCCTGCGCGGCTTCGGTTTCCTGACCCAGGGAGAGGGCAAGCCCGATATCTTCGTGCACATGGAGACCCTGCGCCGCTACGGCATTGCCGAACTGAAGCCGGGCGAGCGGGTTTTCGTGCGCTTCGGGGACGGCTCGAAGGGGCTCATGGCCGCCGAAGTCCGCCTTGCGGAAATGGCCCTGCCGCATTCCCACTGACAGGCCTCTTTCGTGTTCCAGCGTTTCCGTCCGGCTCTCCCGGCCCTCGGCTTTGTGATCACCCTGGCCGGGGCGGCCTATGCTCAGGCTCTTGAGTCCCTGTCCATCGTGACGCAGGGGGGGCAGAAGCAGACCTTTCAGGTGGAGGTCGCCCGTAATGACGCGGACCGGGCCCAGGGATTGATGTTCCGCCGTTCCATGGCACCTGATCGAGGTATGCTGTTCGATTTTGGACGCGTCGAGCCGGTCTCCATGTGGATGCAGAACACTTATCTGTCTCTGGACATGTTGTTCATTCGCCCCGATGGCACGATCGCCCGCATCGCGGCCAATACCGAGCCTCTCTCGACCCGCACCATCTCGTCCGGTGAACCGGTTCTTGCCGTTCTCGAACTGAATGCCGGTACGGCGGCCAAGCTCGGGATCAAGCCCGGAGACCGGGTAGAGCATCCGCTTTTCAAGCGATAGATCGCGTCCGGGCACGCCCGCCCCTGCACATTTCGGAGCAGTGTCAAGCTCACGTTCCCGGTTTGCTCTCCCAGGGCGACCGTTCGAGCGCTAGCGCATCGTGCGGAAAAGTGGGCCCGGTTTTCGCTGACGCGGCCCTTCGGGTCCGCTCCAAACGATGCGCTCATTCAAGAAGGGAGCATGGGTTCGGGAGGAAGGGTCTCGCTTGCGCTTCAGGCCCCGGATGGCGATCACTCCCCGGTCGATGGAAGCGCAGATAACCTTCCCGTCTTTTGGGTAAAGGCTTTCTGCTCAGCGGCGACAGGCATTCGCTATCCATCCAGAGCAAGGGGAGAGGTGAGGGCGCTGTCAGTTTAGTTCCTACAATGAAGTGCTCACACCTGCTTATCTAAGTTGACACTCTTACCTATCGCGAACGTCCGCTCTTGACGCGCTCTAGACCTTCACTGATTGGTTCTATCACTCGGAGCGATCTTCAACTGACCTCTACGTTCTATAAAGCGCCTTCTCGGAAATTCGGCATTCAAGACGGGGGACTTGGTGACCCTCCTCCTAGCCCCATGATCGGCAGGAGTTGATCGCCTTTGAACCGGTCTGCTCGCTCGCGTTCCTTCGCCTGGATCTGTTCGGCCGTCGGTCCGCAGACTCCCTCGCATTCCTTGAACGTGACTGCGACCTTGTCCAATGCAACCTTGTCCGAAGCTTTTGGCAGTTCGGAGACAGGTTCGCGACCACGGAGGAAGCCTAAGATTGGCAAATGGGAGACATGTTGCCAGAGCCTCTGGATAGGTGTGCCCACGGCAGCCTCCTTTCATCCAAGAGTATGCCCCTCGCAACATGATAGCACGGTTTCACCGAGTTCCATAAACGGTTTACGCGAAGTGCGATTTAAGAATCGTGAAGGTTAGCTCCTTGCACTAAGCCTCCCAGTGCAAGGCAGGACAGAGGGGTGGGCTTTTCCCGGCTAGGGCGAAGTTTGGCACAGGAACACCGCTCCCATGGGTTCCTTTATGTTCTGATGATGCAACCTTGGGGCTTGCACATGGGTTCTCAAATCGCTAGAGAAACCAAGCCGTTGGAAGCATCGGGGTGTAGCGCAGTCTGGTAGCGCATCTGCTTTGGGAGCAGAGGGTCGCGGGTTCAAATCCTGCCGCCCCGACCATTCTCACCGGCTGAACTCTTAGAGAGAGTGCAAAGACCGATGCCTGCCCGGATTTACAAGCCGTCCAAATCCGCAATGCAGTCCGGCATGGCCCGGACCAAGCAATGGTTGCTCGTCTTCGAGCAGGACAAGCCGCGCGTGATCGAGCCCCTCATGGGCTGGACCAGCTCGGGCGATACCCGCCAGCAGATTCGCCTGTGGTTCGATTCCAAGGAGGAGGCGATCGCCTATGCCGAGCGCGAGGGCATTGCATACCGGGTCGAGGAACCCCACGAAATCAAGCGGCGTGCGATTTCCTATTCCGACAACTTCAAGTTTAATCGCGTCGGCCCCTGGACTCACTGAGGTCCAGGCCTCTGGCTCGACGGCCCCTTAGCTCAGCTGGATAGAGCAACTGCCTTCTAAGCAGTAGGTCGCAGGTTCGAGCCCTGCAGGGGTCGCCAACCCTTTCAGCGGGTCAGGGATATACCTGACGTTACTTCTTTGACCCAACCGCGCCGTTCGGCGCTCGGTCCCTGACGGCCCATATGTCTATGGTTTCGGGGCGGGCTGCGGGATTGGCGTGGAGTGGCGCGGCGGGGGCAGTTCGACCAGCCGGAACGCCACCGGGGGCGATTTCCAGGTGGCCGGCAGCTGGAGCGGAACG
>JAPSLB010000004.1 GCA_031181145.1 Microvirga sp.
TCTGCGGATCGCGCAGAAACTCCACCACCTCCTGCAGATCCTCCTTCGCCTCGTCGATCCCCGCCACGTCGTCAAACGTCACCCGGCCATGCGCCTCCGTCAAAAGCTTCGCCTTCGACTTGCCGAAGCCCATGGCGCGGCCGGCGCCGTTCTGCATCTGCCGAGACAGGAACACCCAGGCGCCGATGAAGAGCGCGATGGGCAGGATGTTCATGAGAACGGCGATGAACCAAGGGGTCGAATCGGATTGCGGACGGGCCGTGATCTGGACGCCCTTCTGCTGCAGCTTCGCGACCAGGTTGGGGTCGTTGGGCGCGTAGGACGAGAAGGTACGGCCGTCGTTATAGGTGCCGCTGATCTCCGGGCCGGAGATGATGACGCTCGTGATGCGCCCGGCATCGGCGTCATTCAGGAGCTGGCTGTAGGCGATGTCGCTGCCGCCGCCGCGTTGGCCTGGGCTCTGGAAAAGGGTGACGAGCGCCAGCACCAGCAGGAAAATGACAACCCACAAGGCGAAGTTGCGGAAATTTGAATTCATCGGATCAGGTTCTGCCCCAGAGGGAGATGAAGCACGAGAAGGATATAAAATCTCCCCATGCGGCTAAACTCAATGTAGGCACACCGTTTCCCATTGCCAAGGGAATGCGGCGTGCATACGGCATCATCCGTAGGTCTTGGCTAAGAGAATTGGCTAACGGCCACGCGAGCGGGGCGGTTCCGGCCGGAGCCTCAGGCGCCCGACCCGGTCGAGGTGAAGAAGAGCCCCCCCGATCGTCAGGCGCACCCCCCTCCCCGCCGAGATCGCCGCACGCAGACGTCCCAGGCAGGTTTCGAGCCGCTGCAGGCGGCTGCTTTCGAGCCCGATCCGGCCCAGAGCCTGTTCCAGAATCCGCAGGCTGATCTCGAACGGCTCCCCGGTGAGGCAGGCCGCCCGGAAGGAGAACTCCCCCTCTTCCGCCGCCGGGCCTGCAGCCTCCAAGGCTTGGCGGGCCTTGATCTCCAGAGCCTCTTCCGCCCGAGCAACCCGCTCCGCCAGCAGCGCCAAACGACCCGCCGTCAGCCCCTCCTCGGCCAGAAGGGGCATCAGCCTGCGCCATCGCACACGGGCGAAGCGCTCGTCCGCATTGGACGGATCGATCACGAATCCCCAGCCGTTCCGCCGACAGAGCTCGACGAGCCTCGCCTTCGGCCAGTCGAGCAGGGGTCGTGCATGGGTGATCCCGTCGCGGCTCAGCTCCCGGCGCATGCCCTTCAGGCCGTTGAGCCCCGAGCCCTTGGCGAGGCGCATGAGGATCGTCTCCGCCTGATCGTCCAGCGTGTGGGCGGTGATCAGGTGAGATGCTCCGGCCTCGCGGGCCAGTTGGACCAGCAGGCGGTAGCGCGCCTCCCGCGCGGCATCCTGCAGACCGGTCGTGGGCTTGTCTCCCGTCCAGGCGAGGGTGCGATGGGACAGGCCCAGGGCCGCAGCCTCGCGGGCAACGAAGGCGGCTTCCTCGGCCGCTTCTGGCCTCAGGCCATGGTCCACGGTGGCGACCAGGAGGGCCGGGCGGTGCTCGGAGCCCCAGCGGGCGAGCAGATGCATCAGGGCGATGGAATCGGGTCCGCCGGAAACCGCGGCCAGAATGCCCGTGGCATGGTTCAGGTTGGAAAAGAGGGGCTCCGGATCACAGGCCGGGAGCAGGTCGTCAGGCGTAGGAGCGGCCACGGTTCGGGTGCTCGACTGATCGCCCGTCAGATGCACTTGTTGCGCTTCTGCTCGCGCTCGGAGGCCTGGCGCACGTTGGCGGGAGCCTGCGGATACTTGCGGTCGAGTTCGGCGAAGACGGCGCAGGCCCGGTCGCGGGCGCCCAGTCCGTTGAGAGCCGTGCCGAGACGGAGCATGGAATCGGGTGCCTTGGCGGCGCTCGGATGGTCGGCGGAGACGTTCAGGAACTGCTCGGCGGCCTCCCTGTAGCGACCCCGTTGCAGATAGGTCTCGCCGAGCCAGAACGTGGCCTCGGGCACCAACCCATCGCGGGGATTCGATTGGAGGAAGCGGCGGAAGCCCATCTCGGCCTGGTCATAATCCCTCTGCGAGAAGGCCGCGTAGGCCGCGTCGAAATCGGCCCGGGGATCGCCCATGCTGGTCGCTGCGACGCTCGGGCCGGGCCGGGCCGGAAGCGCCCCCTGCGGCAGGGGCATTCCGCCGCCGAAGGCACCGGGGGCTGCCTCCTCTTCCTGGATCAACTCACCGATATCGGCGAATTGCCCGCCCTGCCCGCCCAGCTCGGTATCGGCCAGGGGCGCAGAGGGAGGGGTGGTGCCCAGCGGGCGCGGAGCGCCCGGGGCATAAGGATCCTGGGACGGATCGAACACGTCGCTGCGGCGCTGAGGCGGCGTCTGAGCCTGCGGCTGCGCGGGACGAGGCGCCGGCGTGGCGGACGGGGCGGGCTTGGAGCCGCCGCGGCCGCCGATTTCCTGGAAGCGGAACTCCACGTCCTCCTGGAACTTGCGGAGCTGATCCTTCAGCTGGCGGTTCTCGTAGTCGAGCTGCTCGAGCTGGCCAGACAGCTGGCGCATCTGGTTCTCGAGGCGGTTCAGGCGCACGATGGCATCGGCCGCATCCTGCGCGGCGGCGGGCGCTGCCCAGGCGAACGCCAGGGCGAAAAAGACGAGGAGGCGTCGTAACATGCTGGTTCCCGTTTGAGGTCGGATGCGAGGAGTGCCGATAACACAAAAGCGCCGCCACGGCGATAATGTGGCGGCGCTCTGCGGTTTCACGACCCTTCAGCCCGACGATTACGAGCTGGCGCCACCGAGGACGGTGACCGCGCGGCGGTTCTGGGACCAGCAGGAGATGTCGTTGCACACCGCCACCGGGCGCTCCTTGCCGTAGGACACGGTGCGGAAGCGGTTGCCGGGGATGCCGCGCGAGATCAGGTAGTCGCGCACGGTCTGGGCGCGGCGGGCCGAGAGCGAGAAGTTGTACTCGCGGGTGCCGCGCTCGTCGGCATGGCCTTCCACGATGAAGGTGTAGTTCGGGTAGCGCTGCAGCCACTGGGCTTGCTTGTCGAGGGTGGCGACGGCGGTGGGGGTGAGGTCGGTCGAGTCGGTCTCGAAGAACACCCGGTCGCCCACGTTCACGACAAAGTCCTGGGCGCTGCCGGGGGTCGCGGCACCACCGGCGCCGAAGCCGCCGGATCCATCGGCCATGCCATCTTTGTTGGAAGAACACGCTGCCGCCCCGAGAGCGAGGACAATGGCAGCGGCGAATTTGACGGCGCGCAGCGACATCATTTGGCAATACTCCTTACACACACGTTTGCCGAACGTTGTGTCTTTCATATCGGGCGGATGGTTAAAGGAGGGTTCCGTCAACCTTGTGGGAGAAGCCGGGATTAAGGTGAATTATGGCCAAGTTGTGGAACTTCCGCTTAGGGTTAACAGGAAGTGAAGCCGGAACGGCTTCGCCCGCGCTCATCATGAGCCGAATACCTGCCTCGTGCGTTGAAAGGTCATGAATCTCTTGACGAACCAGCCTGGATCGACGCTTCAACCCTATCGCGCTGCCCTCGACGAGCTCCGCATGGAGCGCGCCTTCTCACGCATCGCCGACAGCGACCTGCGCCATGGCAACGCGATCAGGCTGCTCAAGAACTCCAAGGAGAATTATCCCGCCTGGCTCGAGGCGATCCGCTCGGCGGAACGCGTGATCCATTTCGAGAACTTCATCATCGCGGACGACGAGACCGGCCGGATGTTCGCCCAAGCCCTGATCGAGCGGGCGCTGGCCGGCGTGAAGGTCCGCGTTCTCTACGATTGGCTCGGCTCGTCCTTCCGCGCCCTCCCCCCCTTCTGGAAGCGGCTGCGGGAAGCGGGTGTGGAGGCGCGGGTGTTCAACCCGCCCCGCCTGACGGACCCGTTCTGGATCCGGCGCAACCACCGCAAGCTGATCACCGTGGACGGCCGCATCGGCTTCGTGTCGGGCCTGTGCATCTCGGACAGTTGGGAAGGCGGCAAGGAGTCCGAACCCTGGCGCGACACGGGCATCTCGGTGGAAGGCCCCATGGTCGCCGATCTCGATGCAGCCTTTGCGGAAAGCTGGGTTCTCGCGGGCATGCGGGCGATCCCCAAGTCGGAACTGCCCGTCGCCGAGGAGATCCCGCAGGCGGGCAGTGTGGCGGCACGGCTGATCAGCGGCGAGCCCGGCATGTTCCGCACCTATCGCGTGGATCAGTTCATCGCCGCCACCGCACAGCGCAACCTCTGGCTCACGGACGCGTATTTCGTCGCCACCACGTCCTACGTGCAGGCCCTCGGCGAAGCGGCGCGCGACGGGGTCGACGTGCGCCTGCTCGTGCCGGGGTCCAGCGATGTACCGGCTCTGCAGCCCATCGTTCGCGCGGGCTACCGCTCGCTTATCGAGGCGGGCATCAGGGTGTTCGAATGGAACGGCTCGATGCTGCACGCAAAGACGGCCGTGGTCGACGGGCGCTGGGCGCGGGTGGGCTCCACCAATCTCAACTTCGCGAGCTGGGCCACCAACTGGGAGCTCGACGTCATCGTCGAGGACAAGGGCTTCGCCGAGGCGATGGAGGCGATGTATCTGGAGGATCTCGCCAATGCCACCGAGATCGTTCCCGGCTGGCAAGCCCGTCGCAGGCGGGCCCGGAACATGCGCTCCCGCCGCTCTCACCGGTTCAAGAGAGGCGGTGTGCGCAGGCTCGCCGCCGGCGCCCTCGCGCTGTCGAGCAGCATCGGCAAGGCGATGGGCTCGCGCTCGCTCACCGCAACCGAGACCAGCAGCATCGCCATCATCGGCTTTGCCCTTCTGGCACTGGCCGCCCTGATCACCGTATTCCCGGTGCTGATCATCTCTCCCGTCGTGATCGGCCTCGCCTGGTTCGGCCTGGCCTTGCTCATCCGGGCCTTTCGCCTCAAGCGGCGCGTGCGCCTGAGGCGGCGCAAGATCGCGATCCGGCGGCGGTTGAGCAAGATCAAGGAAGAATCGGCCTCCGCTGGGAAATAAAGGAAACCAGCCGCCAAGCTTGGTATTGATTTAGATACCTCCCGTACGGAAGGCCTGACCGAAGGAGACGACGATGGCGACCGGCCCCTCTTCCTATGATCCATTCTATCGCGCCGAATCCATGAGCGCGCTGCTGGCGCGCAACTGGTGGGCCGTGGCTCTGCGCGGCGTCTTCGCCGTGATCTTCGCGCTGATCGCCTTCTTCTGGCCGGGCGCGACGATCCTGTCCTTAGTATTGTTCTTCTCGGCCTACATGCTCGTCGACGGCGTCTTCGGCATCGTCTCAGGCATCCGCGCCGCCTCCAACCAGGAGCGCTGGGGGTTGCTGATCCTGGAAGGCGTTCTCAACATTCTCGTCGGCGCCGTCGCCTTTTTGATGCCCGGACTGACGGTGGTTTTCTTCGTCACGCTGCTTGCCTTCTGGTCGCTGATCACCGGTGTCCTGATGATCGTCGCCGCCTTCAAGCTGAACCCGGCCTTCGGGCGCGGCTGGCTGATCTTCAGCGGCCTCGTGTCGGTTCTCTTCGGCGTGGCGCTCCTGATCGCACCGCTCGTCGGCGCCGTGGTCCTGACCTGGTGGCTGGGCGCCTATGCGCTCGTCTTCGGCATCGCGCTTATCGTTCTCGCCTTCAAGCTGCGCAGCCGGAGGGACGAACTGACCGGGAGCGCGTCGCTGCGCGCGTAAGCAAACGGAAAGGGGCGCCCGAGCGCCCCCTTTGTTTTCACTTACTGACGCGTCTCGCTGAGCAGCGGAGACCAGGTCGGATCCGACGCGAAGGAGGGCGTCGGGATAGGCTGCTCCACACGGCCCGTGATGTCCACCATGTAGAGCTTTCCGCCGGACTGGCCGCCCGGATCGCGGAAGAACATGATGTACTGGCCGTTGGGGGCCCAGACCGGGCTTTCGTTGTGGAAACCTTCGGTCAGGATGCGCTCGCCCGATCCGTCCGGCTTCATGATGCCGATGGCGAAGCCGCCGGCATGCTGCTTGGTGAAGGCGATGTAGTCGCCGCGCGGCGACCAGGCCGGCTGCGAATATGAGCCGTCGCCGAAGGAGATGCGGCGCTGGTTCGACCCGTCCACGCCCATCACGTAGAGCTGCTGCTTGCCGCCGCGGTCGCTTTCGAACACGATCTGCGTGCCGTCCGGCGAGAACGAAGGCGAGGTGTCGATAGCGGCCGTCGAGGTCAGGCGCGTGGTCGCCTGCGAGCTCAGGTTCATCATGTAGATGTTGGCATTGCCGCCCTGCTGCAGGCTCATGACGATGCGCTGGCCGTCAGGCGCGAAGCGCGGGCTCGAGGTCATGTCGGGGAAATTGCCGACGATCTGGCGGGACCCCGTTTCAAGATTGATCACCTGCACGCGCGGCTGCTGGCCTTCCACCTGGGACATGAAGGTGATTTCCTGCGTCACCGGCGAGTAGCGCGGCGTCACCACAAGGCTCTCGCCCTGGGTCAGGTAGCGCACATTGGCGCCGTCCTGGTCCATGATGGCGAGACGCTTGCGGCGGTTCTCCTTGGGGCCGGACTCCTCGACGAACACGATGCGCGTATCGAAGAACCCGCCGAAGCCCGTGACCTTCGTGTAGACCGCATCCGAGATGATGTGGCCGACACGACGCCAGAAATTGGCGTCCGTCACGTATTGCTGGCCGGTGAGCTGCTGACCGGAATCGATGTCCCACAGGCGGAACTCGGCGCGCAGACGGCCCGACGGATCGCGCGAGACGCGGCCCGTCACGAGAGCCTGCGCGCCCGCCATCTTCCATGCGTCGAAGCGCGGCGCCGCATCGAAGGACGGGCGCTCCGGGAAGCGCGACTTGTCGAGGACGGCGAAATAGCCGGAGCGCTGCAGGTTGTTGGCGATGATGCCGGACACGCGCTGACCGAGATCGCCCTCCCCCGAGAAATCGGCGATGGCGATGGGCATGGGCTGGAATTGTCCGCCCGGCCCGACGCGGAACGAAAGCTGCGCGTGGGCGGCAGGTGCGAGCGCGGCCATCGGAACGATGATGGAGAGCGCAACGAGAAGGCGGGAAACGAGGCGAGTGATCATGTTGTCATGTCTCAAGCGTTATGGGCTTAAAGATCAGGAAAGATCGAACTGGACGTTCAGGATCTTCCAGTCCGAGTAAAACTGCATGTACTGGGACGGCACGCGATAGGGAGCGCAGCGCCGAACCGCGCGCAGGGCGGCGCTGGCCACGGCTTGGTCCGTGCTGCTGCTGCCGGCGCGCAGAACGGTCGGTTCGCTAGCGAGCGAACCGTCCTGGTTCAGGCGGATGTCGAGCAGCGGCGGCGTTCCGTCGCCCCCCGAGGCACTGATCGGCGCGGTGTAGCAGCGCTGGATCTGCTCCTGCAGGATGCCCATGAGCGCATCGCGCTGGCTCGGATTGAGCTTCGCGGCCGAGCCGGTCGCGGTACCAAGGGAAGCGGTCTTTTGAACCTCGGTCCCAGTGGCTCCGCTCGACTGGCTCTTCTGCTTGTTGTCGAGGAACTGCTTGAGGTCGCCCATGTCGAGCTTCTTGGCCACCTGCGCTTCCTTGCGCGCCTTCGCCTCCGCTTCGGCCTTGGCTTTGGCTTCCGCGATCCTCTTGGCTTCCGCTTCTGCCTTCGCCTTGGCTTCGGCCTCCGCTTTCGCCCTGGCCTTCTGCTCGGCGACGCGCTTTGCTTCGGCGTCTGCCTTCGCCTTGGCCTCGGCCTTTGCTTTCGCCTCCGCTTCGGCCTTGGCCCGTTCGGCGGCCTTCGCCTTCTCGATGGCTTCGGCCTCCGCCTTCTCGGCCATCTTCCGCTCTTCCTCGGCCTTGGCTTCGGCGGCCTTCTGCTCGGCTGCCCGCGCCGGAGGAGGCGGTGGAGGCGGCGGGGCCGCAGCCGCTTCTTCCGCCTCGGCCACCTTCATGTCCTCGGGACGCTTGGGCGGGGCGGGCGTGTCGAGCTTGTCCTCGCCGGGGGCGCGCTGCTCGGTCTTGTCGGCGATGCGGTCGGCGCGGGGCTTGGGCGTGGGCTGCACCGATTTGGCGTCCGTCTCGCCCTTGGTGATCTGCGAGAACTGGTTGTCGGTAATGACCTCGACCGGGATGCCCTCCTGCGCCTCGGGAAACTCGGAGGCATGAGGCAATCCGATCAGAGCGGCCGTCAGCAGCGCCACATGCGCGACGCCGGAAACCCAGAAGCCCGGTTCGGAGGGGTTGAAACGATCCTTCAACGCCACGTGTCTTTGCCCCTTGTCTGTGCCCCTTGCGCTCATCCCGCTCAGTTCTGCTCCACGGCTGTCACGAGCGCGACGCGCTTGTAGCCGGCGGTTGTCACGATGGACATGATCTGGGCGACGCGCCCGTAATCGACCTTCTTGTCGCCCCGCACGAAGATGCGCTCGTCGAAACCCGCCTTCGCCACCTCGGCGAGCTTGCCTACGATCGCCTCGTCCGTCAGCTCGGCCTCGCCCAGGAACACCTGCCCCGTTGCCTTGATGGAGAGCGTCACGGGCGCGGCGTCGGAATTGAGCGGTGCGGCCTTCGTTTCCGGCAGGTCGAGCGGCACGCCGGCGGTCATCATGGGAGCCGCCACCATGAAGATGATGAGGAGCACCAGCATGACGTCGATGAACGGGGTCATGTTGATCTCGTTGATCGCGCCCCGCTTCCCGCGTCTCCTGCGACGTCTACCCGCCCCGCCTGCTGCAACCATGGCCATCGCTTAAAGATCCTTCCTCAAGCCGCGCGCGACGAGGAGAGACGCTCGTCGATCTGACGCGACAGGATGGCGGAGAACTCGTCGGCGAAGCCCTCGAGCCGCGACTGCAGCTTGCCGACCTCCGACTGGAGCTTGTTGTAGGCGAGCACCGCCGGGATGGCCGCGAAGAGGCCGATGGCGGTGGCGAATAGCGCCTCCGCGATGCCGGGTGCGACGACCGCGAGGCTCGTGTTCTTCGAGGCGGCGATGGAGGTGAACGAATTCATGATGCCCACCACCGTGCCGAAGAGGCCGATATAGGGACCGGCCGAGCCGATGGAGGCCAGGATCATAAGGCGGGAATCGAGGCGCTCGACCTCGCGCTGGATGGTGACATCGAGAACCTTGTCGATGCGCTGCGAGAGGCTCTGGAACGAGCGCGCCGAGCCCTCGAAGGAACGCTTCCATTCGCGCATTGCGGCAACGAACACGGCGGCGAGCCCCGTCGCCGGGCGGCTCTGGAGGGACCGGAACAGCTCTTCCAGCGACTGACCGGACCAGAACACGTCCTCGAACCGGTCCATGGCGCGCTTGGTGCGGGCGTAGAGCAGGGTCTTGTCGATGATGATGGCCCAACACCAGACGGAGGCTGCGAGCAGCCCCAGCATCACGAGCTTGACGACGAAATGCGCCTGCCAGAACAGGCCAAAGAAGGACATGTCGTGCGCCACAGGAGCGGCCTGGGCCACATCAGCCGGATTCATAAGTCTCGTCCTCGCTCTTCAGCAACCTTGGGAGGAAGTCCCAAGGCCCACCGCAGTCAGGTCTAGGAAAATCTTGTTGAGTTACCCTGCTCGTTCGCCCGCGAATCTGTCGAAAATAAGGGCGTGGACTCCCAGGGAGCCAATGACTTCCAGACTGTGGTCTTTTAGGCACCCGGTGTGGTTAAGGCTTGGTTTAAGCGGGGCCGGAAAGAGGCTGAACCGTCTCCTAAGCCCTTGAAGATACGGGTCTGCGCCGTTACGCCGCTGCTTACCGTAAGGTCGCCAACCAAGGCTCGCAGGACTGCCCGCCCCTGTCATCGTCGTGGCGAGGCCCGGCTACTGGGCCGGCCACGGTAGGATGGGGGTCAAACCGACAGCGCGCACGGCATCGCAGTTGGGGAAGGACGCCACGTGCTTCAGCGTCGCCAGAGGGGGCCGGGGCTCAGGCTCAGCAGGCCCCAGCTGAGCACGAAGGCGCCTAGGCCCGCCAGAGCGGAAACCCTGAGCCAAGGCGAAAGGCGCCGCCGCTCGAGCGCTCACTCGGAGCGGCGCGAGATCGTCCGGAAGCGGCTCTTCGGGCGGCGCATCTCCTCATCGGGACCACGACCGTGACAAAGCCTCCGGCTCTTCGGCAGAACGCTCATCCAGCCCCCGTTGCACGAGACCCGTTATAACATCTTCGATGAAAACCGTTAAGCGGGGCGCATGAGAACTCGGTCACCGGTCCGGAAGGGTCAGCGCCGCCCGCAGCTCGTCCGGGATCCGCACGGCGCGCCCGCCGCGGACGCAGGCGACCACCACGTCGGCGGCAACGAGAACCTCGTCGCCCCGGCGCACCTCCTGAGACAGCGTCATCGAGGCCCCGCGCATCTCCTTCGGCCGGGTGACCACGGTGAGCACGTCGTCCATGAGAGCCGCGCCCAGAAAGTCGATGCTCATCTTGCGGACCACGAAGGCGAGCCCGTCCATCTCTGCGTGAAGATTTGATTGCGCCACCTCGACGGCGCGCAACAGTTCCGTGCGCCCGCGCTCCAGGAAGCGCAAATAGCTCGCGTGATACACGCGGGCGGAAAAGTCTGTGTCCTCGTAATAGACGCGGACCGGCAGAACATGCGCGCCGTCCCGCATGAGGCCGGACAGATGGGGCCAGAGATGTTCCGCCTCACTCATCCCCGTCTCCATTGAACAGGCCGAACTGCGCGGTCGTCTCGCGCGTGGGCTCGGGGACGCCGAGATGCTTGAAGGCATGGGGCGTGAGGATGCGTCCGCGTGGGGTGCGCTGGACGAAGCCTTTCTGAATGAGATAGGGCTCGATGATGTCCTCGATGGCGTCGCGCGGCTCGGAGAGCGCCGCCGCGATCGTCTCGATGCCCACGGGGCCGCCGCCGAAGGAGCCGGCGATCATGGTCAGATATTTGCGATCCATCAGGTCGAGGCCGATGGGGTCCACGTCGAGCAGACGCAGCGACCGGTCCGCCAACTCGCGAGACACGATGTCGACTCCCTCGACGATGGCGAAATCGCGCACGCGGCGTAAGAGACGGCCCGCGATGCGCGGCGTGCCGCGGGCGCGGCGTGCGATCTCGTTCGCGCCCTCCTCGCTCATGTTCAGGCCGAGCACGCGCGCGCCGCGGCGCACGATGAGCTCCAATTCCTCGACGGTGTAGAACTCGAGGCGGATCGGGATGCCGAAGCGGTCGCGCAAGGGTGTCGTGAGCAGGCCCGCTCGGGTGGTGGCGCCCACCAGGGTGAATTTCGGCAGCTCGATCTTCACCGAGCGCGCCGCGGGGCCTTCGCCGATGATCAGGTCGAGCTGGTAATCCTCCATGGCGGGATAGAGGATTTCCTCCACCGCCGGGTTGAGGCGATGGATCTCGTCGATGAAGAGCACGTCGCGCTCTTCCAGATTGGTGAGCTGGGCCGCCAGGTCGCCCGCCTTGGCTATGACGGGACCAGAGGTGGAGCGGAAGTTCACGCCGAGTTCGCGGGCGACGATCTGCGCCAGCGTGGTCTTGCCGAGGCCGGGCGGGCCAACGAAGAGCACGTGATCGAGCGCATCGCCCCGGGCCTTGGCGGCGTCGATGAAAACCTGAAGGTTGGCGCGCGCCGCGGCCTGGCCCGTGAAGTCGGAAAGCGACAGAGGCCGGATCGACGCGTCGACATCGTCCTCACGTTTTTCGGGGCTGAGCAGGCGGCGTGAATCGGTCAAAGAGAGTTACCTTCCAAAGGCTTCATATAAACGGTGGGACACTAATACGCCATTCTTAACGAGATCAAAACAGGAACACTTCGACCCTGTCCGGCTCAACGGGCCAGCTCCCTTAAGCCCAGCCGGATCAGCGTCTTCGCCTCGGCTTCCTCGCCCGCCTGCTTCATGGCGGCCGCCACAGCCGCCGAGGCCTGGACCTGCGGATAGCCGAGATTGACCAGGGCCGAGATGGCGTCTGCCACCGGCGCGGGGGCGCTCTTGTCCTCCACCGCGCCCGTGAGGCGGATCAGGGCCGGATCGACGGGGGTGAAGGCCGGAGCCTTGTCCTTGAGTTCCGAGACGATGCGCTGCGCGAGCTTCGGCCCGACGCCGGGCCCGCGGGCGACGGAGGCCTTGTCGCCGGTGGCGATGGCCGTCGCTAAGCCGCCGGGATCGAGCACGGAGAGGATGCCGAGCGCCACCTTGGAGCCGACCCCCTGCACGCTCTGAAGGAGGCGGAACCATTCGCGCTCCGAATCCGACCGGAAGCCGAAGAGGCGGATCATGTCCTCGCGGACATGGGTCTCGATGGCCAGGGTGGCCGCCTCGCCGATGGGCGGCAGGTTCTGCAGCGTGCGGGAGGAGCAATGAACCACATAGCCGACCCCGTGCACGTCGATGATGACGAAGTCGTCGCCGTAGGAATCCACCACGCCTTTGAGTTTGCCGATCACGTTCGTCTTTGCTCCTGCTCCCCTCCTCCTCGCAGGGAGGGATCAATGGTGGGCGCGCACAGTCGGGGCACGCCGTGTGCTCCAGGCTGCTCCCGAGCCATACAACGTCATGGCCGGGCCTGTCCCGGCCATCCCGATGAAGAAAAGCACCGCGCCTCGCCGATCGGGATCACCGGCGCAGGGCCGATGATGACAGTGGTTGCTCTGTAACATCTCAAAGGCTGGCCGCCAAAGCGCGGGCCTTGCGGTGGTGGGCATGCGCGATGGCGATGGCGAGGGCGTCGGCCGCATCCGCCTTCTTGAAGTCCGCCTTGGGCAGCAGGATCTTCACCATGGCCTGCACCTGGTCCTTCTCGGCATGGCCGACGCCCACCACGGTCTTCTTGACCTGGTTCGCGCCGTATTCCGCCACGGGCAGGCCGTGGAGCGCGGGCACCAGCAGAGACATGGCACGGGCCTGACCGAGCTTGAGAGTCGCCTGCGCGTCCTTGTTCACGAAGGTTTCCTCGACCGCGACCTCGTCGGGCGTCCAGGCGCGGATGACCTCGGTGATGCGGTCGTGGAGCTGCTTGAGGCGAAGCGCCAGATCGAGATCCCCGTCCGAGGTCACGACCCCGCAGGCCACGAAGGAAAGCTTCGTCCCCTCGACGGTGATGATGCCCCAGCCCGTGTTGCGCAGGCCGGGATCGAGGCCGAGGATGCGGACGCGCTCAGTCAAGAAATCCTCCTCCACCGTCATGCCCGGGCTCGTCCCTGGCATCCACGTCTTCATCCCGCTCAAAGGCGTGGATGGCCGGAGCAAGTCCGGCCGCGACGACAATCCTCGCTTACCCGGCCATCTTCTGCATGAGGGCGTCGGAGAGTTCGAAGTTGCCGTAGACGTTCTGGACATCGTCGTGCTCTTCTAGCGATTCCATGAGCCTCATGAGCTTCTCGCCGGTCTCGTCGTCCACGGAAACCGGCGTCTGGGGCTTCCAGACGAGCTTGGAAGCCTTCGGCTCGCCGAACTTGTCCTCCAACGCCTTGGTGACCTCGTTCAGCGAGCCCTGGTCGCAATAGATCTCGTGGCCGTCCTCGGTGGAGACCACGTCGTCGGCGCCCGCCTCGATGGCGGCTTCCAGCATGGCGTCCGCGTCGGCGACACCGGCCGGGAATTCCACGAGGCCGACGCGGTCGAACATGAAGGACACCGCGCCGGTCTCGGCAAGATTACCGCCGCTCTTGGTGAAATAGGAGCGGATGTCGGAGGCCGTGCGGTTGCGGTTGTCGGTCATCGCCTCGACGATGATGGCAGCACCCCCGGGGCCGTAGCCCTCGTAACGGATCTCCTCGTAGTTCTCGCCGTCATTGCCCGACGCCTTGTTGATGGCGCGCTGAATGTTGTCCTTGGGCATGTTCTCGGCGCGGGCCGCGAGGATCGCGGCGCGCAGGCGTGGATTCATGTTCGGATCGGGCGCGCCCATCTTGGCCGCCACGGTGATTTCGCGGGCGAGCTTGGAGAAGAGCTTGGAGCGCATCGCATCCTGGCGCCCCTTGCGATGCATGATGTTCTTGAATTGCGAGTGTCCGGCCATCGGGGCCTCCGAGATAACCGCCGAGAGCGGCCCGGTGACAGGCGCTCGTCAGGCTCGTGAATGTTGACGATGGAGGGCTTATAAGGCGGCGAAGGGCCCGAGGCCAAGCCCCCCGGGGCGAATGCCGCCAACTTAAAACCCGAGCCATGACGGGATATGGGCGATGGCGGCCATGACAAGGTGATAGGAGGCGCCCAGCACCGTCGCCGTGTAGGCGAGCCCCGCGAGCCCGATGAGATAGCCCAGAATCAGCAGATAGCCATCCTCCTCCATCACCGCGATGGAGGCGATGACAAGGGCGATGGAGGGCGGGAAATTGGTGCCGGGGAAGGGAATGAGCACACAAAGGGCCACCAGGAACGCGAAAAGCCCCACCATCCGGTCCCCCACAGGACCGAACAGAAGGGGCAGCCTCGGCCGGCAATAGCTTTCGAGTTTCTGAAGCTTGGGTTCGGCGATGTCGATCAGGCGCTTGAACTTCGCGACCGAGACCGTCTGGCGCAGGATGAAGGCGGGCAGCCAGGGCCGTTTGTGGCCCAGCATCATCTGGATCCCGAAGATCAGAACCGGCGTCCCCACGATCCCCGCGATGCCGGGCACGTTCGGCACGCAATTGGGCAGGGAGAACAGGATCAGCACGAAGCCGAAGGCGCGCTCGCCGAAGGCTTCGATGATCTCACGGATGGAGATCACCTCCCCCTTGGCGTCGTCGATCACGGCGCGCAGCACGGCGGAGGCACTTTGGTGCTCGTGCGCCCGGTGAAAATCGCTGTCCTCGCGGTAAGGGCGTCTGGCGCTGGCAGGCTCTGTCTTGGCGTCCACCGGTATCCTCCGTGGCGCAAAGATGGGAATGGTCCTCATCCAAGCCAAGGCTCGAAGAGGCAAAATGGCTCCTGCTAGTCCCAGAATCGAGGCCAGGCTTCCTCAAGGTGAGGTCCGAGCCGGACCGCCGCCGCCCGCACCGCAAGGCCGGTCCGATCGTCCGTTTCCACCGCGATCCCCGAGAGCGTGCCCTCGCCGAGTCCCGGCTCGAGCCGGGCGCCCGGGGTTTTTTGGAGGAAGCGGCGGATGGGCTCCTCCTTCTGCATGCCGAGGATGGAATCGTAATCGCCGCACATGCCCGCATCCGTCATATAGGCGGTGCCGCCGGGCAGGACCCGGTGATCGGCGGTGGGCACATGGGTGTGGGTGCCGACCACGAGACTTGCCCGCCCGTCGAGATAGTGACCCATGGCCTCCTTCTCGCTGGTGGCCTCCGCGTGGACATCCACGAGGATGGCGTCGGCCACCTGTCCCAGGGGGCAGTCGTCAAGGGCCTGATCGACCGCCGCGAAGGGATCGTCCAGCGCATCCATGTAGAGGCGCCCCATAACGTTCACCACCAGGATACGGGCTCCCGAGCGGGTCTCGATGAGGTTCGCCCCGCGTCCCGGCGTGCCGGGCGGGTAGTTCGCGGGGCGAAGGAGCCTCGGCTGGCGCTCGATGAACACGAGCGTCTCGCGCTGGTCCCAGGTGTGGTTGCCGAGGGTGATGGCGTCGGCGCCCGCGTTCAGGATCTCGTCGCAGATCGCCTCGGTGATGCCGAACCCCCCGGCCGAGTTCTCTCCGTTGATCACCACGCAATCGAGGCTCCAGCGCTCCCGAAGGCCCGGCAGCCGCTCGATCACCGCGTTGCGGCCGGCGCGCCCGACGATGTCGCCGAGGAAGAGGATACGCATGATGGTCCTTTAAGCAGGCTTGGTCCGAATGAGCTCGGTTTCCGTGATCACGAGGTCGAGCAGGCGGTCATGCTCCTCGACCGGAACCTGCTCGATCTCCTGAACCGCATAAGCCAGGCCGATGGTCAAGACCGGATGCTGCGCCTCGAGCGCCGCGATGGCCCGATCAAAGTGTCCCTTGCCGTAGCCGATGCGCCCTCCCCTCCGGTCGAAGGCGGCCAAGGGCATGATGAGGCATTTTGGGAAAACCTCCGGGGCGTCCGGCCCGGGCTCGCGCACGCCGAAGCCGCCTTTGACCAGCACGTCGCCCGGCTGCCAGAGGCGCCAGCTCAAATGGGGGTGCAGAATTTGGGAAAGAGCCACGTCCTGCCCGCGCTCCAGGAGCGCCTCCAGGAGCGGGCGCGGATCGACCTCGCTGCGGATGGGCCAGTAGGCTCCCACGGGAGTGACGCCCCGCAGTTCGGGAAAACCGAGGGCTCGTTCGGTGATCGTCCGAGCCGCCTCCTCGCGGAAAGCCTTATCGAGCCCGTCCCGGCGGGCGAGCGCCTCGGTGCGGAGCTGTTCTTTCAAGACCGGCAGAGGAAGAGAATGCATACGTGCGGAGCCACAAAAGCCGTCGGAGAAGCGATCCCGGGAACCTACAAAGTAGGTGGGCGCCGTATGTCCCGGCCCACGGACCGGGTCAGGGACAGCTCCCTTCAGGATCGATAAGGCCCCGGGGAATATGAACTCCTAACGCGCCCCGCAGCCCCGCCTTTCCTATGTAGGGACGAAGGGAGCCGGTTGGAAGGGGAAAAGTGCACGAGGCTTCATCTTCTTGGAGGACGCGGGGGCGTGACCTACCCCCAATGGGGTAAGGAGCCGACACCGTAGTTCTACGGATGGCACCATGCCCACTCCCCCCAGCATCCTCTCCATGATGCGGGAGGTGCTGCACATGCTCGGCAACATCGATGCCGAGTATGAGATCCGGCTCGACCGGGTCGAGCAGAGCACCGCCAATCCGAGGCTGAAAGCCCATCTCAAGGGGAAGATCAGGGCCGCCCATCGCGAGCGGCGAGAGCCCTATGTGGAACTCCTGGCCTCGCTGCGCCAGCGCCGGCAGCGGCTGTCGCGCGATGCCTGAGGCACTCACGCCGTCATCGGCCTTCGCCGGTAATCCCGATGGGTGAGACACGACGCTCCCGCTGACTGGGATGGACGGAACAAGCCGGGCCATGACGATTGGGAACCAAGCGTCTTATCCCTCCGGCGCGCTCGGAGCATTCAGGCTGCGCGCCAACCACTCGATCCGCTCGGCCGCCTTATGAACGCCCTGTGCCAGTCTCGTCTCGACCATCCGGGCGCGCTCGTCTCCGGACGAGGATTTCAGGCGGGCCAGCTCCGCCTCCAGGCTCACGAGGCGCTTCCTGGCCGCATCAAGCTCGTCGGCCTGGGCGATGGCCGCCATGACGTGAAGGCGCAGGTCGCCGATCTCGCCGAAGGCGGCGCGCATCTCCCCGATCTTGGCATCATAGGACTCGGCCAGCCGCTCCAGATGCGCCTGCTCGCCCTCGGCGCAGGCGATCCGATAGGTCTGCCCGGCGATGGCAACCGTGACGTAAGCCATGGCCTAGCCCTCTTCCGGCTCGAGCTGACCGGCCTGGGCCAGCACGTTCTGGACCGCGAGAATCGCCAGCTGAACGCGCCTGCCCACGTCGTCCGTGGCGGCCTCGAAGCGATGGAGGCGAGTGAGAGCCCCGTCCAGCTCCTCGGCGAGGCGGGAGCGGTCGTCCTGCATGAGCTGGAGCTCGGTCTCCAGGCTGCCCCGGCGCTTTTCGGCGTCGAGACGGCGGGACACCGAGGCCTCGAGAAGCCCCAGGGCAGCATCGAGCCGTTTCATCGCATCGTCAAGGGGGGACGTCATTCTGCCTCCGGGAATCGGCATGAGACTAGCGCATCGTTCTGAAAAGTGGATCCGGTTTTCACTGACGGGTGCCTCCAGGTCGCCGGCGCGGTCCCTCGTGTCCGCCTCGGCGATCCGCGTCCAGGAAGCGAGCGCAAGCTCCCCCTCGGTCCGCAGGTCTAGGCAGACGAGCCCGAAGGAGCAACGGTCCTTTGGAGGATTAGGCCCTGTGACGTCTTTGACTCAGCCCCCCCGCGTGTTAAGGAGCCCACGCCTTTTCCAGACAGACCCGCCCCTTTGCGGGGCTTCAAGATTTGTGGATCACGCCGTGCTGAACACCGTCCCCGCCGATCGCGTCACCCATTCCGATCTGGCGAACGCCGTGCGCGTCCTCGCCATGGATGCCGTCGAACAAGCCAAATCCGGTCACCCCGGCCTGCCCATGGGCGCCGCCGACATCGCAACGGTGCTGTTCACCAAGTTTCTTAAATACGACGCCACCGACCCGACCTGGCCCGACCGCGACCGGTTCATCCTCTCGGCCGGTCACGGCTCCATGCTGCTCTACGCCCTCCTCCACCTGACCGGCGTGAAGGGCATGACCATCGAGGAGCTGAAGAACTTCCGCAAGCTCGACTCGAAGACCCCGGGCCATCCGGAAAACTTCATGACTCCGGGCGTCGAGACCACCACGGGCCCGCTCGGCCAGGGCATCGCCACGGCGGTGGGCTTCGCGCTCGCCGAGCGCATGCTGAACGCCGAATACGGCGACGATCTCGTGGACCACTACACCTATGTGCTCGCCTCCGACGGCGACCTCATGGAAGGAATCAGCCAGGAGGCCATCTCCCTTGCAGGCCACCTGAAGCTCAACCGGATGATCGTCCTCTGGGACGACAACGGCATCTCCATCGACGGCCCGCTCTCCATCTCCGACTCGGTCGATCAGGTGAAGCGCTTCCAGGCCTGCGGCTGGAACGCGGTACGCATCGACGGCCACGACCCGAAGGCGATCCAGCGCGCCATTTCCCGCGCGCAGAAGTCGGACAAGCCGACGCTCATCGCGTGCAAGACCACCATCGGCCTCGGCGCGCCGAAGAAGGCCGGCACCTCCAAGGCCCATGGCGAGCCCCTGGGCGCCGAGGAACTGGCGGGCGCCAAGGCCGCTTACGGCTGGAGCCATGAGCCCTTCGTGATCCCGGACAACATCCGCGACGCCTGGGCGAAGGCCGGCAAGAAGGGCCGCCGCCTGCGCAAGGCCTGGGCGGACCGGCTGAACGCCCTGCCCGCCGACCGGCGCGGCGAGTTCGAGCGCCGCGTCAAGGGCGTGCGCCCAGAGGGGCTCGGCGACGCCGTCGCCAGGCTGAAGGACCGTCTGGCGGCCGAGCCCCAGAACGTCGCCACCCGCAAGGCCAGCGAGATCGCGCTCGAGGTCATCACCGAGGCGGTGCCGGAGCTGGTGCTGGGCTCGGCGGACCTGACGCCCTCCAACAACACCAAGACCAAGAATCTCACCGCCATCTCGCCGGGCAATTTCGCGGGCCGCTACATCCATTACGGCATCCGCGAGCACGGCATGGCGGCGGCCATGAACGGCATCGCGCTCCATGGCGGCTATGTGCCCGCCGGCGCGACCTTCCTGGTCTTCACCGATTATGCGCGTCCCGCCATGCGCATCGCCTCGCTCGCCGGCATTCCGGCAGTCTATGTCATGACCCACGATTCCATCGGCCTGGGCGAGGACGGTCCGACCCACCAGCCGGTGGAGCACCTGGCCGCCCTGCGCGCCATGCCCAAGATGCGCGTGTTCCGTCCGGCGGACGCCATGGAGACGGCCGAGGCCTGGCAGCTCGCCCTGGAGCGCACGGACGGGCCGACGACCCTGGCGCTCACCCGTCAGAACGTGCCGCAGGTCCGCAAGGACGGGGGGGCCAGGAACCTCTCCGCCACCGGAGCCTACGAGCTCTCTCCGGCGAACGGCAAGGCCCGCGCCACCATCTTCTCCTCGGGGAGCGAGGTGGAGATCGCATTGGCGGCCCAGAAGCTGCTGGCCGAGCAGAATTTCGAAGCCCGCGTGGTCTCCGTGCCGTCCCTCGACCTGTTCCTGAGCCAGCCCGAGAAGGTGCGCCACGAGATCATCGGCGATACGCCGATCAAGGTCGCGGTCGAGGCCGCGGTCCGCTTCGGCTGGGATTCGGTGATCGGTCCCGATGGAATTTTCGTCGGCATGCATGGGTTTGGCGCGAGCGCGCCCTACAAGGACCTCTACAAGCACTTCGGCATTACGCCCGAGGCAGTGGCGGAAAAAGTTCTCAGGACCCATAATCTCTGAGACTGGAAGAGGCCAAGGGCCTCATCACAAGGGAGCTAAGACTATGACGGTGAAGGTCGCGATCAACGGTTTCGGTCGCATCGGACGCAACATTCTCCGCGGCATCGTGGAGAGCGGCCGGAAGGATATCGAGGTGGTTGCCATCAACGACCTCGGCCCGGTCGAGACGAACGCCCACCTGCTTCGCTTCGATTCCGTCCATGGCCGCTTCCCGGCGGACGTGCAGGTCGACGGCGAGTTCCTCGTGATCAACGGCCAGCGCATCCGCGTGACCGCCATCAAGGATCCGGCGACCCTGCCGCACAAGGATCTCGGCGTCGACATCGCGATGGAATGCACGGGCATCTTCACCTCCAAGGAGAAGGCCTCCGCCCACCTCACGGCGGGCGCCAAGCGCGTCATCGTCTCGGCTCCCGCGGACGGCGCCGACCTGACGGTCGTCTACGGCGTGAACCACGACAAGCTCACGAAGGATCACGTCGTCATCTCGAACGCCTCCTGCACCACGAACTGCCTCGCCCCCGTGGCGAAGGTGCTTCACGAGACGGTGGGCATCGAGAAGGGCTTCATGACGACGATCCACTCGTACACCAACGATCAGCCGACCCTCGATCAGATGCATAAGGACCTCTACCGCGCCCGCGCGGCGGCCCTGAACATGATCCCGACCTCCACGGGCGCCGCGAAGGCCGTGGGCCTCGTCCTGCCGGAGCTCAACGGCAAGCTCGACGGCTCCTCGATCCGCGTGCCGACCCCGAACGTCTCCGTGGTCGACTTCAAGTTCGTCGCCAAGAAGGCGACGACGAAGGAGGAGATCAACGAGGCGATCAAGCGCGCGGCCGATCAGGAGCTCAAGGGCATCCTCGGCTACACCAACCAGCCGAACGTCTCGTCGGACTTCAACCACGACCCGCACTCCTCCGTGTTCCACCTCGACCAGACCAAGGTGATGGAGGGCAACTTCGTGCGCGTGCTGTCCTGGTACGACAACGAGTGGGGCTTCTCGAACCGAATGGCGGACACCGCCATCGCCATGGCGAAGCTCATCTAAGGAGGGTTGCTGCAATGACCGCCTTCCGCACGCTCGACCAAGCCGACGTCAAGGGAAAACGCGTTCTCGTCCGGGTGGACCTCAACGTCCCCATGGAGAACGGCAAGGTGACGGACGCAACACGCATCGAGCGCGTCCTTCCCACCATCCGGGAGCTCGCCGACAAGGGCGGCAGGGTGATCCTCCTCGCCCATTTCGGACGCCCGAAGGGACGCGACCCCAAGGAGTCCCTGAAGCCGGTCGCGGAAGCGGTCTCGCAGCATCTTGGGAAAACGATAGCCTTCGCCGATGACTGCATCGGCGAAGCAGCCTCCAGCGCCGTCGCCGCCCTCAAGGACGGCGACGTGCTTCTTCTCGAAAACACCCGTTTCCATGCGGGCGAGGAGAGGAACGAACCGTCCTTCGTCCAGGAGCTGGCGAAGCTCGGGGACATCTATGTGAACGACGCCTTCTCGGCTGCCCACCGCGCCCACGCGTCCACCGAGGGCCTTGCCCGCGTGCTGCCGGCCTACGCCGGCCGCACCATGCAGGCGGAGCTCGATGCGCTCACCACGGGCCTGGAAGCCCCCAAGCGCCCCGTGGTCGCCATCGTGGGCGGCGCGAAGGTTTCCACCAAGATCGACCTTCTGGAAAACCTCGTGACGAAGGTCGACGCCCTCGTCATCGGCGGTGGCATGGCCAACACCTTCGTGCACGCGACGGGCCTCAGCATCGGCAAATCGCTGGCGGAGAAGGACCTCGCCGCGACCGCGATGCGCATCATCGAGAAGGCGCGCGCCTCAAATTGCGCGATCATCCTGCCCGTCGACGGGGTCTGCGCCTACGAGTTCAAGGCGGGCGCCCACAATCAGACCTACGGCATCGATGCGATCCCCGAGGACCAGATGATTCTCGACGTGGGCTCTCAATCGGTCGAGCGCATCTGCGCCGCCATCAACGACGCGGCGACGCTCGTGTGGAACGGCCCGCTCGGCGCGTTCGAGATCCCGCCCTTCGATCAGGGCTCGGTCGCGGCCGCCCGCCACGCGGCCCGGCGCACGAAGGAAGGCAAGCTCGTCTCGGTTGCCGGCGGCGGCGATACGGTTGCCGCGCTCAACCACGCTGGCGTTGCGGAAAGCTTCTCCTATGTATCCACCGCAGGCGGCGCTTTCCTCGAATGGCTCGAGGGCAAGGCGCTTCCTGGCGTGGAAGCCCTGCGCGCTTGACCGTTCCGCTCGGGCGGAGGGGGTAACCCCCTCCACCGGGAGAAAATCCCGGCGGAATGGCTTAAGCTCAGGTTCAGCCTTCACGCGCTTTTTAAGAAGCCAAGATCAATCGGAGAGGACGAAATGGCCCGCATCACCATGAGGCAGCTTCTGGATCACGCCGCCGAGCACGGCTACGGCGTGCCTGCCTTCAACATCAACAACATGGAGCAGGCGCTTGCGATCATGGCGGCCGCCAACGAGGTCGATGCGCCGGTGATCATCCAGGCGAGCCGCGGGGCGCGCTCCTACGCCAACGACGTCATGCTCAAGCACATGATGGACGCCGTCACCGAGATCTATCCGCACATCCCGGTCTGCGTGCATCTCGACCACGGCAACGAGCCCGCCACCTGCATGACCGCCATCCAGGCCGGCTTCACCTCAGTGATGATGGACGGCTCGCTCAAGGCCGACGGCAAGACCCCGGCCGATTGGGACTATAATGTCGGCGTCACCAAGAAGGTGGTCGAGATGGCCCATCTCGGCGGCATCTCCGTGGAAGGCGAGCTCGGCGTGCTCGGCTCCCTCGAGAGCGGTCAGGGCGAGGCCGAAGACGGCCACGGCGCCGAGGGCACGCTGTCGCACGATCAGCTTTTGACGAACCCGGACGAGGCCGTGAAGTTCGTGGCCGAGACCAAGGTCGACGCGCTCGCCATCGCCATGGGTACTTCCCACGGCGCCTACAAGTTCACCCGCAAGCCCGACGGCGCGATCCTTGCCATGCATGTGATCGAGGAGATCCACAAGAAGCTCCCGAACACGCACCTCGTAATGCACGGCTCGTCCTCCGTGCCGCAGGAGCTGCAGGACATCATCAACGAGTACGGCGGCCAGATGAAGCCGACCTGGGGCGTTCCGGTGGAAGAGATCCAGCGCGGCATCAAGCACGGCGTGCGCAAGATCAACATCGACACCGACAACCGCATGGCGATGACCGGCCAGATCCGCAAGGTCCTGACCGAGAACCCCGGCGAATTCGACCCGCGCAAGTATCTGAAGCCCGCCATGGAGGCGATGACGAAGCTCTGCAAGCAACGCCTGCAGGAGTTCAACACCGCCGGCCAGGCTTCGAAGATCAAGCGCGTGTATACGCTCGCCGAGATGGCCAAGCGCTACGCCTCGGGCGAACTCGATCCGACCTTCGGAGCGACCAAGCAGGCGGCCGAGTGAAGGCACCTGAAACCCCGTCATGGCCCGGCTCGTCCCGGCCGTGACGGAGAGCGATCTCGTTCAACCGCTCACACAGTCGCCTTAATCCTCACCGACAAGCGGGGCCTCGCAAGATGGCCCCGTTTTCGTTATGGGATGCCTGTCCTTTTCCATTCGAGTTCCGCGATCGATGTCCGAATCTGCCCGCCTCTACCTCATCACCCCCGTTGTGGAAGACGCCTCCTTCGCTCCCACCCTGGCCGAGGCCTGCAAGGGCGGGGCGGCGGCGGCCGTGCTGCTGCGTCTGCCCGCTTCCGACGAGCGCAGCCTCGTCAATCTGGTGAAGGCCGTAGCCCCCTCGGCCCAGGAGCATGGAGCGGCCCTCATCGTCTCCACCGAGGGCGAGGCGGATCTGGCCAACGTGGCCGTGCGCGGCGGCGCCGATGGGGCCCATGTCTCGGGCGCGGACCCGGAACTCGTCCGGGAACTGCGCGAGCGCCTGAAAGGCGACCGCGCCATCGGCGTGAGCGGCATCCGCACCAAGGACGACGCCATGACGCTTGGCGAAGCCGGGGTCGATTACCTTCTCTTTGGCGAGCCGCGCCGCGACGGCTCCCTGCCCTCCCTGGAGAGCGTCGCCGAGCGCGCCGCCTGGTGGGCCGAGATCTTCGAGACGCCTTGCGTGGCCTTTGCGCCCGGGCTCGAGGCTGTCCAGATCCTGGCGGCTACGCAGGCGGAATTCGTCGCCCTCGGGGACGCGGTGTGGAACCATCCGGACGGACCGGCCGCGGCCGTGAAGGCGGCGGCCGCGATCCTGAAGCGGCCGGAGGCCTCGCGTTGATGCGGGTCTCCGGACTGATCGGCGGCGTCCTGTTGCTGGCTTCCGTTGCGGGAGCCGCCGCGACCGAGCCCGATCTCGCCTATGGCGCCTATCAGCGCGGCCTCTACCAGACGGCATTCCGCGAGGCGACCCTGCGGCTGGAGAGGAACAAGAACGACGCCGCCGCCCTGACGCTCCTGGGCGAGCTCTACAACCAGGGCCTCGGAGTGACACTCGATCCAAAGAAAGCCGCCGAATGGTATCTCCTGGCGGCCCAGCGCGGCGACGCGAATGCCATGGCCTCCCTCGGGCTCATGACCCTCGACGGACGCGGCGTCGAGAAGAACCCCGTCCAGGGCAAGGCCTGGCTCGAACGGGCCGCCGCCAAGGGCAACGCGGTCGCCAGCTACAACCTAGCTCTCCTGCTTCTCACGAGCGGCTCCGACATGGACCTGGAGCAAGCGGTCGAACTTCTGCGCAAGGCCGCCAATGCGGAGATCCCCGACGCGCAGCATGCCCTCGGCGTGCTCTATCTCCAGGGCCGGGGCGTGGCCAAGGACGCCTCCGAGGCCGCCCGCCTGTTCGAGCGCGCCGCGAAGAACGGCAGCTCCGTGGGCGAGGTGGAATACGCCATCCTGCTCTTCAACGGCGAGGGCGTCGCGAGAAGCGAGTCGCAGGCTGCCCGCTATTTCCGCCGCGCCGCCGCCAAGGGAAACGCCATCGCCCAGAACCGCCTGGCCCGCCTGCTGGCGGCGGGACGCGGCGTGCCCGCCAACAAGGTGGATGCCGCCGCCTGGCACATCCTGGCCGCGGCTCAGGGCCTCACCGACCAGTGGCTCGACAACGCCCTCAAGGACCTCACCGCCGAGGAGCGGACCCGCGCCGAGAAGCTCGCCGCCGAACGGCTCGGGATGCGGTGAGAGAGCTTCTCCCGTCGTCACGGGCACGAGGCCGGCGATGCTGGCGCATTGAGGCTCAGTGCTTTTCTTCGTCAGGATGGCCTGGACAAGCCCGGCCATGACGGAGAACGATCGCTTGCACAAAATCGCATGGGTGCAGGATCAATTGGGCACCGGCCCGGTTATCCCCCGCTTGACGCCAACCCTCCTGTAGTTCATCGACCACTTTCCTCGTTTTTGCTCTTTGCCAGGACTTATCCCCATGATCCGCTCGCCCCTCATGACCGTCATGACCGATGCCGTGATGAAGGCTTCGCGCTCCCTCAAGCGCGATTTCGGCGAGGTGGAGAATCTGCAGGTTTCCCGCAAAGGCCCCGGCGACTTCGTGTCCGCCGCCGACCGCAAGGCGGAGAAGATCCTCCGCGAAGCGCTCGAGAAAGCCCGCCCCGGCTACGGCTTCGTCATGGAGGAACAGGGCATCGTCGAAGGCACCGACACGAGCCATCGCTGGCACATCGACCCGCTCGACGGCACCACGAACTTCCTTCACGGCCTGCCGCAATTCGCGATTTCCGTGGCCCTCGAGCGCGACGGCCAGATCGTCGCAGGCGTGATTTACGATCCGGCGAAGGACGAGCTGTTCATCGCCGAGAAGGGCAAAGGCGCCTATCTCAACAACCGCCGCATCCGCGTGGCGGCCCGCACCGAGGTGCCGGATGCGGTCGTGGCCTGCGGGCTGCCGCATATCGGCAAGGGCGATCACGGCCTTTTCCTACGCGAATGCGCCTCCGTGATGGCCCATGTGGGCGGCATGCGCCGGTGGGGCGCCGCGGCCCTCGATCTCGCCTATGTGGCCTGCGGACGTTTCGATGCCTATTGGGAGCGCGGCCTGAATTCCTGGGACATGGCGGCAGGCATCCTCATGGTGCGCGAGGCCGGCGGCTTCGTGTCCGACGCGGACGGCGCTCCGAACCCGCTCGCCTCCGGCTCCATCGCCTGCGGCAACGAGACCATGCACCGCGAGCTTCTCAAGCTCCTGAAGAAAGCTAAGGGTTGATCCTCGACCATCGATATTTTTGTTCGTGTCCCCAGGCGAGGGTGAGCTCACGCTTGATCCCCGCCTCTGGGGCGGTCACATTAGAACCGTCCCGAAGCACATGAGCACAGGATAACGATGGCGGACCAACCTCTTACCCCACCGCGGATCTATCTCGTCCGCATGGCGGTCTTTCTGGTTCTGGCAGGGTTCATCGCCTTCATCCTGTACCGGCAGATCTGGGCCGCCTTCCAGGCGAATCCGGGCCTCAACGCTCTGATCCTGGGCGTCATGTTCATCGGCATCATCCTCGCCATCCGGCAGGTCTGGCGCCTGTTCCCTGAGGTGCGGTGGGTCAATACCCTGCGGCAGACGGAGGAAGGGCTGGTCGCCCCCACCCCGCCCGTGCTGCTGGCCCCCATGGCCGCCTTCGTCAGCAACCGGTCCGGGGACTCGCTGTCCATCGCGGCCATGCGTTCCCTGCTGGATTCCGTCGGCGCCCGCCTTGACGAAGGCCGCGAGATCCTGCGCTACATGGCGGGCCTGCTGGTTTTCCTCGGCCTTCTCGGCACCTTCTGGGGCCTGATCGACACCGTGGGCTCGGTCGGCGATATCATCGGATCCCTGCGGACGGGCCAGGATACCGCCGCCATCTTCGACGAGCTGAAGAACTCCCTCGCGGGCCCCCTCCAGGGCATGGGCTTGGCCTTCTCGGCCTCGCTCTTCGGCCTCGCGGGCTCCCTCGTCCTCGGCTTCCTCGATCTCCAGGCCGGTCAGGCCCAGAGCCGCTTCTACACGGAACTTGAGGATTGGCTCGCCACCACGACCTCCGATATGCCCGCCGACGCCTCCCCGCGCTCCACCACCTCCCATGACCTGACGGTGGCGCTCAACCGGCTCACGGCCGCTGTAAACGACGGCGCGGGCGGGCGAGCGGCGACCCAGGCCATGGCGAACCTCGCCGAAGGCGTCCAGGGCCTCGTCCAGCACATGCGGGCCGAGCAGCAGATGATCCGCGACTGGGTGGAGGCCCAGGCCGCCCGCGAGAAGGAACTGAAGCAGGTGCTCGACCGTATTGCCCGTGAAAGGCTGCCCTGATGCCGGCATCAAGCACGGGTGGACGCCGCCGCGGGCGCCTCAGCCAGATCAACTACTGGCCGGGCTTCGTCGACGCCCTGTCCACCCTGCTGCTTGCCATCATCTTCCTGATCTCGGTTTTCACGGTGGGGCAGTTCTTCCTGTCCACGGAGATTTCAGGCCGCGATACGGTGCTCGAGCGGCTCAACCGGCAGATCGCGGAACTGACCGATCTTCTCTCCCTCGAACGCTCCGGCCGCCGCACGGTGGAGGAGAACCTCGCCGCCCTGCAAAGCACCCTGAAGACAAACGAGGCCGAGCGGGCCCGCCTGCAGGGGCTTCTCGATTCCGGCAATGCGGCACAGAACCAGGCGGGCGAGCTTAACGCGGCCCTGGAGGCCGAAAGACAGGCTGCGGGACGTGCTCTCAGCCAAGTGGAGATCCTCAACCAGCAGATCGCCGCCATGCGGCGCCAGCTCGCGGCGCTGGAGGAGGCTCTCGCAGCATCCGAGAACCGCGACAGGGAGAGCCAGGCCCGGATCGCCGATCTCGGCAGCCGCCTCAACGTGGCCCTGGCCCAGCGGGTGCAGGAGCTGGCCCGCTATCGCTCGGACTTCTTCGGCCGCCTGCGTCAGATTCTCGGCAATCGGCCGGATGTGCGCATCGTCGGCGACCGCTTCGTCTTCCAGTCGGAAGTGCTCTTTCCCGTCGGTCAGGCGACCCTGCGCCCCGAAGCCTCGGGCGAGCTCGACCGTATCGCGACCGCGCTCACGGAGCTGGAACGCCAAGTTCCACCGGATATTCCATGGGTGATCCGCGTCGACGGGCATACGGACCAGCGCCCTATCAACACCCCTCAGTTTCCCTCGAACTGGGCCCTCTCCTCCGCGCGCGCCATCGCCGTGGTGCAGGCCCTCGTCGCCCGGGGCGTGCAGCCCCAGCATCTCGTCGCCGCAGGGTTCGGCGAGTTCCAGCCCCTCGACAACGGCACGACGGAAGAGGCCTACGCGCGCAACCGGCGCATCGAGCTGAAGCTGACGGAGCGATGAGGATCAGGCGCTTTTGCCGAGCGCGCGGGCGACGTCCTTCACCTGGACGCCGACACGCTTGACCGTATCCAGGATCTGCTGGCGTGGGACGCCCCATTTGTCGGACCAGTAGCGCATCTCCCAATCCTCATGGAGATTGATGCGCGCGGAATCCTGTGGGTGTCTCCTGAAGGTGGCCGCCATCCTTGACCTCCCTCGTCGTTTCAGGAGCCGATCTGCGTCGGCCCAGGAACAACCCCGGGAGCAGGACACGGTTCGCTGCGACACATCTACTCGGCGGCGAGGCCTGGCTCCCGCTCGCCCGTGAACTGGAGCCGGGCGAGACGCGCATAGAGGCCGCCCTCGGCGAGCAGGGTTTCGTGCGTCCCCTCCTCCACGATCCATCCCTTGTCCATGACGAGGATGCGGTCCGCCGATCGCACGGTGGCGAGCCGATGGGCGATCACCAGGGTGGTGCGGCCTTCCATGAGCCGGTCGAGAGCCTCCTGCACCTTGCGCTCGCTTTCCGCATCCAGCGCCGAAGTGGCCTCGTCGAGGAGCAGGATCGGCGCGTCCTTGAGGATGGCCCGGGCAATGGCGAGGCGCTGGCGCTGGCCGCCGGAGAGGGTCACGCCGCGCTCCCCGATGAGGGTGTCGTAGCCCTGCGGCAGGGCCTGGACGAAGCCGTGGGCGGAGGCCAGCTCCGCCGCGCGGCGCACCTCCTCCTCAGAAGCCTCGGGACGGCCGTAGCGGATATTGTCGAGAACGCTCGCGGCGAAAATCGTGGGCTCCTGCGGCACCAGGGCCATACGGGCGCGCAGGGCGAAGGGATCGGCCTCGGTGATCGGCACCCCGTCGACCCGGATCGTGCCGCTCTGCGGATCGTAGAAGCGCAGCAGCAGCTGGAGGATGGTGCTCTTGCCCGCTCCCGAGGGGCCGACGATGGCGACCCGCTCGCCCGGCGCCACCGTAAAGCTCAGGCCATGGAGGGCACGCTGCTCGGCGCGGGTGGGATAGGCGAAGTGCACGTCCTCGAAAACCACGGTGCCGAACGAAGGCTCAGGCAGGGGCTTCGGCTCGCGGGGCCTTTCGATGGCGGGCTTGGCGGCGAGGATCTCGCCCAGACGCTCCGCCGCGCCCGCCGCCTGCGACAGCTCGCCGTAGACCTCGGAGAGCTGGCCGAGGGAACTTGCGGCGAAGACCGCATAGAGCACGAATTGCGAGAGCCGTCCGCCCGTCATCTCGCCTGCGAGCACATCCTGGGCGCCGTACCAGAGCACTGCCACCACGCTTGCCGAAACCATGAAGATGCCCGCGCCCGTCAGGAAGGCGCGCATGGTGGTGGACAGACGCGCGGCGTCGAAAGCCTCCTCGGCGGCCAGCGCGAAGCGGGACGCGGTGAGGCTCTCCATACCGAATGCCTGCATGGTCCGGACGGCGCCGATGGCTTCCGCCGCATAGGCCGAGGCATCGGCAAGTCTGTCCTGCGCCGCCCGTGAGCGCCGCCGCACCGCCCGTCCCGAGAGGACGAGAGGCAGAACGATCACCGGAATGGCCAGGAGCACGAGAGCCGAGAGCTTCGGGCTTGTGATGACCATGAGCACCGCGGCGCCGAAGAACAGGAAGAAATTGCGCAGCGCGATCGAGATGCTCACCCCGAAGGCGGCCTTTACCTGGGTCGTGTCGGCGGTGAGACGCGAGACGATCTCCCCGCTCTTGGTCTGGTCGAAGAAGGCAGGATCGAGAGCGGTCAGATGCCGGAACACGGCGGAGCGCAAGTCCGCCACGACCCGCTCACCCAGGGTGATGACGAAATAGTAGCGAAGGGCGCTCGAGAGCGCGAGCACGGCCACCACCACGACCAGCAGGGCGAAATAGGCATTGATGTAGGCGCGGCCCTCTTCCGAGAACCCGAAATCCACCACCCGGCGCACGGCGATGGGCACCACGAGGGTGGCCGCCGAGGCCATGATGAGCGCGGCTAGCGCCGCTGCGATCCGGCCCTTGTAAGCGAGGCCGTAGGGAACGAGCGGTTTCAGGGCACTGAGCGCGGCTTTGGGGCGGTGCTGTGGGTTTGGCAGATCGGCCATGGCAGCCTTCGTTTGCGGAATTCGCGGATCGGAGCGGTTTAACACCTTTGCCCCGGCTTGTTTCAAGGTTCTAAGTGAGGTATAGGCGCGCATTCACCAATTCAGGCTCGATCTTACGCTGCGGGCTGACCAGATGTGGCTGGCCGCGAGAAGGACTATGGCAATGGCGCGCAAAGAAACCGATCACCCCGACTACCACTTCATCAAGGTGGTCATGACCAACGGCACCGAGTACACCACTCGCTCGACCTACGGCAAAGAGGGCGACACCCTCAACCTCGACATCGACCCCAACACCCATCCGGCCTGGACCGGCGGCCAGCAGCAGCTGCTCGACCGCGGCGGCCGCGTGTCGCGCTTCACCTCGAAGTTCGGCAACCTCGGCATCGGCGCTAAGAAGTAATCCGGCTCTCCGGATCTTCACGAAATGCAATGAAGCCCCGCTCTCGCGGGGCTTTTTCTTTGCCGTCACTCCGTCGGCGCGAAGGCCTTTTCCAGCAGGCCGATCTGGGCCGCCACCGGGTTCTGTCCCTGCGGCTGCGGCGGCGCCGATTCCAGCTCCGAGAGGAGACGCTCGAGATGAAGGATGCGGGCGTGGAGGCGGGTCGCGAGCCCGATCAGCTCCCGCAGGCGCGCCGGGAGGGCCTCGTATTCCACAAGCGTGGTGGCGGTCTCAGTCGAGTTCAGGCGCACGCGCGCCTTCTCGGCGCGGGCCTGGTCCGAGGTAATCTCGCCCTCGGCGACGGCCCGCTGGAGCAGAAGCCAGGAGGCGATCTGCATGAGGCGGGTGGTCAGGCGCATGCTCTCGCTTGCATAGGCCACGCTCGCCTCACGCCGAAGAAGCCGCGATTCCTCACGGCCCTGGCCGTCGAGGTAAGCGGCTGTTTCCTCGACCAGCTCCATTCCTTCCTGGAACAGCGCCGTGAAGGCCTCAGACCCCACAAAGCTCTGCCCGAAGCGGACAGGGTCCATGTCTAGTTTGATCACGTCGGGTTCGCTCACCCACCGTCTCCCAAGACGCTTCGCCTGGCTCCTCGCCAGGCAATGTTCGATGTCGGAAGGAAATATAGAACGAGCGCTTGCAGGATGCTCAGGTAACCTCTTCTTAAGGTTAAGCGCGAGAAGTCCGACAAAAAACGAGCCGCGCGGGGCGGCTCTTCAAGTCCAACAGGGAGGCGTCGAATAAGAGTGGGAGGAAGAACCACTCGGAGTGTCCAGCGGGAGAAGACCGGACACCCTCATCAAGCGCTCTGAACCGTTAAAAACACGTTAACCTTGACCGAGCCGGAAGAAGGCGCTGGCAGCGGCGCGGGAATTTTCCTTGGCGGCCTTCGCCTCCTTCAGGCGGGCGATTTCCTTTTCCAGCAACGCAACACGCTCGTCGAGCTCATCCACGGAGAGCATCGACAGGTCCTGGCCGATCTCATGGGCACTCAACGCGGTCCGCGGTTCGTCGGCGAAGGGATCGAGGGCCATGGCATTCTCCTCCTGAAGAGATTTCGTTCAAACGTTAATCCGGCATGCACTCCTTGCCAACTTCGCCCTATATGAGCGGAGCTTGACCAAAGGAGGGAAATTATGGAGCCGATTCCAGGCACGATGCGCGCAGTGATCGCCGATGGCAGCGGCGGCCCGGAGGTCCTGAAAGTGGTCGAGCGGCCGGTGCCCCAGCCCAAGGAAGGCGAGATCCTGGTCCGGGTGAGAGCCGCGGGCGTGAACCGCCCGGACGTGATCCAGCGCCAGGGCGGCTATCCCCCTCCTCCGGGCGCGCCGGACATCCTCGGCCTTGAGCTCGCCGGCGAAGTGGTCGGCTCGGACCCGAACGCCAATCGCTTTCCGCTCGGCGCCAGGGTCATGGCCCTGGTGGCCGGCGGCGCTTACGCCGATTTCGCCGTCGTTCACGAGAGCAACGCCCTGCCCGTCCCCGAAGGGCTGTCCTTAGAGGAAGCCGGCGCGATTCCGGAGACCTATTTCACCGTCTGGACCAACGTGTTCGAACGCGGCGGCCTGAAGCCCGGCGAGACGCTCCTCGTCCATGGCGGCACCTCAGGCATAGGCACCACCGCCATCCAGCTCGCCAAGGCTTTCGGGGCGACCGTGATCGCCACCGCGGGCAGTCCGGAAAAATGCGAAGCCTGCCGGCGGCTCGGCGCGGACGTGGCGGTCAATTACCGCACCGAGGATTTCGTCGCCGTGGTGAAGGACAAAACCGAGGGACGGGGTGCGGACG
The DNA here is from genome assembly GCA_031181145.1 of Microvirga sp. Classification (GTDB taxonomy): domain Bacteria; phylum Pseudomonadota; class Alphaproteobacteria; order Rhizobiales; family Beijerinckiaceae; genus Microvirga. The sequence continues at coordinate 32,502 of JAPSLB010000004.1, forward strand.
TGATTCTCGATATGGTCGGGGGCGACTACATCCCGTGCAATCACGAGGCGGCGGCCCAGGACGGGCGCATCGTCCAAATTGCTTTCCTCAAGGGCAGCAAGGTCGAACTGGACTTTCGCCGCCTCATGCTCAAGCGCCTCACCCACACGGGCTCGACCCTGCGCTCCCGCTCGGTCGCCGAGAAGGCCGCCATCGCGGAGGCGCTCGAAGCCAAGGTGCTGCCCTTGCTGGAGGAGGGGCGATGCAAGCCCGTGATGGATTCGACCTTTGCCCTGGACGACGTGGCCAAGGCTCATGCCCGCATGGATGCCGGCGAGCATATCGGAAAAATCGTTCTGCGCCTGTAGCGCATCGGCGCGATAGCGGCTCCGGGCCTCCGCACCCTTCGATGCGGGTCGCTCCAAAAGCCCCGCGTCGGGCAGGTTCCGGGCACGGGGCTACTTTTCACGCCCGGTGCGTTAACGTTTGCAACATCGCCCCACGCTCCCTATAATCATCTTGTTTCCCTCACAATGTGAGACGAGATGCTCCGGTCCGGACCGGTTCGGAGCGCAAGAGAGTTTTGCCGTGCGGCGCCGATGTCCGGTGCCCGGCTCCAAGGAGGTTCGCCCCATGTCCCAGGGACCGCTGATGCCGAAGGCGACGGCCGTTTGGCTCGTCGAGAACACATCCCTGTCGTTCGACCAGATCGCCGATTTCTGCAAGCTCCACCCGCTCGAGGTGAAGGGCATCGCGGATGGCGAGGTTGCGGCAGGCATCAAGGGACTCGACCCGATCACCACGGGCCAGCTGACCCGCGAGGAAATCGAGAAAGCCCAGGAGAACCCCAATCATCGCCTGCGCCTCGCCGAATCGCGGGTGAAGCTGCCCGAGCAGAAGCGGGTGAAGAAGGGTCCGCGCTACACCCCCGTCTCGCGCCGTCACGACCGCCCCAACGCGATCCTCTGGCTCGTGCGCAACCATCCCGAGCTCAAGGACGCGCAGATCATGCGCCTGGTGGGCACCACAAAGACCACGATCCAGCAGGTCCGCGACCGCACCCATTGGAACTCGGCGAGCCTCACCCCGATGGATCCGGTGACGCTCGGCCTGTGCTCGCAGATCGACCTGGATTTCGAGGTGCAGCGCGCCGCCAAGGACCGTCCGCAGGTGGAGCCGCAGGAATACGGCGGCACCCTGATGCCGGCCGAGGTCACCACGGCCGAGCCCACTCGCGACGAGCCCTTCGCCGACATGAGCCGCCCGAAGCCTCAGGAAGACGATATCGACGTGAACTCGGTCTTCGCCAAGCTCAAGCAGCTCAAGCGCTCGGACGACGAGGAATAAGAAACGCGAAAGGCCCGGAGCGATCCGGGCCTTTACGGCAGTGTGGGCGAAGGAGGGCCGACTCTCCGCGAAAAATGCGGCTCGACCACGAAGGGTCGCATCAATCCAGCACTTGGCACACTTTCGGAACGCCGGGCGCCGGGTCTCCGAACATGGCGTTGTTGCAGCGCACGCCATTCCGGAAAACGCCTTCGGCAAAGTGCCAGCCGGCCCCATAACGGACCCGTTTGCTGCCATGGAAATTGCAGAAGCCGTTCTCGGGGGCGCAGGTTCTCCAGGCCACCCTGCCGCGCACGGGCCCGCCTCCCCAGCCGTCTCTGCCCCAACCCTCTCTTCCCCAGTGGCGAGGATCCTCCCAGCCTCCAGATCCCCGCCGGGCGACATAGGCGCAACGTTTGGCGATTCCCGGGGCCGGATCGCCGAACACGTCGTTCGCGCAGCGAATCCCCGGCCCCCTGACGTTCATTGCCGTGCTGCGGCCCGGAACGCCGTACACGACGCGGGTCGAATAGGGCACCCGGCAATACCCGTTCTCCTCCGCGCAAGGGATCAAATTCTGGGCGAGAGCGGCCTGCCCGCCAGCGGCCAACAGGCCGATCCCGAGTGCTGCCGCCGTCAGCGAACGAAGCATGAGTTTCTCCTCCATCTGCTGCATTCACGATAGGCGGATCCGATTAAAATTGTAATAACATGTCCGCCGGCGCGTAGGCTCCTCACGCCGACATGCCGCTTATTCCCCTGCTCTTCAGCGCGCTGCCGATCTCGTCGAGGATCGCGGGATCGTCGATGGTGGCGGGCATGCCCCATGGGTCGCCGTCGGCGATCTTCTTCATGGTGCCGCGCAGGATCTTACCGGAGCGGGTCTTCGGCAGGCGCGGCACGGTGATCGCGAGCTTGAAGGCCGCCACGGGGCCGATCTTCTCGCGCACCAGACCGACCAGCTCCCTCTCGATCTCGGCAGACGTCTGCTGCGTACCGGATTTCAGCACCACGAAGCCGCAGGGCACCTCACCCTTGAGCGAGTCCCTCACGCCGATCACGGCGCATTCCGCAACCGCCGGATGGGAGGCCAGAACCTCCTCCATGCCGCCTGTCGAGAGGCGATGGCCCGCGACGTTGATGATGTCGTCCGTGCGTCCCATCACCCAGACGTAGCCGTCCTCGTCGATATAGCCCGCGTCCGACGTGTTGTAGTAGCCCGGATAGACGGAGAGGTAGGATTCCCTGAAGCGATCCTCCGCCTGCCAGAGGGTCGGCAGGGCGCCGGGCGGCAGCGGCAGCTTGATGACGATGGCCCCCATGGTGCCGGGCGGAACCGCCTTGCCGCCCTCGTCCAGAACCTCGACCGCGTAGCCCGGCAGAGGCATCGTGGGCGATCCGTGCTTGATCGGAAGTGCCCCGAGCCCCAGCGGGTTTCCGACCACGGGCCAGCCGGTCTCGGTCTGCCACCAATGGTCGACCACCGGCACCTGCAGGATGTCCTCGGCCCATTTCACCGTGTCGGGATCGGCCCGCTCGCCCGCAAGGAACAGGGCCCGGAAAGAAGAGATTTCGTATTTCTTCAGAAGATCCGCCTTCGAATCTTCCTTCTTGATGGCGCGGAAGGCGGTGGGCGCGGTGAACATCGTCACGACTCCATGATCGGAGATCACGCGCCAATAGGCGCCTGCGTCCGGCGTTCCCACGGGCTTGCCCTCGTAGAGGATGGCCGTGCAGCCGTGGAGCAAAGGGCCGTAGACGATGTAGGAGTGGCCGACCACCCAGCCGACGTCGGAGGCGGCCCAGAACACCTCCCCCGGCGCGACGCCGAAGAAGTTGCCCATGCTCCACTTGAGCGCGACCATGTGGCCGCCATTGTCGCGCACGACGCCCTTGGGCTTGCCGGTGGTGCCGGAGGTGTAGAGTACGTAGAGCGGATCGGTGGCGGCCACCGGCACGCAATCGGCCTTCTTGCCCGCGGCTTTGGCCTTCGCGATCTCCTGCGCCCAGTCGAGATCGCGCCCCTCGACGCGCGAGCATTCGAGCTGCGGGCGCTGATAGATCAGGCATGCATCGGGTTTGGAGGCGCAGAGCTGAATGGCCTCGTCGAGCAGCGGCTTGTAGGCGACTATCTTTGCGCCTTCGATGCCGCAGGAGGCGGAGAGGACGACCTTCGGCTTCGCATCGTCGATGCGGGTCGCCAGTTCCTTCGCGGCGAAGCCGCCGAACACCACGGAGTGGATCGCCCCGATTCGCGCGCAGGCCAGCATGGCGAAAGCGGCTTCCGGGATCATCGGCATATAGACGATGACCCGGTCGCCTTTCTCGACGCCCATGTCCTGCAGCACGGCGGCGAGTGTCGCCACTTCGCCCTGCAATTCGGCGTAGGAGATGGTGCGCTTGGAATCCGTGACCGGGCTGTCGTAGATGATCGCCGCTTGGTCGCCGCGCGTTGCCATGTGCCGGTCGACGGCGTTGTGGCACGTGTTGCATTGTGCCCCGACGAACCATCGCCCATAGACCCCGGCCCCGGGATCGAAGATCCTGTCGGCTGGCTTGAACCAGTCGATCTCCTGGGCGGCCTCGCGCCAGAACCCTTCGGGATCCGACTTCCAGCGCGCATAGACCTCATGGTAGCGGCTTTGGGTTGATGGCATGGCGTTTCCCCGTTGCTGTCACCGCATGAGACTTGTGTTTGCCATTGTGGTAGCAGGCAGCGCAGCCGTGGTCAGCGACGACTTTCGGCCAGTCGACTTTCGGCGAGTTCCCCGGGCTTCGAATGATCACCAATCCCTTGTTCTATGCCGCCGCCATCCCGGCGGTCACCCTCCTGGGGCTTGCCAAAGGCGGCTTTTCGGGGCTCGGGCTTCTCTCGCTTCCCCTGATGGCGCTGGTAGTCTCGCCGGTGCAGGCGGCCGCCATCACACTGCCGATCCTGATCGTGCAGGATGTGGTCTCCGTCTGGGCGTACTGGCGAACCTGGGACAAGCGCAACGTAGCGCTTCTGGTGGCAGGAGCGGTCGCCGGCATCCTCATGGGCTACCTTCTGGCGGCACAGGTGTCGGATGCGGCCATCAAGCTCGCCGTGGGCGTGATCTCCATCTGCTTCGCCATTCGGCGGATGATCCTGGAGCGCAGCGCCACTCCACCGGACGCCGCGCCGGCCGACATGCCGCGCGGGCTGTTCTGGGGCTGGGTGACGGGCTTTACCAGCATGATCGCCCATGCGGGCGGACCGCCCTTCCAGATCTATGTGATGCCGCAGAAGCTGCCTCGAGACGTGTTCGTCGGCACCGGCGCGGTTCTGTTTGCCATCCTCAACTGGATCAAGGTGCCGCCCTATATGGCGCTCGGACAGCTCACGTCCGAGAATCTGGCGACCGCAGCCGCCCTCTTCCCGGTAGCCATCGCCTCCACGTGGGCAGGCGTCCTGCTCGTGCGGCGGGTTTCGGGCCAGAGCTTCTACACTGCCGTATACTCGCTTCTGGTGCTGGTCGGCGGGAAGCTCGCCTATGACGGGGCAATCGCCCTCATCTGAGTTACATCGCGAAAAAGCCGCCGCTCCTTGAAGGAGGCGACGGCTCTTGGTGGGAATGCCGTAAAAGTGGTCTTAATGCACCGCCGTATCTGAGCTTCTCAGGCGGGCGATCTCGTCCTTCAGTTGGAGTTTTTTCCGCTTCAGCTCCGCGAGTCTCATGTCGTCCATGGCTGGTCTGTTGAGGGCGTCCTGGATCTCGCGTTCGAGAGCCCGATGCTTCCGTTCGAGCTCCGTCAGGTGATTCTGCAGCGGCATGTCAGTTCCTCCTGTCTGATTACTGACAGGTATATTTTGCCAACCACAGTGTGGCGAGTCGAAGGCAAGAAGCCACAAAATCGAGAGTAGAAGATGCGCTCCTCGGCTTGCTCTCAGGGAGCCTTGGGAGCATAATTCCGCCCTCTCGCCGGATCCCTTGGCGCATCGTCGGAACCGAAGGTCCGCGGCAGCGAAAAGTGGTCCGGTTTTCTGCGCTAACGATGCGCTCGTCGCAAGAGAGCATCGGACATTTGGATCGATTTTCAATGACCGAATTGGCTGAACTGGAAGCGGAATTGGCGCGCCTCAAGCAGGAGCACCGCGACCTCGACATGGCAATCGACGCTCTCGAGAGCATGATCGCCGGGGATCAGCTCCAGGTTCAACGCCTCAAGAAGCGGAAACTCGCCCTGAAGGATCAGATCATCCAGCTGGAAGACCAGCTCACACCCGACATCATCGCCTGAAAGGCTGCGCTTTCCCTCGGTCGCAGCCTTGCCTGCCGGGGACGCCTTCGTTATGTCCGGGTTTCGAACCCTTGGGCCTGAGAAGCCGGAGCACATCATGGCGAGCGTCCCCGTTGCCATCATCATGGGCAGTCAGTCGGACTGGGCGACCATGCGCCATGCCGCCGAAACCCTCGACGCGCTCGGCGTCGCCTACGATGCCCGCATCGTCTCGGCTCACCGGACCCCCGACCGTCTGGTCGCCTTCGCCAAGGGCGCCAGGGCGGAAGGCTTCCAGGTGATCATCGCAGGCGCGGGCGGCGCGGCGCATCTTCCCGGCATGACCGCCTCCATGACCCCCCTTCCCGTCTTCGGCGTTCCGGTGGAGTCGAAAGCCCTCTCGGGGCAGGACAGCCTTCTCTCCATCGTGCAGATGCCCGCCGGCATCCCGGTGGGGACGCTCGCCATCGGCAAGGCGGGGGCCGTGAACGCGGCGCTGCTCTCCGCCGCCGTTCTCGCCCTCCACGATCCCGCTCTGGCCGAACGGCTCGATGCTTGGCGCAAGCGCCAAAGCGACAGCGTAGCCGAACGCCCCTCCGACGAAGGCTGAAGACCCATGATCCGTCCTGGCTGCACGATCGGTATTCTCGGTGGCGGGCAGCTCGGCCGCATGATGGCTCTGGCTGCGGCACAGCTCGGCCTGAAGGTGCATGTCTACGCCCCGGATGAGAACAGCCCCGCCTTCGACGTGGCGGCCGAGGTCACCATCGCCCCTTACGAGGACGAGGCGGCTCTGGTGCGCTTCGCCAGGGCCGTGGACGTGGTCACTTACGAGTTCGAGAACGTGCCGAGCGAGACCGCCTCGATCCTGAGCGCCCATACGCTGCTGGCACCCAATGCCCAGGCACTCGCCGTCTCACAGGACCGGTTCCTGGAAAAAACCTTTATCGCCGGTCTCGGCATCCCGGTCGCCCCTTTCGCGGCCTTCTCGGACGAGGCGGAACTGGCCGAGGCCGTCGGGCGGCTGGGGCGGCCCGCCGTGCTCAAGACCCGGCGCTTCGGCTATGACGGCAAGGGCCAGGTGATGATCCGGCCCGAGACCGACTTGACCGCCGCATGGGCCGAGGTGGGGCACGCCTCCGCCATCGTCGAGGGCTTCGTGCCCTTCGAGCGGGAGGTCTCGGTCGTGGCGGCCCGCACCGCCTTCGGAGCCTTCGCGGCCTATGATCTGTGCGCCAACGAGCACCGGCATCATATCCTCGACACCACGCGGGTCCCGGCGGGCGTCTCGGAGACGACCGAGGCCGAGGCCATGCGGATCGCCCGAACCATCGCCGATGCCCTGGACTACGTGGGCGTGCTCGCGGTGGAGCTGTTCCTGGTGACCGGAAACGGCCAGGAACACCTGGTGGTCAACGAGATTGCTCCCCGGGTGCACAATTCCGGCCACTGGACTCTCGGCGGGGCCGTGACCTCCCAGTTCGAGCAGCATGTCCGGGCCGTCTGCGGCTGGCCCCTCGGGGCGGCCTCACGCCTGGGCCGCGTGGAGATGCGCAACCTTATCGGCCACGATGTGGATGAATGGGAGCGCATTTTGGCAGAGCCGGGCGCCCATCTGCACCTCTACGGCAAGGCCGAGGCCAGGGCAGGCCGCAAGATGGGCCATGTGACGAAGGTTTTTCCGGAGAAGGCTTGAACCTTTCGGATTTGCCCGCGTTGTCATCCTGGCTCGGCGCTTTTGTCGGAAGGAACCCTGGACAGGCAAGGCTTCTTCTGCTATCGACGCCAGCCAATAGAGGTGCGCGTGACGCGCCTCGTTTTTCTTTTACACAATCGAAATGGCTCAAAATACGAGGAATTCGCGTGCAGGTTCTTGTCCGGGATAACAACGTCGATCAGGCGCTCCGCGCTCTCAAGAAGAAGATGCAGCGTGAGGGCATCTTCCGCGAGATGAAGCTCCGCGGCCACTACGAGAAGCCGTCTGAGAAGAAGGCCCGTGAGAAGGCCGAGGCCGTCCGCCGCGCCCGCAAGCTCATCCGCAAGCGCATGCAGCGTGAAGGCCTTCTGCCTTCCAAGCCGCGCCCCACTCGCTGAGATCTTGACGCAGGCCTTTTGAGGCTAGCCCATCGATTGTGAAGCAGCGCCCTCTGCGCCAGCAGGGGCGCTGTTTGCATTTCTAGGTCCGGCTCGGCTTCTCTAGGTCCGGCTTGGCTTCGGGAGCCGGATCCCGGCGACCTTTTCACTCAGGCGCCTGAAGGCGGTCTGACTTTTTTCCTCTATGCTGCCTTGCTGTTGCCGTGTTTCACGGCTGTTAAGGTTTATTCGCTAAACCTCTCCCTCAACCGTATTGAGTTAAAGAAGTTGGAGACGAAGGTGATCGCCCCATCGATTCGCCGCTTTGCGCCCCTGAGCCTGGCCCTGACAGCCCTGAGTCTCGCCGCCTGCAGCACGATCGGGGGCGGTGCTCCCACCCAGCGGATCGCCGTGGTGGAAGAGGACACGCAGGGTACGAGCCAAGTGAACATCGCATCCCTCTCGGATGTCATCCAGCGCAACCCGAACGACCCGGGCGCCTACAACACCCGCGGCGCGGCCTATGCCCGTATCGGCCGCTACAGCGACGCCATCACCGATTTCTCGAAAGCCATCCAGCTCGACTCCAACTACGCTCCGGCTTATACGAACCGCGCCCTGGCCCTGCGCCAGACGAACCGGAACGATCAGGCGCTGGCGGATTTCAGCCGCTCGATCCAGGCCGATCCGAATTACGGTCCGGCCTATATCGGCCGCGCCAATCTGCTGCGCGTCCAGGGGCGGTATCAGGAGGCCTTGAACGACCTGAACATGGCCACCCGCCTCCTGCCCGAATCGGCCGAGGCGCTGCACGCGCGCGGCCTGCTCTACCAGCGCCAGGGCATGCACCAGCAGGCGATCCTGGACTTCGACGCCACCATCGACCGCAACCCCTTCGTGGCGGCCCCCTACGCGGCCCGCGGCCAGAGCTACGTGGCGACGAACCAGTTCGACAAGGCCATCGAGGACTTCAACGCGGCGCTCAACGTCAACAACAGGGACGCCGATTCCTGGGCCTGGCGCGGCGTGGCGCTCGAGCGCAAGGGCGACCGCCAGCAGGCCATCGAGAGCTACCAGCGCGCGCTTGCCATCGACAGCTCGAACTCGGTGGCCCGCCAGGGCAGCTCCCGCCTCCAGGGTGGCGTAGCGGGCCTGTTCCGCAGCTAAGGGCCGGGGACAGCAGCGTGCATCTTGCCGCTCCCCGCCTGTGCGATATCGCCAGCATTCAATATCTTCTGGAAGCGCATGCGGACCTGCATGCGCTTCTTGCACATGTGGAAAGCCTCAATCTGCCGGATTGCTGGATCGGTGCGGGCTTCGTCCGAAACACAATTTGGGACGTGCTCCATGGCCGCGCCATCGATGCTTCACAGCTCAGCGATATAGACGTCGTCTACCTTGATCCCGCAGAGGCGAACGAGGAGCGGGATGCCGCCCTTGAGCGCCGGCTCCAAGTCCTGAAACCCGGCCTTTCCTGGCAGGTGAGGAACCAAGCCCGCATGCACCATCGCAATGGGGACGCGCCCTACCGGAGCACGCTTGATGCTATCGCACACTGGCCCGAAACCGCCACGGCTCTCGCCGCGCGAGCGATCCGTGGCCGCGTCGAAGTGATCGCTCCTCACGGCATCGAAGATCTCATCGGTCTGATCGTGAGGCCGACTCCTGCTTTCGCCCACAAGCTGCCCATTTATTGGGAGCGGATAAAGATTAAGCAATGGGCCGCTCGTTGGCCCAGGCTCACAATCCTGGCAACGCCAAGGAAGTAAGGGCTCCCTCATAATTCCTTCTTCAGGAACGACACGTAAGGCTCGAAGCCGAACTGCGTATAGGTGTGCACGGCGCGCTCGTTAGCCACGAGAGCGCCGATCATGAGGCGCTTCAGGCCCGCCTCCCGGGTGAGGCGCTCCGCCTCGTTGAGCAGCATCTGGCCGATCCCCCTGCCCCGCCATTCCGCGTGAACGATCAGGTCCGTCACCGTGCCGTGGCTGCGGACCTTGTCCGTCACGTAGGCCGCGTCCTGATCGAGCGAGAAGCCCATGGCGCCCACGGCAATGCCGTCATCCTCTGCAAGGACGATCCTCCCGTTGCGCCGGGCGAGCCGCATCATGAGCTCGTCGTAATAGGTACTGGCGGCATCGTAGTCCCGCCGCCGGTCGCCCACGAGTTCGGCCTCGAACAGGTTGAGCTGATGGATCAGCTCGACGACAGCGTCGCGGTCCTGGGGCAAGGCGGTGCGAAGGGTGATGGAGGGCATGAAGAGACTTCCGGCGTCACGCGTGTGGGGCCTTTAAAACAGCTTTCGAGCGTTTCGTCATGTCGTCTGACGCCATAGCCGGGACCTGCGGCACAGGACCGGTGATGACGCAGTGGAGGAGATGACGAGGTGGGGAATGACACTCTCTCTCGTCATGGCCGGGCTCGTCCCGACCATTCCGATGGGGAGAAGCGCGACACTTCAGTCGAGCGGGATCACCGGCACAAGGCCGATGATGCCGTGGGAGGGATGACGACCGGAATCAGAGGCTCTTCAGGATCTCGTCCACTACCTTCTTGGCGTCGCCGAAGAGCATCATGGTGTTGTCGCGGAAGAACAGCTCGTTCTCCACGCCCGCATAGCCGGAGCCCATGCCGCGCTTGATGAACAGCACGGTCTTGGCCCTCTCCACGTCGAGGATCGGCATGCCGTAGATCGGCGACGAGGGATCGGTCTTCGCGGCCGGGTTCGTGACGTCGTTGGCGCCGATCACGAAGGCTACGTCGGCCTGCGGGAACTCGCCATTGATGTCCTCGAGCTCGAACACCTCGTCGTAGGGCACGTTGGCTTCCGCCAGCAGCACGTTCATGTGCCCCGGCATGCGGCCCGCCACCGGGTGAATGGCGTATTTCACCTCGACGCCTTCGGCTTTCAGTTCATCCGCCATCTCGCGCAGGGCATGCTGCGCCTGCGCCACCGCCATGCCGTAGCCCGGCACGATGATGACCTTGGAGGCATTCTTCATGATGAAGGCGGCATCGTCCGCCGATCCCTGCTTCACGGGCCGCGTCTCGACCGCGCCTGCCACAGCACCCGCCGTCTCGCCGCCGAAGCCGCCGAGGATGACCGAGATGAAGGAGCGGTTCATGCCCTTGCACATGATGTAGGACAGGATCGCGCCCGAGGAGCCTACCAGCGCACCCGTGATGATGAGCGCGAGGTTGCCCAGGGTGAAGCCGATGCCCGCCGCCGCCCAGCCGGAATAGGAGTTGAGCATCGACACCACGACGGGCATGTCGGCGCCGCCGATGGGGATGATCAGCGTCACGCCCAGGACGAAGGACACCAGCACGATGAGCCAGAAAGCCGTGTGGCTCTCGGTGCGGATGAAGGCGACGAGCAGCACCAGCAGCAGCAGTCCCAGGCCGACATTGATGAGGTGCCGGCTCGGCAGCAGGATCGGCTTGCCGGACATGCGCCCGTCAAGCTTCAGGAACGCGATCACCGAGCCCGTGAAGGTGATGGCTCCGATCGCCACCCCGAGCCCCATCTCGAAGAGCGAACCGCCGTGGATCGTCCCCGGCGCGCCGATGCCGAAGGCCTGCGGCGCATAGAGAGCGCCCGCCGCCACCAGCACGGCGGCGAGGCCCACGAGGGAGTGGAAGGCGGCCACGAGCTGCGGCATGGCCGTCATGGGCACGCGCCGGGCAACGACCGCGCCGACTCCGCCGCCGATGGCGAGGCCGAGAACCACGAGGGCCCACCCCCCGAAGCCGCTCGGGGGGGAGACGAACAGGGTCGTCAGAATGGCGATTCCCATGCCCACCATGCCGAAGAGATTGCCCTGACGGGATGTGGTGGGATGGGACAGGCCGCGCAGCGCCAGGATGAACAGGACACCGGAGACGAGATAGAGGATCGAGGCAAGATTCGCCGACATGGCCTCAACCCTTCCTGCGGTACATGGCGAGCATGCGCTGGGTCACCAGAAAGCCGCCGAAGATGTTGATGCTGGCGAGGATCAGGCCGATGAAGCCGAGCGCCCGTGCCCAGATCGGCCCGTCACCGAGGCTGTCGGCAACATTGACGCCTACCGCCAGCAGCGCACCGACCACGATCACCGAGGAGATCGCGTTCGTCACCGACATGAGCGGCGTATGCAGGGCGGGCGTCACCTGCCAGACCACGTAATAGCCGACGAAGATCGCCAGCACGAAGATAGCCAGGCGGAACACGGTGGGATCCACCGCGCCGTGGGTCACCGTGGATACGGCCGCTCCTGCGGCGGCGGCCACCTGATCGGCCAGGACCTGCGCCTGTTCCGCGGCGCGCTGGGCCGTTTCGGCCGCCGCGCGGGCCTGCTCGACGGCCTGTTCGGGCGTGAGTGTCGCCATGAGATTCCCCTCGGACGTTTAAGCTGTGGGCTGGAAGGCGGGATGAACCACCGCGCCGTCCCGGGTCAGGCACGTGGCCTTCACCAGTTCGTCGTCCCACTTCACGGACAGCGCCTTACTTTCCTTGTCGACCAGCGTCTCGACGAAGGCGTAGAGATTCTTCGCGTACAGGCTGGAAGCGGTGGCGGCCAGCCGCCCGGGCATGTTGTGATGACCGATGATCTTCACGCCATTGTGGGTTGCGATCTCGCCCGGCTCGGAGAGCTCGCAATTGCCGCCGCGCTCCACCGCGAGATCCACGATCACCGAGCCCGGCTTCATGGATTCCACCATGGCGCGGGTGACGAGCCTGGGCGCGGGACGGCCCGGGATGAGGGCCGTGGTGATGACGATGTCCTGCTTGGCGATGTGCGAGGTGACCAGCGCGGCCTGCTTCTCGCGGTACTCCGCCGACATCTCCTTGGCGTAGCCGCCGGCCGTCTCGGCCTGCCTGAACTCCTCGTCCTCCACGGCGATGAACTTGGCGCCCAGGCTTTCCACCTGCTCCTTGGCGGCCGGACGCACGTCGGTGGCGGTCACCACCGCACCGAGACGGCGGGCCGTGGCGATGGCCTGGAGGCCCGCGACGCCCGCGCCCATGACGAAGACGCGGGCCGCCGGCACGGTGCCGGCCGCCGTCATCATCATCGGAATGGCACGGCCATATTCGGCGGAGGCGTCGATCACGGCGCGATAGCCGGCGAGATTGGCCTGCGAGGACAGGACGTCCATGACCTGCGCGCGGGTGATGCGGGGCATCAGCTCCATGGCGAAGGCCGCGACCCCGGCTTCGGCCAGGCTCTTGAGCGCCGCGTCCTGGCCGTAAGGGTCCATGATGGCGACGACGAGCGCCCCCGGCTTCACGCCGGCAAGCTCGCCATCCGCAGGGCGGCGCACCTTGAGGACGATGTCGGAGTCCCGCAGAGCGTCTTCGCGGGAGGGCGCGATCACGGCCCCCGCGGCCTCGAACTCGGCATCCGGGAAGCCCGCCTTGGCTCCGGCGCCTGCCTGAACGGACACGTCGGCCCCCAGGCCCTTGTACTTCTTGACCGTCTCGGGGGTCGCGGCGACGCGGGTCTCCGCTCCCTCGGTCTCGGAAAGAACGGCGATTCGCATGATGCCCCCTGCGATCGGTTGAGACAAAGAAAAGGCCCTGAAAACAGGGCCTTGTTACTCGGTCAGTAAAGGATGAGTGCAAGCAGCAGAAGAACACCCACGGCGGCCGGGGCACGAACCCCGATCGATGGAGCGATGGCTCCGATCGCCCCGGAGGCCAGCGAGAGGATGACCCCGAAAATCGCCGTCAGCCAGGCATGCTTGATGCCGCCGACCGCCAGAGCCAGCACGTGACAGATGACGACGGCCGTCGCGATCTCGGCAAACCGCACGAACCCGGTGTAGGTCACCTCATGGGCAGGGCCGTCCATATCCGGACTGTAACCCCCATGCGGCGCATGTTTTGTATCGGCCATGATTCAACGCCCTATTAGCATCGGTTGTTAATTGCTGCGTTTAGCGCATGCGGTGAGGAGCCGCAATCTTTCCAAGCAACTCCGAGGAAACTTTATGAACGCCCGGGGCCGTCATTTTATCCCCAGGAACTCTCGCCATTGCGGCAGGCAGACCGTCTCGTAGTCGTAGCGCTCCACCGCGATCCTTCGCGCCTCCTTCGCCATGGCGGCGGACTTCTCCCCTTCCGCCAGCGCCTCCCCCACCCGCCCCGCCAGGGCCTCGTGGTCGAAGAAGGGGAAGAGGCGCCCGTTCACCCCATCCGTGACGATCTCCCGGACCGGCTCAGTATCCGAGGCGACGATCCTGCATTCGAGCGCCATGGCCTCGATGGAGGACCAGGACAGGACGAAGGGGTAGGTCATATAGACATGGGCGGAGGAGATCTGGAGCACTCTCACGAACTGCTCGTAGGGCAGGTTTCCGACGAGATGGACCCGGGACCAATCCACCGGCCGGTCGATCCTGGACTTGAAATGCTCGTACCAGGACCGCCCTCCCGGGGCCGCGCCCGAGTAGCTGTTGCCCTTGCCGCCGATGACGACCACCTGGAGCTCAGGGTCGATGTCGAGCAGGTAAGGCAGGCTCCTGAAGACGATGTGCGCCCCACGCATCGGCTCGATGTTGCGGGTCACGTAGGTGACGACCGGCTTCCGGCGGCTCAGCCTCGGACCCTCCTTGCCAAGCTGGATTCCCACCGCCGGGTCCGGAACGAGCCGCTTGGTGTCGATGCCGTCATGGATGACGGCGACCCGGTCCCGGATGTAGGACGGGAATGTATCGCGCTGATAGCGGGTGGGCGCGACGGCCAGGTCGGCGGCGTCCAGCGCCCCGAGCTGCATAGAGTTCTTTAGGCGAAGACGCCAGATCACCTCCTCGTCGGTGACGGGAAACTCGGGGTCGAAATCGAGATCCTGCCCCTTCGCGTTGTAATAGTACTCGAAATAGGCTACGTGCCGGGCCTTGGGCCAGACATCCTTCAGGAACAGGTTCTCGCCCCAGCCCGTATTCACCACCACCACGTCGGGCTCGAATCCCTGTTTCGCCAGCTCCCGCGCCTTGCGCGCGACGCCGTAGGCCCGCCGGAGGCGGGGGACGACCGGGGAGAAGCGCGCCTCATGCTGCGGCTCCTCGGGGCCCGGAACCGGTTGATAGGGGTGGTACGTCACTCCCGGCAGGCGGCATTGCTTCACCATGCCCAAGGCCACGACCTCGTGTCCCTCGGCGACGAAGCTCTGCGACAGGCGCAGGAACTGGCCCGGAAAGTTCTGATGGACGAAGACGATCTTCATGGTTGCCTCTGACGCTGGGGTAAGCCTTTACGGCCGTTCCACGCAGAACGCAACTCAATTACACAGGCATCGGCAACCCCGACGCCGCCAGAACCGCCGCCTGACGCTGTGCCAGGCCGTCGAGCGAGAACCGCTCGATCTCGGCTTCGAAGAGCCGGTGGTAGTTCAGCTCGGCCTTCAGATGCAGGAACACGGCCCCAAGGCCGACCGCCGCCCGGTCCATGAAGACGAATTCGCGCGGCACTGTCACAGGTCCCTTCTCTTTCAGCGCCTTGTGCACCTCGAAGGCTTGGCGGCGACCGTACTCGCCGGGCTTCACGCCATCGGCCACCGTGCGGACCCGGTCGTCGAGAAGTGGGGCGTAGATGAAGCGCGCCCAGATGTTGAGGATGTCGATCAGCTCGTTCGACAGGTTCCGGAAACCCCAGGTCTCGTAGGCGTGGACGATCCGGGCGCGATCATCCGTCTGTAGGCCCCGGTAGAGATCCACCACTCCGCCGACGAACCGCGGGTGGAAGATGCGGATGCAGCCGTAATCGAGAAGGTTGATCCCCGTCGCCTCGCGGCCCTCGGAGAAGACCGTGTAATTGCCCAGGTGCGGATCGCCATGGATGACGGCCGCGTGGCTGAAGGGATGCCACCAGGCCTTGAACATGGCGACCGCCAGCCGGTTGCGGATCTCGACAGGGCTCTCGGTGAATTGCAGGATCCTCTCGCCCTCGAGCCATTGCAGCGACAGGAGCCGCTTCGTGGAAAGCTCCGGGTAGACCTTCGGAACGCGCACGTTCTCCACATCCGCCAGCGCATCGGCATAAAGCGACGCGTGCTTGGCCTCGCGCTCGTAATCGAGCTCCTCGCGCACGCGCTCGCCGATCTCCTTGGCGATTTCGCGGGTGTCGATGGCGGAATCCATGCGCCGGTGCAGGGCGAAGACGAACTCGAGCTGGTTCAGGTCAGCCTCTACGGCCGATTGCATATCCGGATATTGCAGCTTGCAGGCGAGTTTCTCGCCGTCCTTCGTGGTGGCCTGATGCACCTGGCCCAGGGATGCGGCCGCGGAAGGGTTGAGATCGAAGGAGCCGAAGCGGCCCTGCCATTGCGGCCCCAGCTCCGCCTGCATGCGCCGCTTGACGAAGGCCGCCCCCATGGGCGGCGCCTCGCTTTGCAGCTTCTGCAGTTCGGCGGCGTATTCCGGCGGAATGAGATCGGGAATGGTGGCGAGCAGCTGCGCCACCTTCATGATCGGACCTTTCAGCCCTCCCAAGGCCTGCGCGAGCGCCGCCGCGTTGGACGCGTCGCGCGCATCGCCGCCGAAGAGGCGAGCGCCCGCCATGCGCGCGGCCACGCCGCCCATGTTTGCGCCGACGCGCGCATAGCGCGCCGCGCGGGCCGTGAAGCGGTTCGCCTCGTTGTCGCGATCAGCCATGGGAGAATGTCTTTCCGATCATGTTACGAACATGCCGGCGAGCCTCTTCGAGGAAGAAGCCCTTCGGCACATTGCGCCAGAACAAGCATCACGCCGTCTTTTCCATGGCCTCCAGCTCGCCGATCAGCCGCTCGATCATGGCGAGGCCGATCTGCCAGAAGGATGGATCGCGCGCATCGAGCCCGAACGGAGCGAGAAGCTCCGTGTAGGGCTTGGAGCCGCCCGCCGAGAGAAGCGCGAAATAGCGGTCCACGAAACCTTCGTCGGAACGCTCGTAGATGCCGTAGAGCGAGTTCACGAGGCAGTCGCCGAACGCATAGGCGTAGACGTAGAACGGCGAGTGGATGAAATGGGGAATGTAGGTCCAGAAGGTTTCGTAGCCGGAGCCAAGGCGGATCGAGGGCCCGAGCGATTCATCCTGCACGGACATCCAGAGCTCGCAGAGCTTCTCTGAGGTCAGCTCGCCGTTGCGGCGTTCCACGTGCACCTTGCGCTCGAAGGAATAGAACGCGATCTGGCGCACCACGGTGTTGATCATGTCCTCGACCTTGGCGGCCAGCATGGCCTTGCGCTGCACCGGGTTGGTGGTCTGGTCGAGCAGGCGGCGGAAGGTGAGCATCTCGCCGAACACGCTCGCCGTTTCTGCCAGCGTCAGCGGCGTCGGCGCCATGAGGGCACCGTTGGGCGCGGCGAGTACCTGATGAACGCCATGACCGAGCTCATGCGCAAGCGTCATCACATCGCGCGGCTTGCCCTGGTAGTTGAGCAGCACGTAGGGGTGGGCCGACGGAACGGTCGGGTGCGCGAAGGCGCCGGGCGCCTTGCCCGGGCGCGTCGGCGCGTCGATCCATTCCTCGTCGAAGAAGCGGCGCGCGATGTCGGCCATGCGCGGCGAGAAGGCGGAATAGGCGGAAAGCACCGTCTCGCGCGCCTCGTCCCACGGAATGGTCCGTTGCTCCACCTTCGGGAGCGGCGCGTTGCGGTCCCAATGGTCGAGCTTGTCCTTGCCAAACCACCGCGCTTTAAGGGCGTAGTAGCGATGCGAGAGGCGCGGATAGGCCTCGCGCACGGCCGCCACCAGCGCGTCCACCACCTCGCGCTCGACGCGGTTGGCGAGGTGGCGAGAATCCGCCACGTCCTGGAAACCGCGCCAGCGATCCGAGATTTCCTTGTCCTTGGCGAGCGTGTTCGTGATCAGGGTGAAGGTGCGCAGATGCGCCTTGAAGGTCCTGGCGAGCGCGTCGGAAGCGTCCTTGCGCACGCTCTCGTCCGGGTCCTGCAGCTTGTTGAGCGTCGGCTCGATGGGCAGTTCCTCGCCGCGCACCGTGAAGCGCAAGGAAGCGATGGTCTCGTCGAACAGCCGGTTCCACGCGGAGCGCCCGGTCACGGACTTCTCGTGGAAGAGCTGCTCGATCTTGTCGTCGAGCTGATAGGGTTTGTCCCTTCGCAGATCCTCCATCCAGGGCTTGTAGTGCGAGAGCGGCGCCTGAGCCACCGCCTTGTCCAGCACCTCGTCGTCGATGCGGTTGAGTTCAAGGCCGAAGAACAGGAGCTCGGTGGAAGCAGTGGTGAGACGCTCCTGGGTGTCGCCGTAGAACTTCGCGCGGACCGGATCGGTGGTATCCCCGGAATAGACCAGGCCCGCATAGGACATGATGCGCCCGAGAAGATCCTCCAGGGCCTCGTAGCGCCGGATCACGTCGGTCAAAGCCTGAGGAGCGGTCTCGCTCCGCGCCATTACATCGAGCTTGCCCCGATAGGCCGCCGCGAAAGCCTTGCACTCCTCCTCGGCTCTGGCGAGATCGCCTTTGAACGCGTCGCTGTCCATCCCCGGGTAGAGATGGGACAGGTTCCATTCCGGGAGTGTGCCGAGACCGGCCTGAGCGGCGCCGGTTGAGGATGTCTGATGCACGGATGAAGCTCTCTGAGACATTGCTGAAGCGGGGTTGAAAGAGGTTGAACCACATATTGGCGGCCTGGCCTTCGGGATCAACCCGGGCGGCGGGATCCGGATCCCTCCAAAAGACCAAGGCGTTAAGGCCCGGTTTACCCTTCTCGCCCAGCATCGCGGGAACGATTCCCTCATAACGCGTCCGCCGCATGCCCCTCCACCGTTTTTTCGCAGACGACATCCGCGCCCTTCGCCAAGGCGCGGCCGGCCTCGTCGCGGACTCCGACCGGGAGAGGACTGCACGGCTCGCCGACCGGGCGGCGCGCTCGACCCTGCCCGCCCTGATCGAAGGGGAGGCGGGAAGCGGCGCCAAGGCTCTGGCCAAAGCGATTCACGCAAGCGGCGAGCGGAAGGCGCGCTCCTTCATCGCCTTCCGGACGGAGGAGGCCCTTTCCGGAGCAGCCCCCCTGGAAGCCGCCCTCCTCCGCCACATGAGGGAAGCTCACGGCGGCACGCTGTTCCTGGATAACGTCGAGTGCCTGACCGCGGCGGCGCAGGAGTGCCTGGCGGATGTCCTGCTCCAGCCTGAGGCCGGCCCGCGCGCGGGCAGGCGCTTCGACATCAGGTTCATCGCGAGCGCCGGGTTCGACCTCTCGGGCAAGGTGCGCGAAGGCCGGTTTCGGCAGGATCTCTATCATCGGCTTCAGGCCATGACTCTCTCCTTGCGGCCGTTGAGGGCCCGGAGAGAGGCCATTGCCGAATGGGCCGTTTCCTTCGCCGAGCGCTTCGCCGTTGATGAGGGCAAGACGGTTGAAGGATTGTCTGCCGACGCGCTGACCCTGCTCGCCCGCTACGACTGGCCCGGCAATCTCCAGCAGCTCGAGAATGCGGTCTATCGCGCCGTCGTTCTGGCGGATGGAGCTATTCTGACGCCTCGCGAGTTTCCGCAAGTAGCAGCCCATGTTGAAGGCTTCCGCGTCAACATCCCGCCGCTCCCGCCGGCGCGGACGCTCGCGCCTGTTCAGGCGCAAGGACCTGCCGCGAAGGAAGACCCGCACGCCCTTTCACTCATTCGTGAAAGCGGAGACATGCTGACATTGGCGGAGTTGGAAGAGCGCGCCATTCGCTTCGCACTCGTGCATTATCAAGGACATATGTCGGCCATCTCGCGCCATCTCGGGATCGGTCGCTCGACCCTTTACCGAAAATTGAAGGAACTTGGCTTAAACGATGCAGCCGCATGACGTCTTCGTGCGTTAAGCGTGGCAGACGTGTGCCCGCACACTGACGAAATCATTTGATGCGGAGGATGCAACGTCCTCCAACCCCATTGCGTGAAGGAGATGGGTCATGCGTGATCTGCGCAAGACGGCACTATGGCTCGGCCTGATCGGATCGGCCTCGCTCTTGTCTCTTTCCACCACAGCGCAGACCGCGACGGGCGATTCACTCGATGGCTCCCGGACCGTTCCTGGACAAATATCTGCCGAGCCCTCGTATCGCAACGTAGACTCTCGACCCGCACCGGCGCAGGAGAAATCTTCTCTCCAGCCCATTCCCTTGCCCGAGCCCGCACAGGTTCATCTCGACATCGGCGATCTGAAGCCCGAGCCCGCCATCGACATTCCGCTGCCCGAAGCGGCTCCCGTCACGGCCCTCATGCAGCAGGACGTGCTGCGCATGACCGTCGAAGGGCTGCTCGCAGATGATGCCGCCATGCGTGACCTGCGTCTGTCTCAAAAAGAGCGCGAGTCCTTGAAGGCTTTCTATGCGCAGGCCGAGCGCCCGCTGGCCTGGTCGCAGGACGGCGCCTTCACGCAAGCGGCCATGGGTGCGATCGCACGGTTGACGTCCGCGGATGAGGACGGCCTGGATCCGACCGATTATCCCCTGCCCGACGTGAAACTGCGCAAGGCTGCTTCTCCGGCGCAATGGGCCGAGGCCGATCTGAAGCTCTCCGCCTCGGTGATCCGGTATGCACGCGATGCGCGGGGCGGACGCATCGAGCCGTCCCGCCTGTCGCCGCTGGTCACGCCGACCCTGACGCTCCCGGACGCCGATGAGGTTCTCAGGAACGTCGCCTTCGCAAAGAACGCGAATGCGGCGCTGGTCTCCTACAATCCGCCGCATGCGGGGTATCGCGTCCTGAAGGAGCATCTCGCCGATCTGCGCGCCAGCCATCCGTCCACCCCGAGCGTGCGCGTGCCCAAGGGCCCTGCCCTCCGGGTGGGCATGAAGGACCCTCGCGTCCCGCTGATCCGCGCTCACTTCAACCTGAAGGACGAGAACGACGACCGGAACATCTACGACAAGCGACTGGCCTCGGCGGTGGCCGCCTTCCAGAAGGAAAAGGGCTTGCCTACCAACGGGATACTCACGGCGCAGACGGTGGCCGCCCTCTCCGGCCCATCGCTGGCGAGGCGTGAGGCGGATCTGATCGCCAACATGGAGCGCTGGCGCTGGCTGCCGCGGGATCTCGGCTCGCGCCACATCATGGTGAACGTCCCCGAGTTCCGCCTGCAGCTCACGGATGGCGGCAAGGTCGTGCATGAGGCGCGGGTGATCGTCGGCAAGGAACAGTCACAGACGCCGGTCTTCTCCGAAGACATGAAGTACCTTGTGGTCAATCCGTCCTGGACGATTCCGCCGTCCATCATGAAGAAGGAGATTCTGCCCGGCCTCGCGAACGATCCGGATTACGCCGCAAAAAAGGGCTACAAGGTCATCCGCAAGAACGGCCGCCTCATCGTTCAGCAGCCTCCGGGCGAGCGCAATGCGCTGGGATACGTGAAGTTCATGTTCCCGAACCACCACGCCGTCTATCTGCACGATACGCCCAACCGCAATCTCTTCTCGGCCGCCAAGCGCGCCTTCAGCCATGGCTGCGTGCGCGTGGACAAGCCCTTCGAGCTTGCGGAGATCATCATGGGTGAAGACAGCAAGTGGACAGAGAAGAGGCTGCGCGGCCTGATCGGCAAGGGCGAGCGCACGATCTTCCTGCCGAAGCCGCTTCCGGTGCACCTGGCCTATTTCACTCTGACAGTCGACGAGAGAGGCTCCCTCAAGGCCTTTCCGGATCTCTACGGTCTGGACCAGAAGGTCCGAACGGCCCTGAACCTCGCGCGGTAACCATCCTCGAGCTGGAGCCTCGAGCAAGGGCTCCACAATGCGGCCCTCGTTCCGAGATCGAACGCTCCTCCAAGCGGCGCATCCACGAATGCGGCAGAGGGTCCGCGTCAGCGAAAGCCGGACCCACTTTTCCACATGATGCGCCGGGCCACCTTTTTTGTGCCCACTTAACCTAAAGGTAACCGTCTTCGGCAAAGATCCTTTCACTATATGCGATTACCGCATTTCTCCGAGATGCGGCGAGTAAGACGAGTATCCCAGTGAGAGTATTGCGTTCCGACGGCTTGGTGCGTCGCGCCGGCATTGGTCTTGCGGCCATTTTGGCCGTCATGGTCGGCGGTGTGCGCGGCACGCAGGATGCCATCGCCAACGGCGATACGCGCACCCTGACCTTCTACCACAACAACACCAAGGAAACTCTCACCGTCACTTTCCGGCGCAACGGCCAATACGATTCAGGCGCCCTGCAGCAGCTCAACTGGTTCCTGCGCGACTGGCGGCGGGGCGAGGCGACGCGCATGGATCCGCGCCTGTTCGACACGGTGTGGGAAGTCTATCGGGAGGTGGGCTCGAGAGCGCCCGTCCATGTGAACTCGGCCTATCGCTCGCCCCGAACCAATGCCATGCTGCGCCGCCGCTCCAGCGGGGTAGCCAAGAACAGCCAGCACATGCAGGGCAAGGCTCTCGACTTCTACCTGCCCGATGTGCCTGCCGCGCGTCTGCGCGCCGTCGGCATGAAGCTTCAGAGGGGTGGCGTCGGCTATTATCCCAACGCCTACACGCCTTTCGTGCATCTGGACGTCGGCAGCGTGCGCGCCTGGCCACGCATGACCCGCGACCAGCTCGCGCGCATCTTCCCCGACGGCAAGACGGTGCATATCCCCGCCGACGGCAGGCCTCTCCCGGGTTACGAAATGGCCAGGGCCGAAGTACTCGCCAGGGGCGGCACGGTGGCGGGCTACAGCGCCTATGCGGACGCCGAAGAGGCTATCGCCGGGCAGCAGCCGCAACGCAAGAGCTTCTGGGCCACCCTCTTCGGTCTGGGCGACGACGAGGCAGAGGACGTGGAGGAGATCCGCACGGCGTCGCGTCCCAGCAGCACCCTCATGGCGTCCCGCAGCGCGTCGGGCAACTACTACGCGGATGACGGCAACGCGTCGCCCATGGCCGCCCTGCGCCAGTACGAGAACAGGAATGCTCCGGCCGCGCGCCGAGCCCCAGTGCAAGCCCCCGTGGCGGTGGCGCAGGCGCGCCCCGAGCCCCCGCCCGCGCCTGCGGTCGTGGCTGCGATGGCGCCGGCTCTGCGCGAGGATCTTTCGCCTCCTGCGGCGGCTCCCCTTCCCCCCACCCGGATCAGCGGCCTGCCGAGCACGGTCGAGACCGCAAGCGGCCCGACGCTCGCCTGGCAGCAGGGGCCGGGCGTGCAGAACGATCTCTCGATCGGCAAGGGCATGGCCTTCGCGCCGCTGCCGCCGCGCCGCCCGGGCGCGGGACCGGACGACGCGGCAGAGACCACCGCCCTCGCCTATGCGCCGCTGCCGCCGGCACGCCCCGGCGCGCTCGCCGCGACGAACCCGATCCCGGTGTTGAGCGAGTTGCGCGGCTCGGCGGAGGTTGCGGTCGCAAGCTCCGCCCCCCTGCCTCCCCGACGTCCCGAACGCGCCATCGTCGTGGCCGCCGCGAACCCCGTCGATATTCCCGTGACGGGCTCGACGCCGAAGCCCCCTGCAAAAACCCCGCCGAAGGATCTCAAGGTGAAGACGGCTGCCGTTCCTGAGGTCAAGGCGCCTGCGGCCAAAGCTCCTCCGGCCAAGGCGCCGGAGAAGCCGGTAAGCGCGCTGAGCGCCCTGATGTCGGCCGAGCCCAGCATCCATATAGGCTTCTCCAGCAAACCGGTGGGCGATCTGGCGACGAACAGGTTCACAGGACCGGCGGTCAAGCCGCTCCCGGTGGTGCAATGAAGAAAGGCCCCCTGTTCGGGGCCCTTCTCACGTTCAGTCGCCGTGCCTGCGGCTATAGCCGTTGCGAGCCGGAGACGCCCATCCGGCAGGCGTCGCCTTCGGCTTGTAGATCTCGACGAGCAGCGGATGGCACACGGCCGTATCGCTCGAATGCTCCGAGCTGCAATCGCCGCCGGGACAGGCCGACAAGGCGCCGAGAAGATCGATCTCCGCGAAGAGCTCGAGATAATCACCCGGGCGCACGGGGCTCGCCTTCATAAAGTACTGTCCCGTGTCGCGGGTGAAGCCGGTGCACATGAAGACGTTGAGCACGTCGTGCACGGCGGTTTCCACCGCCTTGCGCGGGCGGCCGACCTTGTCGGCGAGCGCGCGCGTGAGGTTCGAGTGGCAGCAATGGTGATACTCGTGTCCGGAAAGGAGCTTGTGCGTGTAGGGGTCGCAGCGCGTTCCGATCACGTCGTGCACGGAGCCGCCGAACTCGTCGAACCCATACCAGTCGAGCGTATCATGCGTGATGGTCGCCATGGGCCTCAGATAGGGCAGGCATGACCAGAGCTGGTCCCCAGTGGACAGATGCGTGCCGTGAAGGGCGCGCGTCTTGCCGGAGAAGAAGCGTTCGTCGAGGTCCTCCGCCGCCCACAGGTTCAGGTCTCCGACCTGCGGTCCTTCGATGCTCACAATGCGAAAGAAGGAGCCGGCCGGCACGGGGAAGCAGCGCGCCTCGCGCGGCGGAACGACCACCTCGTCCACCTTCTTCCACCCCTCCCGGGCGGCCTGATAGGCGGCAAGATCCGGCCTGGGAAGGGTGTCGACCGGATAGCAGATGACTGGCGGAATCCTCCGGCGCTCCTCGGCATCCTGGGGCTGCGGGACTTCGTTGCGCGCTTTCTTCATGCACCTCTCCTGGGGATCCGATGGTCCGTCGTCACGATATAGAAGGGCGGCGCAGACGGCGACAACACAAGAGTTCTAAGAGAGCTTTCGCTGACTCCAGACCTCCCGTCCAATCGCGGCTGAGCCGGGAACGCCTTCGCTTGCCGGATCTGCAGCAGGCGTGAGCGGCGTCCGGAGCGCATTGCCGGTACTCCCTTCGGGCATCCCTCCCCTTCCGCCCTATGCATCGCCTGCTTAAGGGTGATCGATTCACGTGTTCCGCGGCTCTACATATCACCCGTGATGCATGGAGCAGACCATGGACGACGAGGATGACGACAGGCTGCTCGGGATTCTGCCCGGTTCGCCTGCCAGCAACGATCTCGCCCGGATCATGGATTGGGTCGGCCTGTCGGCCGCTATGGGCATGATTGTGTTCGCGGTGGTCCTGGCTGCGTGACCGGCCCTCGCAGGAGGGCTCCCGCGTCCGGAAAATCAAGTCCGGCCCGGCTTTGCCGCGTTGCGCCTTGGAACATTGATCTCACCCGACAATTCCTAACCAAGATATCTCGGAAACGAGCCCGATCAGGAGCGGAACTCCGTGGATGCGCTCTTCAACCAGGCGACAGTCGGCCTTGCAGAGTGCGATCTGAGTGGATGCATTCTGCGGGCGAACGACTACTTCTGCGACATGCTTGCGCGCAGCCGCGAGGAATTGCTCGGGCGCCATCTCAGCGACATTGTTCATCCGGATGATCTGCCACGGACCGAAGCGCTTCTCGCCGGGCTGTTGAGGGAGGATCGTTACGAGGTCGAGAAACGGTACCTGCGTCCTGACAATTCCATCGTCTGGACTCACACCGCTGCGACCCTGATCCGCGACCAGGCGGGCCGGCCGGAGAAGGCGCTGGCCGTATGCATCGATGTATCATACTATAGGCAACTCGAACAGATCCTGCGGGAGAGCGAGGAACGCTTCCGCCTTCTGGCGAATTCGGTGCCGGACCTCGTCTGGATCACCGACGCCGAGGGCTACGTCACCTACACCAACGAGCGCTGGACCAAGTACACGGGCCTCCCTCGGGATGAGGCGCTCGGCGAGGGATGGATCAGAACCGTTCACCCCGACGACGTCGAACGGACGCTGCAGGTTTGGGCCGAGATTCGCGCGCGCGGCACGAGCTATGAAACGGAGTTTCGATATCGTCGACACGACGGCGTCTATCGTTGGCACGTCGTCAGAGCCAATCCTCATCGCCACGCTATGAGCGGCGATATTCTGGCCTGGTTCGGCAGCTCCACAGACATTCATGAACGCAAGCTGACAGAGGCGGTGCTGCGCGAAAGCGAGCAGAGGCTTCGCGCCACCTATGAGCAGGCGGCTATCGGGATCGGCGAAGTCGACATCGATGGCCGGTTCATTCGGGTCAATGAGCGGCTTTGCACGATCAGCGGCTACGACCGCGCCGAACTGCTCGCCATGTCTCTGGGGGATATCACGCATCCGGAGGACCGGAGTGCCGAAATCGAGATGTTTCGCAAGCAGATGTCGGGAGAAATCCCATCCTACTCCATCGAGAAGCGCATCATTCACAAGGACGGGCACCCCGTCTGGATCGGGGTTTCGGCGTCCCGGGTGGACGATATGAACGAGCGTCCGATGTACGGCATCCGGGTCATTCGCGACATCTCCGTCAGGAAGCGCGCCGAGGCGAGCCAAGACCTGCTCATCAACGAGTTGAACCATCGGGTGAAGAACACGCTAACGACCGTGCAGTCCATCGCGCGGCAGACCCTGCACAATGCATGTACGCCTGCGCAGGCCGCGGAAGACCTGGAAAGCCGTCTCCTGGCCCTGTCCCGGGCCCACGATGTCCTGACCCGCGAGAATTGGGAAGGGGCGCGCTTCTCGGACATCGTCACGGAGGCCATTGCACCTTACCTGAACCGGGGCAAGGGACGCTTCCATATGAAGGGGCCGGAAACCCGCCTGACACCGCAGCAGGCTCTCGCCCTTGCCATGGCGCTCCAGGAACTCGCCGTCAACGCCGCCAAGTACGGCTCCCTGTCCAACGACGAGGGCCTGGTGAGCATCGAATGGTACCATAAGGAGGCAGCAGACGGATTGCACCTGCTCCTCACCTGGAAGGAAAGCGGCGGCCCAGCGGTGGAGCCCCCGACCCGGCGCGGCTTCGGCACGCGGCTCATCGAGCGCAGTCTCGCCCGCGAGCTCGAGGCGCAGATGAAGATCGACTTCCTGCCGGAGGGGGTCGTCTTCACGGCGAACATCCCCGGCATGAGCGGAGATGTCTAGAGCATCGTGCGGAGAGGCCCCGCCCGGCCGGGCGGGGCCGGTCTTTCGTCAGCTACGCTTCGGCGGAGAAGCGGGCCAGCTCTTGATGAGCGTGTCGTAATCGACCGTCTCACCCTTGGGCTTTTCGTTTTCCAGCTTGCGTTGGGGTGCGACATTGCCGGAGGCTTCGGCCTTCTTGAACCACTCCTCGGCGGAGGTTTTCGGGTTCAGCTTCGGTCCACACTCACCCTGCACATTGGCGCGCTCGAGGCGGCCGAGCACCTCGTCCTGCGCCGCGGCAAGCGAGTCCATCGCTTCCTGCGGGGTCTTGGCCCCGGAAGCCGCATCGCCGATGTTCTGCCACCAGAGCTGGGCGAGCTTCGGATAATCCGGCACGTTGTTGCCGGTTGGCGTCCAATGCACTCGGGCGGGCGAGCGATAGAACTCGATGAGGCCGCCGAGTTTCGGCGCGCGCTCGGTGAAGCTCTTGTCCCAGATGTCACTTTCGCGGATGAAGGTGAGCCCCACGTGGCTCTTCTTCAGCGAAACCGTCTTCGACGTGACGAACTGGGCATAGAGCCAGGCCGCCTTGCGCCGCTCGACGGGCGTGGATTTCAGGAGCGTCCAGGAGCCCGCGTCCTGATAGCCGAGCTTCATGCCCTCCTTCCAGTAGGAGCCGTGCGGCGAGGGTGCCATGCGCCACTTGGGCGTGCCGTCCTCGTTCATCACCGGCAAGCCGGGCTTCACCATGTCGGCCGTGAAGGCGGTGTACCAGAAGATCTGCTGCGCGATGTTGCCCTGCGCCGGGACCGGCCCGGATTCGGAGAAGTTCATGCCGCTTGCCTGAGGCGGCGCATATTTCTTCAGCCAGTCGATATACTTGGTAATGGAATAGACGGCCGCCGGACCGTTGGTGTCGCCTCCCCGCTCGATGGAGGAGCCGACCGGACTGCAGCCCTCCATGCGGATGCCCCACTCGTCCACCGGCAGCCCGTTCGGAATACCCTTGTCGCCGTTGCCGGCCATGGAGAGCCACGCATCGGTGAAGCGCCAGCCGAGAGACGGATCCTTCTTGCCGTAGTCCATGTGGCCATAGACCTTGACGCCGTCGATCTCCTTCACGTCGTTGGTGAAGAACTCGGCGATGTCCTCATAGGCCGACCAGTTCACCGGCACGCCGAGATCGTAGCCGTACTTGGCCTTGAACCTCTCCTTCAGGTCCGGGCGCTGGAACCAGTCGTAGCGGAACCAGTACACGTTCGCGAACTGCTGATCCGGCAGCTGGTACATCTTGCCGTCGGGCGCTGTGGTGAAGGACTTGCCGATGAAGTCTTCGACGTCGAGGGTTGGCGAGGTCACGTCCTTGCCTTCGCCCGCCATCCAGTCGTCGAGCGCGACCGCCTGCTTGTAGCGGAAATGCGTGCCGATGAGATCCGAGTCGTTGACCCACGCATCGTAGATGTTGCGTCCGGACTGCATCTGCGTCTGGATCTTCTCCACCACGTCGCCCTCCTGGATGAGGTCGTGGGTGAGCCTGATGCCGGTGATCTCCGAAAAGGCCTTGGCGAGAACTTTCGACTCGTATTCATGGGTCGTGATCGTTTCGGAGACCACGTTGATCTCCATGCCGACGAAGGGCTTCGCCGCATTCACGAACCATTCCATCTCCTTTAGCTGCTCGTCCTGGGACAGCGTCGAGGGCTGGAATTCCGTTTCGATCCAGCGGCGGGCCTCCTCCATGCCCGCGAAGGCGGCGCCGGAGCCGAGCGCCATGGCAATGGCGCTTGTCGAGACGAAGAGCCTCAGGCGCCGGTGAGATTGGGTTCGGTTCATTTGTTCCTCCCGAATGATGCCCTACCCGGCCTTTGCCGTTGTCTCCTTCGGCCCGGGCGACCCGAAGGAATTATTGGGACCCGCCTCCCCTCACACCGTGCGAAACACCAGCGCGGCATAAAGGAGCGACAGGCCCGAAGCCCACCACAGTCCGGGACCGACAAGTCCAAGCCACGCGAGGTGGATGAAGGCGGAGCCCAGGAGAGAAATGAAAAGGCGGTCGCCGCGCGTGGTCGGAATGCGCAGGATGCCCACCCGCTCGGTTTCGGGGCGGTAGATCGCGAGCAGGGTCATGACGACGAGCAGGCCCGCGATGCCCGCGAAGAACAGACCCGTCTGCCAGGTCCACGCCATCCAGCTCAGGTCGGGCATGCGCGCCTCCTCAGACCCGCCCCAGGGCAAAGCCCTTGGCGATGTAGTTGCGGACGAACCAGATCACGAGCGCGCCGGGAATGATGGTGAGGACGCCCGCCGCCGCGAGCAGCCCCCAGTCCATGCCGGAGGCCGACACCGTGCGCGTCATCGTGGCCGCGATGGGTTTGGCGTTGACCGTCGTCAGCGTACGCGCCAGCAGCAGCTCCACCCAGGAGAACATGAAGCAGAAGAACGCCGCAACGCCGACGCCCGACGCAATGAGCGGCATGAAGATCTTCACGAAGAAGCGCGGGAAGGAATAACCGTCGATGGCCGCCGTCTCGTCGATCTCGCGCGGCACGCCAGACATGAAGCCTTCGAGGATCCAGACCGCGAGGGGTACATTGAAGAGGCAATGCGCCAGCGCCACGGCCCACGGCGTGTCAAAGAGGCCGATGGCGGAGTAGAGATTGAAGAAGGGCAGCGCGAAGACCGCGGGCGGCGCCATGCGGTTGGTGAGAAGCCAGAAGAACAGGTGCTTGTCGCCAAGGAACCGGTAGCGGGAGAACGCATAGGCGGCGGGCAGCGCAAAGGCGATCGACAGCACCGTGTTGATCAGCACGTAGGTGAGCGAGTTGATATAGCCCGAGTACCAGCTCCGGTCCGTGAAGATCGTGACGTAGTTGTCGAAGGTGAGGTTCTGCGGCCAGAGGGTGAGGCCCGAGGTGATCTCCGTGTTCGTCTTCAGGCTCATGATCACGAGCCAGTAGATCGGCAGCATCAGGAACAGGAGATAGAGCGTCATCACCGCCACGCGCCCGTTCACGCGCGGGCCCGCGAGGGCCTTGTTCGCCGCCAGCGGGGCTGCCTTCGCCTTGACGTCGTGCGACCTGATAACGACGGAATCTGTCATGCCTCGGCTCTTTCCTTCTTAGCATCCACGTTGATCATGATGGTGTAGAAGACCCAGCAGATGGCGAGGATGATCAGGTTGTAGACGAGCGACATGGCGGCCGCCTTGCCGAGATCGAACTGCCCAAGGGCGAGCTTCACCAGATCGATGGACAGGAAGGTCGTGGCGTTGCCGGGACCGCCGCCGGTGAGAACGAAGGGCTCAGTGTAGATCATGAACGAATCCATGAAGCGCAGGAGCACCGCGATCAGCAGCACCCGGCGCATCTTCGGCAGCTGAATGGTGCGGAACACGGCCCAGCGCGAGGCGCCGTCGATGCGCGCAGCCTGATAATAGGCGTCGGGAATGGATTTCAGGCCCGCATAGCACAGGAGCGCGACCAGGCTCGTCCAGTGCCACACATCCATGACCACGATGGTGATCCATGCATCCAGCGGGTCGCCGGTATAATTGTAGTCGATCCCGAGATGGTTCACGAGCCATCCGAGCAAACCGATGTCGCCGCGGGCGAAAACCTGCCAGATCGTGCCGACCACATTCCACGGAATCAGTAGCGGCAGGGCCATCAAAACGAGGCTGAGCGCCACGGTCCAGCCCTCGCGGGGCATGGAGAGGGCCACCAGGATTCCGAGCGGCACCTCGATCAGAAGGATGATCGCGGAGAACAGCAGCGTGCGCCAGAGCGCGTCGAAGAAGCGCCCGCCCAGATCCGTATCCCGGTCGAGCAGTTCCTGGAACCATCCCACGCCGTTCCAGAAGAACTGGTTGTTTCCGAAGGTGTCCTGGACGGAATAGTTCACCACCGTCATCAGCGGCAGAACCGCCGAGAAGGCGACGATGAGAAAGACGGGCAGGACCAGGAGCCAGGCCTTGTTGTTGGCGGTCTTCGTCATGCGGCCTTCCCTCCCAGCGGCTCGCCGGCGACAAGGCGCCCATCGGCGTAGATGTGGATGTGATGCGGATCGAGGCGGAGCGAAGCCTCCTCCCCGCCGACCGCGAGGCTCTCCGGAACGCTCGCGGCGAGCATTTGCCCGTTCATGTCCACCCGCGCGATGCGCGCGCGGCCGATATCGTCGATCCGGCGGATCCTGACGGGCAGACCTGCGCCCCTCGGCTGAAGCTGGACGAATTCGGGCCGGATGCCGAGTTCGATCCGCTCGCTCTTCGCGAGGTTCAGGTAGCCGCGCTGAAGCCGAACGGGCTCGTTGCCCAGATAGGCGGTGTCGCCCTCCACGCGACAAGGCAGGATGTTCATGCCCGGCGAGCCGATGAAATGGCCGACGAAGGTGTGAGCGGGGCGCACGAACAGCTCCTCCGGCGTTCCGGTCTGCACGACGGAGCCGTCATGCATGACGACGACCTTGTCGGCGAAGGTGAGCGCCTCGGTCTGATCGTGCGTGACGTAGATCATGGTGATGTCGAGCGCCCGGTGGATCTCCTTCAACGTGGAGCGCAGCTGCCACTTGAGATGCGGGTCGATCACGGTCAGCGGTTCGTCGAAGAGGATCGCCGTCACGTCGGACCGCACGAGTCCGCGGCCGAGCGAGATTTTCTGCTTCATATCCGCCGTGAGATTGCTGGCCCTGCGGTCGAGAACGGACGTCAGGTCCAGCAGGCGCGCGATCTCTTCCACCCGCCTGGCCGTTCTGTCCTTCGGGACACGGCGGTTCTTGAGAGGGAACGCGAGGTTCTCGCGCACCGTCATCGTGTCGTACACGACCGGGAACTGGAACACCTGCGCGATGTTCCGGGCTTCCGTGGCCAAGTCCGTCACATCGCGGTCGTCGAACAGGATGCGACCGCGGGTCGGCCGCACGAGCCCCGAGATGATGTTGAGCAGAGTGGTCTTTCCGCAGCCCGAAGGACCCAGCAGCGCGTAGGCGCCGCCCTGGGCCCATACGTGATTGATCTCCTTCAGGGCATAATCCTGCGGCGTTCGCGGATCGGAATTGTAGGCATGGGCGAGATGGTCGAGAGTGATGCGCGCCATGGCCCTCTCCTCACGCGGCTTTCTGCGCCATGCCGGTCGCGGCAAGACGGCCCGTCCGGTCGAACACGAAGAGATGGCGCGGGTTCACATGTGCCGTGACGGAGGTGCCGGGCTCCCAGCGTCTCACGCCCGGCATGAGCGAGACGAACCGGTGATCGCCGACATCGAGATGCACGTAGCTCTCGGAACCGGTGATCTCGGCCACCGACACCATTGCGGGAATGGCGATCTCGTCGTTGTCGGATGGCTCAAGGCTCAGATGATGCGCGCGGAAGCCCACGGTGTACTCGCCGTCGGGGACGTCCGCGAGAGCCCCGACCGCGCGTGCTTGCCCTCCGGTGCTCAAGATTGCGGTGCTTCCTGTCTTGCGGATGGTGAGCGTATTGAGCGGCGGATCGGAGAACACGCGCGCCGTGACGAGGTTCTGGGGCTTGCGATAAACCTGCGGCGTCGGGCCGAACTGCGTCACCCGCCCCTGGTACAGGGTCGCCGTGTGACCTCCGAGCAGCAGCGCCTCCGATGGCTCCGTCGTCGCATAGACGAAGACGGCGCCAGACGCCGCGAACAGGCGCGGCAATTCCTCCCGCAACTCCTCGCGCAACTTATAGTCGAGGTTCGCCAGCGGTTCGTCGAGCAGCACGAGATCCGCGCGCTTCACGAGGGCTCGCGCGATGGCCGTGCGCTGCTGCTGCCCCCCGGACAGATTCAGCGGCCTGCGGTCGAGATAGGGTTCGAGCTTGAGGAGCCTCGCCGCATCGCGAACACGAGACTCGATCTCGGCCTTCGGAAGGCCCGCGACGCGCAGGGGCGAGGCGATATTTTCATAGACGCTCAGCGAAGGGTAATTGATGAATTGCTGGTAAACCATGGCGACGCTGCGCCGCTGCACGGGCCAGCCGGTCACGTCATTCCCGTCGACGAGAACGCGGCCGCTCGACGGCGCATCGAGACCGGCCATGAGCCTCATGAGAGAGGTTTTCCCCGCGAGCGTCGCACCCAGAAGAACATTGAGGGAGCCCCGCGCCAGGGTCATGGAGACGTCGTCGATATGCATCGACGCTCCGACTTTTTTCGACACTCCTTCGAGTACAAGCGTCATCGACAATCCCTTCAAGCCACACCGGAGGTGGCGGCGCTGCGCATGAACAGATCGAGGGCCTCGATCTGCGCACCCGAGAGCCGCAAGCCCAGCTTGCTGCGCCTCCAGAGCACGTCATCGGCCGTGAGCGCCCATTCCCAATCCATGAGGTATTGAACCTCGCACTCCGTGAGCCCGCCGCCGAAGTCTTGGCCCAGATCGCGCATGGACCTCACGCTTCCCAGCACATCTCTGGTTCGCGTGCCGTAGGCCCGCACAAGCCGGGCGACCAACGCACGCTCCATGAAGGAATATTCGGCGCAGAGCTCGTTCACCAAAGCCTCGTAGCCCGTCCGCGGGAAGTCGCCGCCCGGCAACGGGGCTTCGCCCGTCCAGGACATCTTGCGCGCCGCCGGGAGATAAGCCGTCAGCTTCTCGAGAGCGGCTTCGGCGAGACGGCGATAAGTGGTGATCTTGCCACCGAAGATGGAGAGCATCGGCGGCTGACCGCTCGGCGCATCGAGCACAAGTACGTAATCCCGCGTGGCCTCCTGCGCCTTCGACGCACCGTCGTTGTAGAGCGGGCGAACGCCGGAATACGTCCAGACTACGTCCTCCCGGCGGATGGGCTCCTTGAAGTATTCGCTCGCCGCTGTGCAGAGATAAAGGATTTCTTCCTCCGTGGCCTTCACCTGGGCCGGATCGCCCTCATAATCCCGATCGGTGGTGCCGATCAGCGCAAAATCGCCCTGGTAGGGAATCGCGAAGACGATGCGATCATCCCTGTTCTGGAAGATGTAGGCGCGATTGTGCTGGAACGCCCTCTTCACGACGATGTGGCTGCCCTGCACGAGACGCACCGATGCGGGACTGTTGGACTGCGCGACGCCCTTCAGAACCTTTTCCACCCAGGGGCCCGCGGCGTTGACCAGCACCCTCGCCCGGATGCGATCCTGGTGTCCGGTGCGCGTGTCTTCGGATGTGACGACCCAGTGATCACTGAGGCGCTCGGCCCTTATGACCCGGGTGTGCGTCCGGATCTGCGCCCCCCGCTCTGCGGCGTCCCGCGCGTTCAACACGACGAGACGTGAATCCTCCACCCAGCAATCGGAATATTCGAAGCCCCTCACCAGGTCCGGTTTGAGAGGGGCGCCCGCCGGGTCCGTCCGCAGATCGAGCGTCCGGGTCGGCGGAAGGAGCTTTCGGCCGCCGATATTGTCGTAGAGCGCCAAGCCGAGGCGCAGCAGCCATTGCGGTCTCAATCCCTGGTGATGGGGCAGAACGAAGCGAAGCGGCCAGACGATGTGAGGCGCGATCCCCCAGAGCACCTCGCGCTCCATGAGGGCCTCGCGAACGAGCCGGAATTCATAATGTTCGAGATAGCGCAAGCCGCCGTGGATCAGCTTGGTCGAAGAGGAGGAAGTGCCGCTCGCAAGATCGCTTTGCTCGTAGAGGATCACGGAAGCGCCGCGGCCGGCCGCATCCCTTGCGATCCCGCACCCGTTCACGCCACCACCGACGATCGCGACGTCGAACGTCGCTCCCTCGAGCGAGCTCACTGGCGTTCTCCCGGCTCCCGGCCCCCGGGCATGTTTTCGTTTTTATGTTCGTTTGAGGCTACTCACTCGCCGAAACGAAAGCAAGTCCTTCTAAAGGAACTAGGTCTCGGAGGATGAAAGTACAGCCACTGCCCGTCACGCGACAGCCGACTCGCTCGACTGTTCGCCGAACCGCCCCACCTCGACCACCTGGACCTGTGCTTCCTCGCACAGCTCGCGCAATGGGGGAGAAACGAGCGCGTCGGTCACGAAGATGTCGACCTCCCGCAGGTGGCCGATCCGAACCGGCGCGGACCGCTCGGTCTTGAGATGATCGGCCACGAGAACCACTTTCCGGGCATTGTCGATAATCGCGCGGGATACCCTGACCTCGCGCACGTCGAAATCCAGGAGCGAGCCGTCCTCGTCGATGGCCGAGGTGCCGATCACCGCATAATCGACCTTGAACTGGCGGACGATATCGACCGCCGCCGCACCGATCACGGCCCCGTCTGCGCGCCGCACGGGCCCACCCGTGACGATGACGTCGATCTTGGGATGGCGGTAGAGAAGATTGGCGACGTTGAGGTTATTGGTAATGACGAGCAGGCCCTCGTGATCCTGTAGCGCCCGCGCCACCTCCTCCGTGGTGGTGCCGATATTGATGAAAAGAGAGCTGTTGTCGGGAATGAGGCGGGCCGTGGCGGCGCCGATCGCCTGCTTCTCAGCCTGCGCGATGAGGCGCCGCGCCTCGTAGGCCACGTTCTCAACGCCCGACGCAATGATGGCGCCCCCATGAACCCTCGTCATGAGCCGCAGCTCGCAGAGTTCGTTCAGGTCCTTGCGGATGGTCTGCTGGGTGACATCGAGCCGGGCAGCCAGATCGTCCACGTTGACCCGCCCCTGCCGGCGAGCGAGATCGACGATTTCCTGCTGACGGGGCGTGAGCACCGGTTCCATGGCCTGGGTCTTCGTCTCCGTATCGCTTCGAACATCAAACGAATTCGAATCGAAACACCCGCAGCCCCGGTAGTCAAGGCTATGTTTTCTGCCGGAAAAACGGGTGGATCGGCTCACCCTGTCGCGCGCAGCTCTGTCATTGGCAAGCTGCCGGGGTATGGGGCAAGGCTCGCGCGGTCTCAGAATTCAGAGGCCTCCGACCCTGTCCTGACCGGCCACGAAGCAAGCAACTCGGTCATCTGCGCCGCAGGCATGGGCTTTGCGTAGAAATAACCCTGAGCGCTGTGACAGCCCATCTCGCGCAACCGCAGCGCTTGCCCTTCCGTTTCCACGCCCTCTGCGGTGACGTGCAGGCCAAGGCTGTGGCCGAGGCCGATGACGGCCGCCACGATGGCGGCGTCATCCCCGTCATGCTCCAAATCGGCGACGAAGCTGTGGTCGATCTTGATATGGTCGACGGGGAACCGCTTGAGATGCGTCAACGATGCGTAACCCGTTCCGAAATCGTCGAGCGCGATCTGGACGCCGTGTTCGTGAAAACGCTCCAGAATATGCGACACCATACCGAACTGTCCGTCGAGCAGAACCCTTTCGGTCACCTCGACCTCGAGACGGTCTGCCGGAACCTTCACCAGATTGAAAATGCGGATCACCTCATCGGCCAGGTTCGGCTGGCTGAACTCCGCGGACGAAAGATTGAAAGCCACTCGGCCGAACTCATGTCCTGCGTCCAGCCACCGGCGCATATCGGATGCGAGCTTCCCGATCAGCCTCTTCCCGATCGCAGGCGCCAGTTCAGGATCGTCGAAGACCGCCCCGAAGGCGCTGGGCGTGAGAACGCCTTTCTCCTTGTGCCGCCACCGGGCAAGCGCCTCGAGGCCAACGATTTTCCCGCTCGAAAGGCAGATCTTCGGCTGATAGAAGGGGACGATCCGATTATCAGAAATCGCCTCCCGCATGTCTCGCCCCAGCGCCAATCGGTGCTCCGTGAGCAGCCGCATCCCGGGATGGTAGGTCACGACGCGGCCTCTCCCCTCCGCCTTGGCGCGGTACAGTGCGATGTCGGCATCCTTCATGAGTTCCAGCGGCTCGAAATCATGATCCGGATAGGCGGCAACGCCGATGCTGGCCCGGCTCATCAAGGTTCGCCCTGCATACATGAACGGCTGACGCAGCCTCCTGAGGATGATTTCCCCCAGATTGGCTGCATGGTTCAACCGCAAGGGCTCGACGACCACCACGGCGAATTCGTCTCCGCCAAGCCGGGCAACCGTGTCCTGCTCGCGCATCATCGCCGACAGGCGATCTGCCGTTTCCTTCAAGAGCATATCGCCGGCGTCATGGCCGAGCGTATCGTTGACATCCTTAAAATCGTCGAGGTCGATCATCAGCAGACTGACGCTGGTGCCGTTCTGCTTGGCTTCCCTGAGAGCCTGTTCAAGGCGGCGCTGCAGAAGGACGCGGTTCGGCAGCCCTGTGAGCGCATCGTGATTGGCGGACCGCCACACCTCCTCCTCCGCCGCCTTGCGGTCCGTGATGTCGAACGTGACGCCGACCACACGATTGGGCCCCGCCCGTTCTCCGCGCGAGGCCAGCCACAGCGTCTTTCCGTTCGGAAGAGTGTACCGGAACTCCATGGTGTCGCAGCCCGTCGCGCTGATCTTCTCGATGAACTGATCCCGCGCGAGTCGATCCTCAGGCGGAACCCGCTCTAGAAATTCCGACAAGGGACCGGAGCCGATCCCGAACAACTCGATGGAATTGACCGAGCGCGTGACATGGCCCGTGTCGAGATCATTCTCCCAGGCGATCATGCGGCCGGCCTGCATAGCCAGCTTCAGGCGTTCTTCAGTCGCGAGGAGCGCATCCTCGGACAGCTTGTGCTGCGTCACGTCCTGAATCAGCCCCACCTTGCGGATCGGCTGCCCGTGCCCGTCGAATATCGTTCTGGTGGTGGATGCTATCCACCGCACCTGTCCATCATCCCCGCGGACGATGCGGAATGTGCAGCTGTGTCGCGGGCCTTTGCCGGGCACATCGACGAAGTCCTTGTCTCTGACGTCGGCAAGATCGTCGGGATGAACCCGCTCGAAGAAGCGCTCAGCGGCGGCGGGAACGTCCGGCGAGAGCCCCAGGATGGTCCACATCTCGGCAGTCCATTCCGCTGAGCCGGTAACGAGGTCCAGATCCCAGATTCCGGCGGAGGTGGTCTCGGCCGCAAGACGCAGCCGCTCCTCACTGGTCCTCAGTGTGTCCTGAGCCTGCCTTTGGTCATGAATGTCCGTGATCGTCCCGACCCATTCCCGCACCGAGCCGTCGGAATTCTTCAGCGGAATGGCTCGCGAAAGAACCCAGCGATACCCCCCGCCTTCATGCCGGACGCGAAACTCCTTCTCGGCAGCCCGGCCTGAGAACCGGGCATCGCGCCAGACCGCCGTGACGGCTTCGTAATCCTCCGGATGGACGACCTTCAGCCAGCCATGACCCTCATACTCCTCGGGCTCCTGACCGCAGAACTCCTTCCAGCCCCATCCTCTCAAGACAGCCCCGTCGGGAGAGGCGCGCCAGACTATGGAGGCCGCGGCCTCGACGAGCGCACGATAGCGCTCCTCGCTTTCGGCCAAGGCCTCCTCGGCTTCTTTCAGGGCATGGATATCGGTATAGGTGCCGACCCAATGCTCGATCCCACCCTGTGCGCCATGAACCGGGCCGGCACGGCACAAGACCCATCGATAAGCGCCCGAGCGATGAAGGAGCCGGTGCTCGAATGCGTAGCCCGATCCGGTCCTGAGAGCGTTCTTCCAGGCTGTGAGAGCGGTCTCTCTATCGTCCGGATGAACCAGATCGAGCCACGCATCTCCCGTATCCGACCGGGATAGGCCGGTGAAATCATACCAACGCTCGTTATGATAGCTCCTGCGATCGTCAACGCAGAACAGCCAGACCATGTGAGGCACTGCGTCAACGGTGATCTGAGGCGCCGCCCCGCTCGACCGAGCGGGCACATCGGTGAATCTATCCTGCCCCATCACTTAAAAATTCTGCCGATCACAAATACGCTACAACACGTCATATTCCGGGAAATCTGGAACGTATCGCATACTACGATAGCCCTCCCAAATTAAAGAAAGACTGAAAAACGCCACTGACGGCACGGGCCGACGGGAAACAGGGCACCGACGTCACCGGCTCCAGCGCGCCATCGTACGATCGAAAGAAAAGGTTCCGATGCTCCCTCCTTGAATGAGCGCATCGTTTGGAGCGGACCCGAAGGGCCGCGTCGGCGAAAACCGGGGCCACTTTTCCGCACGATGCGCTAGGGCCGAGATCGCGCTGCCTGGGTTTCGTTGCCGCCGGAGCGGAAAAGGCTCGCCGCGGGCAGGCATGCCGCAGGGGGCTGGACCGGGGTTTGCGAACCCGCGCGATCCTTGAAGAAGGAACTTTCTCTGTTATCCGTACTCTTCTCCGCCTGTACGGCAAATCATCGGCCGGAACCAACCTGGATCGGATGTGGAATGGTCCCGTTCTTCTCACCCTATCGTCACGATTTCGTTCGTGTCGCAGCCTGCGTGCCCCAGATCGACGTCGCAAATCCCCCTTTCAACAGGGAGCGCACGCTGGAGCTTCTTCGCCAGGGGGACCGGGAGCGCATCGCCCTCATGGTCTTTCCCGAACTCGGATTGTCGGCCTATTCCATTGACGACCTCCTGCACCAGGACGCCCTTCTGGAGGCGGTCGAGCAAAGCATCGCCCGCCTCGTGGAGGAGAGCACCGATCTTTTCCCGGCCTTCGTGGTCGGAGCGCCGCTGCGCTGGGAGAACCGGCTCTACAATGCCGGCGTCGTGATCCACGCCGGACGCATCCTCGGTGTCGTGCCCAAGGCCTATCTACCGAACTACCGGGAGTTTTACGAACGCCGCTGGTTCGCACCGGGCGCCACGATCCGCGGGCAGGAGACCAGCGTTGCCGGGCGCACCGTTCCCTTCGGAACCGACCTTCTCTTCCGCTCCACCGGCAGCTGCGGCTTCACCTTTCATGTGGAGGTCTGCGAGGACATGTGGGTGCCTCAGCCTCCGAGCACGGCGGCGGCCCTCGCAGGAGCGGAGATTCTTCTGAACCTGTCCGCCAGCAACATCACCATCGGCAAGGCGGAAGACCGGCGCCTTCTGTGCGGCTCGCAATCCATGCGCTGCATCGCGGCCTATGCCTACTCGGCAGCAGGTCCGGGCGAGTCGACCACCGATCTCGCCTGGGACGGTCATGGCGGCATCTTCGAGGACGGCCTGCGGCTCGCAGAGACCGAGCGCTTCCCCTCGGGCTCCACGATGGCTGTCGCGGATGTCGATCTGGGACGCCTGCGGGCGGAGCGGATGCGCCGCGTCACCTTTGGCGATTGCGGGCGCGTGCTGAACGTCGCTCCGAGCGATTTCCGCACGATTTCACTCACTCTTGATGCGCCAGCGGAAAGCCTTCCGCTCCGCCGTCCGGTCGAGCGCTTTCCCTATGTCCCGTCCGATCCGACGAAGCTCGCCGAGAACTGCTACGAGGCCTACAACATTCAGGTTCAGGGCCTGGCCAAGCGCCTGCAGGCAACAGGCACCGAGAAGGTCGTGATCGGCGTTTCGGGCGGCCTCGATTCCACGCAGGCTCTCCTCGTCTGCTGCCGCGCCATGGACAAGCTGGCGCTGCCGCGCACGAACATTCTCGCCTATACCCTGCCCGGCTTCGCCACCAGCGAAGGCACGAAGGGCAATGCCTGGGCGCTCATGCGCGCGCTCGGCGTCAGCGCGGCCGAGATCGACATCCGGGCTGCGGCGCGCCAGATGCTGAAGGACATGGGGCATCCCTTCGCCGAGGGACAGCCCGTCTACGACGTGACCTTTGAGAACGTTCAGGCCGGCCTGCGGACCGATTACCTCTTCCGCCTCGCCAATCACAACAGAGGCATCGTCGTCGGCACGGGGGATCT
Source organism: Microvirga sp. (assembly GCA_031181145.1). Taxonomy (GTDB): domain Bacteria; phylum Pseudomonadota; class Alphaproteobacteria; order Rhizobiales; family Beijerinckiaceae; genus Microvirga. The sequence continues at coordinate 72,538 of JAPSLB010000004.1, forward strand.
GTCGGAGCTGGGGCTCGGGTGGTGCACCTACGGCGTCGGCGACCAGATGTCCCACTACAACGTCAATGCTTCCGTTTCCAAGACGCTGATCCAGCACCTGATCCGTTTCGTCGCGGCATCCGGCGATGTCGACAAGGCAACAGCCGACATCCTTCACGCCATTCTGGCCACCGAGATCTCTCCGGAACTCGTTCCACAGGATGCCTCGGGACAGCTCCAATCGACGGAAGCGATGATCGGTCCCTACGCCCTGCAGGACTTCAATCTCTATTACCTCACGCGCTTCGGTTACCGCCCGTCGAAGATCGCCTATCTGTCGTGGCATGCCTGGAGGGATGCCGAGGCGGGCACATGGCCGCCGAACCTTCCTGCCGGCGCGCACAGGTCCTACGATCTCAGCGAGATCAAGCGCTGGCTGCGCGTGTTCCTGTCGCGGTTCTTCACCAGCCAGTTCAAGCGCACCGCCATGCCCAACGGGCCGAAGATCTCATCCGGCGGCTCCCTGTCGCCACGCGGCGACTGGCGCGCGCCGTCCGATGCGGGACCGCAGGTGTGGCTTGCGGAGCTGGAGAGCAACGTTCCCGATGGTGAGCCCGCATCGCCGTAAGCGCCCTTAAGGAAAGGGGCGGCGAGTTCCCCCTTCCGCGTCAGGGAGCACCCTCTCTGAGCGCTAAGCCTTCTAGCGCATCGTGCGGAAAAGTGGCCCCGGTTTTCGCTGACGCGGCCCTTCGGGTCCGCTCCAAACGATGCGCTCATTCAAGGAGGGAGCATCGGACCCAAAAGTGCGAATCCACTTTTCACGTCCGATGCTCTAGCGAGCCGGGCCCCTTCGACTCTTGGCGGCCTTGGCCTTTCGGTAGAACAAACCGTAGAGCGTGATCATGAGCTGCTCGATGCGAGGATCGGCGGTCCGGTGCCAGAGCGTCTGGCTCTCGCGGATGCTGCGACAGCGCCGATTGCGACAGCCCCACCGCCTCCGCCAGCGTGGTGACGTTCGCCTTCCCCACTCCATCAGCCTGCACAGGACCGTCGGCCGGCGCTCGTTCGCGAACGTACGAGGAATATCGGCGACCTCCGTTGCATGGGCCTCAAACGCCGGAAGATCGAGATTGGCATGAGCCACGACAGAGAACGGTTAAGATTAGCTCAGCCTCAATTTAGGCTTTCCTGATTTATGATCAACGGAAGGCCATGGCTGACGGAGCGCAGATTGTCGGCGGATGCCTCGCGCAATCGCCCGGAGCACGGGGCGATCGAGAGTCCAGGGAACAAGGAGCGAAGAGGCGCGGCAGGGCAGCACAGCCAGCCCCGCCATACGTGATCGGAACCGGAACTGGCGCAGACCTGCTGCGCAGGCTTCCGGTGCAACAGGCAAGGACTCAGCCGACCATCCCGAGAGCCTGCATGTAGAGCTCGAGGATCGCCTCTTCCTCCTGACGCTCGGCATAATCGCGCTTACGCAGGGCAACGATCTTGCGGAGAACCTTCGTGTCGAAGCCGTTGCCCTTGGCCTCTGCGTAAACGTCCTTGATGTCGCCCGCGATGCCGGCCTTCTCCTCCTCGAGACGCTCGATGCGCTCGATGAAAGCCTTCAGCTGATCGGCTGCGACGGATTCTGTATTGAAAGCTGCGTCATCCATGATGAGGCCCCTTGAATTGATGGCGTTGGCGCCAGTGTTACGGTCTATTTGGTTGAAGCGGGTTTAATGCCCGGGCTTCGATTCCTCAAAGCGGTCGAGCTGGGAGGGAGAGGCTTCCTTCTGGTGCCGGGCTTTCCACTCCTCATAGGGCATGCCGTAGACATGGGTGCGGCTCTCCTCCTTGGAGAGAGGCACGCCCCTGGCCTCGGCGGCTTCCTTCAGCCAGTTCGAGAGGCAGTTCCGGCAGAAGCCCGCCAGATTCATGAGATCGATATTCTGGACATCCGTGCGCTCGCGCAGGTGATCCAGCAGCCTGCGGAAGGCGGCCGCCTCCAATTCTGTCCGGGTCGCGGCATCGAGGTCCTTCATGAATCCTCCCCTTTTCAGTGTTGACGCAGGCGCTCGCGGGTCCGCGTCCCGAAGATCGTCGGCTTGCGCAGATCCGCCCGCGCCGCCAGAGGCTTCAGGAGGCGGGCGAAGCGCTCGGCCCATTCCTCCGCCCCCTCGTCCGAGGCGATCAGATCCTGCCGGATCTCGATCAGCGCGTTGGCGAGACCCCTGACCGTGGCGTGCCGGTCGACGGTATCGCCGGCGAGCGCCCCATCATAGGGCTCGTTGTCGCCAACGACGAGTCCCTCCTCGGCCATGAGACCTTCCAGGAGGGGCTTGGCGTAGCGGTCATCCGCATCCCACAGGATGCCCACATGCCAGGGACGCGGCCAGCCACGCCAGACCGGCGTGTAGCTGTGCACGGTCACGATGGCCGGCGGATGGCCCGCCGCCATCGCCTTGTGGATGGCCTTCGAGATGGCAGCGTCATAAGGGTCGTAGAAGCGCTCGATGCGCCGTTGAACCTCCGCCTCGTCCACCTTGGCGTTGCCCGGCACCACCGCGCCGTCCGACAGGCGCATGACCAGGGTCGGGTCGTCCCGCCCTCGATTGGGATCGATGATGAGACGGGAGAACCGGGTGAGGATCGCGGGGGCATTCAGCCGGCGGCCCAAGGAGCGAGTGACCGCGGCGGCCCCGATGTCATAGGCGATATGCCGCTGGAATTCGCCGGGCGGCAAGCCGAGGTCGCCCAGATCGGGCGGCACCGCGTTGGAAGCGTGATCGCAGAGGAGGAGAATGCCGGATTCGAGGGCGCCCTCGATGATCTCGACAGGATGGGGCTCAAGGGCGGGTTCGGCGCTCTTGAGCGCGGCAGAGGAGGACATGACGGAAGGTTAAAACAAGACATTGATCGGCGGGGGAAAATCCTTACCCTGCACGCCGCCCCCTGACAACGCGACCATCCGCGCAACCATCCGGCGATACGAAGATGTCCTCCCTATCCACCTCGGCACGTCCCGGGATCGGCTTTGCCACAGCGTTTGCGGCCCTCTGCCTCGGGGCGGTCGCCATGGGCATTTCCCCCATCTTCGTGCGCTTCGCCTCCTCCAGTATGGGCGGAGCGCCTGCCGATGTGGGCCCCTTCGCCAGCGCCTTCTGGCGCGTATGCCTGTGCCTGCCGCTTCTTTACGCCTGGATGCGGATCGAGGAGAGGAAGGCGCCCGCCGATGCGCCGCGGGTTCGTTTCTCCAGGGCCGCCATTCTGGGCGGACTGGTCTTCACGGGCGACCTTCTGGTCTGGCACCTCGCCATTCTCAAGACCACCGTGGCCAACGCGACCTTCTTCGCCACCATGGCCCCGCTCGTGGTCGTGCTGGTGGTCTGGCTGGTGCTGCGGCAGAAGGTGTCGCGCGGCACCTTCGCCGGCCTGGGATTATGCCTCCTGGGCGGCACGGCCCTGATCGGCCAGAGCCTGCGTGCCGATCCAGCCCGCCTCACGGGCGATCTCTTCGGCCTCGCCACGGCCTTTTTCTTCGGACTCTACTTCATCGTCGCCAGCAGGGCGCGCAAAACCGCTGGCGCGGCGCGGGTGACCTACGAAACAAGCCTCATCACCGCCGCCCTTCTCCTCCTGGTGGCGCTCGCCTTCGAAAGCCGCATCATGCCGCAAACCTGGCAGGGCACGGCGGCGCTGTTCGCCATGTCCTATGTCAGCCATGCCGGCGGACAGGGCCTGCTCTCCATCGCCTTGGGGATCCTGCCCCCGATCTTCTCGTCTCTGGTGATCTTCCTGGAATCGATCGCGGCGGCTTTGTTCGGCTGGGTGATTCTCGGCGAACAGCTCACCTTGATCCAGAGCCTCGGCGGCGCATTGATTCTCCTGGGGATATGGGTGGCCCGACCGGAGAGTTGAGCCACGGCACGAGGTGCCCGGCCCCTCCTCGAACAAAGGGGGAATTGCTCTTTCAAGGCCGGCCGGAGCAGGCAGGGAAACTTTTTAGCGGGCTAAATGTCATCGGAGGTGCCTTTTGATCTTGATGCGCTGCGTCTTCTGGCCGACAAGGAATCGACATAGTTCTCGAAGCATTGTGCGATTTCATTCCTGACCTGCTGACTGAATCGACATCCATGAAGGTCCTGCCTCTCCCTCTGGCCTCTCGCAGGCAGCGAAGCCTTGCGCTGATGACGTGCCTGCTCGGCGGTGCGTTTCTCGCGGCCTCTCCGGCGCGCGCCGACTTACGCCTGTGCAACATGACGTCGAGCCGCGTCGGGGTGGCGCTCGGCTACCGCGACCCGCAAGGGTGGGTGACGGAAGGCTGGTGGAACCTGAATGCCCGCGGTTGCGAAACCCTGCTCAAGGGACAGCTCAGCGGCCGTTTCTACTATATCTACGCCATAGACTACGACCGAGGCGGCGAGTGGAGCGGTCGGTCCTTCATGTGTACCCGCGAGCGGGAATTCACGATCCGCGGCACGGAAGATTGCCTTGCACGGGGCTTTGATCGCAGCGGCTTCTTCGAAGTCGATACCGGTGAACAGAAGAGCTGGACCATCCAGCTCACAGAGACGAATCGCCCAGGGGGGGCACAGCCATGAGACGCTCAAGGCGTACGAAAATTCTCGCAACTCTCGGACCGGCCTCCGAATCCCAGGAGATGATCGAGAAGCTCTTTGAGGCGGGCGCGGACGTGTTTCGCCTGAACATGAGCCATCTGCCGCGCGAGAAGCTGAAGGAACGCGTGGCGATGATCCGTGCGGTGGAAGCGAGGTTCAAGCGTCCCATTGCGATCCTGGCCGATCTGCAGGGCCCGAAGCTGCGCGTCGGCGCCTTCGAGGGCGACAGCGCCATGCTGGAACCGGGCCAGATCTTCACGTTCGATGCCGATACCAATCTCGGCAGCAAGAACCGCGTTCACCTCCCCCACCCGGAGATCCTTTCCTCCCTCGAACCGGGCCATACGGTGCTCATCGACGACGGCAAGCTGCGTCTTCGCGTCAAGAGCGTGAAGCAGGGCTCCGCCGCGACGACCGTCGAAGTCGCGGGCAAGATCTCGAACCGCAAGGGCGTGAGCCTGCCGGATACGACCATTCCCGTAGCCGCCATGACGGACAAGGACCGTTCGGATCTCGAGGCCGCCCTCGATGCTGGCGTCGACTGGATCGCCCTGTCTTTCGTGCAGCGCCCGGAGGACGTGGCCGAGGTGAAGAAGGTCGCGCGGGGGCGCGCGCTCGTCATGTCGAAGCTCGAGAAGCCTCAGGCCATCGCGCGCCTCGACGAGATCATGGAGATTTCGGATGCCGTCATGGTCGCCCGCGGCGATCTCGGCGTGGAAATGCCGCTCGAGAAGGTGCCCGGCATCCAGAAGCGCATCGTCCGCGCCGCCCGCCGCCTCGGCAAGCCCGTGGTCGTCGCAACCCAGATGCTGGAATCCATGATCACCTCGCCGGTGCCGACGCGCGCCGAGGTCTCGGACGTGGCGACTGCCGTTTATGACGGCGCCGATGCGGTGATGCTCTCGGCCGAAAGCGCCTCGGGCCAGTATCCCATCGATGCGGTGGCCACCATGAGCCGGATCGCGGAAGAGGTGGAGCAGGATCAGAACTACTGGTCGATCATGCGTACTCTCAGCACCGAGCCGGAAGCGACAGGCTCGGACGCGATTGCGGCCGGCGCGCATCAGATCGCGGACACGCTCAACCTCAAGACCATGGCGGCCTGGACCTTCTCGGGCTCCACGGCCTTCCGCATCGCCCGCGAGCGGCCCAACTCCACCCTGATCGCGCTCACGCCCAGCCAGGACACGGCGCGCCGCCTTGCCCTGGTCTGGGGCGTGCATTCGATCCGCACCAAGGACGCCAGCGATATCGACGACATGGCCTTCCGCGCGTGCAAGTTCGCCGTCCGCGAGGGCTTCTCCGGCATCGGCGACCGCATCATCATCGTCGCGGGCATGCCGTTCGGCACGCCGGGTGCCACCAACATGGTGCGCATCGCCTTCGTCAGCCAGGAGCACGCCGCTCAGGCCTGATCTCCGATCACACCCTGGCCGGCGCGATCCGCTCGGCCAGGGCCTCGATCGCTGCCAGCACGGTTCTTCCATCGGCATATTGCGGCATGTGGCCGATACCCGGCATCACGATGAGCTGCGCGCCGGGAACCGCATTCGCGAAGGAGCGGCTGTGCAGATCGGTCCAGACGATCTCGTCGCATTCTCCGGCAATTACCGTGGCGGGCAAGCGAATATCGCCGTAACGGCGACTTTGCCGTGACACCGCATCGAACATGACGGCGAAATCCTGCATGTTGGCCTCGTAGGCGCGAGGCCGGAACGCGAGGGGGATGAAGCCCTTGCGCACGATGCCCGGCGTCGGCGGCTGCGGCGCATAGGTCTTTCTCTTCAACCAGGGTCGCAGCACCAACGTGACGGGCAGAGCCAAGGAGCGCAGGGCGAGCCACCCCGCCCAGGATGCGACGAAGCGCCGGTACCAACCGACATAGCCGCCCGGCCATGGCGTGGTGATGCCGGACAGGATGAGGATGGCGCCTGTCACGTCCCGGTGATCGAGGGCGAAGTGCGGCACGATGGTTCCGGACCAGGAATGCCCGACGACCACCGCATTGCGCACGTCAAGCCTGCGCAGGGCCTCGGCCACCAGGGCGGCCTGCCGCGCCGGATCGGCCGCCTTCAGGCCTCCTTTGCGCTCGCTCCAGCCATGGCCGGGCCGGTCGAACGCGATGACCCGGTAATGCTGCGCGAGATGCGAGCCGAGGCCCAGCATGGATTCGACGAGATTGGACGACGCGCCATGCAGGAGCACGATGGTGCCGCGGGATCCTCCTGGGGGTTCGACGTCCCGGTAGTGCAGCCTGCAGCCCGCGACCTCCAGGAAGCGGCCGGTCGGCGGATAGCGGCGCCCGACGAACCACCCATAGGCGTAGGTGAACGCCGCTCCGGCCGCGACGAGAAGAAGGAAGGCAGCCAGGAGGCCGAGGACAAAGCTCATCGTGAACCGCGGATCAGAGATCCTGCCCGTCTACATCAGGCACCAGACGGTTCACAATGGTTTGCACGCTCGCTTCCTGCGGATTGATACTCAGCACGCGCCGATAAGCCTCGAGCGCCCGCGCCTTGTCGTCGGAGGCCATCAGAATATGGCCAAGCCCGGTCCAGGCGTTGAAGTGGCGTGGCTCGATCTTCAGGGCTCGGCTGAGATCGGCCATGGCCGCGACGGGATCGTCGATCTGGTAGAACACCGTCGCCCTGCGATACCAGGCCTCCGCCCAGTCCGGCTGAAGGGCCAGAACCCGGTCGAGCAGCTCGATGGCGAGCGGGAAATCCTTTTTCTCGAAAGCCCGCGTGGCCCGGTTGAGCAGCAGGTCCGCCGTATCGGAGCCGGAGCGTGAGAACCGCCGCTCGATCAGCTTCGAGATGCCCTCGGCCTCCCGCTCCGAACCGGCCCTGGAGAGGCGTTCGAACAGATCGTCGAGAGTGGCGGGTTTAGGCGGAGGCGGCTGCTCCCCCGCCGGAGCTTTAGGTCGAACGGCCTCCTGCGCATCCGACGGATACGCGGCCAAGCTCAGCAGTGTGGTCAGCAGGAACGCAAAAAAGCGCATGCCGGGATTTTAGGGTCCCGGCATGCGTGGTCAATTCATAAAAGCGTGCGCGGCGTTGCCGCGCCCTGCTTAGCCCTGACGAGCCTTGTAGCGCTTCTGAGTCTTGTTGATGATGTAGACCCGGCCCTTGCGACGCACCAGCTGGTTGTCGCGGTGACGGCCGCGGATCGACTTCAACGAGTTACGGATCTTCATATCCGGTCTCCTGCGGCCCTTCGGGAAGGCCGGAAAAAGAAATGGTGGGCGCGGCTGGGATCGAACCAGCGACCCCTACGATGTCAACGTAGTGCTCTCCCGCTGAGCTACGCGCCCCTGAAACGGTGATGTTTGACGTCCCGTCTCGGCTGTGGGGGGCGATATACCCAGAAGTGGGCATATGCGCAAGTCATGATGAGCAACCTTTTTTAGGCTGCCATCATTTTCTCGACCTCGCTCACCAGGTCGCGCAGGTGGAAGGGCTTGGAAAGCACCTTCGCATCCTTCGGAGCCTGCGAGTCCGGGTTCAGGGCCACGGCGGCGAAGCCGGTGATGAACATGACCTTGATGTCCGGATCAAGCTCGGTGGCCCGGCGGGCCAGCTCGATTCCGTCCATTTCCGGCATGACGATATCCGTCAGCAGAAGCTCGAAGGGCTCCTCCCGCAGGCGGTTGTAGGCGGATAGGCCGTTATCGAACGGGGCCACCTCGTAGCCTGCGTTCTCGAGCGCCTTCACCAGAAAGCGCCGCATATCGTTGTCGTCTTCGGCGAGAAGAATCTTCATCGGCTGCCAAGCCCCGAATCGTGGCGAATGATCTCAGAAATCTTTCATGCTCCTGACCGGTAAATAACCCGTGAAAGAACGACGCGGCACACTCACCATATTGTCGTGGACAGGCGGCGCGGCTGCCTTACACTAGCAAAAAAGCAAACTTCTTCTCCAGAACAGCCAGTTTTCATGCGGCCAGCCATCGTCGACGAGTTCGATCCCCCTTTTGTCCTGACAGAGCCCGCGGCGCAGACGATTCCCTTCGTCTTTAACGCCCCCCATGCCGGCGCCGTCTACCCTGCCTCTTTCCTGACGGCATCCCGCTTGGATGCCGTAGCGTTGCGCCGCTCGGAAGACGCCTATGTCGACGAGCTCTTCGCCGGGGTGACGGGGCTGGGCGCTCCCCTGATGGCAGCGCGCTTCCCCCGGGCCTATCTGGATCTCAACCGGGAGCCCTACGAACTCGACTCGCGCATGTTCGACGGCAGGCTCCCGCCCTTCGCCAACACCCGCTCCATGCGCGTGGCCGGAGGCCTGGGAACCATCCCCCGCATCGTCGCAGACGGGCAGGAGATCTACCATTCGCGCCTCTCCGTCGACGAGGCGCTCCACCGGATCGAGTGGCTCTACAAGCCCTATCACCGGGCTCTGCGTCAGCTCGTGCGCCGCACGGCAGACCTGTTCGGCCACGCCATCCTCATCGATTGCCACTCCATGCCTTCCTCCAGCGTGAGCCGGGACGACGGCACCAAGGCGGATATCGTGCTGGGTGACCGCTACGGCACCTCCTGCGCGAGCCTGCTGATCGATCTCGTCGAAGCCGCCCTGAGAGGGCGTGGCTATATCGTGGTGCGCAACAAGCCCTACGCGGGCGGTTTCATCACCGAGCATTACGGAGAGCCGGCCCTGGGGCGGCATGCGCTGCAGGTGGAGATCAATCGGGCGCTCTACATGGAGGAGCGCAGCATGACGAAGAAGCCGGGCTTCGCCATTCTGGCGGAGGATCTGTTCCAGGCATTCACCCAAGTTGTCGCGGATCTCGAAGGCGATCTGACGACCCGGCGCATCGCGGCCGAATAGGACGAGGACCAGAAAAGAAAAAAGGCCGCCGTCGCCGGCAGCCCGAAGTTTAGGGAGGAAACGCCCAAGAAGGGCTACGACAAGGCGACGCCATCGCCATATCGCAGTGCAATATTGCCTTCGCGCTGCACAAGAATCAATAGAAAAATCCTGTCTTGTTATGCCTTGAATGCATATCTGCTTGGATGCGGATCGATAGCCCTGGCATAGAAAATCAAGCTCAGGAGCAGCCAGACACCCAGGGTCCCGAAGACGAGCCGGTATCCCTCCGGAGAGTAGCCCCCCGAGGCCGAGCGCCCCATCAGGTCGATCAGAACGCCCGTAACGCTCTGTGAAAGAAAGGCTCCGCCCATGGTGCCGATATTCATGAGTGTGATGCCCCTGCCCGTCAGGTGCGGCGGGAACAAGGACTTGCCATGCGAGGTCAGGATGGGCGTGCAGGACACGCTCAGGCCGAACAGGATGAACCAGACCGGCACGAGAGCAGGATCCGGAGGCACGAAAACCATGACCGCCAGCATCAGGACGGCCGCCGAGCCGCCCGCGAGAACCGGCTTCTTGTAGCTGCGCCAGAACCGGTCCGTCGCCCCCCAGAGCAGCATGCCGCAGATCTGCGCTCCCGCGCCGAGGAGCAGGATCCGCCCTCTCGTGGCGAGATCCGCCCCATGCACATCCGTCAGCCACGGCCCGCCCCAGAGACCGACGATGGAGACGAAGCAGGAATAGGCGGTCAGATGCATGAAGAACACCGACCGGAAGGACGGCACCCTCATGGCCGCGGCCACGCCTCGAAAGGCCTCGGACCAGCTCTCCCGCCCCTTGGAATACTCCGCATCCTTGGGCACCGCCACCATGATCACCAGCGTCAGAGCGACGGCGATCGCCGCGACGGCCAGGAACGAGCCGCGCCAGCCGATGGCGGCGGAGGAAGCCGCGAGCGGCGCGGTCGCCGCAAGAGTGCCGAGATTGGCGCCGCCCATCTGAATGCTGGTGAGTCCCGCGAAGCGCTCGGGCGGAAAGCGCCGAGCGTAGATCACGAGGGGCGCCATGAAGAAGGTCGAGCACCCGAGGCCCATCAGGGCGCGGGCGGCGATCAGCAGGGAGGCGGAGGGAGCGAGAGCGAACAATACGGTGCCGGCCACGGCGATCACGGAAGTGGCGAGCATGACGCGTTTGGGTCCGTAGCGGTCGATGAGGATCCCGACAGGAATCTGAACCGCCGCAAAGGTCAGGAAGAAGGCACTCGACAGGAGACCCGTCTGGGTGGCCGAAAGGGACAATTCCCGCGCCAGATCGTTGGCGATGACGCCGACCGAATTACGCAGGAACTGGCTGACCGCGTAGATCGCAACCAGCGAGGTAACGAGGAAAACGGCCCTTTCAGAGCTGGCCGAGGAAACCTTGGCAGCAGAATCCATGGATGACGTGCCCTCCCGGTGCCGCTGCTCACTTGCCGCGCACACTACGCTTGATAAAAGCGGAGCGACAGCAGGCCAAGACCGGCCACCACGTTTCATAGAGGAAATCCGGGCATGGGGCTCATCGACTTCACGCATTTCGTCAACGAGCTCGCCACCTCGTCCGGCCAGGCGATCATGCCGTTCTTCCGGACCGCCATCGCGTCGGAGGACAAATCCCGCGGCGGCGCCTTCGACCCGGTGACGGAAGCGGACCGGGCGAGCGAGGCCACCATGCGCCACCTCATCAAGCGCAACTTTCCCACCCACGGCATCGTGGGCGAGGAGTTCGGAGCCGAGAACGCGGATGCGGATTACGTGTGGGTGCTCGATCCCATCGACGGAACCCGGGCCTTCATCGCGGGCCTTCCCACCTGGGGCACCCTGATCGGCCTCACCTACAAGGGCAGGCCGGTCTTCGGCATGATGCACCAACCCTTCACGGGCGAACGCTTCTTCGGGGATTGCGGCTCGAGCACTTATCGGGGTCCGGGCGGCGAGCGCAGACTCATGACCCGGCGCTGCGGCTCACTGAGGGATGCGGTGATCTCCACGACGAGCCCGCGCCTCTTCGCGGGCGAGGAGCTGCGCGCCTATGACCGCGTGGAAAGCGTGGCGCGTCTCGCCCGCTACGGCTGCGACTGCTATGCCTATTGCATGCTCGCCGCCGGCCATATCGACCTCGTGGTGGAATCGGGCCTCAAGTCCTACGACATCGCGGCGCTGGTTCCGATCATCGAGGGCGCGGGCGGCATCGTCACCACCTGGGACGGCGGGTCAGCCGCCAATGGCGGGCGTATCGTCGCGGCTGGCGACCGCCGGGTTCACGCCGCTGCCGTCGAGCTGCTCAGCAGATAATCCCAGGGCCGCCAAGTCGGCCTCCTGCTTTACGACCGGATCGGGCGTGCCCGGAATGAAGGCGTCGAAGGCGGCCCAGAACTGCTCGCGGATCTCATCGCGCTCCATGAGGATCTCATGGCGCGCGCCGGGAATCACGATGGCATGGCCCGCCTTGAGCCGCGCGGCGAAACGCTCCGTCGCCGGCGTCGCGCAGACCGGATCGGCGCCTGCTGCGATGATCAGCGTGGGCAGTCGGATCTTCAGCGCGTAGTTCGGCGCAGTGAAGCACTTCATGAAGCGGAAGGCGGAGTCGAGCCACGCCACCGTCGGCGCGCCGATGGCGCCCGGTCCGATGGCGGTCGCCGCGTCCGCGTTGCGGGAATAGCGAAGAGGATCGCTCGTCAGGCGGTTGCCCTTGAACGGCAGGGTCGAGATCGATGTCTCGCCGCCGCCAGGCACGAACATCGTGCCGAACCCGAGGAGCCTCAGGAGGCGCGCGAGAAGCGCCGCACTGCGCGTGCGTCTGACGATGGACAGCGCGATCATCGGTGTGGTGGTGACAAGCCGGCGGAAAGGCAGCCAGCTCTCATAGGCCGCGTTGAGCGCGATGGCCCCGCCCATGGAATGGGCGAGCGCGAAATGAGGCTCGGGCATGTGCGGAATCAGGATCTGGTCGCGCACGGCCTCCAGGTCGAGCCGGTAATCGGCGAAACGCCTTACATGGCCTTTGCGGGGATTCTTGACCTGCCGCCCGGAAAACCCCTGCCCGCGCCAGTCGAAGGTCACGACCGCAAAGCCACGCTTGAGCAGGTCACCCACCGTCTCGAAATATTTCTCGATGAACTCCGCCCTGCCGTGCAGGATACAGACGGTCCCCTTCGGCCGGTCTGTTTCGGCCTTCCAATAGGCGACACGCAAGGCGATGCCGTCGGCGGTGGTGATGCTGGTGAGCACCGGCTCGCCGGGCACGGGATTGTCGGGAGTTGGGAAGAATTCCACGGCAGGTCTCACGAAACGATGTGACCCCCTTTATAGGGCGCTTCCGGCCCGTGGGGCGAGCCTCTTGAACGCAAACCTGCCTATTCCCACATGGAAGTGGTGGCGGCCCGATGGCGTCACGATACCCGGATCCAGGCTCAAGAGAGGTGGATCTTCACGAGATGCATGTTGCTTCTGATGGAGGATATGCCATGCGACAGTTCGATCTTGCCCCCCTGTACCGCAACACGGTCGGTTTCGACCGGCTCTTCTCGATGCTCGACCAGATGGTCGGCGTCGACGCGGCTCCGAGCTACCCACCCTACAACATCGAGCGCACCGGCGAGAATGCCTATCGCATCTCGATTGCGGTTGCCGGCTTCACCGACAAGGACCTCACCATAGAGGTGAAGGAAAACACCCTCTCCGTGCGCGGAGACAAGCAGACCGACCAGGAGCGCAAGGCTGAAGTGCTCCATCAGGGCATCGCGGCGCGCAGCTTCGACCGGCGCTTCCAGATGGCCGACGGCGTCCAGGTGACGGGCGCCTCCCTTGAGAACGGTCTGCTGCATCTGGACCTCGTGCGCGAGACGCCTGAGGCCAAGAAGCCGAAGCTCATCCCGATTTCCACGAGCGGCACTCAGGTCCTCGAGACCAAGCAGGCCGCCTGAGGCCTTTCGCGAGAGCCTGAAACAAAAAGAGCGCCCCGGTTGATCCGGGGCGCTTTTCTTTGTGGGAACCTGGTCCTGGTCGTCCCGCCGGGGCTGGAGGTGAACCCCGTTGGTAAAGGTCTCGTGGGGCCAGACATCGTGGGTGAATGCGGCAAGGTTAGGGCAAGGACCAGAGAAGGATGGGACGATCACTCCGCCGCCTGCCGGGAGGCGGCCGAGCGGGCGATGTCGAGTACCCTGCGTACATCTTCCTCCTGGGTGGCGAAGGAGAGCACGAGGCGGATCAGGGCCTCGTCCGGTCCGATCCTCTCGCCTTCGGGCAGGCTCAACTCCGTCCAGGGATGGTAGAGCACGCCTGCCTTCTTAAGCTCCTTGTCCATGGCAGTCGGGACGACCGGAAAGACCTCGTTGGCCTGGGTTTCCCAGGCCAGCCGCACGCCGGGAAGCTGCGAAAGCCCGTCCGAGAGGAGCTTTGCCAGGCGGTTGGCATGGCGGGCATTCTCGTACCAGTGGTCGCCGGCGAAATAGCCTTCGAACTGGGCCGAGATCAGGCGGCCCTTGGAAACGATCTGACCGGCGCGCTTGGACCGGTAATCGAGCGATTCGGCGAGCTCGGGCCTGAACACCACGATGGCTTCGGCCATCAGGCACCCGTTCTTCGTTCCGCCGAAGGAGAGAATGTCCACGCCTTGCTTCCAGGTCATCTCCGCCGGGGTGCAGCCGAGCGCCACCAGGGCATTGGCGAAACGTGCCCCGTCCATGTGGAAGACGAGTCCGTGCTCCCGGCAGACATCGCCGAGTTCTTTAAGCTCCTCGAGGCCGTAGACGAGACCGCACTCGGACACCTGCGAGATCGAAAGAGCCTTGGGCGGCATCTGCTTCACGGCCCTCGGCAGCCCCTTCAGATATGCCGAGACGCTCTCGGCCGTGAGCTTCGCGCCAACTCCCGGGAGACCTGCGAGCTTGGCTCCGTGCATGAAGAATTCCGGCGCGCCGCATTCGTCGTCGATCACGTGCGCCTCCCGGTGGCAGACGCACAGGCCGTAGGGCGGCACTGCCGAGGAGAGCGCAAGCGCGTTGGCGGCGGTGCCGGTGGCCACGAAGAACACGCAGACCTCCCGCTCGAAGATCTCGTTGAAGCGCCCCTTCACCCGCCTGGTGATCTCGTCGCCCCCATAGGCCGCCATGGCCCCTGCATTGGCCTGATTCAGGGCCTGCAGCACCTGGGGACTGGCGCCCACGATATTGTCGCTTGCGAAATTCATCGATTGTCTCCTCGATCATCGGGGCGAAAAGCGGCGCATCGCCGGCTGCGGAACCGGTGGCCCTCGTCGACGAACCGGAAGTCCGTGCAACCGACACCGTATCCGTTTGTCCGCATGATGCGCCGGACCGGCGCAGCCTCCCCATGAGGACCGACATGTCAAGATCATTGACCCATCGGCGAAGACTTTCGTTTCCGGGGGCCAAAGGTTGCTTTTGTTACATTCTGGGTTGGCTGCTTGTAACTTTTATCTAAAATTTTTCTAAACCCTCTTGTGCCCTTCTCGGTTCTCTGGCAATTTGCCGACATTAGGACAGCGATACTGTCCCATTTGGGGTGCCCGCACCCTTTGGCCTGAGGTTCTCTTGATGCTTCGTCAAATGCGAACGACGCGAGATACCGAAAAACCTGCCCACAAAACGTGGGCGGGACGGGCAACTTTGGGCTGAATTCAAGCCCGGGATGCCCGCGAGGTGCGGGCTCTCCCTCCGGTGACCCGAGCCTCGCAAGACGCGGGAAGCGGCGGGCATCCGGAAGATCCAACCATCCGACGGGCCCGAAAGCCGCCCCAACAACCTTGAAGACGTGTTCGGATGTAAGGATCTGCCATGAGCAACGTGCCAACGAAGAGCCTGGAAAGCAAAGTGCCAAGCCGCACGGCCACGACGGCGGATACCGTCAAACTCGTGCGTGATCCGGGCCTTCCCGCTCCTCAGGGTCTCTATCATCCGCGCAACGAGCAGGATTCCTGCGGCGTCGGCTTCATCGCCGACATGAAGAACCGCAAGTCCCACGACATCGTCGAGCAGGGCCTGTCGATTCTGCACAACCTCGACCACCGCGGCGCGGTGGGTGCGGATCCGAAGATGGGCGACGGATGCGGCATCCTGGTTCAGATCCCGCACAAGTTCTTTGCCGCCGAATGCGCCAAGCTCGGCATATGGCTGCCTGAAGAAGGGCAGTATGGCGTCGGCCATCTGTTCATGCCCCGCGATCCGGAGGGCTTCAAGCTCGTCGAGGAGATCGTCTCGAAGGCGATCGCCGACGAAGGTCTGCAGGTTCTCGGCTGGCGTGAGGTACCTGTTGATTCGAGCGATCTCGGCGAGAGCGTGAAGGCCACCGAGCCCCTGCACCGCCAGATCTTCATCGGCAAGGGCAAGGGCATGGACGATCAGGAGACCTTCGAGCGTCGCCTGTTCATCGCCCGCAAGGTCATCTCGAACGCCGTCTATGACATGAAGGACGAGCGCACTGCCGGTTACTATCCGGTGAGCCTGTCCTCGCGCACCATCGTCTACAAGGGCATGGTGCTCGTGACTCAGCTGCGCCAGTACTATCGCGACCTGCAGGATCCGCGCTTCGAGAGCGCCATCGCCCTCGTGCATCAGCGCTTCGCCACCAACACTTTCCCGACCTGGCAGCTCGCACACCCCTACCGCATGGTCGCGCATAACGGCGAGATCAACACGCTGCGCGGAAACGTGAACTGGATGGCCGCGCGGCAGGCTTCCGTCGATTCGGAACTCTTCGGCAACGACATCTCAAAGCTCTGGCCCATTTCCTACGAGGGCCAGTCTGACACCGCCTGCTTCGACAACGCTCTCGAATTCCTGGTGCGCGGCGGCTACTCGCTGTCCCACGCCATGATGATGCTGATCCCGGAGGCCTGGGCAGGCAACCCGCTCATGAACGACGACCGCCGCGCGTTCTACGAATACCATGCGGCTCTCATGGAGCCGTGGGACGGCCCGGCCGCCGTGTGCTTCACCGACGGCAAGCAGATCGGTGCGACGCTCGACCGCAACGGCCTTCGCCCTGCGCGCTACCTCGTGACCGACGACGGCCTCGTGGTGCTCGCCTCCGAGATGGGCGTGCTGCCGATCCCGGAGGAGAAGATCGTCGAGAAGTGGCGCCTGCAACCGGGCAAGATGCTCCTCATCGACCTGGAGGAAGGCCGCATCATCTCCGACGACGAGATCAAGCAGCAGCTGTCCAACGCGCACCCCTACAAGGAGTGGCTGAAGCGCACTCAGATCGTGCTGGAGGACCTGAAGCCCGTCCAGGCGCGCGAGTCGCGCACCGACGTGTCGCTCCTCGACCGCCAGCAGGCCTTCGGCTACACGGCGGAAGACCTCAAGCTCCTCATGCAGCCCATGGCCGTCACCGGCCAGGAGGCGGTGGGTTCGATGGGCTCAGACACCCCGATCTCCGCCCTCTCCGACAAGCCGAAGCTGCTCTACACCTATTTCAAGCAGAACTTCGCGCAGGTGACCAACCCGCCGATCGACCCGATCCGCGAGGAGCTCGTCATGAGCCTCGTGTCGTTCATCGGGCCGCGCCCGAACATCCTCGATCTCGAAGGCACCTCGCGCCGCAAGCGGCTTGAAGTGCGCCAGCCGATCCTCACCAACGAAGACCTGGAAAAGATCCGCTGCATCGGCCATTTCGAGGACCGCTTCGACACGAAGACCCTCGACATCACCTATGATGCAGAGCTCGGCGCATCCGCTCTCGACGGCGCGCTCGACCGCCTCTGCGACCGCGCGGAAGCGGCGGTTCACGGCGGCTACAACATCATCATTCTCTCCGACCGCATGGTCGGGCCGGATCGCATCCCGATTCCCGCGCTCCTCGCCACCGCCGCCGTGCACAATTACCTCATCCGCAAGGGCCTGCGCACCTCGGTCGGCCTGGTGCTCGAGAGCGGCGAGCCGCGCGAGATCCATCACTTCGCGTGCCTTGCCGGCTACGGTGCGGAAGCCATCAACCCGTATCTCGCCTTCGAAACCATCGCGGCGATGCACGAGGCCGGCGAGCTGCCGGAAGAGGTCGACGCCGACGAGGCAATCAAGCGCTACATCAAGTCCATCGGCAAGGGCCTGCTGAAGGTGATGTCCAAGATGGGCATCTCCACCTACCAGTCCTATTGCGGCGCGCAGATCTTCGATGCGATCGGGCTCAAGTCCGATTTCGTGGCGCGCGATTTCTTTGGAACCGCGACCACCATCGAAGGCATCGGCATGGACGAGGTGGCTCAAGAGACCGTGCGCCGCCACCGCGACGCCTTCGGCGATGCGCCGATCTACCGCAACTCGCTCGATGTGGGCGGCGAGTACGCCTATCGCCAGCGTGGTGAGGTGCATGCCTGGAACCCGGATACGGTCGCCACGCTCCAGCATGCCGTGCGCCTCAACGCGCAGGAGCGCTACCGCGAATTCGCCCGCCTCGTGAACGAGCAGGACAACGAGCTCAAGACCATCCGCGGCCTTTTCCGCATCAGGAAGGCGGACGAGACGGGCCGCACGCCTGTTCCGCTGGACGAGGTCGAGCCCGCGCAGGAGATCGTGAAGCGCTTCTCCACCGGCGCCATGTCCTTCGGCTCGATTTCGAAGGAAGCGCACGAGACCCTGGCGCTCGCCATGAATGCCATCGGCGGCAAGTCCAACACGGGCGAGGGCGGCGAGGAGCCGGAACGCTTCCGTCCTCTCCCGGACGGACGCTCCAAGCGCTCCGCCATCAAGCAGGTGGCCTCCGGCCGCTTCGGCGTGACGACGGAATATCTCGTCAACGCGGACATGATGCAGATCAAGGTCGCGCAAGGCGCGAAGCCCGGCGAAGGCGGCCAGCTGCCTGGCCACAAGGTCGACGTCAAGATCGCTCGCGTGCGCCACTCGACCCCGGGCGTGGGCCTCATCTCCCCGCCGCCGCACCACGACATCTACTCCATCGAGGATCTCGCGCAGCTGATCTTCGACCTGAAGAACGTGAATCCTCAGGCCGACGTGTCGGTGAAGCTCGTGTCCGAAGTGGGCGTGGGCACGGTGGCGGCCGGCGTCGCAAAGGCGCGCGCCGATCACATCACCATCTCGGGCTTCGAGGGCGGGACGGGCGCTTCTCCCCTCACCTCCCTCAAGCATGCGGGCTCGCCGTGGGAGATCGGCCTTGCCGAGACGCAGCAGACCCTCGTGCTCAACCGCCTGCGCGGCCGTGTGGCGCTGCAGGCGGACGGCGGCTTGCGCACGGGCCGTGACGTGGTGATCGCGGCGCTGCTCGGCGCCGATGAATACGGCTTCTCGACCGCGCCGCTGATCGCTGCGGGCTGCATCATGATGCGCAAGTGCCACCTGAACACCTGCCCGGTGGGCGTGGCCACGCAGGACCCGGTTCTGCGCAAGCGCTTCAAGGGGCTGCCGGAACACGTGATCAATTACTTCTTCTTCGTCGCGGAGGAAGTGCGCGAGCTGATGGCCGAGATGGGCTTCACCTCCATCGACGAGATGATCGGCCAGTCCGATCTGCTCGACAAGAATGCGGCCATCGACCACTGGAAGGCGAAGGGACTCGACTTCGCGAAGCTCTTCCACAAGCCGGAGGTGCCTTCGCATGTGGCGATCCGTCACCAGGAGCGTCAGGCCCACCCCATCGCGGACGTGCTCGATCGCGAGCTCATCGCAAAGGCCGTCCCCGCGCTGGAGAAGGGCGAAGCCGTCACCATCGAGGCGCGGGTGCGCAGTTCCGACCGCTCCGTGGGCGCGATGCTCTCCGGCGAGGTCGCCAAGCGCTACGGCCACGAGGGACTGCCGGACGACACGATCATCGTGAACCTGAAGGGCACGGCGGGCCAGAGCTTCGGCGCATGGCTGGCTGCGGGCGTGACGCTGAACCTCGAGGGCGAGGCGAACGACTATGTCGGCAAGGGCCTGTCGGGCGGCAAGTTGATCATCCGGCCGTCGCCGGACTCGAGGGTCGTGCCCGAGCGCTCGATCATCGTGGGCAACACGGTGATGTACGGCGCGATCTCCGGCGAAGCCTATTTCCGCGGCGTCGCAGGCGAGCGGTTCGCCGTGCGCAATTCCGGCGCCATCGCGGTGGTGGAAGGCACGGGCGATCACGGCTGCGAGTATATGACCGGCGGCCTCGTGGTCGTGCTGGGACAAACCGGCCGGAACTTCGCGGCGGGCATGTCGGGCGGCATCGCCTATGTGCTCGACGAGGACGGCACGTTCTCCAAGCGCTGCAATCTCTCAATGGTCGATCTCGAACCCGTCGAGGAGGAGGAGGATCTCATGCGCCGCCTCCATCACCACGGGGGCGATCTGGAGACGAAGGGACGCATCGACATCATGGCCAACATGTCAGGCCCGGATGAAGAGCGGCTGATGCAGCTCATCACCAATCACCACACCTATACGGGCTCGGCCCGCGCGAAGGAGATTCTCGACAACTGGGCAACCTTCCGCACCAAGTTCGTGAAGGTGATGCCGGTCGAATACCGTCGTGCGCTCCAGGAGATGGATCGTCTCCGGAACCTGCAGGCAGCGGAATAAGGATAAGGGGCAAACCGATGGGTAAGGTCACAGGCTTTCTCGAATACGACCGGCAGGAGCAGAAGTATCAACTCGCCGGTGAACGCGTGCGCCACTTCCGCGAGTTCACCCTGCCGCTCGACGACAACGATCTGAAGAAGCAGGCGGGGCGCTGCATGGATTGCGGCATCCCCTTCTGCCACGGTCCGACGGGCTGTCCGGTGCACAACCAGATTCCCGACTGGAACGATCTGGTTTGGCAGAGCGACTGGGAGGAGGCTGCGCGCAACCTCCACACCACCAACAACTTCCCCGAGTTCACCGGCCGCGTCTGCCCCGCCCCATGCGAGGAAGCATGCACGCTGAACCTCGAAAACCAGCCGGTCACCATCAAGACCATCGAGCAGGCCATCGCCGACAAGGCGTGGGAGATGGGCTTCGTCAAGCCTGAACCCGCGGGCTTCTCCACCGGCAAGCGCGTCGCCGTCATCGGCTCCGGCCCTGCGGGCCTCGCCGCTGCGCAGCAGCTCGCCCGCGCCGGCCACGACGTGCATGTGTTCGAGCGACAGGCGAGGCCGGGCGGTCTGCTCCGGTACGGGATCCCGGACTTCAAGATGGAGAAGTATCACATCGACCGCCGCGTGAAGCAGATGGAGGCCGAAGGCGTCACGTTCCATTGCGGGGTCAATATCGGCGTGGACCGCAGCTTCGCCTCGCTTCACAACGAGTACGATGCGGTGCTCTTCGCCGGCGGCGCGGAAGATCCGCGCAACCCAAACCTGCCGGGGCAGGATCTGAAGGGCGTGCATTACGCGATGCCCTATCTAACGCAGTCCAACAAGCGCGTGGGCGGCGAGGATGTCGCCGACGAGCCGATCCTCGCCAACGGCAAGCATGTCGTGGTCATCGGCGGCGGCGACACCGCCTCCGACTGCATCGGCACCGCGTTCCGCCAGGGCGCGCTCTCCGTCACGCAGCTCGACATTCGCCCCAAGCCTCCGGAACGCGAGGACAAGCTGACCGTGTGGCCCTATTGGCCGACGAAGATGCGCACCTCCTCCTCCCAGGCCGAAGGTGCGGAGCGCGAGTTCCAGGCCGCGACGCTCGGCATCGTCGGCAAGAAAGGCCAGGCCACCGGGGTGCAATGCGCCCGAGTCGACGAGAGGCGCCAGCCGATTCCGGGCTCCGAGTTCACGCTCAAGGCCGACCTCGTCTTCATCGCCATCGGCTTTGCAGGCTCCGTCAAGGAAGGCCTGCTGGAGCAGTCTGGTGTCGCCATGGACAGGCGCGGCAACGTGGTGGCGGACGACAGGAGCTACAGGACGTCCAACGACAAGGTCTTCGTGGCCGGGGACATGCGCCGCGGCCAGTCCCTCGTGGTCTGGGCGATCCGCGAAGGCCGTCAGGCCGCACGCGCCATCGACATCTACCTGATGGGTGACACCAACCTGCCGGTCTGATCGCCCGGTTCAAACAAGGTGAAAGGCGGCCGATCCAGGTGATCGGGCCGCCCTTCCTGCGGGCGGGTGTCTCACGATCTCGGCCAGCGAAAGTCGTCCGCGCGCCCCGGACGGGAGCTCGGCGCGATGCCGGTGCGCAGCGCGCGCTGCACGGGATAGACATGATCGCCGTTCAGCTTCGGCGTGCCGGAAACGAGGGTGCCGCCCGGCGTCACGTCCTGACGCGTCAACGGCAGGACAGGGCCGACAAGGGGCTTGCTGGGAAGAGAAACCGGAGTGGCGGCATCGGGCGGTGTGGGAAGAGCGGCCTCGATGTTTGGGGCAGCGGTCGGAGCGGTCGCTACGGGGGTGCCGGTGCGGATCGATTCCAGGATCTTCTTGATCTCTACATCCGCGAAGAAGGCGATCTTGCGCGCACCCGCCCTGGTGAAGGACACGCCATCGCCGGTGCGCAGCCGCGCTGGTTCGCCATCCACGTCGGGACCCGTGGAGGTGTAGTGGTTCTCGTCGTCTACGAATCCAGGGAAGATGTCGACGTAAGTCCCGCCGTGGCGCTGCACGCTCTCCTGATAGACGTCGTTCATGGCCAGGAGGTCCTCGGAGAGCTTGCTGCTCTTCATGGGCGGCAGGCCGATCCAGACCACGGGAATGTCGCGCTCTCTGAAGGTATTCAGGATCCCATCGATTCGCTGCCCGTAGAGTTCCTTCCAGCGGTCGGTGAGCAGCTCGATCCGTTCCTCGCCCTCCTGCAGACTCTGGCGGTCGCTCAGGCCCAGCATGACGACGGCGATGGTCGCCTTCTGGCCTGAATCGAGGGTCGAATTGATGAAGTTCGACCAATCCGCCGGATCGCTGCGCACGAGATTGCTGCCGCTCCTGATCTTGCCCACCACGGCCACATCTGGGTTCTCCGCATAGGCTGCCTCGAGACCCTGGCGCGCGAACTCGGCCAGGGAATCGCCGAAGACCACGATATGGGTGCTGGGATCCACCTTGGGCTTTTCAGGGCGCGCGGCGGTGGTCGTGGATTGTGGAGCCTTGCGCGGCTTGGCGACGGGAGCCCGCGCCGGCGGCGGCGGATCTTCGGGGACGCCGAGGAAGCGGCGCAGGCTGAAACCCTGCTGAGGCTGTGCCGGCTGAACGAGTTTTCCGGGATAATAGCCCGGCGGATAGGCCCGAGGATCGCGGTAAGGCCGCTGCGGCTGTTGCTGCGGATGATAGTAGTAGCCCTGCGCCAAGGCCGATTGGCTGCTTCCCAGGGTGAGAAACAGGCTTAAAGTCAGCAGGCCGAGGATCGTCAGCAAACGCATGGTGGTTCCACGTTGATCCGGACCACCCACTTTATAGGGCTTCCACCGGACCTGTCAGCGGGCCGCGCGCAATTCGCGCAGGACCGCGTAATCGGCATAACCGTCGGGAATCAAGCCCCGTCTGAGCTGGAAGTTCCGCACGGCCTCCCGTGTTTTCGACCCGAACTTGCCGTCCATCTCGCCCTCGTAGAAGCCGAGTCGCGCAAGGCGAAGCTGCAACTCATGGCGCTCGTCCTTGCCGAGCAGGGGCTGGTCCTTGGGCCAGGACCCCTGGATCGGCATTCCGCCCATGATCCGGTCGCCGAGATGGGCCACGCCCATGGCGTAGGCATCCGACGAGTTGTAGCTCTTGATGACGTCGTAATTGCGCGTGACCAGGAAGGCCGGTCCGCTCGCTCCGCCCGGCAGGAACAGGCTCGCCTCCCCCGCTCTGGGCATGGCCTTGCCGTCGACCCGTCGCAGGCCCAGGGTCTGCCATTGAGCGAAACTCAGCTTCAGGTGCCGGAAATCGAAGCGCGGCGGCAGCTTGACCTCGAAGCCCCAGGGCAGGCCCGGCTCCCAGCCCTGCTGGCGCAGGTAGTTGGCGGTCGAAGCCATGGCGTCCGGCACCGAGGTCCAGATGTCGCGCACCCCGTCCCGATTGCCGTCCACCGCGTATTTCATGAAGCTCGAGGGCATGAACTGGGTCTGCCCCATGGCTCCGGCCCAGGAGCCCAGCATCTTGTCCCGGCTGATATGCTCCTCTTCCAGGATCTGGAGCGCGATGAGAAGCTCCTCCCTGAAGAAGTCGCCCCGGTAGCCCGTATAGGCCAGCGTCGCGAGGGCCCGCACGACATAGATGGAACCGGTGAAGCTGCCGAAATTGGTCTCCATGCCCCAGACGCCGAGAATCACGGAGCGCGGAACGCCGTAGGTTTTCTCGATCGCCGTCAGGGTCTTCGGCCATTCGGCGGCCATCTCACGGCCGCGCTGGAGGCGCTGTGCCGAAATCGCACCGTTGATGTAGTCCCAGATCGGGCGGACGAACTCGGACTGCTTCTTGGTGAGCGCGATGATCTTCGGATCGGGCACGACGCCCCGGAAGGCCTCGTCGAAGGTGGCGCGCGAGACGCCGCGCGCCCTGGCCGCCGGCCACAGGCCCTGCACGAAGCCCTGGAACCCGGCCTCCGAAACACCCTGCGCCTGGGCGGGCCGCACCGAGCCCTCCACGCCCATCGTGACGCTCAGACCGAGAAGGAGGGCACCGCAGAGGCGGCGCGCAGAGAGAAGCGGCAGGTGCATGAATGTCGCTCATCGAGACAGGGCAGAATTGACCCTGCCATGCGACACTAAGAGAGTTAACAGCCGGTTGATAGAGGGCGCCTATGCGGCTTTCCGTGCCGCCAGGGCGCGTTCCCAGCGCAGGGCCTGATCGACGATTTCGGCCAGATTGTCATGCTGCGGCTGCCATCCGAGGCCGCGGATGCGGTCCACCCGGGCAACGAGCTGGGCTGGATCGCCAGGGCGACGGGGGCTGAGGCGTACCTCGAAATCGACGCCGGAGACTCTTTTGACCACGTCCACGACCTCCAGCACCGAGGCGCCGTGACCGTAACCACAGTTCAGCACGGCGCAGTCGCCGCCCTCCCGCAGGGATGTGAGGGCGGCAAGATGCGCGCGTGCGAGGTCGTTCACCTGAATGTAGTCGCGAATGCAGGTACCGTCCGGCGTCTCGTAATCGGTGCCGAACACCTCGAGATGAGGACGCTGGCCGAGGGCCGCCTGGGCCGCCACCTTGATGAGGTGAGTGGCCTGGGGCGTCGACTGGCCCGAGCGGCCCCTCGGATCCGCGCCGGCCACATTGAAATAGCGTAGGATCGCATAGCGCAAGCCATGGGCCGCATAGGCGTCCTGGAGCATCCACTCGCTCATGAGCTTGCTGCGCCCGTAAGGATTGATCGGGGAAAGGGGCCTGTCCTCGGCGAGCAGCGGCGCATCCGCATTGCCGTAGACGGCGGCCGTGGAGGAGAAGACGAAATGCCTGATGCCCGTCCGGACCGCCGTCTCGACGAGTGCCCGGGTCCTCACGGTGTTGTTGAGATAGTAGCCCAGCGGATCGGTGACGGATTCGGGCACCACGATCCGGGCCGCGAAATGCATGATGCCGTCGATCCCGTGTTCCTCTATGACCCTGGCCACCAGGGCCTGGTCGCCCACATCGCCCACGACGAGGGGGACCTCCGAAGGAACTGCCCAGCGGAACCCGGTGGACAGGTCGTCGAGAACCACCACCTGCTCGCCCGCATCCAGCAACTCGAGCACCATGTGGCTGCCGATATACCCTGCGCCGCCCGTCACCAGTACCGCCATGTCCGTTCTCCCTTGAGGTCTGCCTGACTTGGCGCATCGTTCGGGAAGGGGGTGCCATTCTCAGGCCCGATGCCGTCACAGCTTAACCCAAACGCTTCAGCTTCAATTCAGGTCCCGAGCGGCAAAGAAGATCCAGCGCCGATGCAACAAGGCAGCGCGCCCGGCGTTATGAGGAGCCCAAGCTTGACGGTGAACGGTTTTCTTTTGCCTGCCCTGCCTTAGATTGTCCTCCCTCTACTTTCTGCTCAAACATGGCTTGATCGATGAAGCGCATTCGCAAAGCAGTCCTTCCTGTTGCCGGTCTCGGCACCCGTTTCCTTCCGGCCACCAAGGCGGTGCCGAAGGAGATGCTGTGCGTGGTGGACCGTCCCGTGGTGCAGCATGTGGTGGACGAGGCCCGAGCCGCCGGGATCGAGCATTTCATCTTCGTCACCGGCCGCAACAAGGCCGTGATCGAGGATCATTTCGATATCGCCTACGAGTTGAATCAGACCCTGGAAGCGCGGGGAAAGACGAAAGAGCTGGAGCTTCTGGCCAAGGATCAGCCGAAAGCCGGCCAGACGAGCTTCACCCGCCAGCAGG
The DNA here is from genome assembly GCA_031181145.1 of Microvirga sp. GTDB lineage: Bacteria > Pseudomonadota > Alphaproteobacteria > Rhizobiales > Beijerinckiaceae > Microvirga. The sequence goes on from JAPSLB010000004.1 coordinate 98,168, forward strand.
AGCCCCTGGGCCTGGGCCATGCCGTCTGGTGCGCCCGCGAGCTCGTGGGTGACGAGCCCTTCGCGGTTCTTCTCCCGGACATGCTCAGCCGCGGCTCCATGGAGCAGATGATCGCGGCCTACGAGAAGCATGGCGGCAACATCGTCGCCGTGGAGGAGGTGCCGGAGGACCAGACCCACCAATACGGCATCGTCTCGGTGGGACAGGAATTCGGCCAAACCTTCGAAATCACCGGCATGGTGGAAAAGCCGCCCAAGGGCACCGCGCCCTCGAACTACATCATCTCGGGCCGTTACATCCTTCAGCCCCAGATCTTCGACCTTCTCTCCAATCAGGAGCGCGGCGCGGGCAACGAGATCCAGCTCACGGATTCCATGATCCGCCTGATGGAGGACCAGCCGTTCTTCGGCCTGAAATACCAGGGCTCGACCTACGATACGGGCTCCAAGATCGGCTTCCTCATGGCCAACGTGGCCTATGCCCTGGAGCGAGAGGACCTCGGACCCGCCTTCCGGCAGGAGCTCGAAGCCTTCCTGCGCCGAAAGTAACCGGGCTTCAGGGTTACCCATGGCCGCCCGAGTATGCTAGAGGGCGGCCATGGCACTCGCACAGACCAAACCCGCTTCGCCCGACCAAGCCGTCGCCTCGGCCCTCCGCACCCTCGACACCGAGCGCGAGGGCCTGTCCGTCCTGATGGAAGCCATCGGCAACGGGCTCGGCCCCCTCTTCACCTCGGCGGTCGAAACGATCGCATCCGCCAAGGGGCGGGTCATCGTGACGGGCATGGGCAAATCCGGCCATGTGGGCCGCAAGATCGCCGCTACCTTCGCCTCGACCGGCACCCCGGCCTATTACGTCCACCCGGCGGAAGCCAGTCATGGCGATCTCGGCATGGTCCAGACCGACGACGTGATCCTCGCCCTGTCCTGGTCCGGCGAGACCGCCGAGCTCGCCGACGTCATCGGCTATGCCAAGCGCTTCCGGGTGCCGCTCATCGCCTTTACGTCGAACGCAGACTCGACCCTGGGCCAATCCGCCGATGTCTGCCTGGCGCTCCCCAAAGCCAAGGAAGCCTGCCCCAACGGGCTCGCGCCCACGACCTCCACCACCATTCAACTGGCGCTTGGCGATGCGCTCGCCATCGCATTGCTCGAGAGGCGCGGCTTCACGGCCGAGAACTTCCGTGTGTTTCATCCGGGCGGCAAGCTCGGTGCGCGCCTCAAGCTCGTGCGCGATATCATGCACAAGGACGAGCGCCTGCCGATCATCGGCGTCGAGGCCCGCATGGATCAGGCCATCGAGGAAATCGGCCGCAAGGGCTTCGGCTCGGTCATCGTGGTCAATGCGGACGGCACGCTCGCGGGCATCGTCACCGATGGCGACCTGCGCCGCAACCTTCGCCCGGATCTCGGCACCCTGCCGGTCACCGCCATCATGACCCGCACGCCGCGCACCATCGCGCCGGATGCGCTGGTGGCCACCGCGCTCGAGATCGAGGAAACCGCGCGCATCACCGCGCTGATCGTGGTCGAGAACAACAGGCCAGTCGGCCTCGTGCATTATCTCGACCTGTTGCGGGCTGGCGCCGCCTGACCCTTTCGCACTCAGTCGCGGTCGGGAGCTCCGAGCGGGAAGAAGCGGCGGTAGGGCCGAGCCTCGTCCACGGCCCGCGCGAATGACGGCCGTGCAAGCAGCCGCCTGCGATAGGCCTGGACGTTTGCATGCTCCACGCCGATCGGATGGGCTCAATCGGCATAGAACAGCGCCGGAGCCGCCGCGCAATCGGCCATGGTGAAGCCCTCGCCGGCCCCCCATTCACGCCCCGCCATCGCGCGGTCGAGCCATGCATAGGCCGTATCGAGCATTCGTCTTGCTTCGGCGACGCCATAGGGATCGCGATCCGCCTCCGGACGGAGGCGATCGGCGACGATCCGCTGCATTGGCGTCATGATGTAATTGTCGAAGAAGCGGTCCATCATCCGCACGTCGAGAGCGGGGCGCGGATCCTCCGGGATGAGACTCACCGGCCCGGGATGCCAGAGGCCGAGATGCTCGATGATGATGCTCGCCTCAGGAATGGTGCGGCCGCCATCGACCAGAACCGGGAAGCGCCTGATCGGCCAAAGGGCCGCCAGTTCGGCATTCGCCCTCTCGTTATCGAGCATCCGGTATTCGAAGAGAGTGCCGTTCTCGTAGAGCGCGGTGAGAACCTTCTGGCAATAAGACGAGAAGGGATGCGCATGCAGCGTCAAAGCCATACCTGTTTCACTCCGGGCTCAAGGATCGTCGACTACGAGCGTCGTGCCTTCCACGCGAACGACGCGGACCTTGGCGCCCGCGAAGCGATCCGCGCCGGTGACACGCCATGAGCTGTCATCGACGCGGATGCGCCCTTCCCCGCCCTTGATCGGCGTCTCCAGGGTGAACACCCGCCCGACCAGCGCCTGCCCCCGCTGATTGAGGTGGGAGGCGGAGGGTTCGGACGATTCCTTCGAGCGGGTGACGTACCTTCCCAGGATCACAGCCACGACCGAGAGCAGCGCGAACAGAATGGAGGAAGCCTGCCAGGAGAGATCGAGCGCCGCACCGAGCACGCCCGTCACGATGGCCGCCAAGCCGAGCCATATGAAGAAGATGCCGGGCGCCATCAGCTCGGCACCGATCAGCACGAGCCCGAGGATGATCCAGCTCCAGGCGCCGAGACCGATGACCGCCTCCCGGATCATGGGCGCTCCGCTCCCTTCGTCACGGCGGGCACGCTGCGCGCGGGTTTCGAAGCGGCAGCCCCTTCGCCGCCGAACACGGATTTCGTAAACTCCGCAATGCCTCCGAGGGTGCCGGCGAGGCCCGCCGCTTCGATGGGCACGATCACGACCCGCTGGTTGGGGGCGGTGGCGAGGCTGCGGATCGCGTCGATGTATTTCTCCGCCACGATGAAGTTGGCGGCCGCGAGATCGCCGCGGGTGATCGCGTCGCTCACCATGCTGGTGGCCCTTGCCTCCGCCTCCGCGAGGCGCTCACGTGCCTCCGCGTCCCGAAACGCCGCTTCCTTGCGGCCTTCCGCCGAAAGGATTTGGGCCTGCTTCTCGCCTTCTGCCCGCAGGATTTCCGCCTGCCGCAAGCCTTCCGCCTCCAGCACGGCGGCGCGCTTCTCGCGCTCGGCTTTCATCTGGCGGGCCATGGCACCGGCGAGATCCTGCGGCGGGAGAATGTCCTTGATCTCGACGCGAGTGACCTTGGCCCCCCAGGGAGATGCTGCCGCGTCAACCACGCGCAGAAGCCGCTCGTTGATCTCGTCGCGATGGGACAGGAGCTGATCGAGATCCATGGAGCCGACCACCGTGCGGATGTTGGTCATGGTCAGCACGAGCAGGGCCTGGTTGAGATCCGACACCTCATAGGAGGCGCGCGCCGCATCGAGCACCTGATAGAAGGCGGCCGCATCGATGGTGACGCCCGCATTGTCCCGGGTGAAGGCCTCCTGGCTCGGAACGTCGAGAACCTGCTCCATGACGTTCACCTTCTTCCCGATCTGCTCGATATAGGGAATGATCAGGGCGAGGCCCGGCGTGAGCGTGCGCGAATAACGGCCGAAGCGCTCCACCGTATAGGCATACCCTTGCGGCACCGTTCTCACGCCCATCGCGATCGTCACCACGACGACGAGCACGAGAACGATCACGAAAATATCGAAACCACCCAGCATCCCTTCCCCCAAGCAACGGAGTTGCAAAGCAGGCAGACTACCCGATGGGAGCAAAAACTCCTAGAGCATCGGACCCAGAGGCGGACTCCACTTTTGGGCCCATCCGATGATCCGTCTTTCAAGCAGCGCATCGTCGTGTGCGAAAAACCGGGTCCACTTTTTCGCACGAGGCGCTAGAGGGTGCCTCCCAAGCTGCTATTCTGCACCTACCATCACTGAAAAACACACCATGCCGCGTTATTTTTGCCAGGATCATCCTGATCAGCTCGAACTCAAGACGCTCGTGCTCGATGCACGTCCCGGCGCAGTTCTGCTGGCTCGGTCGCCTTTCTTTCCGGGCGGAGGGGGACAGGTGGCCGATAAGGGTTTTCTCGAATGGTCAGGCGGCGTGCTGAGCGTCGAGAGGATCGAGCCCGATCCGCGTGGGCTCTGGCATGTATTTGCCGAGCCCATCACCGTTCAGGGAATGGTGCTGGCCAAAGTCGATCCGGAATTTCGGCGGCTCATGTGCGAATTGCACACGTTGGCGCACGTGCTCAACAGCATCGTCTATCGGGATTTCGGCGGCGCGCTGCTGACGGGCGCGCAGCTGGCGGCGGACGGCACCTTCCGGGTCGATTTCGATATGCCGGGAATACACCCGGACTGGCTGCGGTCCCTGGACGGACCCATCAATGACGTCATCCGTCAAGACCTTGCGATCCGCACCTTCTACATGCCTTGGGCGGAAGCCGAGACGGAGGCGGGCATGTTCCGCAGCAAATCCGTCTCGCCTCCGCCGCAGGAGGATGGATCGGTGCGGATCGTAGAGATCGCTGGCCTCGACCGTCAGGCCTGCGGCGGGACGCACCTGACCTCCACTGGCCTGGCCCGTCCCGTTCGGATTCTGAAGGTCGACAACAAAGGAAAACAGAACCGGCGCATCCGCGTCGGCTTTGCCGATTGATCAGATCCAGCCCTGGAGCTCGCGCTCCACGATGTGGTTGATCACGCGCATGCCCTCGGGGCCGTCGTTGAGACACGGCAGATAGGCGAATTCCTCGCCACCGTTGTGCATGAAGATCTCCCGGTTCTCGCCGTTGAGTTCCTCCAAGGTCTCCAGGCAATCGGCGGAGAAGCCGGGCGCAACGATGGCCATGCGCTTCACGCCGCTTCTGGCCAGGGCTTCCACCGTCTTGTCCGTGTAGGGCTGAAGCCACTCCGCTTTGCCGAAACGCGACTGGAAGCTCATGCGGAACTTGTCCGCGGGCCAGCCGAAGGCTTCGCGCATGAGGCGCCAGGTCTTCGCGCAGTGGCAATGATAGGGATCGCCCTTGAGCAGATATTCCTTCGGCACGCCGTGGAACGAGACGAGGATCACCTCCGGCTCGAATGTGAGCTTGGCGAGTTCCTGCCTCATCGAAGCGACGACGGATGCGATGTAGACCGGATCGTCATGATAGGGCGGTGAAACGCGCACCGTCGGCTGCCAGCGCATGTCCATGAGGGCGCGGAAGGCCTGATCGCAGGCCGTGGCAGAGGTTGCGGCCGCATATTGCGGATAGAGCGGCACGAGCAGGATGCGGTCGCAGCCCTGATCGAGGAGCGCCTGGATCCGCTCGCGCACCTCGGGCTTGCCGTAACGCATCGCCCAATCGACGGTGATCCTGTCGCCGGCAATGCTCTTCAGATGCGCGGCGACCTTCTCGGCCTGGTTGCGGGTGATGGTTTTCAGCGGACCCTCGTCGAGCTCGTTGTTCCAGATCGAGGCGTAGTCGCGGCCCTTCGCACTGGGACGCTTGGTGAGGATGATCAGGTTGAGGATCGGCCACCAGAGCAGGCGCGGCGTCTCGATCACGCGGCGGTCGGAGAGAAATTCCTTCAGGTAGCGCCGCATAGGCCAATAGGTGGTGCCCTCCGGCGTTCCGAGATTCATCAGAAGCACGCCGATCCGCCCCGCCTTTACGGGCGGATGATCCACCGGGCGTACGCCCTGGCTGGTTTCGGTCGTGCTTACACGTTCATTCATGGATCGAAGCCCCTTGGCAGCGGGATCCGGGGCGGATCCCGCTCGGAATGGGCCCTAGATAGTGGCTTTCACCCCTTTACGCCAATGCGTTCTGTTTCACTTTGACGTGGGACAAGACCGCGCTCAGATCGGCGGGCTCAGGTTCGCCGTGGCCCTGAGCGGCGCATCGATGGCGACGTGCAAACCGGCCGGGTCGTATTCGACCTCGACCTTGGCGTTGAGCTGCGTCGTCAGAACGCGGTGCAGCAGGCGCGAGCCGAAGCCCTGCCGCTCCGGCTGGGAGACGCTGGGCCCGCCCCGCTCCTGCCAAGTCATGGTGAGGCGCTTCCCGCCGTCATCCTCGATCACGTCCCATATTACGGAAACTTTGCCGTTGCGCACGGAAAGAGCCCCGTATTTCGCGGCATTCGTCGTCAGCTCGTGAATGGCCATGCCGATGGGAACGGCAATCTCGGACGGCAGCTCCACCGCGGGGCCGTGCAGTGTGACCCGCTCGCCTCTCGCATCGTTATAGGGCTTCAGCTCCTTCTCCAGGATATCCCTCAGGGGCGCGGTCTGCCACAGCGCCTCGGTCAGCAGGGAATGAGTGTTGGCGAGGGAGACGATTCGCCCCACGAAGGCCTTGTAGAAGTCGTCGATGCTCGAGGTCGAGCGTGCCGTGGCGCCCACAACCGCCTGCACGGTCGCGAGGGTGTTCTTCACCCGGTGGTGCAGCTCGCGGATCAGGAAGGATTGCTGGTTCTGCGCCTGCTTGCGCTCCTCGATCTCGTGCTGCGCCTCGCTGTAGAGGCGTCCGTTCTCGAGCGCGATGGCCGCTTGCGCGGCAAGGCCCGTCACGAGGCGCTCGGCACGCTCCGTGAACGCCCCCGCCCGCTCATGCGCAAAGAGGAGCAATCCTTGGATCTGCCCGTTCCGGGAGGAGATCGGAACAGCCATGATGCTGCGCGCCCTGGCCCCGTCCGGAGAGGCCCCCCCGCCGCTCGGCGCTCCGAATTCCGGATCGTCGGCGATGTCGTCGAACCGCAGGAGCCGGGCCTGTTCGAAGACGGCACGGCATATCTTGCCGCTGGGGAGCTTCGTGAAGGCCGTGCGGGCCCCTCCTGACGTGTAGAGACCATAATCCTCGGTCCGCGCCTCGTCCCTGGAGGCATCTCCACGGTTGGAGAAATAGGCGCCGGCCTGCGCGCCGGTGAGAAGCACCGCCGCCTCGACCACGTTCTCGACGAGACGATCCAGGTCGAGTTCGGCCGCAAGCGCCCGGCCTGTCCGATTGAGCACCTCGAGCGCCGCCGTTTCGGCCTGCAATTCGCTGGTGCGGAGAGCGACTTCCTTTTGCAGGAAGGCCTCGTTGGCGGCCTGCTCTCTGAACTGCTGGGACGCCAGGGAGGTGAGCGCGGCCAGGGCCAGAAGGGCGATCAGCGCGAAGGCGCCGTAGAGCTTCATCTGGACGGTCCAGGGCACCCAATAGGCGTCGTCGGGGATGCTGACATTGACGTAGAGCGGCCTATCGCCGACCTGGCGATAGGCGCCGGTCCTCTCCTCGCCGTTGCTGAGAAAGCGATACATTCCGGCGGCGCGGCTCCGCTTGATCGCTTCATCAAGAGCCGCCTTGTCGATGGGAGCGAACGACAGGCCGTCAGGCGGCAGGGGCAGTTGCGCGATGACACCGCCGTCGGCGGCGCGCAGCAGCGTGATACGGTTTCCCTTCGGCAGGCGCAGCTTGCCCCAATAGGCTTCGAAATAGGACAGCGCAACGGTAGCCGAGACGATGCCTCGGAAGGTATTGTTCGGACCATTGAGACGGCGGCTGATCATGAAAGTCGGCTGTTTGGTGATCCGGCCGATGATCGGCTCCCCGACAAAAAGCCCCTGGTTCGGCTGGATCTGCGCCTTGAAGGCATCCCTGTCCGACACGTTCGCGGCCGGAGCCGGAAACCGCGCCGTGGTCATCCGGAGCCGTCCCGTCGAGTCGCTGAGCCAGAGATTGTCGAAATAAGGCAGCGTTTCCTTGACTTCCTTGATGTGCTCCCAAGACGGCTTCGAGGTCTCGATCTGATCCCAGTCTCCACCCTCGAACTGCATGGCCAGCTGCCTGAGGGTCAGATCGGTGACCTCAAGGAGGCGGGCTGTGTGGTCCGCCAGGAAAAAGGCGCTGCTGGCGATGTCCGCTTCGTGGCGCTGGATCAGGCGGCTGCGCTGCTCCCAGGCGATGTAGCCGAAGGTGAGGAGGATGAAGGCAACGCCGAAAAGCCCCATGATCAGAGTCAAGCGGCCCCGTACCAACCGTTGGCGGCGGCGTTTGACGGACAGGCTTGAATGCTCCGGTCGCGGTGAAAACTGCAATGAAACTGGTCGTGTTGGTGCTGCGATTCGCGTCAGGCGGGCCAACATGGCACAGCATCGGCGCGAGATGGAGAGGTAAATTATAGGTCCCTCCCCCTTGAAAAAGAAACGCCGGGGCCCCTTTGAGGCCCCGACATGTGATGACCCGCACCTCGGATCAGCGAAGGACGATGCGTCCCTCGACCTTGGGCGCGACCTTTCCGGCCTTGGCCACGTAATCGATCACCTGGCTCGCCATGAGCTGGCTGGCCGACACGTCGATGAGGGACTTGGCATCGACGAAGGCGCGGTAGCCGTCGCCCCCGCGGGCCATGAAGTCGTTGGTGGCGAGCTTGTAGGTCTTGGCCGGATCGAGCGGCTCGCCGTTGATCCTCACCGACTTCACGCGGCTGCCCACCGGCTCCTTCAAATCGACCTCGGCCACGATGCCGGAGACCTGAGGGAAGCGGCCGCCGAGTTCGCGCACCTGGCTCACGCCGTTCTCCAGCGCCGCCTTGATCTGCTCGCCCTTCACCTCAAGGAGCACCGTGGTATTGCCGAAGGGCATTTCGGCCAGGATGTCGCGCCGGGTCAGCATCTGCCCGGCCTCATACTGCTTGTCCGCCCGGATACCGCCGCCATTGGTGATCGCCACATCGGCTCCGACGGAGCTTTTAAGCGCATCGGCGATCAGGTTCCCGATGGCGGCCTCGCCGCCCCGCACCGTGGCGCGACGGCTGTCGAGGGGCGTCTCCGTGACGCCGATCTCCACGTCGAGTTCCTTGGAGAGCTTGTCCTCGTAGCCCTTCACCACGGCCTCGATCTCCGGGTCGGGCTTCACACCGGCGCTGTCGACGATCCGGAAATTGGGCGTCCAGGAAACGCTGGTCTTGCCGTCCTTGGTGGTTTTGGTGACGGCCAGCTCGACCACGTTGATGTAGTTGCCCTGAGATTCCGACTCCGACAGAACCACCTTGCCGTCGTAGAAGGCGAGAAGGTGCTCGTCATGGCCGCCGATGATCACGTCGACCCCGGCGGAGCGGGCGACGATCATGTCCACTTCGAGCGGCGTGTGGGCGAGGGCGACCACAATATCGACGCCCTTCTCCCGCAACTCCTTGGCCTTGGTGCGGGCCGTGTCGATGGTGGAGGCGAACTTGATGTCGCCAGGGCTCGACGCGATGGGCGTATCCTCGGTGGTGAGGCCGAAGAAGCCGACCTTGACCCCCTGCACCTCGACCATCTTGTCGGCCTTGGTGTTCTCAGGCAGGCCGTTGCCGTCGATGATGTTGGTGGCCAGAACGTCGAATCTGGCCTCTTTCATGCGGGCGCGGAAGGCATCGGGGCCGAGGTCGAATTCGTGGTTGCCGGGCACCATCGCATCGACGCCCATGCGGTTCAGGATGTCGATGATGTGCGCGCCCTTGTCGAAGCCCGACAGCAGCGAAGGAGAGATGGTGTCGCCCGCGTGGACGAAGAAGGCGTTGCCCTTTGCCTTCTCCTCCTTGACCACGGCTGCCAGCCGGGCGAAGCCGCCACGGCCCTTCTCGGCGCTCATGCGGTCGATGTCGTTGGTCTGGACGAAACGCAAGGTCACGGTGTCCTGCGCCAGGGCGGCGCCGGACAGGAGCAGGGACAGCCCCAGTAAACCGGCGCGCAGGGCAGCGGAGGGTCGGCTAGTCAGTATCATCGCGGGTCCTCGTATCGGGCGGCGCCCATGGCAGACGGCCGGGGAGCCTAGACCGGAAGCGTGTCACAGAAGCAACAACCTGTCGATGACCTCCGCGCCTCGACGGCGGGCACGGGGTGATGCCATTTTCATCGATGTCGGCTAAAGACCCTTCGACACGTCGCGCATGCGTTCCCCTTCCTTAAAGGCCCGGCTTCCATGACTGGTCCCATCAGCCAAGCCCTTGCAGAGTTCCGCCGCAACAAACAGGCCGCCTCCTGGCTGAGGCTTCCCTTCTTTCAGGATGGCAGCGCCGACCGGGTCGCCGCAAAGGTCGATGCCGTGATCGCCGGCGGCGGCCACGTGCTTCCGCCGCCCGAGGCGGTCTTCACGAGCATCATGCTGACCCCCTTCGACAAGGTCAAGGTCGTCGTCCTCGGCCAGGATCCCTATCCCTCCCCGGGGGATTCCCATGGCCTCGCATTCTCCTATCGCGGCTCGCGGCGGCTGCCCGCCTCGTTGCGCACGATCCTCGCCGAGATGTCGGCGGATCTGGACGTTCCCATGCCGAAATCCGGCGACCTGACGAAATGGGCGAAGCAAGGTGTGCTGCTCATCAACACGGCACTGACGGTCGAGGCAGGGAAGTCAGGAGCACATATGAAGTTCGGCTGGTCGGACCTGGTCGATCAGGCCGTCGCCGCCGTTTCCGAGCAACGGCCCGCCGTCGCGTTCCTGCTCTGGGGTGGGCCTGCCCGCAAACGCGCCGCGCTCATCGACAGCGGGAAGCACCTCGTGATCGAATCGGGCCACCCCTCGCCCCTCAACCGCCTCAACGACTTCAAGGGGACCCGGCCCTTCAGCCGCGCCAACGAGTGGCTGGTCGAGAAGGGCCTGGAGCCCATCGACTGGCGGCTCGATACCTGACCATCCCTGATGGTGCGGCAGCAGCAAGAACCTTGTCGCGGCCCTTGTCGGGGAGTAGGTCTCTCGCGGAATATGACCGCGTGACCTTGGAGATCAGCATGGCGGAATCCCTGTTTGGACATGTCGAACCCTTCGCGGGCGACCCGATCCTGTCTCTCAACGACAGCTTCAAGGCTGATCCCCGCGCCGAGAAGGTGAATCTCAGCATCGGCGTTTACACGGACGAGAAGGGCCGCATCCCGGTGCTCGGCTCCGTCAGGGCCGCCTATGAGCGGATCGGCTTCGCGGAGCGGCCCTATCTCCCCATGGACGGCCATGCCGGCTACCGAGAGGGCGTGCAGAAGCTGGTCTTCGGCGCCAACCACCCCGCCCTCGCGGCCAGGTGCGTCGCGACGATTCAGACCATCGGCGGCACGGGCGCCGTCGGCATCGCGGCCGACTTCCTGGCCAAGCACGTTCCGGGCCGGACCGTTCTCGTCAGCGATCCGACTTGGGAGAACCATCACGGCCTGTTCCAGCGGGCAGGTTTCAAGACCACGACCTACCCCTATTGGGACCGCGCCAACCGGTCCGTCGATTTCGCCGGCATGGTCGAGGCGCTCGAATCCGCCGAGGCGGGCTCCATCGTGGTGATCCAGCCCGTCTGCCACAACCCGACCGGCGTCGACCTGAGCGAGGAGCAGCAGGCCGCGGTTTCAGACGTGCTCGTCGCCAAAGGTCATATCGCGGTCTTCGACATGGCCTATCAAGGCTTCGGCACCGGCGTCGAGGCGGACGCCGCCTTCGTGCGCCGCTATGCGGAGCGCGCCAGCTGCCTCGTGGCCAATTCCTTCTCGAAGAACCTCTCGCTCTACGGCGAGCGCTGCGGAGGCCTGAGCGTCGTCTGCCGCGATGCGGACGAGGCCGAGCGCGTGCTGGGTCAGCTGAAGCTCGCCGTGCGCCGCAGCTATTCGAGCCCGCCGATGACGGGCGGCCTTCTCGTCGCCGCCGTGCTCGGCGACGACGAACTGCGTGCCCAGTGGACCCGCGAAGTCGACGAGATGCGCACCCGCATGGACGCCATGCGCAAGCTCCTCGCCGAGCGCATCCGCGCCCTTTCGAACGGGGTGGACGTGGATTTCCTGCTGAGCCAGCGCGGCATGTTCAGCTTCACGGGCCTGAGCGAGCAACGGGTCCGCGACATGCGCGAGAAGGACGGCGTCTATCTCGTGGGATCGGGCCGCATGTGCGTGGCGGGTCTCAACGAGGAAAACGTGCCGAAGGTCGCCGAGAGCTTCGTCGCGGCAAGCCAGGCTTAAGGCTTATCGAACTTCACTTGTCGCCGCCGGCCTTGTGCCGGCGATCCCGCTCGTGCGAGGCGCCGCGCTCCCCTCGTCGGGATGACCGGGTCAAGCCCGGCCATGACGTGAGATGCCCTGGATCGGCGGAGTGAGCTCTTCTCATTCCGCCGCGACCGGCAGCGGCTGCTGCGGCCCGGTGCGGAACCTGGCCAGGAGGTCCGCCTCCTCCGCCTTCGCCTTCTCGAGGTTGCGCTCCTTGATGTGGCCGAAGCCGCGGATCTTCTGCGGAATGTTGGCGAGGCCGACCGCGAGCGCATGATTGTTCGTGTCGAGCCTTGCCACGATCTCCTCGATCCGTTCCTCGAATTCGCGGACGAGCCGACGCTCGGTGCGGCGCTCCTGCGTGTAGCCGAACACGTCGAGCGGCGTGCCGCGCAAGCCCCTGAACTTCGCCAGAACCCGCATGGCCTTCATCATCCACGGGCCGAAGCTCATCTTCTTCGGAAGGCCGGTCGTCGGGTCCTTCTTAGCCAGAAACGGCGGAGCCATGTGGAACTCGTAAGTCAGGCTCTCGCCCTCGAAGGTGGCAGCCACCTGGCGTTCGAAGTCGCCGTTCGTGTAAAGACGCGCGACCTCGTACTCGTCCTTGTAGGCCATCAGCCTGAAGAGGGAGCGCGCCACTGCGTCGGTGAGAGCGGTGGAGCCGGGAGCCGCCTTCGCTTCCGCCTCGCGCACGCGTTCTACCCATGTGCGATAGCGCCGGCCGTAGCGCTTGCTCTGGTACGCGGACAGGAATTCCTGGCGGCGGGCGATCACCTCGTCCAGCGTTCCGGAGATCTTGCGCGACTCCGTCGGCGCCTTCAGTTCGCTCATCATGGCGGCGATGAGTTCGGGATCGGCGGCCGCACGGCGGCCCCAGGTGAAGGCCTCGAGGTTCATCTTCACCGCTTCCCCATTGAGCTCGATCGCCCGCTCGATGGCGGCCGCCGACAGCGGCACGCGGCCCGTCTGATAGGCATATCCCAACATGAACATGTTGGCGGCGATCGCATTGCCGAGGAGCGCAGTGGCGATCGCCGTCGCGTCGACGAAGGCAACGCCGTCATCGCCCGCAGCGCCCCTGATCGCACGCTTCAGGCGCTCGGTGGGCAGCGAGAAATCGGCATTGCGGGTGAACTCGCCGGGCATGACCTCGGCGGTGTTCACCACGAGCGCCGTCCGCCCCTGCTTCACGGAGGCGAGCACCTTCTTCGTGCCCGTCACCACAAGATCGCAGCCGAGAACGAGATGGGCCGCTTCCGCGCTCACGCGGATGGCGTGGATGTCTTCCTGGTGATTGGCGAGACGCACGTGGCTGTAGACCGCGCCACCCTTCTGCGCGAGGCCCGCCATGTCGATCATGCCGAGACCTTTGCCCTCGAGATGGGCCGCCATGCCGAGGATCGCCCCGATGGTGACGACGCCCGTGCCGCCTACGCCCGTCACGATCACGTTGAAGGTGCGGTCGATGGCGGGCAGCACCGGATCGGGCAGCCGCGCGAGCGTCATGCCGTCCGTCGAGACGGTCTCCGGCGCCGCCTTCTTCACCTTGGCTCCGTGCACCGTCACAAAGGACGGGCAGAAGCCCTGCACGCAGGAGAAGTCCTTGTTGCAGTTCGACTGGTCGATCTGGCGCTTGCGGCCGAACTCGGTCTCGACCGGCTGCACGGCGACGCAGTTCGACTGCACGGAGCAATCGCCGCAGGCCTCGCACACGAGATCGTTGATGATCACGCGCTTGTCCGGGTCCGGATATTCGCCGCGCTTGCGGCGCCGGCGTTTTTCGGAGGCGCAGGTCTGATCGTAGATCATCACGGTGACGCCGGGGATCCCGGCGAGCTCGCGCTGGACGGCATCCAGCTCGTCCCGGTGGTGAATGGTCATGCCCGCGGGCCAGCGGATCGATTTCGGGTACTTGTGCGGCTCGTCGGTGACGAGCGCGACGCGCTCCACGCCCTCTTCCCGTACCTGACGGGCGATCATGTCGACGGTGAGCCCGCCCTCGTGCTTCTGCCCGCCCGTCATGGCGACCGCGTCGTTGAAGAGAATCTTGTAGGTGACGTTGGTCCTGGTGTGGATCGCCCACCGCAGGGCCAGAATGCCCGAATGGTTGTAGGTGCCGTCCCCGAGGTTCTGGAACACGTGTCCGCGCTTGGAGAACGGCGCCTCGCCGATCCAGTTCGCGCCCTCGCCGCCCATCTGCGTGAAGCCGTCCGTGGAACGGTCCATCCACTGCACCATGTAGTGGCAGCCGATTCCCGCATAGGCCCGCATGCCCTCGGGCACCCGGGTGGAGGTGTTGTGAGGGCAGCCGGAGCAGAAATGCGGCACCCGGGTCGCCACGTCACCGGTTGCCTTCAACACCTCCTGCGCATGGCGAAGCCGCGCCACTCGGCCGCGCAGATCGTCGTTGTTGTGATAGGCGAGCAGCCGCTCGCCGATGACGATGGCGATGTCGTTGGGATCGAGAGCTCCCTTGACGGGGAAGAGCCAGTTGCCGCCCTCGTCCTTCTTGCCGATGCAGAGCGGCTGGTTTGCCGTGCCGTAGAGCTCCTCCCGCACCTGCACTTCGATAAGCGAGCGCTTCTCCTCGACCACGATGATCTTGTCCAACCCTTGCGCGAATTCCAGCAGCTCGCGCTGCGAGAGCGGCCACGGGCAAGCGACCTTGTAGAGACGAAGGCCCATATCGTTCGCCTTCACCTCGTCGAGGCCGAGTTCGTCGAGCGCCTCGCGCACGTCGAGATAGGATTTGCCGACAGTGATCACCCCGATCTTCGGGTTGCGCCCGCCCGACAGAACGATGCGGTTGAGGTTGTTGGCGCGCACGAACGCCAGCATGGCATCGCGCTTGAAATCCTGAAGCCGCGCCTCCTGATCGAGCACCCCGTCGCGGCTGCGGATGTTGAGCCCGCCCGGCGGCATGACGAAATCGTCGGGCATGATGATCTTCACGCGGTCGAGCGACCCGTCCACGGAAGCGGTGGACTCGATGTTGTCCTTCACGCACTTGAACGCCACCCAGGTGCCGCAGAAGCGGCTCATGGCGTAGCCGTACTGGCCGTAGTCGAGAATCTCCTGAACGCCCGCCGGGTTCAGGATCGGGATCATCACGTCGACGAAGTGGAATTCGGATTGATGCGCGACGGTGGAGGATTCCGCCGTGTGGTCGTCGCCCATCAAGGCGAGCACCCCGCCGTATCGGGAGGAGCCCGCCATGTTGGCGTGGCGGAACACGTCGCCGGAGCGGTCGACGCCCGGGCCCTTGCCGTACCAGAGGCCGAACACGCCGTCGTATTTGCCGTCGCCGCGGATCTCGGCCTGTTGCGAACCCCAGACGGCGGTGGCCGCGAGTTCCTCGTTGAGGCCAGGCTGAAAGACGATGTTGGATTGCTCGAGCCACTTCCTGGCCCGCCAGAGGTTCTGGTCCAGGCCGCCGATGGGGGAGCCGCGATAACCGGAGACGAAGCCGGCCGTGTTGAGGCCCGCCAGCCTGTCCCGCTCGCGCTGCATCAGCAACATGCGGATGACGGCCTGCGTGCCCGTGATGAACACGTGATCCTTCGTGAGATCGTACTTGTCGTCGAGCGTAACGCTACGAAGCGCCACATGACCTGCGGCCATGCCGTTCCTCCTTGGAGCCCTCTGCCCCCGCCCGCCGGTTGCCCCGGTTCTTGCTGGTTTCACTAATTACGTCAGCAATGCTGACATAACCACCGAGTCACGTCAATCGAACGGTCCGGCCCGCAGCCTTCGTTTCGCCTCCATTAACCTTGAAGCCTCTAGATCCCGGTTCGGCTTCCGGAGATCCCGGAAGCGTCACTTTAGAAGTCAACGCATGAAGATCCGCCTTGGTCCCATCCTCTGCCACTTGCTCCTTCTGACAGGACTCAGCGTTCCGGCCCTTGCACATCCCCATGTGTGGATCACCGCCAGGGCCGAGGTGGTGTTCGCCCCGGACGGCAAGGTCACGGGCATTCGTCACGAATGGACGTTCGACGAGGCCTACACGGCCTATGTCACGCAGGGATTGGACAAGAATGGTGACGGCAAGCTGACGCCGGAGGAGTTGCAGGAGCTCGCCGACGAGAACGCAGGCAGCCTCTCCGATTTCGATTATTTCACGACCCTGAAGGTTCATGGCAAGCCGCAGGCCTTCGCCGACCCGCGGGACGCCCGGATGACCATGAGCCAGAATCAGGTCACCATGACGTTCCTGCTGCCTTTGAAGGTCCCCGCTCCGGTGGCCGGCGCTCTGGCCATCGAGATCGATGACCCGACCTTCTTCGTCTATTTCAGTCTCACCGATCAAACTTCCGTGACCTTGGCCAACGCTCCCCGGGGCTGTGTCACGAACATCGCCAAGGCCAAGCCGCTCGACGCCGCGATGCTGAAGATCCTTCAGGACGAAGGCGCGATCCAGGCGGCGCCGCCGGGCGCGAATTTCAGTGTCGAATATTCGAACAAGGCGATCATTGCATGTCCGTAACGTCCGCTCCGCTCGTCTCCTCCGCCTCCGGTCAGGCGCGACTCTGGCAGAGGTTCGTCCTGATGGTTCTGGCAACCGCCGTCGTGGCGGCGGCCATGGGGCTGCTCGCGCTCTGGCTCGGCCCCATCGATGCGCCCGCCCCGCGCAGTCCCTTCGGCATGGGCATTCGAGAGGCGGCACCGTCGGGCGATTTCGGGGCCTGGCTCCTCTCCGTGCAATCCGGCTTCTACGCCAGCCTCCGGGCGAGCGTGCATGCCATGAAGGAGAGCGGCGCGGCCCTGGGCTCGCTCCTCGCCGTCGGCTTCGCCTATGGGGTCTTCCATGCGGCGGGCCCGGGGCACGGGAAGAGCGTGATCTCGGCCTATCTGGTGGCCGACGAGAGGGCGCTGCGCAAAGGCTTCATCCTGAGTTTCGCCGCGGCCTTCGTGCAGGCGACGGTCGCCATCCTCGTCGTCGGCACGGTCAACTTCGTCCTGCGCGCGACCGCCTCGACCATGAACAAGGTCGCCATGAACGTGGAGCTCGTGAGCTTCATCGCGGTCGCGCTGCTGGGACTCGTGATCACATGGCGCAAGAGCGGCAAGGTGCTGGGCGTCCTGGCGCTCGCGCGAAATCCTCTGGCTTCGGCGCAGGAGGATGGCTGCGACCATGTCCACATGCCGCCGCCTGAGGAAATCGGCCGCCTCACCCGCTGGCGGGACATGGCGGGCGTGGCCCTCGCCGCCGGCATCCGTCCCTGCGCGGGAGCACTGATCGTACTCGTCTTCTCCCTGGCCCAGGGCCTCTTCGCGGCGGGCATCGCCGCCACCTTCGCCATGGCCCTCGGCACCGCCCTCACCACCGGCGCGATCGCGGCGGTCGCGGTCTTCGCCAAGACCCTGGCCCTGAGGGTGGCGGGCGGACGTGGAGCCATGGGCGCCGTCGCCGTCGCCGGCCTCGAGCTGCTGGCCGCAGCCTTCGTCCTGGTGCTGGGGGCGAATCTGCTCATCGGCCTCTGGAGTACGGCGGGCGCCTTCTGAGCGCCTGCGGGAGGGTTGCGCCAGGGGCAAAGCTGATGACGCATCTCTGTTTTCCCATGCATTGCTGCACCTGCGAAGGACGGCTATAGCGGGCCGTCTTTCGGAGGTCGGAATTTGACTGCGTCCGTCACATCGCCACCCCATGCCCATCGCCTGTACGAGGATATCGTCGCCGGCCTCACGGGCACCCTCGTCGTGGCCCTCGGCATCGCCTTCCTGTCAAAGGCCACGCTGCTCACGGGCGGCACGGCCGGGCTGGCGCTGCTGCTGCAATACGCGTCCGGCCTCGAGTTCGGGCCGCTCTTTCTCGTGGCGAATCTGCCCTTCTACGCGCTGTCCATCCTGCGGATGGGCTGGAAACTGACGATCCGGACTTTTGTGGCCGTTCTGCTGGTCTCCTACCTGACCAAGCTGACAACCGTCTGGATCGGCATCGCCTATCTCGAACCGATCTATGCAGCCGTGGTCGGCGGCATTCTGATCGGGTTGGGGCTGCTGATCCTGTTCCGCCATCGGACGAGCCTCGGCGGAGTGAACATCCTCGCCCTCTACGCCCAGGAGCGTTACGGCCTGCGCGCCGGATACGTCCAGCTCGCCGTCGACGGCCTGGTCCTGGTCGCCTCCCTGTTCGTGATCAGTCTGGAGCAGTTCGCGCTCTCGCTCTTGGCGACGACGATGATCAATCTCGTCATCGCGACCAACCACAAGCCCGGCCGCTACATGGGCGTAAGTTAGGCATTGGGCGTGAGCTGAGCGCGGCGCACGGCCGGTCAGAGCCCCAGCGATCCGCCATCCGAGCGCGGATCATGCACGGCCTCGACACGGCCGTTGCGCGGGTGCCTTACGAGCATGCCCGCATGACCCATGGCATCCGCATAGGGCTTGCCCAGCTCCTCGACCGGATGGCCGTAACGCGAGAGCGCGCGCAAAAGTCCAGGATCGAAACGGTCCTCGACCCGCAGCGTTGCGGCGGGAGCCTTCCAGGCCTTGCCGAAGAGCCAGCGCGGCGCATCGACGGCATCGGCGAGGCCCATGCCGAAATCGGCATATCGCGTGAAGATCTGGCCCAGGATCTGCGGCTGCCCCTCCCCTCCCATGGTGCCGTAGGACAGCACGCGTCCGTCGTCGAATACGGCAAGTCCCGGGCAGAGCGTATGGAAGGGCTTGCGCCCCGGCGCCAGCGGATTCCGGCTGCTCGGGTCGAGGGAGAACCCGAGGCCCCGATTGTGCCAGTGAATGCCGGTCGTCGGCAGCACGCATCCGGAGCCGAAGGCCCAGTAGACCGATTGGATATAGGAGACCGCCAGACCGTCCTGGTCGATGCAGCCCATCCAGACGGTGTCGCCCTCGGCCGGGCGCGGCGGGTAGGGCGCGGCGCGGTGCACCTCGATCATCGCCGCCTCCTTCTCGAGCCATGCTGGCGCGAGGAAGGTGGCTGGATCAAGGGTGAGCTCGCTCGGATCGGTCACGACCCTGTCGCGGGCCGCGAAGGCGCGCTTCGCCGCCTCGATCAGGCCATGGTGGTGCTCGGGCGCCTCGCTGTGCTTCACGTCGAGCCGGTGGAACAGCCCGAGGATGAGAAGCGCGGCGAGCCCCTGGCTCGGCGGCGGCATGTTGTAGACGGTGGAGTGTTTCAGCTCGACAGAGAGCGGCTTCACGACCCGGGCTTGGTAGCTCTCCAGGTCCCTGCGCGTGATCGGGCTCCCGATCCGCTCCAGGTCCGCCGCGATCTCACGCCCCACATCGCCGCGGTAGAAGTCTCCAAGGCCCGCGTGAGCGAGTTGTTCGAGGGTATCGGCAAGCCTGGGAGAACGTCGCGTCTCGCCTGCCGGCGGCAGCTTGCCCTCCTTGAGGAAGGCCTCGGCGAAGCCGGGAGCGGCGAACAGCGCCGCCTCCTCCAGCATGGGGTTGCGCCCTTCCGCGGCCCCGATCCCGTAGCCTTCGCGGGCGAAGCGGACGGCATCGGCAAGCAGCATGTCACGCGGCAGGTGACCGCCGAGAGCTTTCGCAAGCTCCATCGCGAGGCCCCAGCCGCTGACGGCTCCCGCGACGGTGAGCGCCGCATCGGGACCACGCGGCGGAATGCCGTCATAGCCCTTGTCCCGATAGCGATTGATGGTGGCGAGCGAGCCGGCGGGACCCGAGGCGTCCAGGGCATGGACCCTCCCCTTCGGCTCCCGAACCAGCCAGAAACCGTCGCCGCCCAGACCGTTCATATGCGGATAGACCACGGCGATGGTGGCGGCCATGGCGACCATGGCCTCCACGGCGTTGCCGCCTGCGGCCAGGATCGTCTGGCCGGTTTCGGCGGCGAGCCTGTGCGGGGCCGCGACAGCGGCGGTGGAGAAGACGGGGGTTTCGGACATGGGTTTCAAGATTAACGCGACGGAATGGAATGTCAGGCGAACCTTGCACCGGAGGGGGCGTTTAGGGTAGTCCCTTCCGGCAGAGAATGGAGTACGAGAACCGTGGCTCAGGCGAAACGCACCAACTGGCGCAATGTCATCACTGTCATCAGCATCATGATTCTGGTCGGTGCGGAGGTGTTCGGCGTGGCGATCTCCGCCGGCTGGGCCATCGCAGGCCTGTTCGAGCTGGGCCAGATCGTAGGCTATGTGCTCATGGGCCTCTTCAGCCTGCTCGCCCTCTATTTCCTCGTGAATCTCTGGCGCCGCTGCGTCGCCGTCGAGCCCCTCGCCGAGTAATCAGGGGCACGCCCTCATGACGATCGGGTCGGCGTCCGGAGGCACATAGGCCTCCATCGGGCGGCATCGGCCCTCGATGCAGACGCGCCAATCCGCCGTCGCGCCCGAGCGGCGCATGACCACCTGGACCTGAGGCGGCAGGCCCGGCCGCCAGGCCCATGTCCCGTCGACGAGTCTCGCCTCGGGTGGCGGCTCCATCCCGGCGCCCGAGCCCTTCACCCGCGCCTGCACGAGCTCCAGTCCCGCTGGCGTCGCCCGCCAATCCTCCTCCCATACGACCTTTTCGACCGAATGGGTCCAGGCGAGGGTCATCGCGCCGACCATCAGAGGCGCGACGACCTTGCCGGCGACCAAGCAGATCATCACCGGGCGGCCGCCGTCGCCCCGCCCCGGCGGGCGCGCCAGAAATGGATGCCGAGGACGAGCACGGCCAGCGCGAATCCGACCTCATCGGTGATCGGCAGGGCGAGTACCAGGAAGGCCGCCGCGATCACCGCCCCGGTGCGTTCCCACCATGGCATCGCCACGCTCAGATGACCGACCGAGGCCGAGCCCCACAGCAGCACCGCGAGGCCCGCCTTCACCACCATGTAGGCGACATTCGCCCAGAACCCGGTTCCGGAAGCACCGTCCACCTGCTGCATCATGAGGGCCGGGTCGTAAACGGCCATGTAGGGAATGACGAACCCAGGCAGGGCGATGCGCAGGGCCTGGAAGCCGATCCTGAAGCCCGAAGCCTTCGCGATGGGAGCCGCGGCGAAAGCCGCCAGCGCCACGGGCGGCGTCAGATCCGCCATGATGCCGAAGTAGAAGACGAACATGTGCGAGACGATGAGCGGCACGCCGAGCGTCAGCAGCGCAGGGGCCGCCAGCGACGAGGTGATGATGTAGTTCGGGATGGTCGGAATGCCCATGCCTAGAATGAGACTCACCACCATCGTGAGCGCCAGGGACAGGATGAGCGAATCGCGCCCGATGGACACCACCCAGTTGCCGAAGATCGTGCCGATGCCGGTGAGCGTCATCGTGCCGATCACGATGCCCACCACCGCGCAGGCCAGACCGACGGGCAGCGCCTGACGGGCGCCGTCGGCCAGCGCATCCCGGCAGGCCTCCAGTGTCTCGGGGCCGCCGCGCGAGAACAGGCTGATCAGAACCAGAATGCCGACCAGCAGCAGCACGAGGGTCACGCCGACCCAGAGAAAGGCCGCGGCGACGAGCCCGAGCCCGACCCAGAACACGAGACGCACGGTTTCATTCACGAGGCCCAGCGAAAGTGCGCCTGCGAGGATCAGCACCACGGTGAGCGCAAGGCCGATGGAGCCAGCGAACAGGGGCGTGTAGCCGGAGAAGAGGAGATAGACGAGAACCGCGAGCGGCAGGACGAGATACCACTTCTCCTTCAGCGCGCGCGCTGCGCTTGGCAGCTCCGATTTGGCGATCCCGAGCAGGCCTGCCCGGCCCGCCTCGAGGTGGACGGCGAGGAACGCGGACGCATAGTAAAGAATGGCCGGGATGAGCGCGGCCTTCACGATCTCGACGTAAGGCACGTCGATGGTTTCGGCCATGATGAAGGCCACCGCGCCCATGACCGGCGGCATGATCTGGCCGCCCATGGAGGCGGTCGCCTCGACGCCGCCCGCGAATTCGGACCTGTAGCCGAACCGCTTCATGAGCGGGATGGTGAACTGGCCCGTCGAGACCACGTTGGCCACGCCCGAACCCGAGATCGTTCCCATGAGCGCCGAGGAGAACACGGCCACCTTTGCCGGGCCTCCCCTGGCGTTGCCGAACAGCCCCATCGCCACGTCGGTGAAGAGCTGGATCATGCCTGCCCGTTCGAGGAACGCGCCGAAGAGGATGAAAAGGAAGATGTAGGTGGCGGAGACCAGGGTCGGGGTCGCATAAAGCCCCTCCGTGCCGAAGGACATGTGCTCGACCACCTGCTCGAGCGAGTATCCGCGATGATCGAAGGGCGCAGGCAGATAATTGCCGAGCAGGCAGTACGCGAGAAAGACGCCGGCCACGATGGGAAGCGCCGGCCCCATGACGCGCCAGACGAGATAGAACAGCACCGCGATCGCCGTGATGCCGACCACGAGATCGGCCTGCGTCAGTTCGCCCGAACGCACCACGAGCTCCTCATAGAGAGCCCAGTGATAGACGCCGATGCCGAAGCCGACGAGGCCGACGATCCAGCCGAGCACCCGGGTGAGGGGGCTGCGCGCCTTGTGGTTTGCCAGCATCGCGCCCGCCACGAGGCAGAGAAAGCCCACGTGCAATGCACGCACCACCTGACTCGGCAGGCTGCCCGGAAACTTGAAGATGAGCGCATAGGCGATGGCGAGCGATACGAGCGCCAGCGCCCCGTCGATCACGCTGCGGCCCTTCAGACGCTCGAAGACGAGCCATCCGGCCCAGACCACGAAGGCCGCGCCGATCAGGTAGAGCGCCGAGACATTCCCGAAAATCGGACGATCGAGGGGGATGCCGAAGGCCGTGACGATCTGGAAAGCCGAGAAAGCCACCGCGATCCAGAACAGGAACTTGCCCGGAATGCCCTCTCCGAAATTCTCCGGCAGGCCATGCTCGGGATTGGCCGGCGCGGAAGGCTGCTCGAGCGTCGCAATCTCGGATGCATTCATGCCCTGGCTCATGGAGGCCCTCTCTTCAATCGATTCTTGTTCTTGACATGCGAAAGCCGGGGCAGGTGCGCCGCCCCGGCTTGAATGTAAATACGTCGAAGGGATTAGGAACCCTTCTTCACGCCCTTTTCGTCGAAGTAGCGCTGGGCGCCCGGATGCACGGGGACCGGCATGCCGGAGAGAGCGCTCTCGAGCTTGATGTCCTTGGCGGCGGCATGAGCGGCCGCAAGTTCGGGCAGATTCTCGTAGATCGCCTTCGTCATCTGGTAGACCGTCTCGTCCTTCACGCCGGAATGGGTAACGAGATAGTTCACCACGGCGGCCGTATCCACAGGCGCCGTCTGGCCCTCATAGGTGCCGGCCGGGATCGTGGCCTTGATGTAGGGCGAGCCCACCTTGGTCACGACGTCGGCCGGGATCTCCACCACCACGATCTGCACGGAGGTGGCGAGGTCGCGGATCGAGGAAACGCCGAGACCGGCCGATTGCAGGGTGGCGTCGAGCTGGCGGTTCTTCATGAGCTCCACGGATTCGCCGAAGGGCAGATACTCGACCTTGCTGAGGTCTTGATAGGACAGGCCTGCCCCTTGAAGGATCGCGCGGGCGTTGAGCTCGGTACCGGATTTCGGCGCGCCGACGGAGAGGCGCTTGCCTTTCAGGTCGGCGAGCGACTTGATGCCGGAATCCTTGGTGGCGACGATCTGGATGTAGTTGGGATAGATGGCGGTGATGCCGCGCAGCTTGTCGAGCTTGCTCTTGAAGCCGGCTTCCTCGTTCCCCTCCCAGCCCATGGCCAGGCTGTCGCCCAAGGTGAAGCCGATCTCGCCCTTGCCCTGCTGCAGCAGGACGAGGTTCTCCACCGAAGCCTTGGTGGCCTGGACGGAGGGCCGCGAGCCCTGGACCTTCTCCGTGAACACCTTGGAGAGCGCCACGCCGAGCGGGTAGTATACGCCCGAGGTGCCGCCGGTCAGAACGTTGATGAAGTCCTGGGCCTGAGCCGGAAGGCTCGCGCCCGCGAGAGCGAGAGCGGTGGCCGCGCCCATCAGGCGGCGCTTAACGTTTCGATACATGACGTACTCCCAATTTACGACACCTGCCGCAGCGGTGCCTGTGTGCGGGCCTTAGTTTTGGCTGCTGACGAAGTTTTCTCAAGAGGCTATGAGGGACTTAATCCTGCCACCTTGGTCGGTAGGGGTCCGTCTTCTCCACAACCAAATGCGTCGCTCCATGCTCAACCGTCGCCAGTTTCTCCAGACCGCCACCGCCACGGCTGCCCTGGCCGCCCAGGGTTTCTCGGCCCCCGCCCTGGCGCAGCAAGGTTTGAAGATGGGATCACCGGCCCCCTTCTCCTTCGAAGACCTGAAGAAGCGGGCCGAGGCGATGGCCCGCTCCGCCTATACAGCCCCGCCGAGCCCTTCGCCAGACATTCTCTACCAGATCGACTACGATGCCCACGGCAAGATCAGGTTCAAGACCGATCTTGCTCTCTGGGCCAACGGTCCCAGCGAGTTTCCGGTCACCTTCTTCCACATGGGCCGCTTCTTCCAGAAGCCGGTGCGCATGCACGTGGTCGAAGGCGGCCAGGCCCGCGAGATCGTCTACGACACCGAATATTTCGACATGCCGGCGGATTCGCCTGCCCGCAAGCTCCCGGACAACACGGGCTTTGCCGGCTTCCGCTTCCAGGAAGCCCGCGACGGCAAGCTCGACTGGAGGAAGAACGATTGGGTGGCCTTCCTCGGTGCATCCTATTTCCGCGCCATCGGCGAGCTTTATCAATACGGCCTCTCCGCCCGCGGCTTGGCCGTCGATGTGGCGGTGCATGGCAAGCCCGAGGAATTCCCGGATTTCACCCACATCTATTTCGAGACGCCCCAACAGGGCTCGGACACGGTGACGGTCTATGCCCTTCTCGACGGGCCGAGCGTGGCGGGCGCCTATCGCTTCGTGATGCAGCGGGCGGCCGCGATCATCATGGACCTCGATTGCGCCCTCTTCCTACGCAACGACATCGCGCGCCTCGGGATCGCGCCGCTCACCTCCATGTACTGGTACTCGGAAAAGGCGAAGAGCACCGCCATCGACTGGCGCCCCGAAATCCACGATTCCGACGGCCTCGCCATGTGGACGGGCACCGGCGAGCGCATCTGGCGCCCGCTCAACAACCCGCCGCGGATCATCACCTCGGCCTTCTCCGACGAGAACCCGCGCGGATTCGGCCTGCTCCAGCGCGACCGCAACTTCGACCACTATCTCGACGGCGTCTATTACGACCGCCGCCCCTCGCTGTGGGTCGAGCCGGAGGGCAACTGGGGCAGGGGCTCCATCCAGCTCGTGGAAATTCCCACCGACGACGAGATCCACGACAACATCGTGGCCATGTGGGTGCCGGCCGAGCCCGCCCGGGCCGGCCAGTCCATGGAGTTTCGCTATCGCATGCATTGGGCGGCGGACGAGCCCTACCCGACCCCGCTCGCCCGCGTCATCGCCACGCGCTTCGGCAATGGCGGGCAGGCCGGCACGGCGCGTCCCAAGGGCGTGCGCAAATTCATGGTGGAATTCATCGGCGAGCCGCTGACCAGGCTCCCCAGCGGCGTGATTCCGAAACCCGTCCTCACCGCCTCGCGCGGCGAGTTCACGAACATTCTCACCGAGGCCGTCCCCAACAACGTGCCCGGCCACTGGCGCACCCAGTTCGACCTCGCGGTCAGCGGCACCGAGCCGGTGGAGATGCGCTGCTATCTGCGAAACGAGGATGAAGTCTTGAGCGAAACCTGGCTCTACCAGTACCATCCCACGTTCTAAGATTTCGCTTCCAAACCACAATGTTAACAGGTGCGTATAACATACTATACGCCCCTAGAAACGGAGACCGATTCGGTCTATGTGTGGAGGCATGTCGCACGATCGCCACCACAACCACGAGCACCGGGCCATCGCCGCCGCCCCCACGTTTTCGCTGCTTCGCCTCTCGATTTGGCAGCGGCTGGCGGGTGCCGCCGTAGGCTTGGGAGTTCTGTGGCTGCTGGTTTTCCGGGTGATGGAGTAGAGCATGTCCGCGCCCGCCACAGCCATCCGTTTCGACGAAGTGACCCTCGGCTACGGCCGCAGGCCTGCCGTGCATCATCTCGACGGGAACATCCCCGCCGGCAGCCTGACGGCGGTGGTGGGCCCGAACGGCGCAGGCAAGTCGACCCTGCTCAAGGGCATCGTCGGCACCCTGAAGCCCCTCGATGGCCATATCCGGCTTCACGGCCCCTCCGCCGGGATCGCCTATCTGCCGCAGGCAGCCGAGATCGATCGATCCTTTCCGCTCTCAGTCTACGACTTGGTGGCCATGGGCCTCTGGTCCCGGTCGGGCCTCTTCGGCGGCATCTCGGCCAGGGATCGCGCGAAGATCGAGGAGGCCCTATCGGCCGTTGGCCTCATCGGCTTCGAGCGGCGCCCCATTTCGACCCTCTCCGGCGGCCAGATGCAACGCGCCCTCTTCGCGCGTCTGCTATTGCAGGATGCGCCTGTGATCCTGCTCGACGAGCCGTTCACCGCCATCGACGCCAAGACCACCGCCGACCTGCTCGACCTCGTGCGCCGCTGGCATGACGAGTCACGCACGGTCGTCGCGGTGCTGCACGATCTGGACATGGTCCGGCGCATCTTCCCGAAAACCCTTCTCATCGCCCGCGAGCCCGTGGCCTGGGGCGACACGCCCGAGGTGCTGAGCGCCGACAATCTCCTGAAAGCCCGCCGCATGGTAGAGGCGCATGATCCCCATGCGCATGTCTGCCAGCGCGGGGCCGCATAAAGAACCGCCCGTGCTCGATCTTCTCGTCTCCCCCTTCTCCGAATTCGAGTTCATGCGGCGCGCGCTCGTAGGCGTGATCGCGATCGCGCTCGGCGGCGGTCCTATCGGCGTGTTCCTCATGCTGCGCCGCATGAGCCTCACCGGCGACGCCATGGCTCATGCCATCCTCCCCGGAGCCGCCGTGGGCTATCTGCTTGCGGGACTGTCGCTTCCCGCCATGACCATCGGCGGATTGGCGGCGGGCGTCATCGTCGCCGTCGCCGCGGGCCTCGTCTCGCGCTTCACCTCCTTGAAGGAGGATGCCTCGCTCGCCGCCTTCTACCTGCTGTCGCTCGCGCTTGGCGTCACGATCGTGTCGCTCAGAGGATCGAACGTCGATCTCCTGCACGTGCTCTTCGGCACGGTGCTGGCGCTCGACGACGGCACGCTGCTGCTGCTTGCCTCCATCTCGACGCTGACGGTTATGGCCCTCGCCGTGCTGTATCGCCCGCTCGTGCTCGAATGCGTGGACCCGATCTTCCTGCGCTCCGTCAGCCGCGCGGGAACGCCCACTCATCTCATCTTTCTCGGCCTCGTGGTGCTGAACCTCGTCGGCGGATTTCACGCGCTCGGCACCCTGCTCGCCGTCGGCATGATGATGCTGCCCGCAGCCGCCGCCCGTTTCTGGAGCAGCGACATCACCATGATGATGATCGTGTCCATGCTCATCGGCATCGCCTCGGGGATCGCAGGCCTCCTGCTCTCCTTCCATGCGGAATTGCCGGCGGGCCCGGCGATCATCCTCTCGGCCGGCGCCGTTTATGTCGCTTCGCTGCTCATGGGCCGCGAGGGCGGCGTGCTCTGGCTCCTCTGGCCGGGCAAGCACCTGGAAGCCTAAAAACCTCACGGAAGGATTTGACCATGCTGACGAGAAGAGCCGCTCTGTCTCTGCTTGCGGGTTCGCTGGCGTTCAGCGGCTTCATCATGCCTGCGGCAGCGCAGCCGCCGGAAAAGCTCAAGGTCGTCGCGACCTTCTCGATTCTCGGCGATCTCGTGCGCAACGTGGGCGGCGAGCGGGTGGAGGTGACGACCCTGGTCGGGCCGAACGGGGATGCCCATGTCTACGCGCCCACGCCCGCCGACGGACGCCGCCTGACCGAAGCCAGAATCGTCTTCACCAACGGCCTGAAGTTCGAGGGCTGGATCGACCGTCTCGTCAGATCCTCGGGCACCAAGGCCGCCAAGATCGAGGCTGCCAAGGGTGCGAGGCTGATCGAGGGGGATGACGATCACCATGGCCATGGTCACGGCCACGGCATCGATCCCCATGCCTGGCAGGACATCGGCAACGCCAAGATCTATGTGGCCAACATCAGAGACGCCCTGATCGCCGCAGATGCCGAAGGAAAAGCGGCCTACGAAAGCAATGCCGCCGCGTACCTCGCCAAGCTCGATGCTCTCGAAGGCGAGGTGAAAGACCTCGTGGCGGGCATCCCTCAAGAGCGCAGAAGGATCATTACCTCCCATGACGCCTTCCGCTATCTCGGGGACGCCTATGGGATCGCCTTCGTCTCCCCGCAGGGCGTCTCCACCGAGGCCGAGGCTTCGGCCAAGGACGTGGCCCGCATCATCCAGCAGATCAAACGCGAGAAGATCACAGCCGTCTTCGTGGAAAACGTCTCAGATGCCCGCCTCATGGAGCGGATCGCCAAGGAAACAGGGGCCAAGATCGGAGAACGGGTCTATTCCGACGCCCTTTCCGAGCCGGACGGTCCAGCCGGCACTTACATTGACATGATGAGACACAATATAAGGGCTTTCAGCGCGGCTTTGTCGAGCTGACCGTTTCCTGCCCTCCCCTTGAGGGGGAGGGTCGAAGAGCGTAAGCGCTTCGGGGTGGGGTGGCAGCGCGACCTCACCCGAGCTGGTGTTTCCATCCCACCTCGGCCTTCCGGCCGATCCTCCTCAAGGGGAGGATGAAAGTTGCGGACCATCCGATGACCGACAAGATCCCCGTTACCGTCCTCACAGGCTATCTCGGCGCCGGGAAGACCACTCTCCTCAACCGCATCCTCACCGAACCCCACGGCAAGAAATATGCCGTCATCGTGAACGAGTTCGGCGAAATCGGCATCGACAACGAACTCGTCGTCGGCGCCGACGAGGAGGTGTTCGAGATGAACAACGGGTGCATCTGCTGCACCGTGCGCGGCGACCTGATCCGCATCCTCGACGGTCTGATGAAGCGAAAAGGAAAGTTCGACGCCATCATCGTCGAGACCACGGGTCTTGCGGATCCGGCTCCAGTCGCCCAGACCTTCTTCATGGACCAGGACGTGTCCGACACCGCCCGTCTCGACGCGGTGGTGACGGTGGCCGACGCCAAATGGCTGTCCGACCGGTTGAAGGACGCGCCCGAAGCCAAGAACCAGATCGCCTTCGCCGACGTGATCATCCTCAACAAGATCGATCTCGTGACGCCCGAGCAGCTGGACGAGGTCGAGGCGCGCATCCGCGCCATCAATCCCTACGCCAAGATCCACCGCACGCAGAACGCGGCCGTGCCGCTGGACGAGGTGCTCGACCGGAAGGCGTTCGATCTCGACCGAATCATCGAACTCGAGCCCGACTTCCTGGAGGAGGGCCATCACCATCATCACGACGAGGAGATGCAGTCCGTCTCCGTGGCCATCGACGGCGAGGTCGATCCCGAGAAGTTCATGCCGTGGATCTCGAACCTGACTCAGGTCGAGGGGCCGAACATCCTGCGCTGCAAGGGCATCGTGGCCTTCCCGAACGAGCCGAAACGCTTCGTCTTCCAGGGCGTGCACATGATCCTCGACGGCGACGTGCAGGGTGAGTGGAAGCCTGGAGAGAAGCACACCTCCAAGGTGGTCTTCATCGGCCGGAACCTGAACGAGAAGGCGATCCGCGAAGGCTTCCTGGCCTGCGCGGCCTGACGCTCATTCCAGGGGCAGGCCTCCTGCTCCTGGAACAGGAGTTTCCTCATCACGGGAAGCCAGCACTCGCGAGGCAGTCCTGGACAGTGGCTTTCGCTTGCCGCCGCCATTCCACGGTCAGGGTCCTGCCACTCCGGTAAGTCACCCGGGCGTCCCGCTCGCAAGCCGCCTCGCACGCCGTTCTCCGGTTGGAGGCGACGGCTTCTCCTCAAGCCGGAAACCCGCCCCGCGTCTGTGCGGATGCCCCCATCGAGCCGAGCGCCGTCATGGCAAAAGCAATCAAGGCCAAAATTCGCATGCCGGACCTCCCGATCCATAAGACTTCAAGGATGGGGCCGGCATCGGGCCGCGGCTATCGCCCATACGGCTTACCCCTGGGCTCGGTTGCAGATCATGACCGCATAGCTTGCCGGATCTCGCCTTGCCTTTCCGCCCCGCAACCATGCTATGGGGAACCCAGCTGAAGGGATCGCTTCGATGAGTACTGGAACCGCTCCATCCTTGACCCAAAGCGTCGCGCCCGTGACGGCGGGGGCGCACGTCACCGCCATCGGCTGGCTGAAAGGCACTGCCGCCTTCGGCCTGGGCGACGGCGGCGTGCTGCTCGCGAAGGACGGCGAGACCCATCGGGTCGAATCTCATCCCGATGCAGGCGTTCTGGTGGGAGCAAGCGACGGCGAGCGTTTCGTCACCGGCGGCGACGACGGCCGCGTAGCCGTGACGGGGCCGGACGGCTCCACCAGGACTCTGGCGGAGGCCAAGGGCGCATGGATCGATTCGCTGGCGCTCGGCGCCAATGGCGCCTTCGCCTATGCCGCGGGCAAACGCGTCTTCGCTCGGGACGACAAGGGCCGCGAGAAGACGCTGGAAGTGCCCTCCACCGCCCGCGGCCTCGCCTTCGCGCCCAAGGGCTATCGCTTGGCCATCTCGCATTACAACGGGGCGACCCTGTGGTTCCCCAACGTGGAGGCGAAACCCGAAGCGCTCGAATGGAAGGGCTCGCATCTGGACGTGACCTGGTCGCCCGACGCCCGTTTCGTGGTGACCTCCATGCAGGAGAATGCGCTCCACGGCTGGCGGCTCATCCCCGACAAGGGGCACATGCGCATGAGCGGCTATCCGTCGAAGACGCGCTCCCTCTCCTGGTCCCATGACGGCAAGTGGCTGGCCACGTCCGGCGCGGAGGCCGCCATCATCTGGCCCTTCGAATCGAAGGAAGGCCCCATGGGCAAGGCGCCGCGCGAGTGCGGCGTCCGGCCTGCGAAGGTCAGCCGGGTGGCGTTCCACCCCAACACTCTTGTGCTGGCGGTCGCCTATGAGGACGGCTGCATCCTGCTCATCCGCCTCGCCGACGCCTCCGAGCTTCTGGTGCGGTCCGCCGTGCAGGACAGCGGAGTCACGGCCCTGGCCTGGGACAAGGGCGGCAAGCGCCTCGCGTTCGGCTGCGAGGACGGCCAGGCCGGTATTCTAACTCTGCCATGAGGTCGCCCGTGGCCCTGTTCGGCGCTTTTCTGAGAGGTACATTCGGCCTTCCGAAACCCGACCGGGAGGCCGTCGAGCGCGTGAAGGAGATGGCGCGCGCAGCGCTTCGCGCCTCTCCAGAGACGGCCCTCGCCGTCAACGAAATCGCCTGCAACGATCCCGGCTGCCCCGGCATCGAAACGGTGATCCTGGTGATGGAGCCCGGGCAGAAGACCCGGGCGCTCAAGGTGCCAAAACCGCTCGATGAGGTGACGGAACCCGATATTCGTGAGGCGCTTTGATCCTCGAGGAGGTCACACGTGTCACGGATCGTTCGCATCGTCGCCTTCGGCCTTGGGATTCTCGGCGGCATCGCAACCTCGCAAGGGCCGGAATACTCCCAGCAGTACCGCCAGCGTCTCGGGGGCGCGATCGACGAGCTCGGGCGTGTAATCGCGCAGTTCGAAGCGGATGCGGCGGCCAACGGCGAGACGCAGGACAGCGCCATCGCGCGGCTGCGCTCCAATCCCGACGGTTTCGTAAGCCGCCAGGGCGCCGCGATGCAGGGCAATGTGGAGCGCTTCGGCCGCCTCCGGGCTCATCGCGAGGCCATGATGCAGGCGGGCCCCTTCGCGCGCATCGCGCTCATGGTGCGCGACGGCGACCGGGATGTGATGGAAGCGGCCTATCGGGACTTCGAGCCCGCCATCCCGGTGACGGAAGAGGGCCTGCTCTCCGCCGCCATCGGCTTCGTCGCCGTGTGGGGCGGCATTCTGGTTCTGGCGGGATTCGTGCGCAGCCTGCTGCGGCGTCCGCGGGCGCGAAGCGCAGTGGCATCATAGGTCACCGGACGTGATCCGCAGATCAGTCCCGGCCATCCATGTCTTGAGGAAACGCACCGGATTGAAGACGGCGATCCCCGGCACGACGCCGGGTTTGCCGGCTCGTTAAGCGTCCCGCTCCGGCTTTCCAGCCAGAACCACGTAGAAGCCCAGTCCGTCGCTGGCCGGCAGGGTCTGCAGCCGGTCGATCCAGCCGCGCTTCTTGGCCTCCAGGAGAGCCTTGCCGACGGGCTGGAAAAGCGTTTCGCCGCCCCCTTCCGGCGGCGGATCGAGACGCACGGCCACGGCCTTGGCATGCGCGAAGCGGCTGCGTTCCAGCATGTCCTGAATCGAGGCCGAGGCCTGCTCGCGGGATGCGCCGCGCAAGTCGAGAACGGCCTCGGCATCGACGACGCCGAGACCTCCGCGCAACTTGTTGGCGTAGAACTCCTCGAAATGCGGCATGCGATGTCTCCACTCTTCGTCATGGCCGGCTCGAGGCCGGCCATGACATGCGTCGTCAACGCACCAGAATATTGCGGAACTGCCACGGATCGGAGGTGTCGATGTCCTCCGGGAAGAAGCCGGGACGATCGTCCAGCGGCGTCCAATCCGTGTAGTAGCCGTTCACCGGTCCGAGATACGGCCTCTGCACCTCGAGGCAGCGGCGGAAGTCGATATCGTCGGCCTCCACGATGCCCGCATTCGGGTTCTCCAGAGCCCACACCATGCCGGCGAGCACGGCGGAGGTCACCTGAAGGCCGGTGGCGTTCTGATAGGGCGCGAGCTTGCGGGTCTCCTCGATGGAGAGCTGGGAGCCGTACCAATAGGCGTTCTTGCCATGGCCGTAGAGCAGCACGCCGAGCTCGTCGCTTCCGTCCATGATCTCATCCTCGGTGAGGATATGGTGCTTCTCCTGCGCCTTGCCGGCATTGCCGAACATCTCGTGCACCGACAGCACGGCATCGTTGGACGGATGATAGGCGTAATGGCAGGTCGGACGGTAGACGACCTTGTCGCCGTCGCGCACCGTGAAGTAATCCGCGATCGAAATCGCCTCGTTGTGAGTGACCAGGAAGCCGTATTGCGGGCCGGGCGTGGGGCACCAGCTACGCACGCGCGTGTTCGCGCCGGGCTGAAGCAGGTAGATCGCGGCGCCGCAGCCCTTGTCATGTGTGCGGGCGTTCTCCGGCATCCACTTCTCGTGCGTGCCCCAGCCGAGCTCCGCCGGCTGCAGGCCTTCAGCCACGAATCCCTCGACCGACCAGGTGTTCACGAACACGCCCATGGGCTTGGGCTTCTCCGCGCGCTGCGTGTCGCGCTCGGCGATGTGGATGCCCTTTACGCCGACCCGGCTCATGAGCCGTGCCCATTCCTCGCGGGTCGTCGGCACCTCGACCTCAAGTCCCAGATCCTTGGCGACGTTGAGCAGCGCCTGCTTCACGAACCAGGAGACCATGCCGGGATTGGCGCCGCAGCAGGACACGGCCGTCGTACCGCCGGGCGCTTTGCGGCGCGCATCGAGGATGTTCTCGCGCAGCATGTAGTTGGTGCGCTCCGCGGGGTCTGCGCTTTTGTCCAGGTAGAAGCCGGCCCACGGCTCGGCCACTGTGTCGATATAGAGTGCGCCGATCTCGCGGCAGAGCTCCATGATGGCGCGGGAGGAGGTGTCCACCGAAACGTTGACGCAGAAGCCCTGTCCGCCGCCCTCCGTCAGAAGTGGAGTCAGGATCTCGCGGTAGTTTTCGGGGCTCAGGGCCTCCTTGACCAGGGTGATGCCGCGCACGTCGAGCATGCTGCGGTCCGCATCGATGGGATCGATGACCGTGAAGCGGTTCTTGTCGAACTCGAAATGCCGCTCGATCAGGGGCAGCATGCCTTTACCGATCGAGCCGAAGCCGATCATGACGATCGGGCCGGTGATGCGGCCATGGACGGGCCAAGTGGTCATCGATGATTCTCCTTGCGAAAGCCTGAGATGGAGAGAAGTTTGTCTCCGGGTAAGACGGTTCCGGGCGCATCTAGGATCGAGGTGCCCCCGGGGTCAATGCCCGCACCCTTGTCCTGGCCCCGCATCGTGGCTTCCCGACGGATTGCCGAAGGGTTGCGACACAAAGGAGACAAGAAGAATACTCTCCATGAATTTAGGCCTCGACATTGCGAAACAAGGCCCCATGATCGGGTGACGCGATCATCCACCCTGGCTTCAGCCCGATGACATTCCATGAGCTCCTCATGCGCCACGGGCGCGTGATCGGTCTCGGCTTCGCCTTGACCTTCCTGTCCTCCTTCGGCCAGACCTTTTTCATCTCGCTCTCCGGGCCCGACATCCGTGAGGCCTTCGGGCTGACGAACGGTACCTTCGGCCTCGTCTATTCCGCCGCGACCCTCTGCTCGGGCCTGCTGATGATCTGGGCGGGCGCCGTCATCGACCGCATCGACATCCGCCTCTACGCCACCATCGCTCTCGCGGGCTTGGCCGTGGCGGCGCTCGGACTTTCGCTTTCTCCCGACGTCGTGACCCTGGGCCTGAGCCTGTTCGCCCTGCGGCTCTTCGGGCAAGGCATGACGAGCCATGCAGGCGTGATGAGCACCGTGCGGCTCCCGGCGGGCATCCGCGGTCGGGCGACGAGCGTAGCCGCCCTCGGCTTTCCGGCGGGAGAAGCCATTCTGCCTGCCATCGTCATCGTGCTGATTGCGGCCCTCGGCTGGACCGGCATGTGGCGCGTGGCTGCGGCGATCATCGTCGTCAGCCTCTGCCTCGGCTGGGGCCTGAGCCTTTTCCCCGGCGTGAAGAAGAAATCGCAGATCGACGGTGCGGTTCACGAAGGCGGCCCCACCGACACGGGGCCGAGTTGGATCGCGATTCTGCGCGACTGGCGGTTTCTGGCCCTCGTTCCGACCATGATCGGATACCCGGCCATCGTGACTGCCTATTTCTTCCATCAGCGCCTCATCGCCGACATCGAGGGCTGGCCTCTGGAACTGCTGGCGAGCAGCATCACCGTCTATGCCCTGGTCTCGGTCACCGTGGCGATGCTGACGGGCAGCCTGGTCGACCGGTTCGGCGCGATACGCCTGAGCCACTTCTATCTTCTGGGCCTCATCCTCGCGTCCGCCGCCCTTGTGATCTCGAGCGGTCCGGCCCTCGCGCCGGTTTTCTTCGGGCTGATCGGCCTGTCCGCCGGCGCGACCAACGTCATCATCGCGGCGGTTCTGGCCGAGCTCTTCGGCACGAAGCATCTGGGAAAGATCCGCGCGCTGGCCGGCGCCGTCATGGTGGTGGCGTCCGCGGCCACGCCGGGCCTCGTCGGCCTGCTGTTCGACGCCGGCATCAGCCTGGGGACGATCGCCCTCGGCTTTGCCACCTATCTCCTGATCGCCGCCGGCGTCACCTTCACGCTGCCCAACCCGAGGGCCGCGTGACGCCCCCCGAATGAAGCATGGACGATCAGGCCGCTGGGCGCAGGCCGGGCAGCCGTCCTTGAGCGGCGGCGGCGACCAATGCGCCGAGGTCCGGCTTCTCCTCGACAGCGCCCGTTGCGGACACGAGGCCGCGTGCGCCGTCGAGAGAGCCCGCCTCGAATTCGAGCGCGAGGAAGCGGCTGCGCTCGTAAGGTCCGGGCAGCCAGAGGGACTGCGTTTTCTCCGCTGAGAAGCCGAAGCGCTCGTAATAGGGCGCGTCGCCGACCAGCAGAACCGCCTTGTGGCCGAGAGCCGCCGCGCGGCTCAGCGCCTCGCGCATGAGCTTGCCCCCGAGGCCGAGACTCTGCAACGCAGGATCGATGGCGATGGGGCCGAGCATGAGCGCCGGACGGTTCGGACCGGCGGAGACGTGCCACAGGCGCACGGTGCCGACGATCGCGCCGTCGTGTTCGATGACAAGAGCCAAGCCGTCCGCAGGCTTGCGCCCTTCACGCAGGCGCTCGCAGGTCTTCTGAAACCGGGTGGGCCCGAAGCAGGTATCGAGCAGCGCTTCCCGCGCTTGCGTATCGTGGAAGAATTCTTCGCGAATCGTGATCATGGCCGTGGCCTCCCAAGCGCTGGGTGAGCGACAGCCCTCGCACCCGCTCACTCATGAGCGGGCCGTCCGGGACAACTTCTGTGAGGTTGGTGCCTGCCTCGTTTTCGAGGCAGGCGGACGTGAGTCAGATCACGTAGGACTTCAGCGGCGGGAAGCCGTTGAAAGCGACCGCCGAGTAGGTGGTCGTGTAGGCGCCCGTGCCCTCGATCAGCACCTTGTCGCCGATCTCCAGCGAGATGGGGAGCGGGTAGGGCTCCTTCTCGTAGAGAACGTCGGCCGAGTCGCAGGTGGGACCCGCGAGCACGCAAGGCGCCATGTGGTCGTCGTCGCGCTCCGTGCGGATCGGATAACGGATCGACTCGTCCATCGTCTCGGCGAGACCGCCGAACTTGCCGATGTCGAGATAGACCCAGCGCACCTCGCCCTCGTCGCGGCTCTTCTTCGAGACGAGGACGACCTCGGCCTCGATGATACCCGCATTGCCGACCATGCCGCGGCCCGGCTCGATGATCGTTTCCGGAATGCGGTTGCCGAAGTGCTTCGACAGCGCGCGGAAGATCGACTCGCCGTAAGCCTCCACCTGAGGAACCGTCTTCAGGTACTTCGTCGGGAAGCCGCCGCCGAGATTGACCATCGACAGGTGAATGCCGCGATCGGCGCACTCGCGGAAGATCGCGGAGGCGGAGCCGAGAGCCTGATCCCAGGCTTCCGTGTTGCCCTGCTGCGAACCCACGTGGAAGGACACGCCGTAGGCTTCCAGACCCTGGCGAACCGCATGCTCGAGCACGTCGACAGCCATCTCCGGCACGCAGCCGAACTTGCGGGAGAGCGGCCACTCCGCGCCGGCGCCGTCGCAGAGGATGCGGCAGAACACCTTCACCTCGGAAGCGGCAACGCCAGCCGTAGCGGCAGCGCGGGCGATCTTCTCGACCTCGGCCTCGCAATCGACCGCATAGAGGCGCACGCCGATCTCGAGGGCGCGAGCGATGTCGCGCTCCTTCTTGATCGTGTTACCGAAGGAGATGCGGTCGGGCGTGGCGCCGGCGGCGAGCGCAAGCTCGATCTCGACGACCGAGGCCGTGTCGAAGCACGAGCCGAGATCGGCAAGGAGCTTGAGCACCTCCGGAGCCGGATTCGCCTTCACGGCGTAGAACACGCGCGTGTCGGGGAGTGCACGGGCAAATTTGGAATAGTTGTCGCGCACGACATCGAGGTCGACGACGACGCACGGGCCGTCCTCACGTCGGTTGCGCAGAAATTCGCGAATGCGCTCAGTCATGGCGCTCTCCCCACCAAAGGTTCAATGGAGGTCTTCAAGCCTCCGGATTGAAATCTGAACGGTCAGAACCTTCTGCCGTCCGGCGTCAGCGAGGGAAGATGCATCCCGCTTCGTGCGATGGAGACACGAGGAGCGTAGGATGGGCTCTTCACCCGACGATGCTGCCTTGGTTTGGATGGGGATTTCCCGTCCGCACGCCTGGCAATGAGAAACAAGCCTCTTCGGTGCCGACCTTTGGAGGGCCGGCGAGACCAAAAAAGCCCGTTCGTCGTTGCTTTAAGTCACGTCCCCCGTTGAGAACGAGGTGCGCCGGTTTCGCCTCCGGCTGCCGGTTAGGGGTAGTCGAGAACTAGGTCGTCCTCGGGCGGCTGTCCGGCCTCTTGTCCGGATGCCCACCAACCGGCACGCGACCACAGGCACGTGCGAATTTGGGCAGGGATGAAATAAGACTATTCGCCCTGGATCACAAGGGCCTTTCTGGACTTTCGCGAAATTTTTTAACCCTGCTTCCGCAGGGGAATAGCGACGCTTCCGTTCAGCCCTTATTAAGCGGCCGAAGCTCAACCATCTGAGGCTTACGGCGTCTTCGAAGCGCCCGTTTTCTCGACAATTCAGGACAGACAGTCTCGCCGCCATGCACCATCTCTCCCGCCGCGCCCTTCTGCAAAGCCTGCTCGCTGCCACCGCGCTCCCCGCCTGGGGCGGAGATGCTTTCGCGCAAGCTCCGCAGAACGGCGTGCCGGTTCCCGAACCGTTCAAATTCGAGGATGTGGTGCGCCGGGCGCGGGAACTAGCGAACGCCCCGTTCGAGCCCTCCTCCACGCAGCTGCCCGAACCGCTCAACCGACTGAGCTTCGACGATTACCGCGATATCCGCTTCCGCGCGGACAAGGCGCTGCTCGCCAACGGCCCCTTCCGGATGCAATTGTTCCATCTCGGCTTCCTTTACCAGAAGCCCGTGACGGTCAACATCATCCGCGAGGGAGTGCCGACGCCGGTACCGTACCAGCGCGAGCTGTTCGACTACGGTCGCAACAAGATCGACAAGCCCCTGCCGGTGAATCTCGGCTTCGCGGGCTTCCGGCTGCATTATCCTCTCAACAATCCGAAACTGTTCGACGAGCTGATCGCCTTCCTCGGCGCAAGCTATTTCCGCTTCCTCGGGCGGGATCAGAAGTACGGCCTCTCGGCGCGGGGGCTCGCCATCAACGTGGAGGGCGGGGAGCAGGAAGAGTTTCCGCATTTCCGCGAGTTCTGGATCGACATGCCCAAGCCCAACAGCCAACGGGCGACGGTCTATGCGCTCCTCGACAGCCCCTCCGTCGCTGGAGCCTATCGTTTCGAGATCTATCCGTCGGCGGAAACCACCCTCGACATCACGGCCACGCTGTTCCCGCGCCAGCGCATGGAGAACGTGGGCCTGGCGCCGCTCACCTCGATGTTCTTCGAGGGAGAGAACGACCGGAAGCCCACGGACGATTTCCGCCTCGAGCTGCACGATTCGGACGGATTGCTCCTGCAGTCGGGCGCGGGCGAGTGGATCTGGCGGCCTCTGCGCAACCCGAACCTCAAGACCATCTCGTCCTTCTCCGACA
Source organism: Microvirga sp. (assembly GCA_031181145.1). Taxonomy (GTDB): domain Bacteria; phylum Pseudomonadota; class Alphaproteobacteria; order Rhizobiales; family Beijerinckiaceae; genus Microvirga. The sequence continues at coordinate 136,898 of JAPSLB010000004.1, forward strand.
ACAATCCGCGCGGCTTCGGCCTGATGCAGCGCGACCGGGTGTTCGAGAACTACCAGGACCTGGAAGCCTATTACCACCAGCGCCCGGGCTACTGGGTGGAGCCGGTAGGCGATTGGGGCGAGGGCTGGGTGGAACTCGTGGAACTGCCGACGCCGGACGAGACGCACGACAACATCGTGGCCTATTGGCAGCCCAACCGGCCTTACGAGCCCGGGCAGGAGATCACCTTCTCCTATCGGCTGCGGGCCGCCGCCGCCGTCGGCTCCATGCATCCGGGCGGCAAGGTGATCAACACCTTCCAGACCCCGCCCCGCGCCAGCGGTTCGAACGGGCCGAGCGACCGCACGCATCGCCGCTTCATCATCGACTTCGCCGGAGGCGAGCTGGGATATTACTTCAACGCTCCAGACCAGGTGCAACTGGTCCCCTCCACCTCCATGGGCCGGATCACCAACACCTTCCTCATGCCCAACGACCACATCAACGGCTTCCGCGCCGCCATCGACGTGAAGCTGGAGCCTGGCCAATCCACGGACCTGCGCGCCTTCCTGCGCGCCGGGAACCGGGCGCTGACGGAAACCTGGACCTATCCCTGGGCCGTGGAGTGAGGGACCGCCTCCGCCATCTCGGTAGGCAGGTCGGCCGGGGAAGAGCGCCAGGCCCCAAGGGTGAGGGCCTTGCCAAGCGCCGTGGAACCGCGCAGAACCGGGCCCTGACTTGAACGCGCAGGAGCCGCCTGCGCCGAAGCGGGGCGAATACGATGAAGCGTAATGTCTGGTCAGCCGGGCTCTTGATGGCTCTTTCGAGCTGGAGCGTGGGCTCCGTCGCAGCGCAGGACACATTGCGGGAGGTCACCTTCGGCACCAACTGGCTCGCCCAGGGAGAGCACGGCGGCTATTACCAGGCGCTCGCGGACGGCACTTACGAGACATACGGCCTGAACGTCACCATCGTGCCGGGCGGTCCGCGCGCCAGCAACCGCATGCTCATGAGCGTCGGCAAGCTCGACTTCTACATGGGCGGCAGCCTCATTCAGGCCTTCTCGGCCGTGGAGAAGAACATCCCGACCGTGGTGGTCGCCGCTCATTTCCAGAAAGAGCCGCAGGTTCTGATGAGCCACCCGGGCCAGGGCCTCGACAGGTTCGAGGATCTCAAGAAATCGAACGACATTCTGCTCTCGAAGGACGGCACCGCCACCTTCTTTCAATGGATGAAGGCGGAGTTCGGCTTCAGGGACGAGCAGATCAAGCCCTACGGCTTCAGTCCGGCGCCATTCATCGCCAACAAGCAGGCCGTCCAGCAGGGCTACGCGACGTCCGATCCGCTGGTGATCGAGAAGGCGGCGGGCTTCAAGCCCAACGTGTTCCTGCTCGCGGATTACGGCTTCAGCACCTATTCGACCACCGTCGAGACCCGTCGCGAGGTGGCCGAGAAGGACCCTGATCTCGTGCAGCGCTTCGTCGATGCTTCCACGATCGGCTGGTACAATTATCTCTACGGCGACAACGCCAAGGCGAACGCGCTCATCAAGCGCGACAATCCCGAGATGACGGACGAGATCCTCGCATATGCGGTGGCGAAGATGAAGGAATACGGCATCGTCGATTCGGGCGATGCGCGGAAGCACGGCATCGGCGCCATGTCGGACGCGCGCATGAAGGACTTCTTCGACAAGATGGTGAGGGCCGGCCTCTTCAAGCCGGATCTCGACTACACGAAGGCCTACACGCTCCGGTTCGTCAACAAGGGCGTGGGGCTCGAGCTGAGAAAGTAGCCGGCATCGCCCGCATAAGGCGCCGCGCAGACCATGAACACCCAGACCCTCGTATCTCTCGACCGTGTCAGAAAGGTCTTCGCCAACGGCGTGACGGCCCTCGACCGGTTCGACCTGGATATTCGCGAGGGCGATTTCCTCTCTCTCCTCGGCCCTTCCGGCTGTGGGAAATCGACGGTGCTTCGCCTCGTCGCGGGCCTCACGAAACCGACGTCGGGAACCGTGACCTGGCCCGGCTCTTCCGATGCGGATCATCGCGGCGAGATCGGCTTCGTGTTCCAGGAGCCGACCCTGATGCCCTGGGCCAATGTGGCGGACAATGTGTGGCTGCCGCTGCGACTGCGCGGCGTTTCCCGGAGCGAGGCCAAAGGCCGCATCGCGGAGAGTCTCGCCCTCGTCGGCCTGGAGGATTTCGCGAAGGCTTATCCGCGCGAACTCTCCGGCGGCATGAGGATGCGTGTCTCCATTGCCCGCGCTCTCAGCGTGAGGCCGCGCCTCCTCCTCATGGACGAGCCCTTCGCGGCCCTCGACGAGATCACGCGTTTCAAATTGAACGACGACCTTCTCGAGGCGCAGAGAGAGCTGAACTGCACGATCATGTTCGTGACCCACTCGGTTTACGAAAGCGCCTATCTGTCGAGCCGCATCGCCGTTCTGTCGCCGCGCCCGGGACGGATCGTCGCCGAGATCGCGGGCGTATCCTCCTCCGAACGTGGCGGCGATTTCCGGACGAGCCTCGCCTATGCGGATCTGTGCCGGCAGGCGTCGCTGGCTCTGACGAACAGCATGGCGGGCGGGAGGCTGCGATGACCCGCGATCCCCTCAAGCTCGTCCTGCCGCTCGCGGTTTTCGTCATGGCCATCGCGGCATGGGAAATCTACGTGCGGGCTGCCGACGTGCCGCCCTATATCCTGCCTGCCCCGAGTCTGATCGCGGCGACGATGAAGGCCGATTGGCCGCTTCTGTCGGCCTCTCTTCTGGTCACGCTGAAAACCACGCTCGCCGCTCTCGCCCTCGCCGTCGTCGGCGGCGTTGCACTGGCGGTCGCATTGAGCCTCTCGCGCATCGTCGAATATTCGCTCTATCCCTTCGCCGTCGTGCTGCAGGTCACGCCCGTCATCGCGGTTGCACCGCTGCTGCTGATCTACATGCCTCAGGACGTCGCGGTGCTGGCCTGCGCGTGGCTCGTCGCCTTCTTTCCGATCCTCTCCAATACGATGCTGGGACTGCAATCCGTCGATCGGAACCTCCTGGAGCTGTTCCGGCTCTACGGCGCTCCCGCGCAGGGAGGATGGGGAGCGCGGATCGGCTCCCGGCTGAAGGCTTTCTGGTATCTACGCCGCCCCGCGGCCCTGCCTGCATTCCTCGCGGGCCTGCGCATCGCGGGCGGCCTCTCCCTGATCGGAGCCGTCGTCGCCGAGATGGCGGCCGGATCCGCGGGAGCCGGATCCGGACTGGCCTATCGCATCATCGAGAGCCAGTATCGGCTCAATATTCCCCGCCTCTTTGCGGCTCTCGTCCTCCTGGCGTTGATGGGCATCACCCTGTTTCTCGCCCTGAGCGCTCTGACCAGGGTTCTGCTGCGGCATTGGCACGAGAGCGCCCTGCCCCGGGAAACATGACGAGATCTGTTGACGGTAACAGATCCGTCATCGAAACGTCATGACTTCCTGCTCAAGATGATGCCATCGTTGCACCAGAGGGGCATTGCATGGACAAGGACATCGTTCACCCGGGCGTGAAAAGCGTCGGCTGGGCCCTGGTCCAAGCGGCCCGCCTCCATCGCAGCCGCACGGGCGACAAGCTCTCCGAGCTCGGCCTCTTCGCGGGTCAGGAACAGGTTCTTCAAGCACTTGCCAACTCCGGCCCCATGACCATGGGCGATCTCGCGGCCATCCTCCGCGTGCGCCCGCCGACTGCTTCCAAGACCGTATCCCGCCTCTCTTCCCTCAAACTGGTCGAACGGCACACGGAGCCGGGCGATGCACGCGTCGTGCGCGTGAAGCTCACCAAGGAAGGCAAGCGCAAGGCCGCCGCCATCGATGCCCTCTGGGACGAGGTAGAGGCCGAACTCCTCGCGGGGTTCGACAACAAGGACCGTAAGCGCCTCCGCAAGCTGCTGCGCAAGGCCGCGAAGAATCTCGCCGGCATCACTGGCGCCGATCAAACCGGCTTCGAAGCTGAGGACGATCTCGAGGATCTGGGCTCCGAGGAGCCCGAACTCACCGTCACCGCCTGAGCCATCCAGGACTCGTTTCCGCCAAAACCGCGCAGTCTATCGCCTCCGGCCGGAACTTGCTCTATCGTGGCGTCACGATGCAGCAGGAGCCGGATCCCTTCTCATGATCGATGCGCCCGTCAGCACCCTTCCGGGAATCGGCCCTGTCACCCGAGGCCGGTTGGAGGAAGCCGGTATCCGCACAATGTCCGATCTCAAAGCCATCGGCTCCGTCGAGGCCTATCGCCGCCTCAAGTTCATGCTCCCCCGCCAGGTGAGCCTCAATGCCCTCTATGGGCTCGAAGCCGCGCTGCGCGGTTGTCATTGGCTCGACCTGCCCCAGGATGTGAAGGCAGCCCTTCAGAGGGAGGCGGGCCTCGTCGACGAGGCATTCCGGAAGCCTGCATCGCGCTGCACGATTGCCTGAAGATCAGAGAAACACCATGAGCAAAGCCGATATCCTTATGACCGCTCCGATGATGCCCATCGTCATCGATGCGCTCGACAGAGCCTTCAATCTCCACCGGCTTTGGGAGCATGAGGATCGCGACCGGTACTTGAGCGAGGTCGGCCCGCGCATTCGCGGCGTTGCCACGAGCACACTCTACGGCCGCATGGGGGCGGCCCTGTTCGAGCGCCTGCCGAATCTCGAGATCGTGTCGAGTTTCGGCGTAGGCTACGACAACGTGGATGTCACGGAAGCCGCCAAGCGGAACGTCATCGTCACCAATACGCCGGACGTGCTCAACGACGAAGTGGCGGATCTCACGCTCGGCCTGCTTCTCGCCACCCTGCGCAAGATCCCTCAGGCGGACCGCTACCTGCGCGAAGGACGCTGGCTGGAAGCGCCCTTCCCTCTCTCGCCGACCCTGCGCGAACGGAAGGTCGGCATCGTCGGCCTCGGGCGCATCGGCAAGGCCATCGCGAAGCGTCTGGAGGGTTTCGACGTCAGCATCGCCTATCACGGGCGCACGCGGCAGGAGGGTGTCGCCTATGCCTACCACCCGACACTCGTCGGTCTGGCCGAGGCCTGCGACGTGCTGATCGTCATCACCCCGGGCGGCGCTTCGACGAGGCACCTCGTCAACGCGGACGTCCTGAAGGCTCTTGGTCCCAATGGCATTCTCATCAACGTGGCGCGCGGCAGCGTGGTCGATGAACAGGCGCTGATCGAAGCCCTGAAATCCGGCACGATCCTGACCGCGGGTCTCGACGTCTACGAGGACGAACCGCGCGTTCCGCAGGAACTGATCGACATGGAACATGTGGTGCTTCTGCCCCATATCGCCTCGGGCTCCGTCCACACACGCAACGCCATGGGCCAGCTGGTCGCCGACAATCTCATCTCATGGTTCAACGGCAAGGGCCCGCTCACACCCGTTTCGGAGACGCCTTGGAACGGCAGATGATCCGGGCCGAAGGAGAAAGTCAGGTCCCCCTGCCGAGTGCTTGTTCCCCCTGGCGGGCCTAGAGCCTTTTGGGCGAAGTGGATCCGGTTCGCCGTCTAGAATGCGGGGAGCCAAAGACGAGGGCCGTTTTCACTTGCGTGGCATCAGCTCTAGCGCATCGTGCGAAGAAGCAGACCCGGCTTTTCGCGCCAAACGATGCGCTCCTTACGGCCTGGGGCGTCGGTTGGGTCCCAATGTGCAGATCCGCTTTTCACGTCCGATGCTCTAGCGGGAAAGCGCTCTCCACAGGGTCTGTTTCGGCATCTCGCCGAAGGTCCGTCTGTAGAGACCGGCGAACTCGCCCATGTGGCTGAAGCCGCAGCTCAGCGCGATCTGCGTCACCGTCGCCAAGGCTGGATCAGCACGGAGAAGAGCCTCCTGCGCCCGCCGCAACCGTATCAGCCGAAGAAACGCCATGGGGGTCATGTTGCGGAAAGTCTGGAAGCCGTTCTGGAGACTTCTCGCGCTTACGCCCGCGTGGGCCGCGATGTCGGCCAGGGACAACGGCTCGGCGAAACGCGCCTCGATATAAGCTTCCGCTCTTTTCACATAATACGGAGCTGCCGCCGGCTGGGGCTGAAGAAGCGCCGCTGAGTAATTGTGAGAATGGCCCAGCAGCAGGGCGGAACCCATCATCTGCTCGAGCTGCTGTGCCGCAGCGGGCATTTGCCGGGTCATCGAGAGGGGATGGCTCAACTCGTCAGCGGCATAGCGGACGAGCCGCAGCCAGCTCTGCCCAGCCGCGCTCTCCAGGGAAAACTGCTTGTCGAACTCGACCGGCTGCTCGATCTCGCGCCCGAGCAACTTCGTGCATAGATCCGCGAGCTTGCTGCGATTGAGCAGCACCGCAAGCGTCTCGCAATCATTTCGGTAGCTTACAAATGTTTCCGGTCCTGCTGGGATGATGGTTCCCTGCTCAGCCGTAAACGCATATTCCTGCCCCTCGATCGCCACTTGCCCGGCACCGCTTTCCGCCATGATGAACGCCAGCCGGTCGTCGCTCGCCCTGTCGACAGGATGAAGCCTGACTGTCAGGTCGGCCCCGTAGCGGACGGTAAAGACCCCGAAATCTCTCTGACCGTGAAGGCTGAGCCGACCATCGAGGCCACGGATTCGAGATGTGGTATTAAGGCTATTAGGTCTCACGTACCGGTAGACGACATCCTCAAGCTCATCGAGGCGAGGTGATCGCAACGAAAAATCGAGAGCGCCAGTGCTTTGAACAACCGGCTCGGACTTAGAACTGTCGTCGGGCATGCCGAGATACCTTGCTCCCCCCTGCAGCCGTCAAACTATCAGCCTTGAATCAATAGTTTTTCTGCGCGTTTCCGACAAGTCGTGCGCTCCTCCGATTTCCGCGAACGACGAGCAAAGCCATTCTAGTCGGAGGTTCCAAGCACAAAACTTGTTGTGCCGAAATGAACTGGCTGAACCAGTATGCACCCTGAGGACGAAACGATGCCCAACAAGCAGAACAGTGTTGCGCGGCAGAAACCGTCTCTTTCAGACTCCCTTGCGAACTGGATTCTTCGGTTTTCGTTATCCAGTTCTGGAGATAGCTGCCCCACCCATACCGTCCGCTTTCACCTCATCCGCGGCCGAATTCTGCTCGGCCTCGGCCAATACGACCACGCCATCAGCGATTTTCGGAACGCATTGATGCTGGATTGGCGGCACGAGGAGGCGGCCTCCTGGCTCAGCAAGGCAAGGTGCGCCCTCCAGCACAGCGGCGAGTCGGGATCTCTCCATCGGGTCTAGAGACGATAAGAGGTCTCAGAGTGCAAAACCTCCATCCACGAGTTGGATGTGACCCGTCGTGTAGCTCGCTTCGTCGGAGGCGAGATAGACGGCGAGCGCCGCGACTTCCTCGGGAGTGCCTAGCCGCCCCATCGGCTGGCGATCGACGAAGGCTTGGCGCACGGCCTCGATGCTCTGGCCGGAGCTTGCCGCCAATTCCGCGATGCGCTGGTCGAGCGATGGCGACTGCACGGTACCGGGGCAGATCGCGTTGGCTCGAATACCCTGCCTGATGAAATCGGCCGCCACTGCCTTGGTGAGGCCGATCACCGCCGCCTTCGTCGCACCGTACACATAGCGGTTTGGAATGCCCCGTACGGAAGATGCGCCGGACGCGATGTTGACGATCGAGCCCGCGCCCTTCTCCAGCATGCCCGGCAGAACGGCCTTGATGGTGCGGTGCATGGATTTCACATTCAGATCGAACGAGAAATCCCAATCGTCCTCCGAGCAATCGAGCACGGTGCCGTGATGAACGAAGCCCGCCGCGTTCACGAGAATGTCGAAGGGTCCGGCTTCGCGGACGAGAGCATCGACTGCGGCACTCGAACGCACATCGAGCCCTCGCCGCGTTGCTCCCTCGAGGCCTTCGAGTTTTTTCTCGTCGAGATCCGTTGCGCACACCTGCGCTCCCTCGCGAAGGAAAGCCTCCGCGATGGCACGCCCGATTCCCTGTCCTGCCGCAGTCACGAGGGCAGTCCTGTTCTTCAGCCGATCCGTCATAACGTTTCCCAGAGTTCTTCGAATGCCTTAGTGGTTGTCGCGAGGCTCACCGAAGGTCTGCGCGACCTTCTGATACTTCACCGCGGGCTTGAGCGTCATGCCCTCGGAGAGTTGATCCACCATGGAGCGTTGAATTTCCTGCCAGGGCGTCTGGCTCGCCGGGTAGGCATAGCCTCCCCGCGCCTCCAGATCGGCGCGGCGCTTCTGCAACTCCTCTTCGGGAAGCAGGATGTCGGCGGTGCGCGTGTTGAGATCGATGCGAATACGGTCACCTGTCTGCAGCAGCGCCAAACCGCCGCCTGCCGCCGCTTCAGGCGAGGCGTTGAGGATGGACGGCGTCCCGGACGTGCCGGATTGGCGCCCATCGCCGACACAGGGGAGCGAGAGCACGCCGCGTCTGATGAGCGATCCGGGCGGCTGCATGTTCACCACTTCCGCAGCGCCGGGATAACCGATGGGCCCCGCGCCGCGCATGATGAGGATGGTGTGCTCGTCGATATTGAGTGACGGATCGTCGATGCGGTGATGGTAATCCTCAGGCCCATCGAACACCACGACGCGCCCCTCGAAGGCATTCGGGTCGTCCGGGTTGTTCAGATAACGCTCCTGGAATTCCTGGCTGATCACGCTGGTTTTCATGATCGCGGAGTCGAAGAGCGTTCCCTTGAGGTTCAGGAAGCCGGCCTTCTCCTTCAGCGGATTCTCATAGGAGCGGATCACGTCGTGATCCCAGGTGAACTTGCCTTTGCAATTCTCGCCGATGGTCCTGCCTGTGCAGGTCAGGGCATTCTCGTGAATTTTCCCGGCACCGATGAGTTCCGCCATGACCGCCGGCAGGCCACCCGCGCGGAAGTACTCCTCGCCGAGATACTCGCCGGCGGGCTGCACATTCACCAGCAGCGGGATCTCGAAGCCGATTCGCTCCCAATCGTCATTGGTGAGCGGGACGCCGATATGTTTCGCAATCGCGTTGATGTGGATCGGCGCATTGGTTGAACCGCCGATGGCCGCATTGGCGACGATGACGTTCTCGAAGGCCTCGCGCGTCATGATGTCGGAGGGCTTCAGATCCTCCCATACCATCTCGACGATGCGCCTGCCCGTCTCGTAGGCCATTTGGCCACGCTCACGATAGGGCGCGGGGATCGCAGCCGAACCGGGCAGCGACATGCCGAGCGCCTCGGCCAAGGCATTCATGGTCGAAGCGGTGCCCATGGTGTTGCAATGGCCCACCGACGGCGCGGAGGAGCCGACGATGTCCATGAACTGCTGATAGTCGATGTCGCCCGCCGCATGACGCTCGCGCGCCTTCCACACGATCGTGCCGGAACCGGTGCGTTCGCCGTGGTGCCAGCCGTTGAGCATGGGACCCACGTTGAGCGAGATCGCCGGGATGTTCACGGTGGCCGCCGCCATGAGGCAGGCAGGCATGGTTTTATCGCAGCCGGTCAGCAGCACGACGCCGTCGAGCGGATAACCATAGAGAACCTCGACGAGGGAGAGATAGGCCAGATTGCGGTCCAGGCAGGCCGTCGGGCGCTTGCCCGTTTCCTGGATCGGGTGGCAGGGGAACTCGAACGCCACACCGCCCGCCGCCGTGATGCCGTCGCGCACGCGCTTGGCGAGTTCGAGGTGGTGACGGTTGCAGGGAGAGAGGTCGGAGCCGGTCTGAGCGATGCCGATGATCGGCTTCTTGCCCTGCAGCTCCTTGCCCGTAAGGCCGAAGTTCAGGTAGCGCTCGAGATAGAGCGCCGTCATGCCGGGATTGTCGGGATTGTCGAACCAGAGCCGAGAGCGAAGCTGATCGGGGGAGCGGCGATGGGGCCTGTCAGCCATTCTTGGGGTCCTCTTAAATCATAACAGGCGTTTCGCCCTTATCTGGGATGGGCAGGGCCTGTGTCCAATCGTTGCGGCGAAAGCGGTCCTGCTTTGCGGAATCCTTCGGCAAGCACTCGAAAACGAAACGTTTCGCGACGCAAGGCGACTTTCGAATAAATCATACAATTCATTTCGAAGCGGCGTAACAGCGGCCGCTCCTGCCGCGACTGGCGTTTCGCCGCAGAACGGCGAAGCCCTCCGGACCCCGGCATCCGAAACCGTCTCCTGTTCGAGCCTCGAGCCGACCGCTCCGCCGCCCGAAGAGGTCAGGTCAAGGCGCCCGCCATCCCGTCGATCTGCGCCCGTGTCGCCGGATCGAGATCGAGGGCCTCGGCAAGCTGGTGGAGGAATTCACGCTCCTGGAGCGTATCAGGATCGATCGCGATGCGTGCCGCCGCATAAACCTGCGCGGCCTTCTCGGGGTCGTTGACGTTGGCTGCCAGCTCCTCCACGTTCGCGGGCGAAGCCATCTCCCGCTCCAGCCACCGGCTGGCCTGAGGATCGATGCCGGCCTCGACCAACCCCTTCACGATGCGGGCGCGTTCCGCCTCGTCGATCCTGCCGTCGGACGCCGCTGCCGCCACCATGGTTCTTAGGAAAAGCAAAGCGTCATCCTCTGTCTGAGAGACAGGATGGAAGCGGGATGTCTCGGGAAGGTTGAGGGCCGCCTGGGCCACGGACCCGCCGGAGGATGCCTCACCCTCCGTCAAAGCCGGCTCTTGGGATGGTGCGGCAATCCCTGCTCCACCCTGCTGCTTCTGATAGGCGCGGTAAGCAAGGCCTCCGATGACCGCAAGACCGCCGAGTTTCACGAGGTTGCTCGTGAGCTTGCCTTTCTTGCGCCGGCCGAACAAGAGCCCTGCGAGGCCCAGGAGCGCCGCCTGCGTTGCGCCCGGATGCTGGGCTGCCAAGTCCTTGGCTTTCTGGAGAAGCTGCTCGGGCGACTGGCCGGCCGGTTGCGTCACGGTCTTCCCGAAGCTCTCCTGCGGCAGCCCGGCGCTCCTGCCGGCTTGGGGAATCTCCTGCCGATCCTGATGCGGCTCCGGGCGGCCCATCGCGCCCACGAATGCATCCAACAGCTTCCTGTAATCGACCATGGACTCCTCCTGACGGTTCAATGACAAAGCATGAACACAACGGAGGGGGGAAAGAATGGTTCAGGTTTCGCGGCGCAGGGAGGCCGCGTCGGCTGCGAGTCGCTCGATCTCGACAAGGTCTCCCGTTTTCATGGCGGCCGCGGGCGTCACCCACGTGCCACCCACACAGGCGACGTTGGGGAGAGAAAGATAGGAGGCCGCGCTCGCGCGATCGATGCCGCCCGTGGGGCAGAATACGAGATTCGGAAGAGGCCCATGGACGGATTTCAGCCACGCCGCTCCCCCCGAGGCCACGGCCGGAAAGAACTTAAGGGCATGGAACCCCATCTCGGCCAGCGTCACCGCCTCCGACACCGTAGCGCAGCCGGGCATCGCGGGAATGCTCGCCTCACGCAGCTCCTCCGCCAGCTTCAGCGAGGTTCCTGGGGTGACGATGAACTTGGCTCCCGCGTCGGCTACTTCCGCGATCTGGCTACTCGACAGCACGGTCCCGGCCGCTACCACAGCCTCAGGGACGGCCTTCGCGATGGCGCTGATCGCGTCGAGGGCGGCGGGCGTGCGGAGCGTCACTTCGATCACAGGAAGCCCGGCGCGAACGAGGGTATGAGCCAGATCGATGCTGATCCGGGCATCGGTCACCGTTACGACGGGTATGACAGGCGCGAGGCGCAAATAGTCACGAAGACCCATTCCTTCGGATGCCATTCCCCTCCCCCTTTGCGTCTATCGGCCTCACCGGATCCAAATGCGGTTTTAGACCTCGGTAACCCGTCTGCCAAGACATGGCGCAAAGGCTTTCCGGTCCTTTGGGGCGCTATCGCCTTGTGTGATTTTCTTTGGGTTTTGAGTGTTGGGTTTTGATGCGGGGAGGCGCTGGCGGGTGTTGCTCGGAGGGGGTTGCTCGGGCTTTGGACACGACGAAGCCCTTGAGGGTTGTGGTCCTCAAGGGCTTTTGTG